>JAXMHJ010000059.1:0-31298 GCA_046346795.1 Kiritimatiellia bacterium
CGCCCCGCAGGAGGACGAAAAGCGTAAAGCGCCGCAGAAGCAGTGGGGCAGCTATGACTCCGACGGGCGCCGGCCGGCCGCCCCCAACATGCGCAATGGGGAGAACGTGATGGCGGACCACAACAAGCTGCCCGACAACGCGCTGGTCTTCGAGCAGGTGGTGGAATTCCCCTCGCGCGACGGCTTCCCCATCAGCCTGGACATGACGGTGGAATTCGAACTGCTGCCCGACAACATCGCCAGCATCTACCAGAATTACGGCGATCTGCCGCAGGTGGTCGACAAGCTCCTGCTGCCGCAAATCCTCTCGATCTCGCGCCTCAAGGGCTCCGCCTACCGCGCCAAGGACTTCATCACGGGCGACGGGCGCGAAAAATTCCAGAGCGACCTGACCGCGACCCTGGTCGAAACCCTGGGGGACAAGAAGCTCCTGATCCACAACGCACTCATCCGCCACGTCAACGTGCCGCAGCAGATTCTCGATCCCATCCAGCAGGCCAGCCTGGCCACCGAGCAGGACCTGACCAACAAGGAGAAGCAGAACACCGCGAAGAAGCAGGCCGAGCTGAACACCGAGACCGGCATGATCGAGCAGCGCGGCCAGGAGGTCGCGCAGGAAACGATCAAGATGAAGGCGGAGATCGTCGCGGACACGGAGAAGCAGGTCGCCGAGTTGCAGGCGCAGACCAGCGTGGCCGTGGCCGAGATCGCGAAGCAGACCGCCCTCATCCGCGCGGACATCACGCGCAGCAAGGGCGAGGCGGCGGCGAAGGTCATCGAAATGGTCGAGGGCGAGAAGTCCCGCGGCTTCCAGCTCCAGACCGAGGCCTTCGGCGACCCGCAGGCCTACGCGATGTTCCGCTTCGCCGAGACGCTCAACCCCGCGCTGAAGATCAACATCATGCATTCCGGCCCCGGCACCCTCTGGACCGACCTCGACAAGGCCATGATGGGCAACATGGGCGGCGCCAAGGTCCTGCAGGACGCCGCGCAGCCGAAGCCGCAGAAGTGAGATCCGGACAAGATTTTTAATGAGGAATGCTGGAAGGCTGGAATGGGGAATACCTTCACAAATCCCGACGGGGCGACCGAAACCATTGCGCGCCCCACCCTGCTGATCCACCGCGCCAGGGTGGAGCTGAACATCGCGGCCATGGCGGCCAAGGCTGCGGCCTCGGGCGTGCGTTTTCGACCGCACTTCAAGACGCACCAGTCAATCGAGGTCGGGCGCTGGTTCCGGGCCGCCGGGGTGGAGGCCATCACGGTTTCCTCGCCGGACATGGCGGTGGAGTTTGCGGCGGACGGCTGGGATGACATCCTCATCGCCGTGCCGTTGAATCCCGGCGCGGTGGATATCTACCGCGACCTGTCGGAACGCATCGCGCTCGGCTTGCTGGTGGACCACCCCGATCACCTGGCCTTTCTGGCGGCGTCCGGCATCCGCGCGAACGTCTGGATCAAGGTCGATGCCGGATACGGCCGCGTGGGCGTGGCCTGGGACGACGCGGATTCCCTGCGCGCCCTGGCCCTGGGCATCACCGCCCTGCCCCGTGCGCGCTTTGCCGGATTATTGGCCCACTCCGGCCAGACCTACCAGTGCCGCGGGGGCGAGATCGAAGACGAACTGGAACCAGTGCGCCGCCCGGCTGTGGACCGCGAACGAATCGGCGGGGCGGTTGCCGGCATTTCCGTCGGCGATGACGCCCGCGTGCAGCGTGCTCGATCGCCGACGGCTGCACCGAGGTCCGGCCCGGGACCTTCGCGCACTACGATTTGCAGCAACCTGATCGGCCCTGCGGCCCCGGCCAGATCGCCGCCGGCGTGTGGCTCCGTCCTGGTCGTGTCCGTCCAGTCCTGCCGCAACGAGGTGGTGGTGCACGGCGGGGCGGTTCATTTCTCAAGGCGATGTCGCGGCCGGGACCGGATCTCGGCATGCACAGCGGCCGGCCCTTTACCGACGAGGGCGACGGCTGGAGCGCGTTCGCGGACGGCGTGGCCCTGGTCCGTCTGAGTCAGGAAACACGGCGTTCTCACCGCCCCCGGATTGATCGCCTTCGCCGCCGCATCGGCGGACTTCCTCCGCATCGTCCCGCCCACCCTGCCTCGCCGCCTTCCCCGCCCTCCGACCGCATTTCCGCGGTGGTCTGACGGGGAAGGGTCTTATCTGGAACTCATGAACTCAGGAAAAGAAATGGGTGTTGAGCAGAGGCAATCCACCCGCGAGCACGGAGCAGGACCCTGCTGGTTCCTGATTCCGGTCCCCGGAACATGCGGCAATGCGTGGTTCCGGCGACCGGAAAACAGGGGATGGCGATGCCGGAATTGGCCGCAGCCGCAAGCCCCGTGGCCGGGTGGACGGGTTCCGGGGCGGCGGTCGGATTGAACTTGCGGGAGGCACGCGCCCGGGAGTACCAATCACCCCATGCCTTGAAACGTGACCAAGGAGAGGGGATGAAGAGAAACAGGGTTATCCGAAACACAGGTACGTGGTTTCTGGCGGGCCTGTTTGAGAGGTTTCCAACGGGTCGACGAAGACATGTCAAACCCAACCGCCGCTGCTTCGTTTGGGAAAATATTTATCTGATCGAGCAAAGGACCTCTCTGCGGCCTATGACAAAGCCATTCGACTTGGGCGCAATGAATGCCGGAACATCAGCCCGTCAACGGATAATGCAGGACACAAGGGCCGATGGGTCTTCGACGGAATCTCCGAGTTGATCCCCATCTTCGAGGATATTCAAGATGAAGCTGAACTCCTGTGGACAGAGCATAAGAATATTTCCGTCAAGCGGGCAAAAGGAATGGCGCGAGCAAAGAAAGAGTGGATCCGCCTGCGAAGCAGGAACGGATGAAGCAGAACGCCGCTAACAAGGCGCGCCCCATTGGGCGCACGAAGACTCGCACTCTTGACGCCCTCGTTGAGGCCCCTCCCTGGAGAGCGGAATTCCGTTTCCGAATTGGATTCGTCAATCTAATGGGCGTGAATGACCACCCGATGCCACCACGGCTCGATCTTTTCCAGCCTTCCAGCATTCCTCATGGACCCCCTCTTGAATCCGGTCCGGATTAACTCCATCCGTTGAGACAGCTCCCGCCGCCGTGGCTTTGACAATCCGGCGCGGCGTTGTAGTTTCCTCACATGAAACGATACGCCTTCATCCTGACCCTCTGCGCCGCCTTGCTGGCGCGTTCGGAAAACCCCACCCCCGCCGCCCAGGAGAAACCCGCCGTGAACCCGTCCCCCGCCAAAGTGGTCAAGTCCGACGAGGAATGGCGCAAGCTGCTCACCCCGGAGCAGTATGAGGTGACCCGCAAAAAGGGCACCGAGCGCCCCTACACGAACAAGTTCGACCACCACTTCGAAAAGGGCACGTACCACTGCATCTGCTGCGACGCGGAGCTGTTCACCTCGACGACCAAGTTCGACTCCGGCTGCGGCTGGCCCGCCTTCTGGAAATCGCTCAACCCGACGAACGTGGTGGAAAGAACCGACACGACCCATGGCATGGTCCGGACCGAGGTCCTCTGCAGCAAGTGCGACGCCCACCTCGGCCATGTCTTCAACGACGGCCCCAAGCCGACCGGCCTGCGCTACTGCATCAACTCCGCCTCCCTGGTCTTCAAGCCAGAGAAGCCGGCTCCCGCCAAACCGGAGTAAGCCGGCGGCCTCCGGAACCCCTTTGCCGCCCCCGGGCAAACCTGCGCCCGGCCAAACAATCGCCCTGACATTTGCCCGCGGCCCCGCTAGCACACCCCCATGTCCTGCCACGAAAACCCGTCACCGTCGGTCGATCCCGGCGCGCTCATTTGCAAGACGATCCAGCAACTCGTGCCCCACTACCGGCACGACCAGCAGGACGACCCGCAAAGCGTGCTCGCCCAAGCGCCCAACCCTGCGAACATCATCGAGGGGCACCGCGTGCTCATCGACCTGATGCTCCCCGGCCGCCTCTCGCAGGGCAACGCGCCGGACGCGCACGAGCTGGAGGTCTTCCTCATGCGCCGCATGACCCACGCCTGGCGCATGCTGCGGGCGGAGGTCGAGCGGGCCATTCCCTACCGCTGGTACGGCCAGGCCGCGCGCACCGAGGGGCCTCCGCCCACCGGCAACGCCGTCGAGGAGTCCGAGAACGTCATGAAGGCCTTCCTCGCCCGCATGCCCGCGGTGCTCGAGGCGGTGGTGCACGACATCCGCGCCGCGTACGACGGCGACCCCGCCGCGCTCACCTATGCCGAAGTGCAGCTCGCCTACCCCGGCCTGCTCGCCGTCGCCGCCCACCGCATCGCGCACGAGTTGTACCGGCTCGACGTGCCCATCGTTCCGCGGATCATGAGCGAGTGGGTGCACTCCCAGACCGGGGCCGACATCCACCCCGGCGCCACCATCGGCCAGGGCCTCTTCATCGACCACGCCACCGGCGTCGTCATCGGCGAGACCACCACCATCGGCCACCGGGTCAAGATCTACCAGGGCGTCACCCTTGGCGCGCGCAGCTTCCCGCTCGACGCCAACGGCAACCCCATCAAGCACGTCAAGCGCCACCCGACGGTCGAGGACGATGTGGTCATCTATTCCCACGCCACCATTCTCGGCGGCGACACCGTCATCGGCCGCGGCGCCACCATCGGCGGCAACGTCTTCCTCATGGACAGCGTCCCCGCCGGCAGCATGGTCACCAGCGTCCACCCCGAATTGAAGGTCAAGTCCCGCCCCGGCGCACAGGCCTGAGATCAGGGTGATTGCCCGGCCGGGGAGGCTGCGGCTGCGGGGAAGAATTTTTTATCAGGAAAGCAGGAAGGCAGGAAAATTGGATATGGGCATTGCTGGGGCGGCGGCCCGGTCATCCACACCGGGGGGCTATGGCTCTTGCTGCTGGTCAACTATTCCTCTTCATGTTCCAACGCCCATTGCATACAGGGTTGATGCGCGTCCTTCAGGACCGGGTCGGTTTGCCAGTGCTGGATGTAGGTACGCAGGCGCTTGGAGTCCAGCGTTAGAACTTCCGCTCAAACTCCACCTGCTTGAAGCCATTCTCTAGCAACGGCGTGACCGCGGCATTGAGGTTTGATTTCGAGATGGCGAAGAAGGTTGCGTATTCGTCGTGGTCAGCGTAGATGACGAACGTCTTTGGAGTTGGCACAAACCAGAAATCGACCGGGTCGCCCAATGCGGCGATCAGAAGAGCCTCCACATCCCTCGGACCCCCAGCTTCAATACATGTCTCCCCCTGAATATCCAGCGGGAGAGAATTGGCGCTCAGAAGCGCGTGAAGATGCCTCGGCTCGAAGACGATGGCGTCGATCACCACCTCCCCCCGCTGTACAGCCTTCCGCGCGGAAAGGATGGTCGAAACGAAGGACGGAAGGCTGTTCAGAGGGGTGGCAAAGGTTCGCTGAAACCGCCACGGTGTCTTGCGGAGGCGCTTTAGGGAACCATTGGAGATGCATATCGACATCCGCAAAGTTCAAACCCACGAAGGGGATTTGTCAATGCTCCCTGCTCATCTGGAGCACCCGACATTTTCCAGCCTTCCAGCATTCCTCAGAGAACACATTCGATCAGTTCCGCGCTGACATTCACGGGCTGGCGATTCAATCAGAAGGAATGTTCAAGCCTATCCTGATCGCGGCCTGTCTTTCGACGTTTCCGGCATGGGCGGGAGGATCGCTGTGGCCGGAGGCGAACAGCGTTGTCTTTTCGCCACACCCGCATTTCCACTGGCCCCGCCCGGCCGACGCGAAACTGGACGATGCGCATCAGATTCAAATCGCCACCGACGAGGGCTTCAGCAGACTCGCCTGCGAGGACCG
The DNA here is from genome assembly GCA_046346795.1 of Kiritimatiellia bacterium. Taxonomy (GTDB): domain Bacteria; phylum Verrucomicrobiota; class Kiritimatiellia; order SS1-B-03-39; family UBA6053; genus JAXMHJ01. The sequence continues at coordinate 5,812 of JAXMHJ010000059.1, forward strand.
GCTGGCGGTGGTGTCGCGTTTCGTGCCGGTCAAAGCCCTGCCGCCGGGCCGATACTGGTGGCGGATCCGGCGGGCGGATGGGCAATGGTCCGCCGGATCGGCCTTCGAGGTGCGCATGCCGGAACGTCGGCTGACCATCCGTGCGGGCAGCGACTCGGCGGAGGTGGCGCGGGTGCTGGAGGAGGCCGCGCTCAACGGCCCCGCCATCGTGGACTTCGATCCGGGCGAATACCGGCTGACGGCGGGCAAGGGTGGAAGCGTCGCCACGTTGAAACGGGCGCGCGACCTCATCGTGGACGGCCACGGCGCGCGCCTGATCCTCGACGGCACCTTCCTCACCGTGCTCGACTCCGAGCGGGTGACCCTCCGCGACCTGCACGTCACCGGCGCCCGCCCCGGCCACACGCTGGTCCGGATTCTGAAGGTGGACGCGGAGGCGGGCGAACTGCGCGTCCGCGCGGAACCCGGCTACGACGCCGACGTGTCGCGGTTCTTCGGCAGCCAGGGCTTCCTCAATCGGGTGAATCCGCAGTCGCCCGGCCGGCATCTCGGGGGCTTCGTCACCGCCACCGCGACCGCCCGGGCCGTTCCGGACGAGCCCGGCGTGTTTGCGGTCGGCCCCGTGGACGCGAACGCCCTGCGACGGCACGAGGCGGACGGACTGGCCACGCTGACCCGCTACGGCGAACCCTTCGTCGTGGCTCGACAGGTCCGGGAACTGACCTTCAGCGGGCTGACGCTCGTCGACATGCCCGGGGCGTTCTGCGGCGGCAACGAGAACGACGCGAAGAGCTACCTCGGCTGCCGCGTCGTTCCCCGCAATCCGTCCGATTTCCAGGGCGGCCACGCCGCCGTCGGCGACGGGCGCGTGGGCGAGTGGATCGAGGGCTGCGAATTCCGGATGCTGGCCGACGACGGCCCCAACGTGCGCACCATGCGCATGAAGATCGAACGCGCTGAAGGCGCGGACACGCTCGTGCTGGAACATTCGTGGACCAACACCGACCTCCGTCCGGACGACACGGTCGCGCTGGTTCATCCGACGACCTTTGCGACAGCGACCTCACGGGTCGTGAGCGTCTCCTCCTCCCGCAGGCCCATGAGTGTGCAAATTGCCGCGGATGTGACCGAGATCGCCCGGAGCATCGGCATCACGGACTGGCGCGGCGCGTTCTTTTACCGCGTCGACCCCTGTTGCGAGGATTTCGTCTATCGAAACAACCGGCATGTCGGCGGGCGCGGACATGGCGTGAAATACAACGGCCGCCGCGGCTGGATTGCGGACAACCACTTCGAGGAAATCACCGGGAACGCCATCGAGGTGGGATACAACTGGCAGGACGCCTACGAGGGTTTCGGCGCGAGCGAGGTGCTGATCAGTGGCAATACGATCCTCCGTTGCGGCTGGTCGCCCATCAGCAGCGACTCCAAAACCTCGCTGGCCGGCCGGTTCATCATCCGCGACAACCGCATCCGCGAGGTGCGCGACGCCGCCATCTCCCTGCGGAACTGCGAAGCGGTGGAGATCACCGGAAATGATTTCGATTCCTCGACCGTGCCCGCCAAAGGCGCCTGGATCGTCACCCGGGATGTCCGCGGACTGCGCACGGAGGGAAATCGATTTGAGGAGGGCGCGACGGAAGTGAAGGTGCATCCTTGAGGCTGCGTGCTCACCGCAGAACGAAATACGAGGGGAAAACGGGGCGCCACCGCTTCGGTGGCCGAGATTCGCGAATTTGGAGCGTCGGCGATGAATATATTTTCTCTCACGAAGGCACGAAGACACGAAGAAGTGCTTGGTTGAGACAGACCACCACCCCTAAATCATGCCTTTTTACTGGGGGAATCGTTTGTACGATCCACGCCCCTCCTTCGTGCCTTCGTGTCTTCGTGAGACAACCTCCCCACACGACTGACAAGGAAATGTCGCCTGACTTCGCGCATGGGGTCGGGTATGTCGTTTCCATGAAGCGCTTCTCCTCCAAGCGACTGATCCGCTGGCTCCAACTCCCCCTCCTGTTCTATGTGCTCGCCTCCATCGCCGGTTGCGCCGTGATCAACTCCGCCCTCTACCCCGTGCCCCGGCCCTCCTACACGGAGTCGGACGTGGACCGCTGGATCACCGCCGCCGACGGCACGCGCATCGCGGCGATGTGGCTCCCCAATCCCGCCGCCCGCCACACGCTGCTGTTCAGCCACGGCAACGGCGAGGACCTCGGGCACAACATGGGATTCTTCCAGGAACTGCACGACGAGGGTTTCGCCGTCTACGCCTACGATTACCGCGGCTACGGCCGCAGCGCCGGCAAACCGACCGAAAAAGGCACCGCGCTGGACATCCGCGCGGCCTGGGACGACCTCACCGGGCCGCTCGGCGTCAAACCGGAGGACATCATCCTGCACGGCCGCTCGCTCGGGGGCGGCGTCACCCTCCTGCTCGCGCGCGACGTCCGGCCCGCCGCCGTCATCCTGCAGAGCACCTTCACCAGCGCCTTCCGCGTGGTCACCCGCATCGGCATCCTGCCCTTCGACCGCTATTCGTCCATCCGCAACATCCGGAAGCTCACCTGCCCCGTCCTCCTGATGCACGGTGAAAAGGACGACATCATCCCCGTCGCCCATGGCCGGACCCTGTTCGCGCGCGCCCCGGAGCCCAAGCGCCTCGTCATCGTCGCCGGGGCCGCCCACAACGACTTTGAACTCGTCATGGGGCGGGATTACCTGCGGATCATCCGCCAGTTCTCCCAGGACGTCGCCGCCGGAAACCTGAAGGGGTCGGAGGAATCCCGGCTTGTTCCGCGTTGAAGACGCCGCCGGGGGGCTTGCGGCTGCGCCGGAAACCGCCGCGCCCGGCTCCGGACGCGGTGCGATTTTCCCATTTGACAACGGGCGATTCCGGGGCAATTTCCGCGCAGGCGCGGTTCCGACCTATGCGGGGATGGTTTTCCCAGCACGGTCCGCGCGGGCTCCGGCAACGGAACCCGACAACAAACAAAGGGGGTATGCATGAAGATGAACAATGCGTGGATGACGTGCCGGATGTGGCTGGTGACAGCCGCCCTGGCGATGGTGGCCGGCGTGGCGAACGCGGGGGATCAGGATTTCACGGTGGTCAACAAGACCGGCGTGGAGATCAATTCCCTGTACGTGAGTCCGTCGGACAAGAACGCATGGGGCGAAGACATCCTGGGCAAGGATACCCTGCCCGATGGCGAGTCCTGCGACATCGAGTTCGACACCGAGGAAGAAGCGGAACACTGGGACCTGAAGATCACGGACAAGGAAGGCAATGCCATCGTCTGGCACAACCTCAACTTGCTCAAGATCAGCAAGCTCACGCTCCACTACGACCAGGACACCAAGGAAGCCACCGCCGAGGCGGAATGATCGCACGCTGATCGGCGCCCGATCCACGGGGGCGGACCGGAATCATCCGGTCCGCCCCTTTTTCATGTCCGCCGCGCACGAGTCCGGTCGGCCGGGGTCGAATCCCTCGTGAAAATCGATTCACTTTTCCAGCGCCGCGCACTATGGCGTTGACCCGGTCGCACCCGACGACCCTTTCCAACCCCGGAGCCACATCCCCATGTCGAAAGCCTCCCGACAGGCCCTTCGGTCCGCGCAGGCGACCCGCGACAACGCCGCCACGGCCCCCGGCCGGACCGGGCCGCCGCGGGCATGGATCGGCTTGCTCGCGGTGCTGGTCCTGACGATGCTGGTTTTCGGGCAGGCGGTCCGCTTCGACTACCTGGACTGGGACGACGACGAGAACATCACCGCCAATCCCAACCTGGTCGAGGCAACCCCGCAAAGCCTGCGGGATATCTTCAGCCTCGACAAGGGCCCCGTCATGGGCGGGTATCATCCGGTCAGCATCTCGACCTTCTGGCTGGAGAAACGGCTGCTCGGCGAATTCGACCCGTGGTGGACGCACCTGATCAACCTGCTGCTGCACTGCGGCGTCGTGGCGCTGGTCTGGCGGGTGATGCGGCAGCTCGGACTCGGCCCCTGGCCCGCCGCCCTGGGCGCCGCGCTCTTCGCGATCCATCCGATGCGGGTGGAATCGGTCGCCTGGGCGACGGAGCGCAAGGACATGCTGCTCGGCCTGTTTTTCTTCTCCGCATTCTCGGTGTACATCGGGTTCCTGCACGCCACCGCCCCCGCCCGCCGCCGGCGGCTGTACTGGACCACCTTCGCCCTCTGCGTGGCGGGCTGCTTCTCCAAGGTGCAGATGGTGGCGATCCTGCCGACGCTGCTCCTGGCGGATTTCTGGTTCGCCCGCCGGCTCCTCGCGCGCGGGACGCTGCTGCGGATGCTGCCGTTCCTCCTGCTGACGCTGGGGTACGGCCTGCTCAATCTGCACACGCTCCGCTCGGTGGGCACGCTGGCGGACGAATCGCTCACGCAATACGGGCCGGTGCAGCGACTGCTGGTCGGCGCGTTCACCTGGTGCGTCTATCTCTTCAAGGCGGCGCTCCCCCACCCCCTCTCGCCTCTCTATCCCTACCCGGCTTCGCCCGGGGTCGGGTTCGCGCTGGCGGGGCTGGGCTTCGCGCTGTCGGTCGGGGTGTTCGCCTGGGCGGTGCGGATGGGCTGGCGGACCGTGGTCTTCGGCTGCCTGTTCTTCGCCTTCAACGTGGTGCTCATGCTGCAGGTCGTCAGCGCGGGTCAGGGCTTTCTGGCGGACCGGTACACCTACATCGGCTATTTCGGGCTGTTCTTCATGGCGGCGGCGGGCTTCCAGTCGTGGGCGCGGGCTCGCCCTGGCGGGAACGCGGCCACGGTCGTGGCGGGGGTGTGGATCGCCCTGCTCGCCGGGGGCTCCTTTCATCAGACGGGCGTGTGGCGGAACGGCGCGACCCTGTGGACCCACGCCATCGGCGTGGTCGGGGCCAACAGTCCCGCGGTGTACCACTACCGGGGCAGGTGCCTGCTCAACGAGGGGCGGCTCGACGCGGCGCTGGCCGACCTGGATGTCGCGATCCGCATGGATCCCGTGCGGCACGGCCCCCGGGCCACGCGCGGGCTGACCTATTTCCGAAAGGCGCTGGCGGAGCCCTCCGCGGCGAAATCCGGAGAGTATGCCCGGAAAGCGATCCAGGACTTCACCCAGGGCCTCGCCGGCCCGGCCGTCCCCCCGGAGGCCCGGTCGGAGCTGCTCTCCAACCGTGGCGCGGCCCGGGCGAAGATCGGGGAGATTGACGCCGGACTGGCCGATCTGGGCGAGGCGATCCGCCTGAATCCGGAGAACACCGACGCCTATCTCAACCGGTCACTCGCCTATTCCTCGGCCGGCCGGTTGCGCGAGGCGGTGGGCGATCACGACTTATATCTGAAACGAAAGCCGCTGGACGCCGACATCTGGTACGAGCGGGGCGCGTTTCGCCTCCTCCTGAACGATCCCGCCGGGGCCATCGCCGACCTGACCCGGGCCATCGAATTGCGACCCGGGCTGGCACCGGCCTACGGCCAGCGCGCCCTGGCCCTTCTGAAAACCGGCCGGGTGGAGCCGGCGCGCGCCGATGCCCGCCAGGCCCGCAAGCTTGGATATTCCTTCCCGCCCGCCGACGCGGCGGCGCTGGGGCTGTAAATCCTGGCCGCAGCCGCAAGCCCCACGGCCGATTTCCACGCGGAATCAGGATCGGAACCACCCTCTCCCTTCCCGCCAAAACCAAAGCTTTTTGCTTTCAAACACGGCTTTTGGACGTATAGAAGCAAGCCTCTTGCGCGAAAACCGGGGGGCGGGCGCAAAACGCGCCGTTTGCCCCCGATCATTCCAACCCTAAACACGCCTTATGAACGCAAACAGCCAGCCCAGCCCGGAAAACCTGCACATCGAACTCGAGGAGTGGCGGGACTCCCTTCAGGACGTCCTTAAATTATCCGGGACGGAGCAGGTCAAGAACATCATCGACGAGCTGGAAGCCGAGGCGCTCAAAGCTGGCGTTGAGAAGACCTTCCATCACAACACCCCCTTCATCAACACCATCCCGCCCTCGCAGGAGCGCCCCTACCCGGGCAGCCGCGAGATCGAGCGCCGCATCAAGAGTCTGATCCGCTGGAACGCCATGGCCATGGTGGTGCGCGCCAACAAGGAGCTGGACGGCATCGGCGGGCACATTTCCACCTATGCGTCCTCGGCCACGCTCTTGGAGGTGGGGTTCAACCATTTCTGGCGCGCCCCCAGCGACAACCATCCGGGCGACCTGATCTACTTCCAGGGCCATTCCTCCCCGGGCATTTATTCCCGTGCCTTTGTGGAGGGCCGCCTGACCGCCGCCCAGCTTAAAAACTTCCGTCGTGAACTGGCGGACGGCGGGGGGCTGTCCTCGTATCCCCACCCCTGGCTGATGCCGGAGTTCTGGCAGTTCCCGACGGTGAGCATGGGCTTGGGTCCCATCACCGCGATCTACCACGCGCGCTTCATCAAGTATTTGGAAAATCGCGGCCTCAAGCCGGCCAGCGACCAGAAGGTCTGGGCGTTCCTGGGCGACGGCGAGTGCGACGAGGTGGAAACCCTCGGCCCCATCTCCATCGCGGGCCGCGAGAAGCTGGACAACCTCAATTTCGTCATCAACTGCAACCTCCAGCGCCTCGACGGCCCGGTGCGCGGCAACGGCCAGATCGTGCAGGAGCTGGAGGCCCGCTTCCGCGCGGCCGGCTGGAACGTCATCAAGGTGCTGTGGAGCTCCGACTGGGATCCCCTCTTCGCCAAGGACACGGACGGCTGGATCACCCGCCGCCTGTCCGAGCTGGTCGACGGCGAGATGCAGAAGTACTCGACCCTCGACGGCGCCTACCTGCGCAAGAACTTCTTCGGCAAGTACCCGCAGCTCGCGAAGCTGGTCGAGGACATGTCGGACGACGAGATCCGCAAGCTGCGCCGCGGCGGGCACGATCCCGACAAGGTGTACAACGCCTACGCCCGCGCCATGGAAACCAAGGGCGCCCCGACCTGCATCCTGGCCATGACGGTCAAGGGCTACGGCCTCGGTGAGAGCGGCGAGGGCAAGAATGTCACGCACAACCAGAAAAAACTGAACGAGAACGAGCTGCGCGAGTTCCGCACCCGCTTCGGCGTCCCCCTCTCCGACGAGCAGGTCGAGAACATCACCTTCTACAAGCCCGGCCCGGAGAGCGTCGAGATCCGCTACCTGCAGGAGCGCCGCGCCGCCCTGGGCGGTTACATCCCGCAGCGCCGGACCAAGCCGCCGGCCATCGAGCTGCCCGCCGACAAGGCCTTCGAGGACTTCCTCAAGGGCTCCGCCGGCAAGGAAGCCTCCACTACGATGATCATCCGCGACATCATGCTGAAGCTCCTGCGCGAGCCCGGCGTCTCGAAGCTGATCGTGCCCATCATCCCCGACGAGGCCCGCACCTTCGGCATGGAAGGCCTCTTCCGCCAGATCGGCATCTACTCCTCCGTCGGCCAGCTCTACGAGCCGGTGGACAAGGACGTGCTCATGTACTACCGCGAGTCCAAGGAGGGCCAGCTCCTCCAGGAAGGCATCAACGAGGCCGGGGCCATGGCCTCCTTCGTCGCCGCGGGGACCGCGTTCTCGAACCACGGGATCAACACCATCCCGTTCTACATCTACTACTCGATGTTCGGCCTGCAGCGCGTCGGCGACATGGCCTGGCTGGCCGGCGACGCCCGCTGCAAGGGCTTCCTGGTCGGCGGCACCGCCGGTCGCACCACGCTGAACGGCGAGGGCCTGCAGCACGAGGACGGGCACAGCCATGTCATCGCGCTCACCATCCCCAACTGCCGCGCCTACGACCCCGCCTACGCCTTCGAGGTCGCGGTGATCGTGCAGGACGGCATCAAGCGCATGTATGCCGACGCCGAGGACGTGTACTACTACATCACCGTGATGAACGAGAACTACGCCCACCCGCCCATGCCCGAGGGCGCGCGCGAGGGCATCATCAAGGGCCTCTACAAGTTGTATCCCGCCAAGTCCGGCAAGGCGAAGGCCAACCTGATCGGCAGCGGCTCCATCCTCAACGAGGTGGTCAAGGCCCAGGAAATCCTGCGCGAGAAGTACAAGGTCGACACCGACGTGTACTCCGCCACCAGCTACAAGGCGCTGCAGGACGACGCGCTCGCCTGCGACCGCTGGAACCTGCTGCACCCCGGCGAAAAGGCCCGCGTGCCGTACATCACCGAGGTCCTGTCCAAGGGCGCCGACGTGACCGTCACCTCCAGCGACTACATGAAGACCCTCTCCGACGGCCTCGCCCGATGGATCCCGGGCCGCCTGCGCTCGCTCGGCACCAACGGTTTCGGCCGCAGTGAAAGCCGCGCCAACCTGCGCGACTTCTTCGAGGTCGACCACCGTTACGTCGTGCTCGCCACGCTTACCGAACTCGCCGCCAAGGGCGAGATCGACGCCAAGGTCGCCAGACAGGCGGTCAAGGATCTCGGCATCGACGCCGGGAAACGCAACCCCCTCAACACCTGAGCGCCGGAGACCGATCCATGTCCACAGAGATCAAGATTCCCAAGCTCGGCGAGAACATCGAGGGTGGCACCGTCACCGCGGTGTTCGTGAAGGCCGGCGACGTCGTGAAGGCCGAGCAGGCCCTCTTCGAAATGGAGACCGGCAAGGCCACGATGGAGATCCCCGCCCCCGCGGCCGGCACCATCACCGCCATCACCGTCAAGACCGGCGACGTCTGCAAGATCGGCCAGGTGGTCGGCACCATGGGTGGCGACACCCCCGCCGCGGCGCCGGCGAGACCCGCGGCCGTGGCGGCTGCGGCTGCGACCAAACCGGCCCCCGCTCCCGCGGCGGCACCCGCTCCTGCGCCCGCGCCGGCAGCCGTCGATCAGGACATCCTGATCCCCAACCTCGGCGATGGCATCAAGGAAGCCACCGTCCAGGGTCTGCTGGTCAAGGCCGGCGACAGCGTGAAGGCCGAACAGGGTCTGCTGGAAGTCGAAACCGGCAAGGCCACCGTGGAGATCCCCTCCCCGTCCGCCGGTGTCGTCAAGACCATCACGGCGAAGCCCGGCGACAAGGTCAAGCCGGGCGACAAGATCGGCGTGATTTCGGCCGCAGCCGCAGCCTCCCCGGCCGCCGCTACGACCGCGGCTCCCGCATCGGCCCCGGTGGAGAAGGCCGCACCGCCGGCCGCCTCCAAGCCCGCTCCCGACACCGAGGGCCGCGACGCCGCCGCGCCGGCGCCGCGGATCGAACGCCCGCAGCACTCTCCGGTGCCCGCCGCCCCCTCCGTGCGCAAGTTCGCCCGCGAGATCGGCCTCGACATCCGCGAAGTGCCCGGCAACGGCCCCGGCGGACGCATCTCCATCGACGACGTCAAGGCCCACCAGAAGCGCATCAACACCGCCGGCGTTCCGCGCGCCGCGGGTTCCGCCGCCGCCCCGGCCGCGCCGCTGCCCGACTTCAGCCGCTTCGGGCAGGTCGAGCGCGAGAAGATGAGCACCATCCGCAAGATGACCGTGCAGCACATGGCCTCCTGCTGGAGCACCATCCCGCACGTCACGCAGTTTGACGACGCGGATGTCACGACGCTCGAACTGGTGCGCAAAAGCCTCGCCGCCAAGGCGGAGGAGGCCGGTGTGAAGGTCACCCTCACCGCCCTGCTGATCAAGCTGCTGGCGAAGGCCCTGAAGGCCCATCCGAAGTTCAACGCAAGCATCGACGTCCTCCGCGAGGAAGTCGTGCTCAAGAAGTACTGCCACATCGGCGTCGCCGTCGACACGCCGAAGGGCCTGTTGGTGCCCGTCATCCGTGACGCGGACCGCAAGAGCCTCTTCGAGATCGCACGCGAGCTGGGCGCCACGGCCGACCGCATGAAGAAGGGCAAGATTTCGCCCGACGACCTGGCCGGCGGCAGCATGACCATCACCAACATCGGCGGCCTGGGCGGGAAGCACTTCACGCCCATCGTCAACGCGCCGGAAGTCGCCATCCTGGGCGTCGGCCGCGCGACCGTGCAGCCGGTGTGGACGGACGGGGCGTTCGCGCCGCGTTCGCTTCTGCCCGTTTCCCTGTCCTACGACCACCGCCTGATCGACGGCGCCGACGGCACCCGCTTCCTGCGCTGGGTCGTCGAGGCCGTTGAACAACCCATCGCCCATCTACTGGAGGAATCCCTGTGAGCACCGAAACCCGACAACTCGTCGTCATCGGCGGCGGCCCCGGCGGCTATCCCGCCGCCTATTACGCGGCCGACCACGGCCTCAACGTCACCATCATCGACATGGAGAAGAACCCCGGCGGCGTCTGCCTCTACCGCGGATGCATTCCCTCCAAGGCCCTGCTGCACGTGGCCAAGCTGATCAACGAGTCGCGCGAAGCCGCGCACTGGGGCGTCACCTTCGGCGAGCCCAAGGTGGACATCGCCAGGCTGCGCGAATGGAAGAACTCCGTGGTCACCAAGCTGACCGGCGGCCTCGGCCAGATGTCGAAGATGCGCAAGGTCGCCCACATCCAGGGTCGCGCGAAGTTCACCAGCAACACCACGCTGGAAGTCACCAAGCCCTACGGGTCCATCGAAACGGTCACCTTCGAAAAGGCCATCGTGGCGGCGGGTTCGCAGCCCACCCGCGTGCCCTCGCTCAACATCGACTCCAAGCATGTCTTCGACAGCACCGGCGCGCTGGAGCTGGACTCGGTCCCGGAAGTTCCTCGTCATCGGCGGCGGCTACATCGGCCTGGAAATGGGTTCGGTCTACGCCGCGCTCGGCTCGAAGGTCACCGTGGTGGAAATGACCCCCGGCCTGCTGCCCGGCGCCGACCGAGATCTGGTCGTGCATCTGCAGAAGCGCCTCACCAAGCTTTTCGCCGACATCAAGCTCAAGACCAAGGTCGTCAAGGTCGAGGAACAGAAGGATGGCGTCCACGTCACCTTTGAAACCGAGGACGGCCAGCAGTCCACCGAGGTGTTCGGCAAGGTCCTGATCTCCATCGGCCGCCGCCCGAACTCCAAGGATCTCGGCCTGGAGAAGACCGCCATCCAGATCGACGCCAAGGGCTTCATCGTCGTCGACCCGCAGCGCCGCACGCACGAATCGAACATCTGGGCCATCGGCGACATCGCCGGCGAACCCATGCTAGCCCACAAGGCCACCTACGAGGGCAAGATCGCCGTCGAGTCGATCCTGGGCAAGAAGACGGTGTACGATCCCCGCGCGATTCCCGCGGTGGTCTTCACCGATCCCGAGATCGCCTGGGCAGGCCTCACCGAGACCGAAGCCAAGGCCAGGGGCATTCCGGTGAAGGTGGGCAAGTTCCCGTGGGCCGCCTCCGGCCGCGCCACCACGCTGGACCGCAGCGACGGCCTCACCAAGATCATCGTCCATCCCGAGACCGAGCAGGTGCTGGGCGTGGCCGTTTGCGGCCCCGGCGCGGGCGAACTCATCGCCGAGGGCACCCTCGCCATCGAGATGGGCGCCACCGTGCAGGATCTGGCCCTGACCATCCATCCCCACCCCACCCTGTCCGAAACCGTCATGGAATCCGCCGAAGCCTTCTTCGGCCACAGCCCGCACTTCTTCCAGCCGAAGAAGGGCTGAGGCCGACCATCCGGGTTTTCCGCTGACGGAGCAACGTTGGAGCCGCATCGGGCATGGCGTTTCCCCCGGGTCTCCACAGGAAAGGCGGGGCAGCGTCCGGTCTGCAGTCCGCGGGACAACCGGGTGTGACCCGCAAATAAGGGCCCGGCTTCATGCCGTGCGGCGGGCATCCGGGCCCATTTTTTCTTTGCGAAAGGGCGCGGCTGGCCTAATGATCCGCGCTTCCATCCCACAACCCGTCCATGCAACTCCATCCCAGAACTTTCCAGCTTCCCGGCGGCTTCCTGGCCGCGGCCGTCAAGGCCGGCGTCAAGAAGGACGCCACCAAGTACGACATGGCGCTGCTGCTCTCGCAAGAGCCGGCGTCGTGCGCCGCCACGTTCACGACCAACCAGATCAAGGCCGCGCCGGTAAAGCTCAGCCAGCCGCGCGCCGCCAAGGGCAAGGCCTGCGCGATCCTGGTCAACGCCGGGAACGCCAACGCGTGCACCGGCCCGCAGGGCATGCGCGACGCGAAGGCGATGTCGGCCCGGACCGCGGAAGCCACCGGCGTGCCGGACGAGCAGATCCTGGTGTGCTCCACCGGCACCATCGGCAAGCCCATGCCGATGGACAAGGTGCTCGCGGGCGTGGACGCACTCTGCGGGTCGCTTACGCCGGACAACGCGGAGGCGTGGCACACGGTCGAGGCGATCATGACGACCGACACCCGCCCGAAGGCGGTGACGGCGGAGGTGAAGATCGGCGGAAAGACGGTGCGCATCTCGGGCATGACGAAGGGCGCGGGCATGATCGAGCCGAACATGGCGACGATGCTCTGCTTCCTGCTCACGGACGCGAAGGTGGCCCCCGCCCTGCTGCGGAGGCTGCTGCGCTCGGCCGTGGACGCCAGCTTCAACACCATCAGCGTGGACGGCGACACCAGCACCAACGACAGCGTGATGCTGCTGGCAAACGGCGCGTCGGGCGGGGAGATCAAGGCGGGCTCGGCCGCGGAAAAGGCGTTCGCGAAGGCGCTGAACGCGGTGACGCTGTACCTCGCGCACGAGATCGTGCGGGACGGCGAAGGGGTCACGAAGTTCATCACCCTGAAGGTTACGGGGGCGCGCAGCGACCGCGAGGCGGACACGGCGGCGCGCTTCATCGCGAACTCGTTCCTGGTGAAGACCGGCTGGGCCGGCACCTATCCGGTGGACGGGCGCATGCTCGACGCGATCGGCTACTCGCCGGCGAAGATCGTCGAGGAGAAGGTCAGCCTCTGGTACGACGACATGCGCGTGATGAAGAACGGCCTGCGCACGAAGGACGGGCATTCCAACTACCTGCAGGTCACGCAGAAACCCGAGTACACGATTCGCGTCGACCTCGGCCTCGGCAAGGGGTCGGCGGTGCTGTACACCTGCGACTGCACCGAGGAATACGTCACCATCAACCGGTTCTGAGGCTCCCATGATCCAGCAATACATCCAGAAGGCGGACGTCCTGCTCGAGGCGCTGCCGTACATCCAGCGCTTCCAGGGCGAGCCCATCGTGGTGAAGTTCGGCGGCAGCATCATGGACGAGCCGGACGTGTACCGGCAGATCCTGATGGACATCGTGTTCATGTCCGAGGTGGGGCTGCGGCCGGTGGTCGTGCACGGCGGCGGCAAGGCGATCTCGCGCAGGATGCAGGAGCAGGGGCTGAAGCCGCTGTTCGTGCAGGGCCTGCGCGTGACGGACGCGGCCTCGATCAAGATCGTGGACGAGGTGCTCAACGGCGGGATCAACCAGGAGCTGGTGGACCTCATCCGCGGCTACAACTGCAAGGCCGAGCGGGTGCGCGGCAACGACATCATCAAGGTGCGCAAGCACACGGCGAAGGATCCGGCGACGGGCGCGCTGATGGACTGGGGGTTTGTCGGCGAGGTGACGATGGCCGACACCACCGGGGTGCGCGCGCTGCTGGACCGGGAGACGGTGCCGGTGATCACGCCGCTGGGCACGGGGTCGGACGGCCAGCTCTACAACGTCAACGCCGACGAGGCCGCCGGGGCGATCGCCCGGGCGCTCAAGGCGCGCAAGCTGGTGTTCCTGTCGGACGTGCCGGGGTTGCTGGCCGATCCGAAGGACCCCTCGTCGCTCATCCCCACCCTGCGCGTGACGGAAGTGAAGAAGCTCATCGCCGACGGGGTGATCTCCGGCGGCATGATCCCGAAGGTCGGCGGCGCGCTCAAGGCGCTGGAGTTCGGCATTCCCAAGGTCCACTTCATCGACGCCCACACCGACCACTCCCTGCTGCTGGAGCTGTTCACCGACAAGGGCGTCGGCACCGAGATCGTCCTCTGAGGAAACCCGCCATGAACACCACCCCCAACCCCCCCCCCCCCCACCGTTGCCGAGATCTATCAACGCAACGTGATGCCGACCTACACCCCGTCGATCGTCCTGAAGAAGGGGCGCGGCATCTTCGTGTGGGATGCGGGCGGAAAGAAGTACCTCGACTTCCTGGCCGGCATCGCCACCAACACCCTGGGCCACGCACATCCCGCGGTGGTGCGCGCGGTCCGCCACCAGGTCGGCCAGCTCACCCACATCTCCAACCTGTTCATCAACGAAAACGCCGCGAAGCTCGCGGGGTTCCTCTCGCGCATCTCGCTGGGGGAAAATGCTTCTTCTGCAACTCCGGGGCGGAGGCCAACGAGGGGCTGATCAAGCTTGCCCGCTACTGGGGCAACCACCTGGACCCGGCGCGGAACGAGATCATCACGTTCAAGAACTCCTTCCACGGCCGCACCCTCGCGACCCTCTCCGCCACCGGGCAGGAAAAGATCCAGAAGGGCTTCGCGCCGCTGCTGCCGGGGTTCGCCTACGCGGAGTACAACAACATCGAGTCGGTGAAGGCCCTGATCGGCCCGCGGACCGTCGCGATCCTGGTCGAGCCGATCCAGGGCGAGGGCGGGGTGATTGCGGCCGCGCCGGAATTCCTGCGCCAGCTCCGGGCGCTGTGCGACGAGCACAACCTGCTGCTGCTGTTCGACGAGATCCAGACGGGCATGGGGCGCACCGGCCAGTGGTTCGCGTACCAGCATTTCAACGTCGCGCCGGACGCCTTCTCGCTGGCCAAGGGGCTCGGGGCGGGCGTGCCCATCGGCGCGGTGGTGGCGGGGCCGAAGCTGGCCGACACCTTCCAGCCGGGCGCGCACGGCAGCACCTTTGGCGGGAATCCCCTCGCCTGCGCGGCGGCCCTGGCGGTTTTGGAGACCATCGAGAAGAAGAACCTCCTCGAAAACGCGCGCAAGTGCGGCCAGTATCTGGAGGAAAAGCTCCAGAAGCTGGCGACAAAGCATCCCTTCATCAAGGGCGTGCGGGGCATCGGGCTCATGCGCGGGCTGGTTCTGGACCGGCCCGGCAAGGAGCTGGAAAAGCTCATCACCCAGAACGGGGTGTTGACAGTCGCCACCGGCGCCGATTGTATCCGCATCCTTCCACCCCTGATCATCAGCCCGGCGAACATCCGTTCGGCGGTGCGGTGCATCGCCAAAGCCTGCAAACAGTTTCAACTATCGATCGACAAGGAGAAGACATGAAGATCGTTCTCGCATATTCCGGCGGCCTCGACACCTCGGTCATCCTCAAATGGCTGAAGGAGAAGTACGACGCCGAGATCATCGCCTTCGCGGCCGACGTCGGCCAGCAGGAGGAACTCACGGGCCTGGACAAGAAGGCCGAGAAGACCGGCGCCAGCAAGATCTACATCGAGGACCTGCGCGAGGAATTCGCCCGCGATTTCGTCTTTCCGATGATCCGCGCCGGAGCCATCTACGAGTCCGGCTACCTGCTGGGCACGTCCATCGCCCGCCCGCTCATCGCCAAGCGCCTGGTGGAGATCGCCCGCGAGAACAAGGCGCAGGCCATCTCCCACGGCGCGACCGGCAAGGGCAACGACCAGGTGCGGTTCGAGCTGACCGCCTACGCGCTGCAGCCGGACATCCAGATCATCGCCCCCTGGCGCATCTGGGACTTCAAGTCCCGCACCGATCTGATCGAATACGCCAAGAAGAATGGCATCCCCGTGCCGGTCACGGTGAAGAAGCCCTATTCCATGGACCGCAACCTCCTGCACATCAGCTTCGAGGGCGGCATCCTGGAGGATCCCTGGGCGGCGCCGCCGGAGGACATGTTCATGCTCTCCGTCTCGCCCGAGAAGGCGCCGGACAAGGCCGAGGAGGTCACGATCGAGTTCAACAAGGGCGACGCGGTGTCCGTGAACGGCAAGAAGCTGAGCCCGCTGGACGTCATGCTCACGCTGACCAAGATCGGCGGCATGCACGGCGTCGGACGCATCGACATGGTCGAGAACCGTTTCGTCGGCATGAAGAGCCGCGGCGTGTACGAGACCCCGGGCGGCACCATCCTCTACCGCGCCCGCGAGGCCGTCGAACAGGTCACCATGGACCGCGAAGTCCTGCACTTCCGCAACACGATCTCGCCGCAGTACGCGAAGCTGGTCTACAACGGCTTCTGGTACGCGCCCGAGCGCGAGATGCTCCAGGCCGCGGTGGACGAGGCCGCCAAGTGCGTCTGCGGCACCGCCCGCCTGCGCCTGTACAAGGGCAACTGCACGGTCGTCGGACGCAAGTCTCCCGTCTCGCTGTATGACGAGAAGGTGGCGACGTTCGAGACCGACCAGGTGTACAACCAGAAGGACGCCGAGGGCTTCATCCGCCTCAACGCGCTCCGGCTCCGGACGCGCGCCCGCATCACGAACAAGACCTGAGGGAGACCCGCATCATGTTCACCGGAGTCTACACCGCGATCGCAACCCCCTTCACCGAGTCGGGGGAGATCGATTCGCGCGCCCTGGCCGCGCTGGTCGAATTCCAGATCGACGGGGGCGTGGACGGCATCGTCGCGGTGGGGACCACCGGGGAGTCGCCGACGCTCAACGTCGACGAGCACCTGCGCGTCATCCGCGAGATCATGCGCCGCGCCAGCGGACGCACCAAGGTGCTCGCCGGCACGGGGGCCAATTCGACCCACGAGGCCGTCGAACTCACGCGGGAGGCGGCCGCCATGGGCTGCGACGGCACCCTGCAGGTGATGCCCTACTACAACAAGCCGAATGACAGCGGGCTGGTCAAGCACTTCACCGCGGTGGCCGACATCGGCCTGCCCGTGATGCTGTACAACGTGCCGGGCCGGTCCGGAAAGGCGATCCCGGTCCCGGTGGTCGTCGAACTCGCGGGCCACCCCAACGTCGTCGCCATCAAGGAGGCGGGCGGAAGCGTGGAGCGGGTCTCCCAGATCCGCGCGCAGTGCGGGCTGGACATCCTGTCCGGCGACGACTCCCTCACCCTGCCGATGATGTCGGTCGGGGCGGTCGGGGTGGTCAGCGTGGTCTCCAACATCCTGCCCGCCAAGGTCTCGGAAATGGTGCGCCTCGCCCTCTCCGGACGCTGGTCGGACGCGCTGGAAATGCACGACCAGATGTACGACCTCTTCGGCACGATGCTCTCGCTGGAAACCAATCCGGTGCCGGTCAAGACCGCGCTGGCCATGATGGGCATGCTCACCGAGACCTTCCGGCTCCCGCTCGACGTCCTGGATCCGGCCAAGCGCCTGGTCCTGGAAAAGCTCCTGCAATCCCACAACCTGATCTGACCATGTCCGTTCGCATCAGCATCATCGGAGCGGCGGGCCGCATGGGCAAGGCCCTGACCCGCGGCCTCGTCGACGGATGGGTGCCCGGCCTCAAGCTGGCCGGGGCGGTGGATCTCGCCGGGGTGCCCGGCCAGGGTACGGATGCGGGACTGCTCGCCGGCGCGGGCGCGGCCGGCGTTGCGCTGACGGCGGACCTCCCCGCCCTCAAGCCGGTCACCGACGTCTTCATCGACTTCAGCTTCCACACCGGCATTCCCGAGCGCGCCCGCCTGCTGCCGGCGTGGGGCATTCCCTGGGTCATCGGAACCACCGGCCTCACCATCGCCGAAAAGGACGCGGTCCGCGAGGCCGCGGCCACCCTGCCGGTCATCCTCGCCCCCAACATGAGCCTGGGCGTCAACCTGCTGGAGGCGCTGGTCGAGGAGGCCGCGCGCCGCCTGGCCGGGAAGGGGTACGACATCGAGATCATCGAGACCCACCACCGCAAGAAGCTCGACGCCCCCAGCGGCACCGCCCTGTTCCTCGGCGAAGCCGCGGCCCGCGGGGCCGGGGTCAAGCTGATGGACGTCGCGCGGAACGGCCGCGAGGGCATGAGCAAGACCGTGCGGCCCCCGCAGGAGATCGGCTTCCACGCCGTGCGCGGCGGGGACATCGCCGGCGACCACCACGTCCAGTTCCTGGCCGAGGGCGAGATGCTCGACCTGTCCCACCGCGCCACCACCCGCGACACCTTCGCCTCGGGCGCGCTGCGCGCCGCCGCGTGGCTGCACGGCAAGCCCGCCGGCCTCTATTCCATGCGGGATGTGCTGGGCCTGGAAGGCTGATCCCCCGCGATGAATCCTTCGCGGGAGGCCGCGTTCAGCCTGGGCTCGAACCTGGGCGACTCCCTCGCCCGGCTGCGGGAGGCCCGTCAACTGCTGGCCGCCGGGCCGGGCGTGACCGAACTGGCGGCATCCTCCGTGTACGAAACCTCCCCGGTCGACGTGCCCGCGGAATTCGCCGGCGTGCCGTTCCTCAACGCCGTGCTCGTGCTGGAGGGCCGTCTCGACGCCGCCGGCTGGCACCGGCTGGCCCGCGGGGTCGAAGACCGCCTGGGCCGCGTGCGCGACTGGCGGCGCAACGTGCCGAGGACCATCGACATCGATCTGCTCTATTGCGGCCGGGACACCATCGACTCGCCCGGTCTGCAGGTGCCCCACCCGCGCTGGAGTCTCCGGCGCTTCGTGCTGGCGCCGCTGGCGGAGGTCCGGCCGGAGCGGGTCCTGCCCGGGCCGGACCGCAACGTGGCCGGGATCCTGGCCGCGCTGGAGAGCAAGGAAGACGTTCGCAAAACCTCCCACATCTGGTAAATCATGGCCATGAGCACACCCGTAAAGATGACCACCCGCCGGCTGATGTCCTTCAAGGGCCGGCACAAGATCGCCATGGTCACCGCCCACGACCACCCCACCGCGCGGCTCGCGGACGAGGCCGGCCTCCCCGTGCTGCTCGTCGGGGACAGCCTGGCCATGACGGTGCTGGGCCACCCCACCACCCTGCCGGTGACGATGGACGAGATGATCCACCACACCAAGGCGGTGGTGCGCGGGGCGCGCCAGGCGCTGGTGGTGGCCGACATGCCCTTCCTGTCCTACCAGATCTCGCAGGAATCCGCCCTGGCCAACGCCGGCCGCTTCCTCAAGGAGGCGGGGGCGGACGCGGTGAAGCTCGAGGGCGGCGCCGAGCGCGCGGGCGTCATCCAGGCGCTGGTCACCAATGGCATCCCCGTCATGGGACACATCGGCCTGCTGCCCCAGAGCGTCAAGGAACTGGGCGGTTACAAGGTGCAGGGTCGCAACGGCAAGGAAGCCGAAAAGATCGTGCTGGACGCCCTGGCGCTCCAGGCCGCCGGGGTCTTCGCCCTGGTGATCGAGGCCGTGCCCGCCGGTCTGGCCGCCCGCATCACCGCCGAACTCACCATCCCGGTCATCGGGATCGGCGCCGGCCCCGACTGCGACGGCCAGGTGCTGGTGGCGAACGACCTGCTCGGCGTGGGCGAGAACAGCCCGCCCAAGTTCGTGAAGACGTACGCCAACCTCGGGGTGGTGATGCGACAGGCCTTCACGGCCTACCGCACCGAGGTGGAATCCGGAAATTCCCCGGCCGCGAACACGGGTATTGATGTCATGCGCGTGATCACCCCCCCCCTGGAGATGCAGCGGCACGCCCTGGCTGTCCGGGCCGCCGGGAAAACCATCGGACTGGTGCCCACCATGGGCTACCTGCACGAAGGGCACGCCTCGCCTGCCCGCCTGCTGCGGAAACGATGCGACGAACTGGTGCTGAGCATTTTCGTCAACCCGACTCAATTCGGCCCGGGCGAGGATCTCGACAAATATCCGCGCGACTTCGAACGGGATGAAAAAATCTGCCGCGATGCCGGCGTGGATACGATTTTCCTTCCCGGTGCGGCGGACATGTATCCGGAGGGCTACTCCGTGTATCTGGAGGAGCGGGCCCTGTCCGCCGGCCTCTGCGGGGTTTCGCGACCGAATCATTTCCGCGGCGTGCTGACGGTCGTGGCCAAGCTGTTCAACCTCTGCCTGCCGCATCTGGCGGTTTTCGGGGAAAAGGACGCGCAGCAACTGCGGGTGATCCGGCGGATGGTGCTCGACTTGAATTTCCCGCTGGAGATCGTCGCGGGGCCGATCGTCCGCGAGGCGGACGGACTCGCCATGAGTTCCCGCAACAAGTATCTGACGCCGGAACAGCGGCGGGACGCGGTGGTTCTGCGCCAGTCCCTCGATCTGGCGGAGATCCTCGCGGCCGGGGGGGTCACGGACGGACCGTCCGTTCTGGCGGCGGTACGGGAGCACATCGAATCGTCGCCGCACGCACGGATCGATTACGCCGAACTGGTGGATGACCTGACCCTCGCGCCCGTGACGAAAATCAAGGCCCCCGCCCTGCTCGCCCTGGCGGTGCATTTTGGACGGGCGCGGCTGCTGGACAACACGGTGTTGAAACCGCCGGCGGGCTCCGCGTAGGCGGAACGCCCGGCCGTCCCGGTTCACGGCGCGGCGAACAGGCCCGCCAGGGTTTTTTCCAGATCCTCCCCGCGCAGGTTGACGCCGAGGATGACGCCGGAGGAATCAACCAGGATGTTCGTGGGGATGAAATCGACCTTCATCTTTTCGGCGAAGCGGTGCATGGGGTTGCTGTCGGCGCACTGGAGCCAGTCGATTTTCTCCTTTTGCACGAACGCCTTGAGCGCCTCGATGTTTTCATCCTGGGCAAAGCCGATGACTTCCAGTCCCTTGTCCTTGTAGAGGGGAATGACCTTGCGGAGCGTTTCCTTCTGGCGGGCGCAGATGTCGCAGGTGGTCACCCAGAATTCCAGCAACAGCACCTTGTCCTTGAATTTGGAGGAGTCCACCGGCGCGGAGGTCAGCAGGTCCGGAAAAGCGAACGGCACCATCCGGTCACCGGTCTCCGGGGGCTTGGCCAGTTCCTGCAGTTGCTTCAGCACTCCCTCCACCGCGGCGGCCTGCGGCCGGCCGGCGAAATCCTTGCGCGCCCGGGCGATGAGCGCCAGCGCCTCGGGGCGTTTGCGCTGGGCGATCCGGTGCTGCACCAGCGGGATGAGCGTCCGGTTGAACAGGTGGTCGAGATTGGGATTCGTCTCCGCGACCATGAGTTCGTAGCGGCGCAGCAGCAGGTCGGCCATTTCATCCAGCCGCTTCATCTCCTGGAGGGCTTCAAGCCCGGCGTTGACCGCCGCCAGCTCGTCCGCGGCGGCGGGATGTCCTTTCAGGTAAAGGTCCACCTCCGTCCACTTGTTGGAGGCGATGCGCAGCCGCACGTCGGCGAACGTCTCCGCGCGGGAGAACGTCGCCAGGACGGAAAGGAGGAGGATGAGAAGTCGGTGGGTGTTCATAAAAAAGGGCGGCTTACGCCGCCCTTTCGGAAGAAACAAGTCTCCGGTTCAGCCCGCTTTGGCGGCGAGGAACTTGGCGAGTTTCTTCCTGGCGCTGGTGCGCAGCTTGAGCGGCTTGTCACCGAGCTTTTCCCAGTTGTACACGGTGGCGATCGAGACCCCGAGTTGCTTGGAGAACTTCGGGGCGCCGACACCGGCCTTTTCGCGCATGGCCTGGATGTCCTTGCCCGTCAGGGTGATTTCCGGGACGGCGGCCTTGGGGGCCTTCGGGGCTTTGGGGGCCTTCGGGGCCTTGGGGGCTTTCGGAGCCTTGGGCGCCTTGGCGGCCTTGGCGGGGCGGCCGCGCTTCTTCTTTTCGACCACCACCTCCGGGGCGCCGGGAACGGCGGTCACGGGAAGCGCATTCTTGCGGGGACGGCCGCGGCGCTTGGGAG
This sequence comes from Kiritimatiellia bacterium, assembly GCA_046346795.1. Taxonomy (GTDB): domain Bacteria; phylum Verrucomicrobiota; class Kiritimatiellia; order SS1-B-03-39; family UBA6053; genus JAXMHJ01. Next base: position 27,347 of record JAXMHJ010000059.1, read on the forward strand.
CGGCGCCGTCAACCGGGGCGGCGGCAACGGCCTTGGCGGGACGGCCGCGGCGCTTGGGGGCGGCGGCCACCACGGCCTTGGCGGGACGGCCCCGGCGCTTGGGGCGGACGCGGCGGTGGAAACGCTGCCCACGGCCTTGAGGATTTCTTCGCGCAGGATGCGTGCGATCTCGGCGCGGAATGTTTCTTCGAGAGTAGCCATATCATATTCCTTGGTTGGATGGATTCGGTCGGAGGGGTGTTATTATTCCTCCCCATGCTCAATTTTAGCAATGACATTTTTGAAGATTCTAACCGGACTTCCGGACATATTCTCACCCGCCCCCGGCGGCGGAATTCGAATGTTGCCCGCGGTGACGCACGCGGTTTGCGCGACCCCGGAGGGAGGTGGAACGCCGGAGCCGGGCCGGGTTGCCCGTCGAAAATTCAATTGACAGGGGCGGGTGTGTTCTGTACCCCGCGCACCTCTTCGGCGGTGTAGCTCAGTTGGCCAGAGCAGGGGAATCATAATCCCTGTGTCGGGGGTTCGAATCCCTCCACCGCCACCAATCTCCCTGGCCGCTCTTTTGACTTTCCCGAAGTCCTTCCCGACCCCATGATGCCCGCATGGAAACTTCTTCATGGAAGCACTTGCTCTCCGGGGGCCTTCTGCCGGTCCTCCTCCTGCCGGGTTGCGGCACGGGCCCCGGCCCCGCGCCCCGTCCCCATGTCCCTCCCGCTTCCATCCCTCCGGCGGCGAACACCGTTTCCGCAAGTTCACCCGACGCCCTGAACCTGACCCCGGGACCCGACGGTCACTCGGCGGCGGCCGTGCTTCCGGCCACCCCCGCCGGACGGATCCTCCTTTCCCTGGAAGCGCGGATCGAGGGGCCGGACGGCGCGTATGAACAGGAAGTGCAGGTCACCCTGTCCGGAGGAACCGAAGCGGCGGGCACCGTGCTGCGCACGTCGGTGCTGTTGCTGGACGAATGGAGCCCGCAGCGATTCTTCATCGGAGGACCGGTACAACTGCCGCCGGGTCCCGTCACGCTCAACCTGTCGGCCCCCGCCGATTTCGCCGGCCGGATCGTCCTGCGCCAGTGCTCCCTGCGCACCGTCCCGCCGGACCGGCAAACCGGCGTCCTGGAGCGGCGCGCGTACCATGGGCAAAGTCCGCGCGCATCCTGGCGCAACCGGTGCGCGCTGCGCATGGAGAAAGGTCGCAAGGCCCCCGCGCGGATCCAGGTGCGGGATGCCGCCGGCGCCCCCCTGGCCGGGGTGATGGTCGAGTTGACGCTGCTCCAGCCGGCCGTGCGCGTCGCGGCCCGGTTTCCAGCCGGAACGACGCCGGAAACCCTCCCGCCGGGCGGCTCGCTTGTCAACGCGGTGGTGTCCACTCCGGTCGCAGCCTGGGAAGATCCGTCCGCCGATGAAGCCCGTGCGGTCCGCACCACTCCGCCCCCCCTCCTTCCTCCGGACGGCGGCATCCTCCTTCCCTTCGCCGCAAGCCGCAACCAACCGCTTGCCCTGACCTCCCTTCGCGCGGACGAAAAACCGATCCTGCTGAAGCAGCATATCGAGGACACGCTGAAACCATTTGCGGAGCAGGCGATGAACTGGGACCTCTCCGACGGGCTGTCCCCGCAGGCCGGGAAGGAAGCGCTCGCCCCCGACGCGGTGTCCCAGCTGCTGGGCGCGGGCCCGCAAAGCCGCCCCCGCCGCCCGGATTCACCTGCATGAATTCGGCGTCCTAGAGGGCGGCGCCCGCAGGCTGAGGACTTCCCGCAAAGAGCCATCGAACTGCAGGGATCGGGTTTCCGCCCCGATGGTCTCAGCGTCACCCTCGAGGCTTTCCGCAACCCTCCCTCCCCTCTGAGATCATCGCCCGCCTCGACCGCCTGGCCTCGGCCAACCTCCCCTGCGCATCGCTCCGCTGGGGTTCGTCGGTGCACCCGACCCCGAAGTCGCATCGCGCCTTCGGCCGCGATTCGTTGCTCGCGGTCTTCGGCCAGCCGGCGGTCCACTCCATCGTGATCACCGGCGCTGACCAGCCCCCGTGGAGCGAGCGAAGAATCCGCCCTCCCCCTCAGGGAATGGATGGCGGGGATGAAGTACAAGGCCCGCAGCGATGCTTCCGGCAAGACCCTGCTGCGCGTGCCGGCGGGCCGGTATGCCGTGAGCGCCAGCACCCTGCGCGGCCTGCAACGCTCCGAACTCGTCGTTGAACAGGAGCGGGCGGATCGCTGGACATCCGCGTGCAGGCCCTGATCAAACCGGCGGTGCCGCCCTCCCCGGCCTCCAGATAAGCCATGGCCTTCCGATTCCAGCGCACGGTTCTCGGAGTGGTGGTTCTGCTGGCCCTCGCCGGCGGGATCACCGTGGGACTACGAATCGGCCGGTGGCACAAAAAAGATCCGTCCGGGCAAAAGCGGAGATTGAATCCGATGCGGCTTCCAATGCGCGAGCTGCGGCCTCCGTCCTCCAGAAAGCCGACGCTGTCGCGAAGAATCCCGCGCCCCGGACGCAGGCCGCCCCGACCGGTGGCACGGCGGAGCAGATCGAGGCGCCCAAGCTGGCCCGCATCAAGGGGAAACTGGTCGACCCCGCCGGAAATCCGGTGGTGATGGACATGGTGGTCTTCAGTCCGGAGGGACGCTTCACCGTCAATGCCGTCAACGGAGTGTTTGAAGCCGTCGCGCCCCCCGGAACCCTGCGCATCGTCGGCCAGTACCGGGACGGCGTGCGCGTTGCGCAAACCGCCGCCCAGCGCGTCCAGGCCGTGGCCGGCGAGACCACCGACGTCGCGCTGGTGGTCGAGGTCAACCCGGTCGTCGGCACCCCCGGCTTCCGCTACAAACCCGAGGGGGAATTCCTGGAGGTCATCTCCGTCGAGCCCGACAGCGCCGCCGCCGAGGCGGGCATGGCCCCCGGCGACGCCATCATTGAAATCGGCGGACAGGCCGTCAAGGACCTCGATCCCGCCGGGCTCGGCGAACTCCTCAACGGCCCCCCGGGCAGCTCCGTCGCCGTCACCGTCGTCGCCGAAACCGATCAGGGCATGAAGGAGTTTCCCCTGCAATTGGAACGCCGGGCGCCGGTGCGGTAATCGCGTCGATATTAATGGGAATCATGGCAAAACCCTCCCAGAACCTGAACATTTTTCGGATATGCATTCGGAATCCGTACCGGGCTTCGCTGATCCTGTTACTGGTTGCATTGGTTCTTCACGCAGTGTTCCTCCTCGCCTTTGACAGAGACTGGAACAACAAAAGCGGCCGGACCGAAACATGCTCCAAATGCGGCGGCGTTGTGCACTTTTCCAATTGGGACCGCCCGCCGCGCCGTTGGTTCTCCCGGGAGACCCGCTCCGTCGAGGTCAGCCCGGCTTCCGATTGCCCGCATGTCTGGAATTTCCAAGGCTCGAAATTGGACACATCTTTCTGGGGTGGACTTGCCGGAAATGAGGACCCACTGGAACTTGCGGCGCGCCCATTCTTTATCGGCTCCTACGCAAGTTCCGCCCTTCTCTTCATTTACGGACTCATCGGCACCGCGCGGCGGGGAGAATGGCCGTGATCGGCCCACCAGGGAATCTGATGCCGGTCACGCCCCGGTCCGCACAAACGCCTTCATCGTTCCGCAACGCCGGCCCGCGGAGGGGCCGTGGGGACGGATCGTGTAGGCGCCAACGGACGCGGGAATGATGAAGGTTTCGGCGTAGTGAACCACGAAAGGGTCGAAGGCGCCGTCGGGACTCTCGACCACCGCCTCGCGGCCCTCCACCAGGTTGAGCACGTTCACGCCGCCGCGGGTGTGATGCGGCACCGTCCCGGTGAACCAGTGGCGGCGGGTTTCGATGAACTCGCGCTCATGCAGTCCGGTGCGTTCCTCGGTCCACCCCTCGCCGCCCGCCACCGGGGTGACAACATTGATCAATTCGCGCCGGGCGAACTCGGTGTCGCGGTCGTACTGGA
>JAXMHJ010000006.1:0-113583 GCA_046346795.1 Kiritimatiellia bacterium
GTGGTTGCATCCGGAAGCGATGCGATGGCGGCGGCGTGGCCGGGCAGGCGGGGCGCGGTGGAGAGGATGCGGCCGGCCGCGTCACGCGGATCGAGCCCCCTCCAGTCCGCGAACCCGGGGAGGGTCACGTCTTCAACCGGGTCTGGATGCGTTCGACCGCTTCCAGCACGTTGGCGCGTTTGCCGAAGGCGCTGAGACGGAAGTAGCCCTGGCCGCTGGGGCCGAAGCCGGCGCCGGGGGTGCCGACGACGTTGCACTCGGAGAGCAGCTTGTCGAAAAAGACCCAGGAGTCCATGCCGCCGGGGGTTTTGAGCCAGACGTAGGGGGCGTTGACGCCGCCGAAGACGGTGAGGCCCTTCTTGCGCAGGCCCTCGCGGATGATCTTCGCGTTTTCCATGTAGTGGGCGATGACCTGGCGGGTCTGCACGAGGCCCGCGCCGGTGAGGGCGGCGACGCCGCCGGCCTGGACGATGTTGGACGCGCCGTTGAAGAAGGTGTTCTGGCGGCGGGTCCACATGCGGTGGAGTTCGCCGGGGGCGGCGTCCTCGCACACAAGGACGCGGGGGACGATGCTCCAGCCGAGGCGGATGCCGGTGAAGCCGGCGGACTTGGAGAAGCTGTTGATCTCGATGGCGCAGGTCTCGGCGCCGGGAATTTCGTAGATGGAGCGGGGCAGGGCGGGGTCCTGGATGAACTCGCAGTAGGCGGAGTCGAAGAGGATCACCGCCTTGTTCGCGAGGGCGTAGGCGACGAAGGCCTCGAGCTGCGCGCGGGTGGCGACGGCGCCGGTGGGGTTGTTGGGGCTGCAGATGTAGATGAGGTCGACCTTGCCGGAGGGCAGGGCGGGGAAGAAGCCGTTGGCCTCGTTGCAGGGCATGTAGACGATGCCCTCGTAGGTGCCGTCCTTTGCCGCGCCGGTGCGGCCGGCGATGACGTTGCTGTCGACGTAGACGGGGTAGGCGGGGTCCTGGACGGCGACAACGCAGTCGGTGGAGAAGATGGACTGGAGGGAGGAGGAGTCGGACTTGGCGCCGTCGCTCACGAAGATGTCGGCGGGGTCGACCTTGGCGCCGAAGCCGGCGTAGTAGTGCGAGATGGCCTCGCGCAAGGCGGGCTGGCCTTCGGAGTCGCCGTAGCCGGTGTAGGTGGCGGGGCTGGCGAGCTTGTCCACGGCGGCGTGGAAGGCGCCGATGATTTCGGAGGGGATGGGTTCGGTGGTGTCTCCGATGCCGAGGCGGACGATTTTCGCGCCGGGGTTTTGGGCGGCGAATTCGCGGGTGCGGCGGGCGATTTCGGGGAAGAGGTAGCCGGCGGACAGTTTGCGGTAGGAAGAATTCAGACGGGCCATGGGGTCTCCTGGTGAAAAGAGGCGTCTAGCTACGATGCCGGGCGGCCGCTGGCAAGATCAACGGCGGGGGAAATCCCGGGAGGAATTACTTCGGCAGGCCGGGGAGGTTCTTGAAGTGGAAGTCGACGTCCGGATCGTATACGCCTTCGTCGGCGGGTTTCGCCGCGGGAGGGGGCTGGGGCGGTTTGACCTCTGGAGCCGGCTCGGGTTTGCGGGGCGGCTTCGGCATCTTCTCGGAGTCCGGGATCCGGACGACGGGCGCGGGTTTGGGTTCGACCGGCTTGACCGCAACGGGTTCCCCGGTCGGTTCCTTCGGCGGCGGGGCGGTCTCGACGATGCCGGGTTTTTCACCGCCTCCGAAGACCCGGGAAAAGAAGCCGCGCTTTTTGGGGGCGGGTTCGTCCTTGGGTGCGGGTGGCGCGGGCGGGATCACTTTCTCGGCGGGCACCGGTTCCGGAATGGTGGTGATGACCGGAGGCGTTTCGGGTGCCGGGGCCGGAGCCGGTTCAGGCATTGGTGTCGGGGTGACTTCGGGGGTAAGGTTCCGGGGTGACGACCGGGGGGACTTCGGGAGCCGGCGCGGGAACGACGACCTCGGGGGCGGGCGCGGGTTCCGGGGTGACGACCGGGGGACTTCGGGTGCGGGAGCGGGGACGACGACTTCGGGGGCGGGCGCGGGTTCCGGGGTGACGACCGGGGGACAACCTCTGGAGCCGGCGCGGGGACGACGACCTCGGGAGCCGGGGCGGGTTCCGGCGTGACCGCCGGGGGACCTCGGGTGCGGGAGCGGGGACGACGACTTCAGGGGCGGGCGCGGGTTCGGGGTGACGACCGGGGGGACCTCGGGAGCCGGGGCAGGTTCCGGCGTGACCACCGGGAACGACCTCGGGTGCGGGAGCGGGGACGACGACTTCCAGGGGCGGGCGCGGGTTCCGGGGTGATGGGGTGACGACCGGGGGGACAACCTCCCCTTCCCCGGGGCCGGGGCGGGTTCCGGCGTGACCACCGGGGTGACCTCGAGTGCGGGAGCTTGAGGACGACGACTTCAGGGGCGGGCGCGGGTTTCCGGGGTGACGACCGGGGGGACAACCTCTGGAGCCGGCGCGGGTTCCGGGGTGACGACCGGGGGAACAACCTCGGGGGCGGCGCGGGTTCGGGGTGACGACCGGGGTGACCTCGAGGTCAGCCCAGGGCGGGACGACGACTTCGGGAGCCGGGGCGGGTTCGGGGTGACGACCGGGGGAACAACCTCGGGAGCGGGGGCGGAACCACGACATCGGGGGGCGGAGCGGGCACGACGGGTTCAGGAGTCAGGGTTGCCGCCGTGTTTGTCGCGGGCGTTCCAACATCGTTGAGGTTTCTCCAGCACCTCACATCCGGCTCGTTTCCGACAATGCCCTCCACAGGGGGGCGCCGGGACCAGTTTCATGGTATCCGGGGGCGGATTTCACCGTGGGCACGATTGCCTTCGACCACAATGGGAGGATCATTCGTGGTGATGGCGATGGGAAGCGGGCTGGGGGTGGGGGGCGTTGGGACCGGTCTGGCGGTCGCATCCGGTGCGGGTGCGGTCGCGGGGTTTTCCGGAGCCACGGAGGTCTGAGGTGGTGAAACGGCGTTGATTTCCTTAAGCATCTCGGCCGGGATGGCCACATCAACCACCCCGCCGGTGGTGCCCATGTAGTGATCGCTCAGGGCATCCCGGATATAGCTTGAAATCAGATCGGAGGCGCTCATGCGGCCCTCACGTTCAAGCTGGTTCACCACCCCCTGGATGATCTGGTTCATGGCATCCTGGTGGGGGGAGTCCGGATTGAAGAATTCCTTGAAGTCGATGCGTTGCTGGCGGGAGTAGAGCAGCATCGAGGCCTGCGCCCGGTTCATCATGTCCGCCATGACCTGGAGATTCCGGTGGCGGGCCAGCTCCTGTGCGGCCTGCGCGCCGATGGCTTTCCCGATGGGCTGCACGACGGCCTTTGGCTCCACGTAGAGAGCGTCGACGTTCCGGGTGATGACGTAGTATTTGCCGCGGCGTTCCAGAACGGTCCCGGCGAAGAGGTATTCCTGGTCCAGGCGGAGATTCTTGAGCTTTTCGTAGCACGCCTGGTCGGCATAGCAGGTCCCGATCACCGCCACTTTGAAACTGTAGAAGTTCCGGTCGTTGATGGCCTGGGTTTTTCCGGAGGGGGTCTCGATCAGGCGGTCCTGGAACGCAATCTCCTTGGCCCAGTAGCGCTGGGGGGAGGAAACCACCGATGAGGGCTCCACGATATCCTGCGCATGAATCAAAGTGGTGAAGGTGAACGAAGCCACGCAGACCCCGAAGGCCAGTTGAATCAGATGTCTTTGTTTCACGCGGGAAATTCCTTTGGCGATGGAACGGAGCAACGGGCCAAACTCCCCTGCCGGAACAGGGGCGTCAAGCGAATGAAACGGATTTTAATCTACAGCGCAACCCGCACTTTGTTAACTTTTTGCGCAAAGAAACGAAGAAGGGGCCGTGCATTCCGGCACGGCCCCTTCCTCTTCCCTCCCTCAGTCGTTGCGGGGGAGGAGCGCCCGGCGGCTCAGGGAGATCCGGCCGGACTCGGTCACATCAAGGCACTTGACCTCGATGATCTCGCCGACCTTGATGTGGTCGGCCACGCTGCGGACGCGCTCGTTGGCGATCTCGCTGATGTGCAGGAGGCCTTCCATGCCCGGCAGGATCTCGACGAAAGCGCCGAATTCCTTGATGCCGGTCACGCGGCCCTTGTACACCATGCCGATCTCGGCCTCGGCGGTCATGCCCTGGATCTCGGCCTTGGCGCCCTTCAGTCCTTCGGGGGTCGAGCTGAAGATGTACACCGAGCCGTCGTCGTCGATGTCGATCTTGACCTTGAAGAACTCGGTCATGCGCTTGATGTTCTTGCCGCCGGGTCCGATGATCAGGCCGATCTTCTCGGGGTCGATCATGACCTTCTCCATGCGCGGGGCGTAGGGCGAGAGATCGGGACGGGGCTCGGCGATCACGCCGTGCATGAAGTCGAGGATCTGGTGGCGTCCGACGCGGGCCATTTCGAAGGCCTGCGTGACCTGGTCCCAGGTGAGGCCGTTGATCTTGAGGTCGACCTGGAAGCCGGTGATGCCGTTGCGGGTTCCGCAGACCTTGAAGTCCATGTCGCCGCAATGGTCCTCGGTGCCGAGGATGTCGAGCACCAGTTCGCTCCGGCCCCTGGCCTCGTCGCTGAAGAGTCCGACGGAGATGCCGGCGACCGGGCGCTTGATCGGCACGCCGGCGTCCATGAGGGCGAGGGTGCCGCCGGTGGCGCTGGCCATCGAGCTGGAGCCGTTCGAGCCCATGATTTCCGAGACGATGCGGATGGTGTAGGCGTAGTCGTCGGGGATGACCGGCTTGAGGCTGCGTTCGGCCAGGTTGCCGTGGCCGATTTCGCGGCGGCCGGTCATGCCGAGGCGTCCGACCTCCCCGACGCTGTAGGGCGGGAAGTTGTAGTGCAGCATGAACTTCTTTTCGGTGTCGCCGCCGACCACGTGGTCGAGGTCCTGCGTGTCCGAGGTGCTGCCGACGGTGACCACGCAGAGGGACTGCGTCTCGCCGCGGTTGAAGATGGCGCTGCCGTGGGCGCGGGGGAGCACCCCGAGCTGGGCGGCGAGCGGCCGGAGTTCGTCGCTGCGGCGGCCGTCGGGGCGCTTGCCGCGCTCCAGCACGTTGGCGCGCACCACGTGGATTTCCAGCTCGTCGCTGACCTGGCGGAACTGTTCGGGTGTCATGTCCGGAACCGCCGCCGCGAGCTGTTCCTTGAGCGCGGCGAGGACCTTTTCCTTCGCGGCGCCGCGGTCCTGCTTGCCGGGGATGAGGAGGGCGTCGGCCAGGGCGGCCCCGCCGATTTCCAGCGCCTGGGTGAACAGGGCGGAGGGGGCGGCCTCGTCGACGATCCGCTTCGGGGGAAGTCCGAGCAGGTTGCGGAGTTCATGCTGCGCGTCGATGATCTTGACCACCTCGGCGTGGCCGGCCTTCATGGCGGCGATCATTTCCGCCTCGCTGATTTCCTTCGCCTCGCCCTCCATCATCAGCATCTTGTCGCGGGTGCCGGCGTAGATCAGTTCCAGGCGGCTGCCCTTCATCTGCTCGGGCGAGGGTTCGATGACGATCTGGCCGTCGATGATGCCCACGCGCACCGCCGCGATCGGGCCCATGAAGGGGATCTCGGAGATGTGCAGCGCGGCGCTGGAGGCGTTGATGCTGTGGGGGTCGGGCATGTTGACGCCGTCGAACGAGACGAGGGCGTTGTTGATCTGCACGTCGTTGCGGTAGCCCGAGGGGAAGAGCGGGCGGATGGGACGGTCCGTGACGCGCATGATCAGGATCTCGCGCTCGCTGGGACGGGCTTCGCGCTTGAAGAACCCGCCGGGGAACTTGCCCGCGGCGTAGAACTTTTCGCGGTATTCGACCTGCAGCGGGAAGAAGTCGATGCCTTCGCGCGGCTTGGCGGTGTTGGTGACGGCGGAGAAGACCATGGTCTCCCCGATGGTGGCCATCACGGCTCCGGCGGCCTGCTGCGCAAGCGTTCCGGTTTCCAGCTTCAGGGTCCGGGTTCCAACCTGGACCGACACACTCTTGGAGTGGTTCATGTGTTTTGCTCCTTCTTTGTTATGTATGGGAAAGGGGGATGGCCCGGCGGCGGAGGGACATGCGCGGATGCGCGGGTCCGTGTCGGAAGGACAGGCCGGAGGCGGGCGGGGGGATCATGGAAACAAAACGCCCCTCGACCGTGTGGACGAAGGGCGTTCCGGGGGGTCGCTTACTTGCGAAGTCCGAGTTGCTGAATCACCGCCTGATACCGCGGCTTGTCCTTGGCGGACAGATAGTTGAGAAGGCGGCGGCGCTGGCTGACCATGAGGGTCAGGCCCCGGCGGCCGTGGTTGTCCTTCTTGTGAATCTTGAAATGCTCGGTCAGTTCCTTGATCCGCTGGGAGAGCAGGGCGACCTGCACTTCGACCGATCCGGTGTCCTTCTCATGCTTGCCGAATTTCTTCTTGAGCTCGGCTTTGACTTGAACGTCCATGTAGTTCCTGATCTTGCTTGTTTTTGTATTTTTGACCCGCGAACTGTAATCAAAAGGTCCCGGCTGTAAAGCTTGGAATGCAGAAAAATGCGGGGCGGGCCGGCGGTTCGCGGGCGCCGCCGCGGGCCGCCCGGTCAGGAGATGGTCTTCTTGGTCGCCGTGATGAGCAGCTTCCACAGGGCTTCGGGCGTCTCGGCCTCCAGCAGGGCGTCCCGGGGTTCCTTCTCCTGGAAGGACTGGGCCAGACCGGACAACAGTTTGAGATAGAAGACGCTGGTGGCGGTGGGGATGACCATGAAGAAGAAAATCTTGGTCTTGGTCTTGCCGCCGAAATCGATGCCTTTCCTGCTGGTGGCGAGGGTGAGGACCAGTCCGCCTCCCTCGACCCCGCGCACGTGCGGGAAGGCGATCGCGTTGTGGACCGCCGTGCTCATCAGGGCCTCGCGCTTGAGCGCCTCCTCCTTGAGCGACTTCGGGTTGTCGACGAACTCCTCCTCCTTCAGGCGCTTGCTCAGCAGCTCGAAAAGCTCCTCCACGCTGTCCGCGTCGACGTTCGGCAGCATGAGCCGCTTGGCCGTGAAACGCGCGATGCCGATGGGGGCGGGGCCCGTCCCCTTGGGCCGCGATCCGCGCGCCCGGTTCTCCGGATAGAACGAGGAAGCGGCGGCAGTTCGAACAGTTCATCACCGAGTCCGCCGACCGGATCTGCGCCACGACGCCCACCGGCAGACCGACGTTGCAGGCGGAACACGAGTCCTCGGACAGCTTCTTCCTGCCATGGGTGACCGGCACGATGATCAGGTTGTCGCGGTTGTAGAGCCGGGTGAAGAGATCCCGGTGGTCCTCCGGCAGGTCGCGGATCATCTGCTGGATCGCGTCCTCGCGTTGCTTGGTGCAGCTCCCCGGGTTGCGTGGCCAGTTGCTGGCCCCGGCGATGATCGTTCCTGGATCTGAATCATGTGATTCAGCGTTTTCTGTGCTGCGCTTTCGGGAATGCTCACGGTGGGAGTTCCTTACAAAACGTTGTTGGATCCTTCGATTAGCAGGTTTCCGCGAATACACAATAATGAATCCCCCCGCGTTTCGGGGCGTCCTCCGTCCGCATATATGAAAACCATCGCCTGCACCTCCGTGGCGCTTTTCGGCGCAGCCGCAGCCCTCCCTGCGGAAACCGTGTTTGACGTCGGCCCCCGCGGCCTGCCCTCGCTGGTGGCCGCCCGCGACGCGATGCGCGAGGCCCGCGCCGCCGGAAATCCGGGGCCGTTCCGGATCACGGTGGAGGAGGGGATGCGCACGCATGCGGGAACCGCTCGTCCTGGTGGCGGGGGACTCCGGCACGGCGGAACGGCCGGTCGTGATCGGCCGCCCCCGGTGCGGGCCCGGTGTTTTCGGGCGGGGCGGAACTGGATTTCGTCCGCGCGGAAGCCGGGGGGCGTCCGCGTCTACTGGCCCGGGGGGCTGGCGCCCGAGAGCGGGATCGGCCCGCACCGGCGATCCCGGCCCGCCATCCCAACCGGGGGATTTTTCCTCCTGGCCGGGGGTACGGTCCGGGGAGGCCTCCAACGGGGTGGCGCGCATCGAGCTGAGTGCGCCGCCCGGCGCGTTCGTGAAGCTGGCGTCCGCGCCAGGATACCTGGCCGGGGTGCGCATCGTCGCGTTGCACAAATGGGACTTCACGCGATGGAACTGGACGACGTCGACCCCGCGCGCGGCACGATGGCCGCCACCGCGCACGCCATGAAACCCTGGAACCCGCTGAAGGAGGGCACCCGGTTCTGGCTGGAAAACCACGGGGCGTTCCTGGACGACCCCGGCGAATGGTTCGCCTCCGGGGGTGAGTTGCGCGTGGTCTGGCCGGAGGGGATGGACCCCGCCACCCCGGTGACGGCGGGGGTGCTGCCGCGCCTGGTGTCGATCGAGGGCACGGCGGAGAACCCCGTCCACGACATCGTCTTCCGCGGGCTCGGCTTCCGGCATTCCGCCGCGAGTCCGCCGCAGCACGAGCCCCGGCAGGCCAGCGTCTACGCGCCGGTGATGATCGGGGCCGAGCACGCCCGGCGCATCGTCTTCGACCGCTGCGACGTCACGCACACCGGGGGCACGGCCTGTGGCTCCGCGCGGACGTGCGCGACTGCCGGGTGACCGACGGACTGTTCGAGGACCTGGGCGAGGGGGCGGCGTGTACATCGGGCCGGCGGACCGGGGGACATGGCCGCGCAGGTCGCGGCCTCCAACCGGGTGGAGAACTGCGTCATCGCGCACGGCGGCCGCCATTACTTCTCGTCGATCGGCTTGTGGCCACGGCTGCGACAACACGTTGGAGCACAACCACATCTCCGACCTGTTCTACAGCGGCTTCTCGGTCGGCTGGGTGTGGGGCTACGGGGACAGCGTGGCGAAGCGCAACGCATCGCGGACAACCGGCAGCATATCGGGCACGGGCTGCTGTGCGACATGGGCGGGATCTACACGCTGGGCCGGTCGGAGGGGACGTTGTCACCGGCAACATCTTCCAGGACATCCACTGTTACGAGTACGGGGGATGGGGCTCTACACCGACGAGGGCAGCACGGGCATCCTGTTCGAGAACAACCTGGTCGTCGACACCAGTCCACCGGCGGGTTCCACCAGCATTACGGCCGCGAGAACATCGTGCGGAACAACCTTCTCGCCAACGCGCGGCGCTGGCAGTTGCAGGCCAGCCGCGCGGAGGATCATCTCTCCTTCACCTTCGAGAACAACCTGGTGCCTCTGGCGGGGAGGGCGACGTGCTGAGCGGCCGGTGGAAGGAGGCGCAGACCTCACCCGCAGCAATCTCTACTGGAAGGCCGGGGGCGGGGACGTCCGTTTCGCCGGGATGCCGCTGGCGGAGTGGCAGGCGGCCGGGCATGAGACCGGTTCGGTGATCGCCGGATCCCTATTGGACGATGCCGTGGCGGATGGAAGGATCGACCCTGCCGGCGGTCGCCGGCGCTGGCGATCGGGTTCAAGCCGCACGACTGGAGCGCCGCCGGGACCCGTGCCGGGCGGGGGCCACTCTGGGGGCTCAAGAACATCCGGCCGCGGCTGCATCCGCAGGCGGCCGGCTTCCGGTTCGGCGAGTAGACCGGGTTCCGGTCGCCAACTTTTCGCGGCCCGCGTTCCGGTCACCGGAACGCGGGGTCAGCGCGGGGGCGGGGCGCGCAGCTTGAGGGAGGCGAGCAGGGCGGTGAGGGCTCCGCCGGCGAGGCCGAGCCAGAGCAGGCCGGCGAGGCCGCGGAGGGCGTCCGCGGGAGGCCGGTCCGCAGATGCCGGTCGAGCCGCCGGCGCAGGGCGTGGTAAAAGAGCGGGAGCAGGAGGGCGCAGACGGCGGAGAGCGCGAGTCCGGCGCGTTTCATCCGCCGCCAGGGGGCGGAGACGGGGTCGTCGGGCATGGTGCGGGCGGGGGTTATTCCCCGGCCGCCGCCGATGGTGACGTTGGTGCAGCCGGCGGCGGCGCAGGCGTTCATGACGTCGATCACCCGCTGGTGTTTGGTCTCGCCGTCGGCCATGATGGTGATCAGGTCCTTGTTGTTGGCGAGGCGGCAGGATTCGCGGTAGCGTTCCAGGGTTTTCTCGAGGTCGGGCAGGTCGCGTTCCTTGGGGTCTCGCTGTAGGTCGTGTTGTTCAGGATGATCCGGCCGTCGGCGCTGATTTCCACGATCTGCTCGTCGGGCATCTCCACCGACTTGGACAACTGGACGTTGCCGGGCAGGCGGATGCCCAGGTCGGCCTCGAGCTGGCGCAGGGAGGTGCTGGTGACGAAGTAGATCAGCAGCAGGAAGACGCAGTCGATGAGGGGGGCGATGGACAGCCCTTCCTCCGCCTTGTTCAGTTCGTCGTCGTCGCCCAGGAGCATGTCAGGAGCCCTCGTCTTTTTCGAACGTTGCAAAGATGATGTCGGCCACGCCGCCCGCGGCGCATTCCCCCATGACATTGCGCACGAGGCGATGGGCGACGGTGCCTTCGGCCCGCAGGAAAATCTTGAGGTCGGGGATGGTCTTGATGGCCTCCTCGATGGTGGGTTTGATGTCCTCCATTTTGGCCTCCTTGCCGCCCAGGAGGATCTTGCCGTCCGCCTCGATGGTGATCGACTGGCGGTTTTTGGGCTCCTTGGGCACCTTGGCATGGGCGGCGATGGGGAGTTTCACCTCCACGCGCGAGTCCTGGTACTCCTTGGAGTTGGTGATGAAGAAGATGATCAGCAGGAAGACCATGTCGATCATGGGCGACATGTCGATCTGGTCTTCCTTGCCGTCGGATGGAACGTCGAAGATCATGGGGATCACCCGTGGGAGATCAGGCGGGTTCCGCCCCGCCCGGAGCGCGACCGGTGCGCATGGCGTCGAGGAGGGAGGCGATTTCGCTGCCGAGCAGTCCGAGGGATTCGCCCAGGGCGGCCTTGAAGAAGTAGTAGGAGATCATGGACGGGATGGCGATGATGAGGCCCGCCGCCGTGGTGATCAGCGCGACGGAGATGTCGGCGGCCATCGCCTCGCCCTGGCCCATCTGGCCGAGGGCGATCTTGCCGAAGGCGCCGATCATCCCCTGCACCGTTCCGAGCAGTCCGAGCATCGGGGCGATGGCCGCGAAGTTGGAGAGCCAGTTGACCCATTTGATGGCCGCGGTGGTGAGGTATTTGCCGGTGAGTTCCATGCCCTCCTTGACGGTGTCGACGTTCAATTCATCGCCGGTCACGCGTTCGAGGCCGCCGCGGATCACCCCGGTCAGGAAGGAGGGGTTGGCGGTGCACAGTTCGCTCATGCCATGAATGTTGGCTTCGGCCGCCATCTGGCGGAGCTGGGGCAGGAGGTCGGGGCGCATGAGCTTGTCCCGCTTGAGGACCAGGAAGTTGCGGATGGTCACGGTGAGGGACGCGACCGACACCATGCCGAGCGGGACCATGAAGATGCCGCCGCTGACCACGACATCCCAGAGGGACTGTTCCTTCTTGACCGCCTTGGGCTTGGGCGCGTCCGCGCCGGGGGCCGCGGCCGCCGGAGTCTGGGCGAGCGGGGCGGTCAGGGGCAGGATCAGCGCGAGCAGCGTCGCCATCAGGCCCAGTCGGCTCATACCTTTGATCGAGATCTTCATGGTCATGTTCTCCTTGTTATTGAATGTCCGGCCGTCCCGGCTGGGTTCCCGCCTCGGGGGCGTCCGGTTTTACATCGGTCATGGTGTCGTTGGGTTTTTCGCCGCCGGGCTTCTGGCGCAACGGGCTCAGGGCGGCCCTGGCCGCCTCCTCCCGGGCCAGGCGTTCCTCGGCTTCCTTGTGGCGGCGCTCGTCCTCGTCGACCTGCTCCTTGAGCTTGGCGGCCTTGGCGACCCATTCGGTGCCCGGGGCGACGATGCGCAGTTCCTCGGCGATCTGGCGCGCGGTGTCGTAGGCGTTGGTGCGGGCGTATTCCTCGCCGGACATGTACAGCGCCGGCGTGAACCAGGTGAAGTCCTTGGGGGCGAAGGCCACGATGCGCGCGATGTTCTCGCGGGCGTTGTAGAAGTCGTTGGTCGTCATCTGGAGCTTGGCCATCGAGTACCAGTAGAGCGGGGCGGTGGGGTCGGTCGGATCCGGCTCCTTGAGCTGGGCCAGGACCTTCGCGGTTTCGTCGCTGCGGTTGGTGGCGTGCAGGGCGATGCTCTTGAGGAGCAGGACTTCGCGGTATTCGCGGCTTTCCTTGGGGAAGTTGCGCTGCAGCCGCTCGAAGAGCACGATGCCCTCGGCGTACTTGCCCGAGAAGTGGTAGCAGTTGGCCAGGATCATCAGGTAGGTCGAGGCGTTGTTGTTGATGTCCTGGAAGATGATGTACTGCTTGAGGGGTTCGGCCAGTTCCGCGATGAGCTTCTCGTAATCGCCGTCGTCGTAGCGCTTGCGGACGGCGTCGGTGTCGAAGGGCATCTTGAAGGAGATGGCCTTGATCCCCTTGAGGTCCTCCTCGAAGATGGACTCGCCCTGGTCCTTGCGCTTCAGCTTGATGGTGCCGCCGGAGGTGCGCCCGAGCAGGTCGATGTCCCAGACCCGGCGCCCGTCCTGGAAGTAGATGCGGGCCTCGTCGGCGGAGGAGGAGGCGGCCGCCGCGATCAGCAGCGGGAAAAGAAGGGCGCGCAGGCGGTGCATGTCGGTACCCCCTCCCATGGATTTCAGGCGCGTTTGGCGGCCTCCTCGGCCTCCGGCGTCCCCGCCAGGCGAAGGGTGTTCTGCAAAATTCGTTCAGCGTGGCTTTGGCCTCGTCCGGACAGCCGAGCTTCAGCAGGCATTCGGCGGCCGCCCCAGGTACATGCCGCCCATTCGGCACCAGCCGCTGTACATCACGCAGATGCGCTGGAAGGCGTAGGCCTCGGCGGCGTTGCCCTGGGCCAGGCGGACCTCGCCCAGGCCGTAGAGGACAGCCTCGAGCCGAAGGTCGCCCTTCCGATGTAGGCGCCGACGCACGAGGGTGACCTCCGCCGCCTTGTCGAGTCTTGCGGGAGAGCTGGATCTGCCCCAGGCGGATGTGCGCCCAGCCGGCGTCGTCCAGCGAGGGGTAGCGCTCGGCGATGAGGGAGAGCAGGGGCTCCGCCGTCTTGAAGTCGTTCTGCGTCATGGCCAGCTCGGCCTTGCCGCGGAAGGCGTCGAGCGCCAGGTCGGAGGTGGAATGGGCCGTGAGGAACTGGTCGTACACCTTGTAGGCGAAGTCCGGCATGTTGCGGGCCTTGGCCTCGCGCGCCATGGTGTTGAGGGTGTAGGGGCCCGCCTTCTCGATCAGCCGCTCGTTGATCAGGGAGTTGACCAGGGGATCCTTGATCTGGGCGGTGGCGGCCAGGTTGGCGAACAGGCTGATCAGGCGCATCTCCAGGGTCTTCCTGTTCTTGGCGATGGCCTCGCGGATCTCGCCGTACAGGCGGTCCTTCATGGCGCGCAGGAGGGCGGCGCTCTTCCGCTGCTCCTCGTTTTCCTGGGCCCCGCCGGCGGCGTCCGGCAGTTCCTTCAGTTCCGACTCCAGATCGCGCAGGATCATGTCGATGCCATGGTTGGCGGGATCGTCCCCGTACTTCACGATGCCGTCGTAGAAGGTGTTCAGGCACTCCTCGAGCTTGTTCTGCTTCTTCTGCGTCGATCCGATCCAGTAGATCGCCTCGGTGAAATTCGCGAGTTCCTTGTACTTGGCGGAATAGCCGCTCCAGAGCGCGATGATCTCGTCATAGCGGCTTTCCAGCTCCAGGGTCCTTGACTTCTGCATGACCGCGTAGTCCACCTGCACCATGTTCACGGCCGGGGGGAGGGCGTTGTCGTAGTTTTTCAGCGCCTCGTCCAGCTCGCCCCGGGAGCCCTGGATGTCCGCCAGCATGGCAAAGGCCTCGGAGCGGTTGATGGAGTCGGGGTAACGCTCCAGAAAGGACTGGAGGACCTCGGCGGCCTTGTCGAAGTTGCCCTCGCCGTAATAGGCCACCCCGATGCGGTAGCTGACCTCCTCGACCATGGGGCCGCCCTTGAAGCGGTTGAGGAAGGAGGCGAATTCCTGGCGGGCGGGGGTGTAGCGCTGCAGGAAGAGGTAGCCCAGGGCGTGGTAGTACATGGAGTACTGCAGGAACCCGCTCTGCGGATGCTCGTTGAAGATGCGCTCCAGCGAGGCCAGCCCCCCCTCCAGATTCGAGAGCATGAACTGGCTGTAGCCGATGATGTACAGGACGTTGTCCTTGAGAAGGTGCTCGGGATTGACCTTGAGCGCCCGCTCGCAGACCGCGATCGCCTTCTCGAACTCGGTGCGCTCCAGATGGATGGTCGCCAGATTGATCGTGACCGTGTCCCAGAATTCGCCCTTGGGATACTCGTCGAGGTACCCGTAGCCGTCCTTCAGCGCCCGTTCGATGTCCTTCATCTCCAGCGCCGCCGCAAACGCCGAGTAGAGCGAGCGCTGGGCCAGCTTGTGCTTGGGGTCGTCCTTGTGGATCTGCTTGAAGAGGAGCCAGGCCTCGAGGAACCGCTGCAGTTCGTGATAGCAGTTGGCGACGCGGACGCGCAGCTCGATGTCGTAGTCCGGAACCTCGTTGATCTGCTTGAGCTGTTCCGCGTAGACCTTCAGCGCCCGCTCGATCTTGCGGATCACGCTGGCGTTGACCTCCAGATCCGCCTTCTCGCGCTGGACCGCCTCGTTGCGCTGCCGCTGCAGGTCCTGCGTGCGCTTCTGAAGCTGCATGATCAGTTCGGTCTTCGGATAGATCAGGCGGAAAAGCAGGAGGGCCTTGTCGATGTTCCCCTCGCCGTAATGCCGGTCGCCCTCCTCCATCAACGTCATCTGCAAACGCACGTCGTAACGGGCCGGCGTCTTGAAGACCGCCGGGATGAACTTGTACAGGGTCTCGAAGTCGTCGATGCGGATGAAGCAGATCGCCAGCATGGAGGCGACGTCGGTGCGCGACTCGTAGCTGCCGTTGACAAAGAGCCATTTCAAGGGATCGATGGCCTCCTTCCACTGCTCCAGCTTGAAACGCGCCTCGCCCAGGAGCTGGTAGGCGGCCAGTTGCTCGATGTACTTGATGCCCGGGTCCTTGAAGACCGGCAGGATCACCTCCACCACCTTGTTCCACTCGTCCTTCGCGGCGTGGGCGTCCGCCCACAGGATGATGGCGTTGCGGCGGAACCGGCCCTGGGGGAAGAGTCCCAGGTACTTGCTGAATTCCCCGGTGGCGGCGTCGTATTCCTTGAGTTGCAGCCGGCAGACCGCGCGCACGAAGTGGCAGTATTCAAACGGCTGGTTGAGGCGGGGGTCCTTCTCCAGCTTGTCCTTCATCCAGGTGACGCAATGCTCGATGTTCTTGAGCGCGTCGTTGTATTTCTCCGCCGCCATCAGGCCGGGGATCTGGTTCAGCTTCATGCTGAACAGCGCGTAGTCCGGCGAGGTCGTCACGCCCCCCCCCTGTTGGGCGGTGCAGGGTTCTGGCAGGACGGCGAAAAGGACCATCATCCATGCGATTGACAGCAGCTTGCGCAGCGGGAAATTCATGTTTCGTGGATGCCTAGCGTCACCCGGACCCGATGACAAACCTTTTTATCGTCCGGCGTTCGATTTGCCCCTCCCGCCCGGCCCTTCGTCCGTTGACCTCCCTCCCGGCCGTTTGGTAGTCTGCGGGCCATGGAAGCAACAAAGGTGATCGAGGTCCGCGACCTCGCCTGTGAATACCGGACCCGCGGAAGGGCCGCGCGGGCCGTCGACGGAGTCTCCTTCGAGGTCGGCCGGGGGGAGTGCGTCGGTTTCATCGGCGCCAACGGGGCCGGCAAGAGCACCACCCTGAAAACCCTGATGGGATTCGTCTTCCCGACCTCCGGATCGGTGCGGGTGTTCGGACTCGAACCCGGCGCCCCCGAAAGCCGCCGCCGCATCGGCTACCTCCCCGAGGTGTCGATGTACTACCCCTTCCTCAAGGCCCGGGAACTGCTCGAACTCTACGGCGGCCTGGCCGGCCTCACCCGCACCCGGCTCCGCGAACGCATCCCCGGCCTGCTCGCCCGGGTCGGGCTCGAAGGCCGCGCCGAACACCTCCTGCGCGACTTCTCCAAGGGCATGCAGCAGCGCGTGGGCATCGCCCAGGCCCTCATCGCCGACCCCGACCTGTTCATCCTCGACGAACTTTCCTCCGGGCTCGATCCGCTCGGCCGCTTCGACCTCCGCCAGATCATCGCGGAACAGAAGGCCCTCGGCCGCACCGTGTTCTTCAGCTCGCACGAACTCTCCGAGGTCGAGACCCTCTGCGACCGCGTCATCATGATCCACCAGGGCCGCATCGTCCGCTCCGCGCCCACCCGCGAGCTGCTCGGCGAGGCCGCGGGCCGCTCGCTGGAGGACTTCTTCATCGATGTCGTGCGGGGCCAGCCGGTCTGATCATGCGGAATGCCTGGCTCATCGCCCGCACCGTGCTGCTGGAGGCCGTCCGCCGCCGCGAGGTCTACGGGGTCGTGGTCGCGGCCACCCGGCTCATCGCCGCGGTCGTCAGCCTCGACTTCTTCGGCCTCTCCGGCCTCAACAAGTTCTACCGCGAGGTCGCCCTGCGCGTCACCGGCTTCTCCTGCGCCGTCACGGTGATCGTGCTCGCCTCCCGCCAGCTTCCCCGCGAATTCCAGCAGCGCACCCTCCATCCCATCCTCGCCCGGCCCATCCGCCGCTCCACCTTCCTGCTCGGCAAACTGCTCGGCGTCGAACTGGCCGCCCTGTTCTGCCTCGGCCTCTTCCTGCTGGTCTTCACCGCCGGGACGCTCCTCTTCGGCGGCGCCGTCCCGGTCTCCCTGCTGCTGCAATACGCCGCGCTGCAGGCGGTGCTGTTCGCCCTGCTCGCCGCCTTCTGCTTCTGGCTCTCCCTGGTGGTGAACCTCGACGCCGCCATCACCCTCGGCTGCCTGCTCTACCTGGGCGGACAGATGTTCTCCTCCATGGGCGCCTCCTTCCACGCCGCGGCGGGGGCCGCCGGGCGGGCGTTGATCCTCGGGCTCACCTGGCTCATCCCGCAGCTCGATCTGCTCGACCTTTCCGAAAAGGCCATCCACGCCGAGTCGTGGCGCCCCCTCGCCGCCGGGGAGATGGCGCAGCTCGCCGGCTACGGCCTGCTCTACACCGCGGCGTATTTCGGCCTCGCGGTCTGGGTGTTCGCACGGAGGCCGGTATGAGCCGCTTCGAACGCGATCAACCCGGCGTCCTCCAAATCCTGGGCCGGGTGGTCTGGCTGGAGATGCTCCGCCGGCGCGACCTCGCCGTGCTGCTCATCCTCATGGGCGTCTTCGCCCTGGCCTCGGCCGCCTTCCGCATCGCCGGCATCGACAGCCCCGAGACCGCCACCTTCCTCACCAACCTGGGCCTGACCCTGGCCTGGGCCTTCGCCCACATCCTTACCCTCCTGCTCGCGGCCCGGCAGTTCCCCTCCGAGATCGAGTCGCGGACCCTCCACCCCGTGCTCGCCCGGCCGGTGACGCGCGCCCAGGTCATCCTGGCCAAGGTGCTGGCCTGCGCCGGCTGCGGGATCCTGGTCTACATCGCGCTCGCCGCCATCGCCTGGATCTCCGTGCCCCGCCTGGAGGTCTTCGCCCCCGACACCTTCGCCCAGATGTTCATCGCCCAGACCGCCTCGCTCGCCCTGCTCGCCGCCCTGGCCGTCGCCGGATCGCTCCTCCTGACCCAGGGCGTCACGATCGTCCTCGGCGCGGTCCTGGTCTTCACCGGCGGCCCCCTCTCCGGCATCCTGCACAACCAGCTCGGCCGCGCGGGCGACCTCCTCTCCGGCTGGCTGCCCGCCTTCCACCAGCTCAATCTCACCACCCGCTTCACCGACGGCGTCGGCCCCGTTCCCCCCGCCGGCTTCCTCGCCCTCCTGCTGCATACCGCGCTCTGCTTCGCCGCGCTGCTCGGGGCCGCCTCGGCCCTCTTCTCCCGGAGGTCGCTGTGAAGCGCATCCCCGGCGTGCTGGCGATGCTGTTCCTGCTGGCCGGGCCCTGGCTGGCCGGCCACGGCCGCACCGACCTTTACGAGGGCGGCCGCAGCCGCGACCTGGGCGCCCGCGCCGTCCGCAACTCCAGCGCCGCCGCGCAGCTCCTCGGCGAGTTCCGCACCACCCTGTCCGACACGCTGTTCGTCAAGACCGAACGCTACCTGCACAACGGCGTCGCCTACACCCTGCACCTGCAGGAGGAGCTGGAGTCGGTCTCGGACGTCAGCCACGCGGACGAGCAGACCGGCATGATCGATCCCTCCGCGCCGGAGGAGGAGCATCACCACACCGAGGCCTGCGAGCACGATCATCCCGGGGAGGGCGGGGGTTCCGACACGCTCATCCCCCCCGCCTCCCGCGACTTCCGCGGCTGGATCGGCAACCTGCACCGCATGGTCAAGCCCTGGCAGGATCCCGGCGCGGAACACCACCACACCGGGGGCGCCGAGCTGCTGCCCTGGTTCCGGCTCATGACCCTCGCCGACCCGCACAACGTCCGCGGCTACGCCATCGGCGCCTGGTGGCTGGGCAGCCTCGACAACGCCCAGGCCCTCGTCTTCATCAACGAGGGGATCGACCGCAATCCCGACGCCTTCCAGCTCCATCTGGTCCGCGCCGCCCTGCACTACGCCCGGGGGCGCGCCCTCACCGGGCCGGATGTCTTCCATCCCACCGCCGAGGCCCGCCCGTGCTTCCTCGCCGCCCGCGACGACTACCGGCGCGCGGCCGACCTCGCGCTCCAGGCCCGCCCCGCCGGCCTCAAGCGGGGCGAACCCCATCCCCGCTGGCCCGATTCCATGGACACGGACGCCATGGCCGCCTGCGGCATGGCCGCGCTGACCGAGCGCGTCTACGGCGACCCCGCCGCCGCCCTCGCCCTCGCCCGCCAGTACCTCTCCCTCTTCCCCGACCAGCCGGTCCTGCAGACCCTCCTCCGCCAGTCGGGACAGTAATTGTTGTTTTCTCAGCGGTGGTTGGCATTGCCCCCATGAAGACCACGCACCCAGGCCGTACTCGGCAGGTGCTCGACGACGGGCCGGGTCCAGTGCGATGTCTGTCCGCCGGAATGCAAGTTGCGCGAGGGGCAGCAGGGCTTTTGTTTCGTGCGACTGCGAAGGCGGGAGGATCGTGCTCACCACCTTACGGTGCTCCAGCGGCTTCTGCATCGATCCCATCGAGAAGAAGCCGTCGAACCACCTCCTCCCCGGCACCCCGGTGCTCTCCTTCGGCACCGCCGGCTGCAACCTGGCCGTAAGTTCTGCCAGAACCACGACATCAGCAAGTCGCGCGAGACCGACACCCTCGCCGACGCGGCCTCGCCCCCCACCAGATCGCCGAGGGCCGCGGTCAGCCTCGGCTGCCGCAGCGTCGCCTTCACCTACAACGACCCGGTCATCTTCCTGGAATACGCGATCGACACCGCCATCGCCTGCCGCGCCCGCGGCCTCCGCACCGTCGCCGTCACCGCGGGGTACATGAAACCCGCCCCCCGGGCCGAGTTCTACGAGCACATGGACGCCGCCAACATCGACCTCAAGGGCTTCACCGAGTCCTTCTACGACAAGGTCTGCGCCAGCCACCTCCGGGACGTGCTGGACACGCTGGTGTGGGTCCGCCAGCACCGGAAGACCTGGCTGGAGATCACCACGCTGCTCATTCCCGGGCTGAATGATTCCGACGAAGAGCTGGCCGCCGCCGCCGACTGGTTCGCCACGAACCTCGGTCCGGACGTCCCCTGGCACTTCACCGCCTTCCACCCGGACTGGAAGATGCTCGACCTGCCCGCGACCTCCGCCGAAACCCTCTCCCGCGCCCGCCGCATCGCCATGGAGCGGGGACTGAACCATGTCTACACCGGCAACGTCCACGACCCGAAGGGCGGCAGCACCTGGTGTCCCGCCTGTGGCGCCTGCGTCATCGGACGGGATTGGTATTCCATCACCGGATGGGATCTGGACGCGTCCGGCCGCTGCGGCCGCTGCGGCACCGCCATCCCCGGCGTCTTCGAGGCCTGCCCCGGCACCTGGGGGCCGCGCCGCGAACCCGTGCGGATCCGCTGATCATTTGCACGCTTGGCTTGCCCCGGTCCTCTGCGCTAGGATGCGCGTTCCATGAAACGCGACCTCTCCCGCCTGGCTTCCGAAACCTTCGACCTGCTCGTCATCGGCGGAGGCATCAACGGCGTGGCGACGGCGTGGGACGCCGCCCAGCGCGGCCTGTCGGTGGCGCTGATCGAAAAGGACGACTACGGCGCCCAGGCATCCTCGGGGTGCTACCGGATCCTGCACGGCGGGCTGCGCTACCTGCAACACCTCGACTTCGGCCGCATGCGGGAGTCCATCGCGGAACGCCGGGCGATGATCCGGATCGCACCGCACCTCAACGCCCCGCTGGGCTTCCTCGTCCCGACCTATCCCGGGCTGATGAAGGGCCGGCTGGCGATGTCGGCGGCCCTCGCCGTCAACGACCTCATCAGCGCCGCGCGCAACCATGGCATCGCCGATCCCTCCCGCCATCTGCCGGACGGGCGCACCATGGACGCCGCGGAGGCGCTCTCCCTGTGCCCCGCCATCCCGCCGGAGGGCCTGACCGGCGCGGCCCTCTTCTACGACGCGATGATGCTGAGCTGCGAGCGCCTGTGCGCGCTCTTCGCCCGCGCGGCCGATTCCGCCGGCGCCTGCTGCGCGAACCACGTCGAGGCGACCCGTCTGATCCTCGAGGACGGCCGGGCCGCCGGGGCGGAGGCGCACGACCTGCCCGGCGGCCGCCGCTTCTCCATCCGCGCCCGCGTGGTGGCCAACGTGACCGGCCCCTGGGCCAACCGCCTGGTCTATCCCGACCGCCCCTTTCCCAAGGCCTACTCCGCCGGCATCCAGCTCGTCACCGGCAGGCTCTTCGACACCTCCGGCCTCGGCGTGGCCTTCACCAGCCGGCAGGTCGATCCCGATTCCCGCATGTCCCGCGGCGGCCGCCACCTGTTTTGCGTGCCCTGGCGCGACCGGCTGACCTGGGGCACGACCGACACGCTCTACGAGGGCAATCCGGCCGACTGGCGGATCACGACCGCCGACATCGAGGCGTTTGTGCAGGAACTGTCGGACTGCCTGCCCGGCCGGGGGATCGACATGGGCTCGGTGCAGCACGCCTTCGGCGGCCTGCGCCCGGTGGACGAGCGCAACCTCATGACCGGTTCGCAGGTGTCCCGCCGCTACGAGATTTTCGACCACGCGAACGACCCCGGGATCGGCAACCTGTTCACGATGGTCGGGGTGAAGTTCACCGTGGGCCGCAGCATGGCGGAGAAACTGGTGGACCTCGTCCACCTGAAGCTCGGCCGCAAACCGCCCGCCTGCCGCACGCAGGTGACGCCGCTGCCCGGGGGGGACTTCGAGAGCATGGAAAAGCTCGAGGCCCGGTGCCGTGCCGCGGCGCCCGCGGGAATGCCGGAGGCGGAGATCAAAGAGACGGCCCGCCTGTACGGGTCCGAGGCCCCGGGCATCCTGTCCGCGTGCAAACCGGCGGAGGACCCCTTCGACCGCTTCGGGCTGGTGGCCGCGCGGTCGGCCCACGGCGTGCGCTGCGAAGGCGCCGTGACGGTCGACGACCTGGTGCACCGCCGCCTGGCGCCGGTCGTTCCCGGAGACGCGCTGCAATGGCGTTCCATCGCCGCGCAGGCGCTGGCTACGCGATAAACCGGTTGTTCCACCGGTCGTCCGGCCGCCAGCATTCCTCCCGTCGTCCGAACCAGCGGTAGCGGTGCCGCGCGATCCACCGGTAAACGGGGTCGCGCAGCACCCGGGGCACGATCAGGAGCACCGACAGGAGCGGCCAGGGAAATCGCAGCCCCCGGGCGATGCGCAGGGCGGCGGTGCTTTCGAGAAAAGCCCGGCCGTCCTCGATCAACACCAGGCGGCGGGTGCGTCCGGTGCACGCCCGGCGACGGAGAGGCGGTTCCGGGCCGCCTCCGACTGGAGCGGGGCGAAGGTGAAGCGCCCGGGGGGATCGCGGGACAGGATGAACCGGACCGCCCATGCGCACAGGTTGCAGACCCCGTCGAACAGGATCAGGCTGGGCGCGCCGGCGTTCACTCCGCCTTCGGGGCGGCGGCCAGCGCGGCCAAGGCCTTGAGGTCCAGCGTTTCCAGGAAGGCCTGACCTCCGGCGCGGGAAGTTTGCGGGCGGAGGCGATGACCATGAACCGGCCCCCGATCATCAGGTGGGTCTGCACCACCCCGTTCTTGAGGCCCGTTTTTTCGAAAGCCTCGAAGCCTCCGACGGTCCCGGTCTCGATGCGCACGTTGCCGTTGGTGCCGGCGAGGTCGGCCACGCCGATCAGCGACCCGGCCAGCCCCGCCAGGTCCTTCATGGTGCCGCTGTCCACGTGCGGAGGTGGATCATCTTTCCGCCGTCCGGTAGACCCCGGTCGCCGAGGCCGCGGCGATGCCCAGGATCCCGCCTCCGTCCGCGGTCCGCGTCGTGGTCTTGAAGCCCGGAACCTCCCGGGGCAGAAAGCCCTTGAGTCTGGCCGGCTCGACCGGTTTCACCGAGGAGTCATTGAACTCCGTGACGAGTTTGAAGCCGCCTCCATGTCGCTGATCTCCCCGGAGGCCATCTGCTCCCCGAGGGTGTCCAGGCGGCTGACCATGTTCGAGTCGAGGCCGTTGAACACCTCGACCACGTCGCGGCGGGTGCGCACGACGGCGTTGGCGGTGGCCCCGGCGGTCTCGATGCGCACGGTGTCGCCCGGGCCGTCGATCGCAGCCGTCCGCCGCCGGGGCGGGAGGGCCTCGAGGGCCGGGGGGGCGCCGGCGGGCGGTCGGGCGGTTTGACCTGGCGCGGATCTTCTCCAGGCGCGGCGGCTTGAGAGGGCGAGGATGCCTCATCATCGCCAGCGGCAGGACAAAGAGCAGGGCGCGTTTGATGGAGTTGAACTCGGTCATCGCATTCTCCGTCCGGAACCGTCCGCGTCAGGGCAGGGGGCCTCCGCGGGCGGCGTGCAACAGGCCATGCCGGCCTTCCTCGCGGGAAGTACAAGGTCCAGCGCCGCGGCATTTGCGGAGCCGGTCCGGATTGCCGGTGCCGGTCACCAGGGCGATGCCAGGCCGGGTGGCGCAGGATCAGGCCATGGCCACGGTCTCGGGATCTACCCGCGCGCGGTGCGCCGCCAGCCGGTGGAGGGCGCCGGCCAGCTCGTGCTCCGCCAGCGGGGCGTCGGGGCCGGGGTTGGACAGCCTGCCTTGCGCCAGCGGACACAGGCCTGTACGCCCACGCCGAGGCGCAGGCAGGTGTCCAGCAGCCCGTGCAGGCGGTGTAGCGGCGTCGATTGCGGTCGGTTGGGAATCCGTCGCTGACGAGTTCCATGCCTCCCGCAGGCTGAACTCGAGCTGATTGGCGAGGAGCGGGAAGGGCAGGGCGGCCGCGAGCCGTTCCATCTGGGCGGCATTGTGGTTGCTGACGCCGAAATCGAGGACCTTGCCGGCGCGGCGCAGCTCGTCAAACGCGGATGCGATCTCCTCCGGCTCGGCGAGGGCGTCAGGCCGGTGCAGCGGCAGCGCGTCCAGCCGGTCGGTCTGCAGCCGGCGCAGGCTGCCGTCCACGCTGGCCAGGATGTGTTCGCGGCTGAAGTCGTAGCGCTGCGGCGACCCGGGGGAGGGCTCGTTGGCGAAGCGGATACCGCATTTGGACTGCAGGAAGATGTGGTCCCGGAGGGCGGGGCGCTGTTTCAGGGCGAGGCCGAAGACGGTCTCGGACTTGCCCCGGCAGTAGATGTCGGCGTGGTCGAAGGCGGTCAGGCCCGCCTCCAGCGCGGCGTCGATGAGCCGCAGGGCCGCGTCCACGCGCGCGCGCGGGATCGTGCGGCGAGTCGTCCCAGGTCCCGCCGAGGGCATGCAGCCGACGAGCATCGCGGGGAGCTTCATGGCGAGGCCTTGGCGGGGAACGCCGCCTCGATCACGCTGGCCACGTCGCCTCGGATGGTAGTCAATGCGGGTCAGGACCTGCTTCTCGTCCAGCACGAAGAGGGCGATGTGCCCCTTCTTCGCCGGGTAGATTTCGGCGAACGTCTTGTCGTCGGCGAGCAGCAGCGTGTAGGGATACTTCTTCATCTTGGAAGCGGCGAAGAGGGTGATGAAGCGCTCGGCATGGGGGTGATGTCGCTGACCACCTCGGTCTTGTGCTCCATGAGATAGCCCGCCGGCGCCTTGAGCCGGTCGCTGACCTTGCCGGAGATGTCCTTCTCGCTGGTGATGACAAAGCGGGTGTCCTTCGTAGGTGTGCTCGACCGTCGTGCGCGTCCTTTGAGGGTGTAGGCGGGGAAGGTTTTCCGGCCTCCGCCCGGGTGTCAGCGGGTGCCTCGGCGGAGGTGGAGGAGGGCAGGCGAGAAGGGCGAGGGGCAGGAGTGGATTTTCATGACGGCAAAATGCGGCATGAAGTGCCTTCGTCAGCCGCCCGGGGCTTGATGTTTGCTCTGCCGGCACGGCGTTTGCTAGGACGCACCCATGCTCTACTCCCTTTTTCGATCCATCGCCTTCAAATTCAACCCGAGTTCGCCCATCACGCGGGCATGGTGGCTGGCCACGGCGCTCAAGCTGACGCACCGGCGCGACCGTCCGCACCTCCTGGCCGGCCGGGTGCCCGACCATCCCGTCACGGTGATGGGCCTGCATTTCCGCAACCCGGTGGGACTCGCCGCCGGGCTCGACAAGAACGGCGACTACATCGACCCGCTCGGCGCGCTCGGCTTCGGGTTCCTCGAGCTCGGCACCGTCACCCCGCGGCCGCAGCCCGGCAACCCCAAGCCCCGCCTGTTCCGCATCATCGAACGCGAGGGCATCATCAACCGCATGGGTTTCAACAACAAGGGCGTCGACCACCTCGTCCAACAAGTGATGCGGGCGCGGTACGAGGGGGTCATCGGCATCAACATCGGCAAGAACGCCGACACCCCGATCGAGAACGCCGCGGACGATTATCTGAAGGGCCTGCGCGCCGCGTACGACCAGGCCGATTACATCGCGATCAACATCTCCTCGCCCAACACCAGGAACCTCCGCACCCTGCAGGAGGACTGGCTTCGCCGCTGCTGGAGGCGCTGCGCCGGGAGCAGGACCATCTCGCCGCGAAGGGGCGCCGGGTGCCGCTGGCGCTCAAACTGGCCCCGGACCTGAATGACGAGCAGTTGGCCGACGCGGCCCGGCTCCTGCTGGAGTACCGCTTTGACGGCGTGATCGCCACCAACACCACGCTTTCGCGCGAGGGGATCGAGGGCTGCAAACACGCCAACGAGGGGGGCGGACTGAGCGGCGCGCCGGTGCGCGAGAAGTCCACCCGGGTCATCCGCGCGCTGCACGGCCTGCTGAACGGCCGCATCCCGATCATCGGGGCCGGCGGGATTTTCAGCGGGGCCGACGCGCAGGAGAAGATGCAGGCGGGCGCGAGCCTGGTGCAGGTCTACACCGGATTCATCTACCGCGGCCCGGGCATCGTGGCGGATATTCTGAAGTCGATGGGCTGACGAACGGTACAGCGGGGGCTGGGCACCCGCTTGATCCCGGCCCGCTCAGGACGAGCAGGTACTCAGGTCCCTGCTCTACGCAGGGCCTCGCCGAACCGACCAGCTTCTCCTTCACGTACGGATTTTCGTCCTCGGTCGCCGCCATGCGGTAGGCGTCCTCCGCCTCCTCCAGCCGACCACGCGGCGTGGAGACGTCGCCCAGGTGCTCAGGATGGTCGCGTCATCGGGCATGACCGTGGCGGCCATGAGCAGGTCGGTGACGGCCAGGTCATGCTTGCCCATGCGGAAGTAGATCAGCCGCGCGTGTCGAGGAAGGCGGGGTTCAGCGGCCTCGAGCAGGGTCTTTTCAGGACAGCGGCAGGGCCTCGTCGAGACGCACGCCCTGCTCGGCCCACATGTAGGCCAGGTGGTTGAGCGGATCGGGGTTTGCCGGGTCGAGCTGGGCGGACTTGCGCAGCTTCCTCCTCGGCCAGGGCGACGTTTTCACCTGGTCGGCGGCGGCGCCGCGGTAGTAGAAGCCCGAGGAGAGCGCGCCCGGGGTTTCGGAGGCGTCGTCGTTCAGCTGTTCCGCCTTCTGGAGGCCTCGAAGGCGCCTTTGCGAAATCCTTCACCGCGTAATAGAGGATGCCCTTGTTCACGAAGAGCGAGGTGTCTTGGGGAAGTCCCGCTCCAGCGACTCCGCCGTCAGGCAGGCGTTGGAGACCACCGCGCCGTCGCGCGTTCCGATGGACTGCACGGTGAAGACCCCCAGCAGGCCGGGGTCGGACTTCATGGCCCGCGCCATGGCGTCGGCGGCCTCCATGGGATCCCCGTTCGGAGGAGGCGGTACTGGAGGAAGAAGCGGATGAGCGGCTCCGAGTCCGGCTGTCCTGCAGTTGCGGGGCGAGCATGCGGAACAGCTCCACCGCGCCGCGCGTGTCGCCGGTCTGCAGCCGGGCGTTGGCCAGCAGCTCGACGACGGCGGCGTGGTTGGGATACGGCGGACGCGGGTTTTCCTCGGGGATCCGGCGGGCGCGGCCATCAGGTCGTCGCTGGAGCAGTTGGGCGATCTTCCACCAGGGCGAGGCCTCGGCGGGTTTGCGCAGCGTGGCCCGGGCGTTCATACCAGAGGACAGCCTCGGCGGGGTTGTCCCGGGCCTCGAGCAGCAGGCCCCAGGTACATGCTGACCCGCGAACTGGAAGCCGGATCCTCGGCAAGGGGTTTCCATGACGCGCGCGCAGGGCCGCTGTCGCCGGATCGCCAAACGCCTGCAGGATGACCCCGGTCAGGTAGCGCCTTCACCCCGGGATCGTCGGGGCGGCGGTCCTCGATGGCTTCGAGATGCCGCAGGGCCGTCTTGAGGTCGCCCGTGCGGATGCGGAGTCGCGCGGCCTGCGCCAGAAAGGGATCCTCCAGCGGGAAGCGCCGGGCCGCGTCCTCGACGATTGCCAGCTTGGCCTGCTCGTACGCGGCGGGGTCCGGCGCCTTCCGGGCCGCGCGCGGATAGAGATCGATCAGGTAGCGGTAGTACTCGACGGGGTGGCCGAATTTTTCCAGGCGGGGTTCCAGCAGGCCGGCCGCGTCCTCGTCGTGGTCGCACTGGAACAGCGCGCGCGCCGCCTCGAGGGGGAATTCCTCGCGGTCCGGGAACTTCTCCAGCAGGATCTTCCATGCCGCCAGCGCTTCATCGTGACGCTTGGTCTCATGCAGCATCACCGCCTTCCAGCGCAGGGGGTCGGGATTGCCGGGCATGCTGGCCGCCGCCCGGTCGAGCAGCTTCGACGCCTGGTCGGGCCGGTTGAGGATCACCAGCCTGCGCACCGCCTGCTGGTAGGGCTCCGGCTGGGCGGGTTCCTTCGCGATGGCGTCCAGGTAGTGGCGCAGCGCCTCGTCGCCGGCCAGATCCGCCTCGGCCAGCAGTCCCGCGCTGAAGGAGGCGAGCGCCGCGGCGAGATTGGTCTGCGCCAGCGGGAGTACGAGGGGACGGTCCAGTTCGGCCGGATCCCCCTCCGGAGGGGCATGGCGGCCGGAGAGCGTGGCGCATCCGGCCAGCAGGAAAAAGGCGCAGGCTCCCGCCGCCATCCCCGCGATGCGGGTGGCGGATGTGGAGCAAGCGCGCCTTGGAGGCGCACGGAGAATTGTCCGTGCGCGAAACAGGGACAGATCAGCTCTTTTTATGACGATTGGCACGACGGCGCTTACGGCGTTTGTGCTTCGCCATCTTCTTGCGCCGAACCTTCTTGATCGAACCCATTCTGTGCTCCTGTTGTCGTTTCGTTGTTTGGAAAGGGGGGTGCTTCTACGGGATAACCTTGTTCAAGCCAAGCTCAATAATGCCGGTTGCCCCGGCTTCTTTCAGGCGGGGGATCAGGTCGCGGACCTGCTTTTCCTCCATGACCGTCTCCACCGAGAGCCATCCCGGGGTGCTCAGATGCCCGATCGTGGGGGACATCATCGAGGGCAGGGTCGCGACGATCGCGTCCAGTTTGTCCGCCGGGACGTTCATCTTGACGATGACCTTGCTCTCGGCCGCGAGGGCGCCCTGGAGCAGCAGGGCGATCTGCTCGATCTTCGCCCGCTTGGCGGGATCCTGCCAGGCCTTGTCATTGGCGATGAAGCGGGTCGTGCTCTCCAGGATCGTGTCCACGATGCGCAGATTGTTCGCCCGCAGGGAGTTGCCGGTCTCGGTCAGGTCGATGATGGCGTCGACGAGTTCCGGGGCCTTGACCTCCGTGGCGCCCCAACTGAATTCCACCTGGGCGTTCACCCCGTGCTTGACCAGGTAGCGCTTGGCGATGCCCACGGCCTCGGTGGCGATGCGCTTGCCCTCCAGGTCCTTTGCGCACTGGATCGGCGAATCGGCCGGAACCGCCAGCACCCAGCGCACGGGCCGCATGCCCTGCTTGGCGTAGAGCAGCTCGCAGACCTCGCGCACCTTGGAATCGTTCTCCACGATCCAGTCATACCCGGTCAGCCCCGCGTCCAGCAGCCCCAGCTCCACGTAATGGCTCATCTCCTGCGCGCGGATCAGGCGGATGGAGATGCCCTCGTCGTCGAACTGGACGACATGATGTACGAGCGGTCGCTCTTCTTGATGTTGGACCTGGCCTTTAAGGCGTCAGGGCGTAGGTCGACTCTTCGGGCTTGCCCCGAGCGCCGAAGTCGTTGTGGGGATTGGGTATCCTCCAGGTTGGTAAAGAGCTTTGCCTGGCTTTGGGGAGAAGGGTCCGCGCACGCGGCAATGACGTTTCTCGGAATCCGCGGCCCGTCCGCGCAGGAAGTTCTGAACTTTTCGGGGACGACGTCTCGACACGGCACCCCAGGGAGACCTCCATGACCGTCCTGTCCCGCCGTTCCTTCACCCGTTCCTGCTTCGCCACCGGCCTCGTGCTCGGCATGCCCGCCTTCGTGCGCGGCCGGAGAATCTCAACAGCAAGCTCAGCGTCTGCGGCGGGCAATTCGGCGTGGACGGCCGCCGGCGGGGCCAGTCTCGCCGCCGCCGAGCGCGGCGAACATCACCGTGCTCTGGCGGTGAACGAAGCCCGGTCAACGCCGCCGCGCAGAAGCATCAAGGCCCGCGAAAGGACTCCGCCGCGTGTTCGACCACGCCGCCGGTTCGACGCCGTCACCGTCGCCACCTGCGAGCGCACCCACGCCTTCGCCACGCGTACAGCACGGCAAGCACGTGTACGAAAAGCCGGGCGGGGTCATCCACGAGGCGCGCGTCGTGCGGGAACTGGCCGCCCGCACCAAGGTCGTCACCCAGATGGGCATCCAGATCCACTCCGGCGACAACTACCGGCGCGTGGTGGAACTGATCCACGCCGGCGCCATCGGCCCCGTGCGCGAGGCCCACGTGTGGGTCGGCCGCACCTGGGGCCGCCAGTCGCCCGAGGACGCCAAGGCCTTCGGCGACATCGTCTCCGTGCAGGAGCGGCCGGCGGAGACCGACCCCGTGCCCGCCGGGCTCGACTGGGACCTCTGGCTCGGCCCCGCCCCGGCGCGCCCCTTCAACAAGGTCTATTTTCCCGGCCCGAAGTGGTATCGCTGGTGGGATTTCGGCAACGGCACCATGAGCGACCTCGGCTCGCACTGGAACGACCTCGCCTTCTGGGCGCTCAAGCTGCAGGCCCCGCTGACGGTCGAGTCCTTCGGCCCGCCCCCGCACCCCGAGATCGCCCCCGCCAGCATGCGCGCCGTCTACGAATACGGGCCGCGCGGCGACATGCCCGCCGTGAAACTCACCTGGTACCAGGGCCAGGAAAAGCCCGCCATCCTCGCCGAAAAGGGCCTCAAAGGGTGGGGGAGCGGCGTGCTCTTCGTCGGCGACAAGGGCCTGCTCATCTCCGACTACGGCAAGCACCAGTTGCTGCCCGCGGCCGATTTCGCCGGCTACCAGCGCCCCGCGCAGGTCTTCCCGCACTCGCCCGGCCAGCACGAGGAATGGTTCGCCGCCATCAAGGGCGGACCCGCCCCCCTCGCCGATTTCCAGTACTCCGGCTGGCTCACCGAGGCCAACCACCTCGGCAACGTCGCCTATCGCGTCGGCAAGAAACTGCAGTGGGACGCCACCGCCATGAAGGCCACCAACGCCCCCGAGGCCGACCGCTTCATCCGCCGCACCTACCGCGAAGGCTGGACCCTCGGCGTCTGACCTCTGACTTCTGACCTCTGACATCTTCCCCCCGCTCCCTGCTCCCCGCTCCTCGCCCCCCATGCCCTCCCTCCGCCTCTTCCTGCCCCTGCTTCTCCTCGCAGCCGCAGCCAGCGTGCCGGCTGCGGCTGCAACCGACCCCCCGGGCGTCTACATGGGTCGCCCCATTGCGCAGACCATGCATTGGGCCGGGGCGGACTGGCTGACCCGCAATGAGCGGGCGCGGGAGGAGTCGACGGCCAGGCTGCTGGATGACCTCCGGCTCAAGCCCGGAATGGTCGTGTGCGATCTCGGCTGCGGCAACGGCTACTACACCCTGCCCATCGCCCGCAAGGTCGCGCCGGGAGGGAAGGTCTACGCCGTCGACATCCAGCCCGAGATGCTCCGCCTGCTCTCCGAGCGGGCCGCGAAGGAGGGCGTCGCCGGCATCGAGAACATCCTCGGCACCGAGGACGATCCCAGGATCCCGGCGGCCTCCTGCGACCTGTTGCCGCTTGTTCGGGACGCCGCCTGGTCAGCAAGCCCGCCGGGATGCTCGCCCGCATGCGCGCCGCCCTGAAGGAGGACGGGCGTCTGGTGCTGGCCGAATTCCGCGCCGAGGACAGCCAGGTGCCGATCAAACCCGAGCACAAGATGAGCCGCGTCCAGATCCTGCTGGAACTGCGCGCCAACGGCTTCGAACTCGATCGCGAATTCACCGGCCTGCCCTGGCAGCACTTGATGTATTTCCGCAAAGCTCACAAATAAGCCCACAGCGCCCCTCCCGCCGTCCCATTTCCCCGCCCCCCGGGGCTTGACAACCCTTTGCCGGTGGCATTTATAGCCCCGCACCACGCCAGGATAGCTCAGTTGGTAGAGCAGCTGATTCGTAATCAGCAGGTCGGCGGTTCGAATCCGCTTCCTGGCTCCATTTTCCACATGCCCCATCGAACCCTCAGCGCCGAGCAAGTGGCCGGGTATCTGCACCTGGAGAAGGCGGAGATTGAGCGCATGGCGAAGAGGGGGGAGATCCCGCACCACCGCAACGGGCCGGTGCTGGTCTTCCGCAAGAACGAGGTGGACGCGTGGGCCTCCCAACGGCTGCTCGCCCTGCACCCGGAGCACCTGATCGAATACCACAACGCGGCGTCGCACAAGCAGCACGACATGTCCGCGCGCCACGCGCTGATCCCCGAACTGATGAGACCGGAGTGGATCGTGCCGGAATTCCACGCGCGCACCAAGCCGTCCGTGATCCGGGAAATGTGCGCGCTCGCCGACAACACCAAACTGGTGGTGGACGCGGCGGACCTGCAGACGTCGCTGATCGAACGGGAAAAGATGGCCTCCACCGCGCTCGGCGGCGGGGTGGCCCTGCTGCACCCGCCGTACCACCAGCCGTACCAGTTCGACGACTCGTTCATCGTGCTCGCCCGCACCCTCTCCGCCATCCCGTTCGGATCGCCGGACGGCCAGGCGACCGACCTGTTCTTCCTCATCTGCACGCAGGACGACTGGATGCACCTGCACATCCTCTCGCGCATCTGCATGATGTGCCACAACACCAGCCTGCTCATGGAATTGCGGGATGCGCCCGACCGGGACGCCATGTACGCCGCCCTGGTCCGGGCGGAGGACGAGGTGATCCAGTTCCGCCTGAAGGCGGCGGGGAAGAAGTAGGAAGACGGAGGACGGGGGCCCGGGGTCGGGGAGCGCGCTTTTCCGGCGCAAATCAGTTGACATTCGCCCCCGTATCGCGTTCCTTGGCCGGAAATTCGTTTTCTACGAAGAGCACGAAGACCACGAAGGGGCAATCCTGGCCAGGAAGCAATCGATTGAATATCCATCCTTTACGCCTAAAGTCTCCCGCATGGCAGGGCAAACCACGATTCACACTCCTTCAAAATTCTCGAACGATCTGCTTCTTTCGCACAGATCGGGCACTTCCGGCAATAGCTTCCTGTCGCTGTTGCTCTTCGTGATCTTCGTGGTGAAACATAAGATTTCGTGGCCATTGACCCCGCCCTTCTTACGGGTCATCCCTACAAACCTGACTTGCGCCCGGATCGCGCTTTTCCGGCGCAAATCAGTTGACATTCGTTCCCGTATCGCGTTCCTTCCGCCACTCAATAAAGCCGGAGTTTACACCATGTCGATGCATCGCAGCCTCAAGGGAAGTGGAAAGATCACCGCCAAGCGCAACGTGATGAAGCGCTTCGAGCGGGTCAACCTGCTCAAGTCACGCACGCAGTGGAAAGATGGCGACCGCGCCTTCGGACTGCGGAAGACCAAGCCGGCCGAGTAATCCCGTGCGGATCAACCGCTACCTCGCGTCCTGCGGGGTCGGTTCCCGGCGCGCCTGCGACAGCCTGGTCGAACAGGGCCGCGTCACCATCAACGGACGGACCGCCAAAACGGGCGAGGACGTCGACCCCGAAAAAGACCGCGTACTGCTCGAAGGCCAGCCGGTGGCCCGGGAGAGCCTGGTCTACCTGCTGCTGAACAAGCCCCGCAACGTGCTGTGCACGAACCACGACCCCGACGGGCGCCGCACCATCCACGACATCCTCCCGCCCATGGGCGAGCGCGTGTACCACGCCGGCCGCCTGGACCGGAACAGCGAGGGACTGCTGCTGGTCACCAACGACGGGGACCTGGCCAACCTGCTGACCCACCCGAGCCACTCCTTCACCAAGGAGTACGAGGTGATGCTGGACCGCCCGCTGACCGACGCCGACCTCGCCCGGGTGCGGGAAGGGGTGCGCTCGGAGGGCGAACTGCTGCGCGCGGTGTCATGCCAGCCTTCGGGGCCGCCGGGCGGCTACCTGCTGGAACTCTCCGAGGGCCGCAACCGGCACATCCGCCGCATGTTCGAGGCCATGGGCCTCTCCGTTCGCCATCTGCGCCGCATCCGCATCGGTCCGCTCACCCTCGCCGGCCTGGGGACCGGCGAGTGGCGTCACTTGCGGCGCGACGAGGTCGAGCGGCTCTTCCGGCTCGGCTCGGCGTGATCGAGCACGACGAAGTTCTCCTTGATGTACTGGATCGCCTCCTCGAGTGACGGGAGGATCTTGGTGCAGAAGCGCACCATCCAGGGGCTGCAATCCTTGAAGGAGAAGGGGGAGAAGCCGATGATGAACTTGCCGAGGTTGAAGGAGGCGTGGAAGACCTCCATCGACGTGCCGATGGACGGCTTGTTGTAGTTCACCAGCAGGATGTCGGCGTCGCGCACGTCCTGCAGGTCGAACTCGACGATCTCGTTGGCGCTGTCGACCTCGCGGTCCTTGAAGTTGCGGCGCATGGGGTCGAGCAGCAGGAAGTGCTTCTGCAGCTCCGCGGTCGCCTGGTTGCGCCACTCGCGCGCATGGCCCTCATGCTCGTCCATGATGGGGCCGCTGAGGTAGATGACTTTCTTGTCGGACATGGGAAAACTCCGGGGTTTCCCCACCCATAGACCAACGGCCGCCCCCCGGACAATCGAAAACCCGGTTCCGGTCACCGGAACTTTCCGGGCGGCCGGATTCCGGTCACCGGAAACCGGTCACGGCAGCGAGACTTCGAGCCGGTACACGCCGCGCACCAGCGGGGTGAAGAGGTAGTAGGTGTAGACGCCGTCGATCCCCGGGAAGGTCACGCTGTCTTCCAGCCAGACGGTCGCATCCGGCGTCTCCTTATACCACACCTTGTAGTTGCGGCTGGAGAGGGAGGGGAACTGGAAGGTCATCCGGCCGTCCTCGATGAACTGGTAGTTGGACAGGGTGAGGAGGCTGGTGTTGTCGTTGGCGAACGTGCCGGCGACGTACTCCTGGTAGTTGGTGGCCCCGTCGAGATCCAGGTCGCCCCCCGCGCCGTTCACCCCCGTGTCGCTGTTCGGGTCCAGCCCGTTGGCCGTCTCCCAGGTGTTGGGCAGGCCGTCGTTGTCCCAGTCGTTGCCGACCGGGCCGTCGTAGACGGTGGCGACGAAGATGCCGGAGGAGGCGTCGCTGAAGTCGAGGCGGATCAAAGCCTGTCCCGCATCAGTCCAGCCCCCGGCTTTCCCGCTTTCACCGGTGCCGTAGAGACTGTTGACCATGATGAGCGAGGAGACGGTTCTGGAACCCCCGCCCGGAAGGGTGAAGCTGGACCCCTTAGACGTGCCATGTAGCTTCCAGGTGCCGGTCTGATCCATGGCGATGATCGCCCGGTCATTCGAGGTCGTCACCCCCGCGCCGGAAAGCTGGACCATCGTCAGGACGTGGCCGTACTTGTTCACGTGAAAATAGTAGATGGGGGTGAAGTTGAGCAGGGGGTCCGTCACATTGGCCTTGATCGTTCCCTCCGGCAATTGCTGGCCCTGGCGCAGGACGGTGGTGATTGCCGCCGGAATACACGAACAGCCCCCAGGTGTTGGCGGTGGTGACCCCGGTGCCGGCCACCGGCGCCTCGAAGGCGACGACGCCGTTGGAGGCCATGGCAAACCGGTAGTTGGCCGCGCCTGCAGGTGCTGGGGTCGTTCGCGAACGACGCCCGGCGATGTCGGCGACCTGCTAAGCGCGCGGTGATCGAGAACTGCGCGGCCCAGCGACACCAGCCCCGACCGGTGCCGGACATCCGCTGAGCGTGGACGAAGCAGATGGAGCCGGCGGCGTTGAGGGACTGGCGGATGTCCGGCACCGAATAGGTGTAGGAAAGATCCACCGCGTCGCCGGCCCAGGTAAGGGCCAGCGCCGCCGGCGTTCCGCTCCAGATGCCGTACTTGGTCGCGGTCACGGCGCCGCCGGACCCGGTGCTCATGTCGGCGCGGAATGGGGAGCACCCCGTTGGGGAGTAGCTGTCGGGAATGGAGAGGGTGTTGGTGCGCCGGCGGGGACGCCCGGGCTGGTCGCCCTTTCGGGCCACCTGCTGCAGGGATCCGCCCCCGGCGGTGTAGAGGATCTTGTCATTCACCCCGGCGGTGATGCCCGTGCCGGTGACGGTGCCGAGAAAGGCCACGCGGCCGAGGTCCGAAAAGACCGGAATGTCGGAGCTGCCGTAATCAATCGAACTCAGGCTGACCCAGCCCCGGCGCCGAGGCCTGGGACGGTCATGCCCTCGACCGCTGCTGCGCTCGCGCCGCTGGAAGGGTGCCCGCCCAGACCGTCCAAGGCCTGATCAATTCCCGGAAGGCGACGTTTCCGGTGTTGCGGATCGCGGTGGCGTGCGGAGAACAGCGTGAAGGTTCCCGCCGTGCCCGCGCTTCTGTCCGTACGTGGCAATCCGCTTGAGCGACCCGCCCTGCTCCGACCAGACCCCCGTCCACGGCCCCGACCGCATTCCGGAGATGGAACTCACCGCGCCGTACAAGGCCACCTCGCCGCTGCCGTTCATCGAAAACGTCGTGAAGGCGGTGAACGTCCCGTCCGCGTGTCTCCATCCGGGGCGACCTTGCGATACGTCACCGCAGCCTCCTGAACAGGGTCAGGCTAGCAGGGACGGCTAGGAGAACGAAGGGTGTTTTTTCATGGGTCGGGGCGGCATAGCGCGTTCGTTAGCAGGCGCGGTGCCAAGTCGGCGGGCGCTAATGCACTAAGTTCGAGTGGCCGTCAAGCCATGACAATAAATGCATAAAGTACATCCGGTCGTTACTGACGCGACAAAGAATGTGCGCCCGTGAAGGCCGCGCAAAGGTCGCCGGGGCGGGAACTTCTCAGATTCAGAGAAGGTCGGACGCCAGGGCGGCGAGTTCCGACCGGACCCCGTGCTGCAGGGCCACATGGGCGGCCAGCGGCTGGTTGCGGAAGGCCTCGGTCACGACGTTCAGGCCGTTGGACAGGCTGTCCACGTACGGGTTGTCGATCTGGAACATGTCCCCGGTGAGCACCAGTTTGGTGCCCTGGCCGGCGCGGGTGATGACGGTCTTGACCTCGAGCGGGGTGAGGTTCTGGGTCTCGTCGATGATCATGAACTGGTTGGGGATGCTGCGCCCGCGGATGTAGGTGAGCGCCTCGACCTCCAGCAGGGGGTTGTTCTCCAGCCGGTAGCGCGAGCCGCCATGCCCCTGCTGGATGAACTCGATCGCGTCCTTGATCGGCTTCATCCAGGGGTCGAGCTTCTCGTCCAGCGTGCCCGGCAGGAAGCCGACGTCGCGGCCCATCGGGAAGATCGGCCGGGAGACCAGCATCTTGCTGTAGTTGCCCTGCTCGATCGTCTTGTGCACGCCGGCGGCGACGGCCATGAGGGTCTTGCCCGACCCCGCCTTGCCGGTGAGGGTCACCAGCTTGATGCTGTCGTTGAGCAGCGCGTCGAAGGCGAAGTGCTGTTCGCGGTTGCGCGGGGTGACCGGGCGCATGCTGTCGGGGGTCACGATGAGGCCCACGATGCGCTTGCGTTCGCCGTCGTAACGGCCGAGCAGGGTGTGGCGGGCGTCGGTCTTGTCCTGCAGCATCACGTACTGGTTGGCCAGCAGCTTGCCGCCGAAGGAGTCGGGATCGACCGTGCCCTCCTTGGCGAAGGCCTTGAGCACCTCCGTCTCGACCACCAGGTCGGCGTAGCCCGTGTAGCCGTCGCCGTATTTCACGCGGCCGTTCTCGTAGTCCTCGGCGCGCAGGCCCAGCGCGTCGGCCTTGAGGCGCAGGTTGACGTCCTTGGTCACCAGGATGCAGCGGCCCGGCGTGCGCAGGCTGAGTTCCTGGGTCAGCTTGAGCAGCAGGTGGTCGGCGCTCAACTTGGGCGAATAGATGTCCGTGTCCTCGTGGTACATCACCTTGAGGCGGCCCTTGGGCTCCAGCCGGATCCCGTCCGACAGCCGCCCCATGGCGCGCATCTTGTCGAGGGAGCGGGCGACCTCGCGGGCGCTGCGGCCGCGCTCGGTCATCTCGTGCTTGAACTGGTCGATCTCCTCGATGACCTTCAGCGGGATCACCACCGTGTTGTCCTCGAAATGCTGGTAGGCCTTGGGGTCGTGCAACAGAACATTGGTGTCGAGGACGAACGTTTTTCCGGGCATGCTGGTTGGCTTCCTTCCGCTGGATGGCTGGTTCTGTGCGGCTCCGAGGCAATGTTTGCAAGGCCAAATCCGCTCCTTGTGGAAAGCTCATGTCCGCGCGCTGGGCAATTTCATGACATCTGCGGCGTTCTCCGATCCACACCCCCCGAAGCCGCGGGCCGTCCCGCCCCGCCGCCCCGGCTTCCTGTTCGGTGCATCGAAACCAACCCCCGAGGAACCGTCCCCATGAAACCAACCCCCGTCGTCCTGCTTCTCTGCCTCTCCAGCCTGCTGGGCGTCCCGCGATCCGAGGCCGGCTGCCGCGGCGTCTGCGGCGCCGTGGTGGCGCCGACCAATGCCGTGACCGTCGCCCTCACCCCGGTTGAAAAGCGCCACCTGCTGCTCATGCAGGACGAGGAGAAGCTCGCCCGCGACGTCTACCACGTCTTCGCCGAAACATGGGAACTCCGTTCCTTCGTAAACATCGGCACCCGCAGCGAACCGGCCCACATCGCCGCCATCACCGGTCTGCTGCAGCGCCACCAGGCCGAAGGCACGCCCCAGCCGGCCGGAGCGGGCGAATTCCGATCCCCCCGCATGAAGAAGCTCTACGACAGCCTGGTCCAGGCGGGTTCGGTCTCCGCCCTGGACGCCCTCAAGGTCGCCGTGGAGATCGAGGAACTCGACATCAAGGATCTGCGCGAGGGGGCGGCCCGCACCCGGAACGAGGAGATCAAGGCCGTCTATGCCAATCTGGAGGCCGCCTCCGTCCGCCACCTCAACGCCTTCCTGTTCAACCTCAAGGCCCGCAACGGCGCCTACACCCCGAAGCACCTCGACGAAAAGACCTTCAACGGGTTGATCCGCGACGAAACCGCGCAAGCGCCCGCGCCGGTCGGACGCCGCGGCACCCGCGGCGGCTGAGCCGCACGCCCGTGAATCCAGCGGCGGGGCGGTGCGATCCCGCCCCGCCGGTTCGATCCCGGCCCGGCCATTTCCCAACGAAACGAGGAGCCGCCCCGGCCCGGTATCCGACCCTTTGCCCCGTGGCCTCCATCCGCTCCGCGTTCAACGTGGAACCTCTCCCGCGTAAGGCCGGTCGTGGACGTCCGCCTCTCCCGCCGCCATGCCTCCTCCCCAGCGGCCGGAAGGGCGAACGCCGCCCCGGAGGCCGCGGCACAAGCGAAAAATATTCCAACTCGTCAAGATTCCCACTCCCCCCGCCCGCGTCCTCCACACGGATGCGCGTGAATGGACAGTCAACCCACGCGCCCGAAAGGACTGGCGGCGCATGAGAAACCTCCCGTGCAATTTGTTTTCCTGCTTCTACTGGCTCCGGGCCTGCTCCCCAGTGCAGGCCGGAGCTGATCTTCATCCCCGGACGACTCGATCACGACATCTTCACGGCGGGGAAGAACGCCGCCACCCCTGCTGCACGATCCGCGCCAGCACGCTCAGGGCGGAGGTGATCGACGGCCTCGCCACCGTGAAAATGATCGAGGAGGTCGCAGTCCGGCAGAGCGCTGGAAACCGTCTGCCTCATCCCCCTCCCGGAGAAGGTGGCCGCCGGATGCGCCGCGGTGACTCTGGTCGACCCGGAAGGAAAAGAGACCCCGGTGGCGGGAGCAACTTGCACTCCTGACCGCAGTCGAGGCGCGGACGCTGTGCAGATCCATGAGCGTGGCTCTGGGACGTCCATGATTGCTTGCGCTGGGCGACCGACCGGCGCTGGTCATTGCCGTCGTTTTCATTGCGGAATGACGCGGCGCTGGCCGTGACCTTCCAGGAAACGGTGGAGGCCGGCGACGGCTTGCGGTCCATCACCCTCCCGACCCCGGTCACGCACGTTTCAAGGGCGAAGGTCGGACGTCTGTCGGTGGAGATCAGCGCCACGGAAAAGGAACCGTTGCGCACCATTTTCAGTCCGAGCCATGATGTGAAGGTCACGCGCGACAGCGGCCAGGGCCGTAGTGCGCTCGAAATGCGAGAACGTGGCCGGCAGCGAGGACCTGCGCCTGTTCTGGGTGGCCGACGCCGACGACCTGGGCCTCCGCGTCCTGGCCAGCCGGCCGGAAAAGGGGAGGACGGCTTCTTCATGCTGTTTGGCAATCCGACCGGCAGCGCGATGGTGGAAAAGCCGGCCCCGCGGGAGGTGCTCTTCGTCCTCGACACCAGCGGCTCCATGCGCGGGGAGAAGATCGAACAGGCCCGCGCCGCGATGGAGTATTGCACAGGCCGGCTGAACACCGACATTAACTTCAACCTCATCACCTTCGGCACCCAGGTCACACCGTTCAAGGATTCCCCGGTGGCCGCGTCCGCCGCAAACGTCGCCGCCGCGCGGGTGTTCATGGAGGCGGTCGCCGAAGGCGGCACCAACATCAGCGGCGCGCTGGCCGCGGCGCTGGCCGGCGAGGCGACGCCGGACGCCCCGCCTCGCCATCTTCCTCACCGACGGCGCCCCGACCGCCGGCGAAATAGTGCCCGACAAGATCATCGAGGCGGTCAAAGCGCGGAACCGCTCCGGCACGCAGGTCTTCGTCTTCGGGGTCGGCGACGATGTGAACGCGCACCTGCTGGACGAAGCTTGCGGAGGAAACCGAGGGCAGCAGCGAGTATATGCGCCGCGGCGAGGCCATCGACGACAAGGTGGCAGCGCTGTACGACCGTCTGGCCAATCCGTTCCTGACGCAGGTGGCGCTGGACTGCAGCGCCTGCAGACTTCCGCGGTGTATCCGAAAAAGCCGCCGACCCTCTTTCGCGGCAGCGAAAGTGATGGTGCTGGGGCGTTACCGCAAC
Organism: Kiritimatiellia bacterium; assembly: GCA_046346795.1. Taxonomy (GTDB): domain Bacteria; phylum Verrucomicrobiota; class Kiritimatiellia; order SS1-B-03-39; family UBA6053; genus JAXMHJ01. The sequence goes on from JAXMHJ010000006.1 coordinate 39,751, forward strand.
AGGGGAAAGCACACCTTCACCATTTCTGGCCAACGAGTCGGCAAAAGGCGCTTTCCTACTCCTGCACGGAACTGCCCGGCGAGGCGGAGGATGCCGCGGGGCGGGAATTCCTTCCCCCTCTTTGGGCCGCGCGCACCATCGGTTTCCTATTGAGGTCGCCTGCACAGTCGGAACGACGAACTGATCGCGGAGGTGGTGCGGTTGAGCCGGCGGTACGGGGTCGTGACGGAGTACACCGGATTCATCGCCACCTCCGGCAAGGCGATCGAGCAGATATGGACGACAAGGAGCTGGCCGGCGAAGTGAAAAGCGCATGGAAGCGGCCAACGACATCCAGTCCGGAAGCTGGGCCGTCAGCCAGGCCTTCAACGACCGGCAGATGCAGACGAAGATGAATGCATCCGCGGAGGCCAACACGTACGTGGGTCGCCGCGGGGAAGTCGTGAAGGCGGAGACGATCCGGCGGGTGGGGGGAGAGGCGTTTTACCTGCGCGACGGACAGTGGGTGGCCGCCGAGGAGGCCGGCGCCGAAGGTCCGCGCCGTGACCCTCAACAGCCGGAGTATTTGAAGCTGGTCACGCACCAACCGTGGTTGCCAGGCCAGCAACTCGGCTGGGCCGTAGCCATGAATATCGGCGAGGAGCGCATCGTGGTCGAAAAGGACGGCAAGCAGCAGGACGAGGAGTTGAAGAAGCTCGCGCCCCCGCCGAGAGGAGGAACCCGAGGTGGACCGGCAGGAGTTCGGACCAGCAGTGGAACCAACTCAACCAGATGCCCAACATGAAGAACATCCAGAAACTCAACCTGCGTCAGAATGGAGCGGTCGAAGAATGAAAACATATCTCTCCGCCCTTCTTGCCGCCAGCCTGTTTGCGTCCTTCGCTACCGCCCAGAACGCAGTGCCCCCGGCCCCCGAAAAACCCGTCACCGCCGCCCGCATCCGCAGCGCCATCGACGACGCGGTGATCTTCCTCCGCAACAACATGCAACCCCAAGGGTCCTTCGCCGGGGACAGCTATGGCGGCGGTGTCAGCGCCATGGCGGTGCTCGCGATCCTCGCCGCCGGCGGTGACCCCAAGGCCGACGAACAACTGGCCGGAAGCCTGGAGTGGCTGGCCAAGCTGGAGCCGGACAACACCTACGTGCGCGGCCTGCGCGCCAACGTCTGGGAGTACGCCCTGCGCAAGATGCCCTACGACGACAAGCTGCGGGAGCGGCTCAAGGCCGACCGGGACTGGCTGGTCAAGGCCATCGGCGACCGCGAGGGCTGGCGTTACACCATGAGTTCGACCGACTGGGACAACTCCTGCACGCAGTACGGCGTGCTGGGTATCTGGGCGGCCGCGCGGGCCGGACTTCCGCCGGACGACAAGCTGTGGCTCACCCTCTCGAAACATTTCCGGGGTTGCCAGGGCGAAGACGGCGGCTGGAGCTATACCACGGGCGGCTCGACCCCCAACATGGCCACCGCCGGCCTGGCCAGCCTGTTCCTCGTCTACGACATGTATTACGCCCGCAACGTCTATCGCGCGGACCAACCGAAGCCCCCGGAGAGCGACGACGCCCTGGCTGTGCTCCGCTCCATCGAACGCGGCATGGATTGGCTGGGCAAATGTCAGGGAGGCAAGACGGGGAGCTATTACCTGTACGGCATCGAGCGCACCGGCGTGGCCAGCGGTCGCAAGACCATCGGCGGCGAGGACTGGTTTGCCGAGGGCGTGCGATCCTTGCTGCCTTCGCAGGGCCGTGGCGGCGACCTGGGCGGACGGAATGACTTTCACAGCGGGGGCGTGGTCAGCTCCACCGCGCTTAGCACGCTGTTCCTGGTCTACGGAGGCGCCCCGGTGGCGATCAACAAGCTGCAATACGGCGAGGGCCAGGACTGGAACCTGAATCCCCGCGACATCGCCAACCTGAGCAAGCACCTCTGGAACGCCTACGAGCGGCCCATCAACTGGACCTCCGTCCCGCTCTCGGCCGACGTCTCCGAGTTCGACGCGCCCATCCTGTTTATCAGCGGGTCCAAGGCCGTCGAATTCAAGGACGAGGACATCGCCAAACTCCGCGCCTATATCCTGCGCGGCGGCACGATCCTCGCCGAGCCCAGCGATCACCAGACGGATTTCACCCGCGCCATGGAGAGCCTGGCCGTGCGGCTCTTCCCGCGGAAACCCATCCCGCCTGCAAGCTGGAACCCATTCCGGCCGACCACGGCATCTTCACCGTGCTCAAGCAGAGCTGGGCCGCCACCCCCAGGCTGCGCGGCGTTTCCGACGGCTCGCGTCTGGTGTTCATCCTCTCCGACGAATACCTCTCCGCCGACTGGCAGGCCAACAAGACGGACAGCGACGCCTACAAGCTCGCCACCAACCTGCTGTTCTATTCCACCGACCTCGGCGAGCTCGAAGGCCGCTTCGCCTCGCTCCTGCCGGCCACCGCCCCGGCCAAGCCGCGCGGACGCCCGCCCGCATCGCGCGCGTGATGCACGACGGCCCGGCCGGCTTCCCTCCGACTGGGACGCCGCCAACCAGTGCTGGCGAAAATTCGCCCCCGTCGTCACCCACCTCACCGGCCGCAAGCTCGATGAGGCCGCCCCCGTGAAGCTGGGCCGCGACAAGCTCGATGACATCCGCCTCCTGCACATCACCGGACGCCATTCCCTGAAGTTGGACGAAGCCGGACGCAAGGCGCTCAAGGAGTATGTCGAGGCGGGTGGCACCGTGCTGGTGGACGCCTACGCCAGGTCGCCGGAGTTCGCCCGGTCCGCCCGCGCCGAACTGGAGGCCGTGTTTGGAAAGCTCCAGCCCCTCGCATCCGACAGCAAGTTGGTCGAAGGCGGCGTGGATCTGGAATCCGGCGTCGCCTTCAAGTTGCCGGCCCGCCAGCTTCTGCGCAAGCAGGGCGGATCACCGCGGCCAGAGGCTCGAAGTGGTTCTGCAGGGCACCCGACCCGCCGTCCTGTATTCCGAGTTCGATCTCGCCGCAGCCATGGCCGGCATCGAGAATTACCGCTCCCTCGGCTACAAACGAATCCGCCCGCAAGATCGTCGGCAACCTCATGGCGTTCGTCTTCGCCGGATTGATCCGGGCCGCCTCCGCCTTCGCGTTCTTCTGTAAATCGTATTCGATCACCGCGCGGGCGCAAGCGGAATGCAGACGTTGAACGGCAGGCTGGCGGACCGGTCCCCGAGCCGCGCCCTCGTCATCCCGGAGGGGATGCGGAGAGGTAGCCAAGGGTGCGCGGTATTCCGCGCGACTCCTGGAATGCAAAACACAGGCATTCGCGCCCGGCAGGGCGCGGGATCAAGGTGCCCGGCCTGTTCCATAACATGCGCCGAGTCATTCCGCGGTGGAGTCTGGATGTCTGACGTCGTTATGTGAATCACCGGCACACCCCACCCCACCTCCTGAGCAATACCGACATGGGTTATAGCTCACGTTTGGCCACTTTTTGAGCTATATCCGGACGTTGGATCCCGACAGAGGGCCATGGGAACTCGCGGGTCACGGACCCGCGAATCTGCGGGTACAGGCGAAACCCGGGGCCATGGAGGCTGCGGCTGCGAGCAAAAACGAAGCCTGCCAACCGTCGTTCCGGTCGCCGGACCGTCGTTGAAAGACGGGTTCCGGTCATCGGAAGGTTGACGGAGAGGACAAGTTCCGGTGCCGAAGGTCCGGGACTTGCCGATCAGACTCCCTCGCCTGATCCAGAAACGCATGCTCCGAAACTCCCTGCGGCAAGGATTGACGAAGGACTTGCGGCGGGTAGAAGAGAGAGCGACGTAAGCGTATAACCGGCAACCCGTTGTGAGGCGGAGAATGGCAACCACAACCTACCAACCGCTTGAGCTGGATGCTATCGAAGAAAGCGCAGGATGAAATGGGAGACCGGCAAACACAGCAAATCATTCGGGATATCCTCGAACGACTCGACAGTCTGGACGGGCTGAAGCGGCTCTTTTGGCAGGTACTCAACTACGAGCGGGCGAACAAGTCCCTCAGCCCGCGCAACTGGCCGGAGTCTGCACGGCAGGCGCTGGCTGAAGATCCAGTTCTTTTCGCCAGTGCGGGGGACGGCAACGACTTCCATGTGGTCTATTGCCGGTTAACCTCGACTGACTTGTCCCGCGGACTTGAACGCCCGGTGGTAACCCAGTTGCTCCGTGACCACCCTTACGCCCTGTACGTCTTCTCGAACAAAAGCCAGTCCGCCTGGCACTTCCTGAACGTGAAGCTCGACCAGCACGTTGAGAAACGCCGCTTGGTCCGGCGAATCACCGTCCGAAAGGGAGATGGCCTCCGGACTGCCGCCGAACGCCTGTCTTTACTCGACGTCGAAACCATCAGCGCGGACCTGTTCGGCCTCTCCCCCCTGCTCATCCAACAGCACCACGACGAAGCCTTCGATGTTGAGAGGGTAACGAAGGATTTCTACAAGGAAATCGCCAACTGGTACTTCTGGGCGCGTGGACTCGCCCTGTTCCCCAAAGACGCACAGATGGATGCCGACGGAAAGCCCTCCTTGCCGCTGATCCGCCTGCTCACACGCCTCATTTTTTGCTGGTTCCTCCGCGAAAAGCGACATCCTCAGACCGGCTCCGGCCTCATCCCGGATGCCCTCTTCGATACCCGTCGGATAAAGGAATTGCTCAACGACTCCTCCCCTTCGTCCTGCACCTACTACACGGCGATCCTGCAAAACCTGTTCTTCGCGACACTGAACACGGAAATGGATACCCCCGGCAAGCCCCCGGTCCGGCGGTTCTTGGATGAGGGCGACGGACAGCAAAGTGACGACCACATGGTGCACCAGCTTTGGCGCCACACCCGTCAACTGCGCGATCCCTCTGCCTTGGCGGCCCTCCTGCGCGACATTCCTTTTCTGAATGGCGGACTCTTCGAATGCCTGGACGACCGAGTAGAGAAGGGGAACTCCACCCACACCGTGGAAGTGCGCATTGACGGCTTCGCCACCGACCCCAAGAAACAGCCCAAGCTGCCAAACTTCCTTTTCTTTGGCGCGCCGCAGGCCGCCGATCTTTCCGCAGCCTACGGGGATTCTTCCCGCCGTGGCGAAACCGTCCTGCCCTTGCTGGACATTCTCAACCGCTACAACTTCACCCTGACCGAGAACACCCCCTTCGACCAGGAAGTCGCGCTCGACCCGGAGTTGCTGGGTCACGTCTTTGAGAACCTTTTGGCCGCCTTCAACCCCGAGACCGGCACTGTCGCCCGCAAGGCAACCGGCTCGTTCTACACCCCGCGCGTGATCGTGGACTGGATGGTGGACCAGGCGTTGCTGTTATATCTGGGAAAAGCCCTCTTGGAGGAAACTCCTCGCGCTGGAGGCCGAAGCAGTGGTTCGCCGCAAACAGTGGTCCCGCAGGTACCAGATGCCCGTCTGCCACGGCTCCTGTCATGGGAAGAGGAAGACCATGATTTCCAGCCCGCCGAGGTTGAGAAATTGATCGACGCCATCGACGGCATGAAGGCCCTCGACCCGGCCTGTGGATCAGGCGCCTTTCCCATGGGACTGCTCCAAAAGCTCGTCCACGTCCTCACCAAATTAGACAAAGAAAACAAGGGATGGCACGCACGGCAGGAACATGCCGCGGCAAAAATCGAAAGCGGCCCCGCCCGCGAAGAAGCCCTCAAGGCGATTCAGCGCGCCTTCGCCCGCGACAACGATGACTACGGCCGGAAACTCTACCTTATCGAGAACTGCCTCTACGGGGTGGATATCCAGCCCATCGCCGTGCAGATCGCCAAACTGCGTTTTTTCATCTCCCTCGTCGTGGACCAGTCCATCGACCCCAAGGAGGAGAACTACGGCATCCTGCCCCTGCCCAACCTCGAAACCAAGGTCGTCGCAGCCAATACGCTGCTCGGCCTGCACCGGGGGCAACTCCTGCTCGGCTCCAACGAGGTCAAGCGATTGGAAGGCGACCTCCAGAAGGTCCGGCACGGCTACTTCACCGCGCGGAGTTACAAGCGGAAGCGCGAGTTGCGGAAAGAAGACAAGCGCCTTTGCAACGCACTCGCCACCGCCTTGCAAGACAGCGGCGAATGCACCCCATACGACGCCAAACGACTTGCCGGCTGGAACCCCTACGACACCAATACCCATGCGTCGTTTTTCGATCCCGGCTGGATGTTCGGCCTTGCGGCAAAGAGCGGCGACGGCGTTTTCAATATCGTCATCGGCAACCCGCCCTATGTCCGGCAGGAGGAATTGAAAAACCAAGAGGTCCTCGGCAGCAACGGAAAGCCGCAGGCACTCAAGGACGTTTTGCGGGATCGGTATGAGTGTTTCACCGGCACCGCCGACCTCTATGTCTACTTTTTTGAACGGTCCCTCCAACTGCTGCAAGTCGGCGGAGTGTTGAGCTTCATCACCAGCAACAGGTGGTTCCGCGCGGGGTATGGGGAGAAGTTGCGCACCTATCTGGCCTACGCGACCCGGCCCGGCGTGGTCTTGGATTTTGGCGACGCCCCGGTGTTTACCGCCATTGCCTATCCGGCAGTTGTGGTCACCCAAAAGGTGAAACACATTGATAAGGGGCAACTACCCGATCCGTCTGCCCCCACGGGATTCATTCACCCCAAAAATGCACCGCCCAAGGACTGGCAGTCCCGCGTCATGACCTGGCTGCCCGGCCCGGACATCCGGGACTTTCCGGATATTTTCGAGCGCGACGCCTTCGCCCTCGCCCAGAGAGACCTAAAACCCAACGGCTGGCGGATGGAGAGCCCCGTCAGTATGCACCTGTTGGAACGCCTTCGGATGATCGGCACGCCGCTGGGTGTGTATGTGAAGGGGCGATTTTACCGAGGAATCCTTACCGGCTTGAACGAGGCCTTTGTTGTAGATCGTGACACGCGCGCCCGCTTGATTGCCGAACATAAATCGTCCGCCGAAGTGCTGAAACCGTACTTGCGGGGGCGAGACGTCAAACGCTGGCGGTGTGAACCTCAAGATTTATGGCTAATCTTCACCCGCCGAGGCATTGACATCAAAAAGTATCCAGCTATTCACAGCCACTTGAAGCAGTTCAGGAAGCGACTCACACCCGGCGTCCCCGGTGGCCGTAAACCGGGTAGTTATGAGTGGTACGAGATCCAGGACAACATCGCCTACTGGCAAGAGTTTGAGCAGCCGAAAATCATTTATCCGGACATCTATAAACACCAGTCATTTGCCTGGGATGTCCAAGGGTTCTTTTCGGGCAATACAACCTATTTCATTCCATCTGCCGAAATGTGGATGGCCCCTCTACTAAATTCATCCGCTGTGGAGTGGTTCTACGCCAAAGTCTCGAATAAGGTCGAGGCGATTACATGCGGGCCTTCTCAGACTGCATGAAGCAAATTCAATACCACCGACGACACCCGCCCAACAATCTCTTTGCGAGCGTCTTGCCGCAGCCGTAATCTGGCTGAATAATGCGGAGTCCAAGAACACGAAAGAGGCACCGACGGGCCTGATGATCGCCTATCTGGAACAATGGTTAAACGGTTTGGTGTACGAGTTGTATTTCCCCGGCGAACTGCATGCAAGGAGACTGAAACTGTTCGACGAGACGGCGAAGTTGAACCCGCCGGACCTCGCCAAGCTCTCCGCCGCCAATAAGCTCGCCGCGTTGCAGGAACTCCACGAGCGCGCCTACGCCAAGGACGCCACCTTACGCGGCATGTTGTTCGACTTGAAATCCCTAGACTTGGTGCGCTTAATTGAGGAAGTGGACGCCGCGCCGACTGAGGTGGCAATGCCAGCGGAGGCGGAGGAATGAACCAGCCTGCACAGCCCCCTGCCGCTCCCCCACATCCGGCACCCGCAACCCCTCCACTGGTCGCCCGCATCGCTAAGATCGCACTGAGCGACTACCGAGCGTTTCCCGCGGGACACCCTTATGTGTTCGACCTTGGTGCAGAGGGGAAAAACCTTCTGCTTTTCGGGGAAAACGGGAGCGGTAAGACATCCCTTTTCCACGCCCTCCGCACTCTATTGAACATTCGTGCGCCCGCTGGCACATTTGAACAGCGCCGTCATGTATTCACAAAGGGTAATGATGGCTCCATTGTTGTTGCCCTTACCGGAACCCCGCCAGATGACCTCCGGTGGCAATTTGGCGAGGAGCACCCCTCGACCTTCAACAGCACGAGCACGTTTCGTTCTCTGGCAAGACGCGCAGTATTTCTGGACTACAAGACGCTGCTGCGAACAAGCTTTCCACATGAGCAACAGGATCATGTAAATGTGTTCGCTCTATTGATAGATATCCTTCTGCGGGATTATGAGTTGCCCGATGGCAAGACCGTTGGAGACAAGTGGGACGATTTGCGTTCCTTTGTGCCAAGCCCGCGAGAGGGAGTAGAGCCGGACGCGACGCCGGAATCGAATCCCGAAGAAAGAGATGATGATCGGCCCTCGGCGGAGCAGCAGGTCAACGAGCGGGCCAAGGAGTTCTCCGAGATGCTTGATGGGGTCTTGAATGGATCGCCGACCGGTGTGGTCGCTAAGGCCAACGAGTACCTGCGTTGTTTTACATGGCGCGATATGGGCATGTTTGACGGCAAGGCGATAGACAGCAAGCCGCTTTCTATCGAGCTAAATGTCAGAGACCTTAAGTTCAGGGCTGCTGATCCGAAGAGGGTTAGACCTCTGCATGAATTTGACGACGCGGACGTTACGCTGACGGCATTGTATGGCGGCCATACGGTTGCTCATCCGGCCGCTTTCTTGAATGAAGCTAGACTCTCCGCTATAGCGCTTTCGCTCTTCCTAGCTTCTGCGGTGCTGACAACGCCAACCACTTCTGTGGCTGGTTGCACACCTCTGCTCGTGCTGGATGATCCGTTGATTGGCCTTGATCACTCGCATCGCCTCCCCCTGTTGACCATTCTAAGAAGAGTAGCGACTTTGCTAACTGGCAGGTCATTCTGATGACGTACGATCAATTGTGGTTTGAACTGGCGAAAGAACATCTCCCACACGACAACTGGAATTCGCAGCGATTGATTGCCAAGTTTATGCCTGAAGGCTGGGAGATGCCGATTCGATTTTGGACGATCACGACCACATGGAAAAAGCGTGGTGGCACATCAAGCTGGGGACTTCCCGGCCGCAGCAGTCTACCTCCGCACAGCATTCGAGGTAGTCCTCCAAGGCTTCTGCGAACACCTCCAGCTCGCTGTTCCGTTCCGTCGCGACGCGCGTGACTACACAACGGAAGACTACTGGCCTCTGGTGCAGCGCTTCCTCCTGAAGAAGAAGAAGGGGCACCGGCTGGTACACCCGAAATGATGGCGGAAGAGATCAAGGTCTGCCGACGGTACGTCTTGAACCTTGTGTCACAATGACCCAGGACGCCCCGAACCGTGAAGGGGTCGGACTGCCTATTCGGCCATTCGTAGGCTCAGGACGCTTCTTGACCAGCAACTGTCCTGGCGTAAGGAGTTGGATGGTAGTGCAGGCTGCCATCGAAGCCGCTGATTGGGGACAATGCCAAGCTGAGAGAGCGAGCGTTGAATGGCCTTGCTCCCGACAAATTCGCTCTGATGTGCGCATGCCAGATGCTCAAGGGGGCCAGTCCGCCATTGGCAGGTCATGTCTCTTGCGTTGTGCATTGGACAAGGCTCTGTGGGATTATGCAAGGGTAGGGATTCATGTTCAACTACGATGCGACGAACCTCTCACCACCGCTAAGTGTGGCACAGGCTCGATCGTGCCGACAGGCTTAGGGCTTTGCACGGTGCCTTTGTGGAGGGTAGAGGCGCACCCGCATTTACTACTGGATGAGGCGCCATGCCGCAGGTATTGGACTCAAAAACTCGACCGCATTTGGAGTCTATTACTGCAATGCTTCGAGGACCTCAACCCTTGGATAATCCGAAATGCGTCTTGTCGGGATGGTAGACTGGAATTAAGTGATGACAACCTCACATGATTTATCACGATGGTCCGCCGCTCACGAGGGCCCCTTCTTCGAGCGGAAGTCGGCGCTGGATCGATCCGGAGCGCATCCCAAGGCCCCGCAAGGCGTCGGACATTGCGCATAACATCGCGGAGACGCTGGTAGCCTTCGCCAATGCCGACGGGGAGTGGTCGTCGGGATGGAGGACGATGGATCGGTCTCGGGCGTGCCACGCGGACGACAAGGTGCACCTGCTACTGGGGATACCCAAGGACCGGAATTATCTCCGCCACCGGTCCCTTGCCCGCGCAAAGTCGAGGGGCCCGACAGGGTGGTCCTGCTGCATTTCGAGGCGGACTGGGAGCCCGAATGTGCACTTGCTGGCCGACAGCAGATGCCTGCGCAGGGTGCAGGATAAGAACGCTCCCTTTGACAAGGACCAGGTCAGGGCGTTGAAGGAAGCCAAGGCACAGGGCCTTTTCGAACGAACTTTCCCGGCCAGGGCGAGGAATGGAGGATCTGGACGAATCGCTGGTCTCCCCGCTTCGCGGAAGCGGACAGTCCGTAGCGGCCGGCCGGGATGTTCTTTCGCGCTACCGTCTGACCGAAGGCCGGAACGGGCACGCCGTGCCGACCCTGGCGGCGCTGTTGCTCTTCGGCCGCGATCCGGGCCGCTGGCATGACCGCGCCGGAATTGATTTTGTGCGGTGGGAAGGACTGAGCCGGAGAAGACGGGCGCGGAACTCAACATCACCAAGCGCTTCCGCGTTGAAGCGCCTCTGGCGCTGCTGCCGGACCCGGGCGTTCGAGGCCATCAAGCCCTTCATCCGGGAACAGCAGCAACTCCACAACCTGTTCTTTGTGGAGAAACTGGAGTACCCGATTCCTGGCAGGAAGCGATTGGTGAACGCAGTGGCGCACCGCGACTATAGCATCCGCGGCATGGGCATCGAGGTCTGGATGTTTGACGACCGCATGGAAATCCGCAGCCCTGGACTGCCCCTGCACCGGTGACGCTGGGGCTCTTGCGACGCATGCCCATGCATTGCTCCCGCAATCCGCTCATCGTTCGAGCTCACCGTTCTCGGTATATGCGGGAACTCGGGGAAGGCGTGCCGCGCATGTTCAACGAGATGGAACGCGCCGGGTGCTATCCGCCGCGTTTTGACGCCATCGGCGGGGCTTTGACACAGGTCACCCTCCGCAACGAGCCGATTTACGACCGCGCCACGCTGGAATGGCTCAAGCAGTTTGCCGCCGTGGAGTTGTCCGGTGACCAGAAGCGCATGCTGGCCTATGCCCACGCCCATGGAGACCGGTTCACGAGCCGCGAGTACCAGAGGGTGGTCGATACGGACATCTACGGGGCCTCCAACGCCATCAAGGACATGATTCGGAAGGGCGTGGCGCGCTCGACGGGCAAGGGGAGCCGGGTTTACGAGGTCAGGGAGACGCTAAAGCCGCATCCTGATGCACCAGAGGAACTTGTGGCGATTCTGCCTATCCCTACAGCGCAACGGCTAGTGTTTCAAATGCCGATATAAGACGCAAAGGAGATATTTCCAGGAATACAGCCGCAAGGATTCTTTCGAGCTTGTTGCTGCTGAATGGCTTTCGTTCTCTGGAAAGAAGGGCTTGGGGGCCAGGTACTATCCGGGAAACAGACTATTGCACCATTCTCCACTGAACACGCGAAAGCCGGAGACTGGTGCAATAGGGGAAGAGGGTGCAATGGGGCCGGAAAAATGAGGACGAAACGAGTGTTGTTGAAGTCTCAAACCAGCAAAATAGCTGTGAGGGTGAAACAAAAGCCCGCGAAGATGAACCCATAAGCCGCCTCGGGAAATAACCATGCCAACCCACGACATCATCGACAATCGCACGGAACGTCTGGTTGACCAGCTCAATCAGATGCTGGGAACAGCGAGCGAACCCGTTCCGCCCGTGGCTATCTGTTCCTCTCCGGACTCACCAGCGTGGGGAAGCGGTTGCTAAACCTGAAGGAGCTGCGTCTCCTGATCGGCAACACCACGAACCGGGAAACGGTGGAAATGCTGGCGGAAGGATGCCGACGCGGCTCGATTTAGCGGCCAGAAGAGGTGGAAAAGCAGTCCTGCCCGAAGCGAACCAATCCGGGAAGATGGCGCAGGAAACCGCCGGAAACTTGCCGGAGCACGGTTGAACTGATGGATCAGACCGACGAGGCCAGGAGCTGGTTTCCGGCCTGATACGCATGATTGAGGAGAAGCGGCTCAAGGTGCGGGTCTACACAAAGGGTCGTCTCCCACGCAAAGGCGTACATTTGCGACTATGGCAAGGTCTTTTTGATCTGGTGGGAAAGGAAATAGGACGCCACGAGAAGCATTGCGGTGGTGGGTTCATCCAATCTGACATTGGCCGGGTTGACGCACAACACGGAGCTGAATGTGATCGTGCAGGGGAACCAAAACCACGCGGAGTTGGTGCGTTGGTTCGACGAACTCTGGAAAGAGGCGCAGGACTTCGACGAGGCGTTGATCAGTGAGCTGAAGGAATCGTGGGCGGCCGCGCAGGTGCGCCCCTATGACATCTACATGAAGACCCTTTACACTCTTGTCCGGGACCGCTTGGAATCCGAGGATGAGACCGAACTCCTCTGGGATGACGATATTTTCCGGAAGCTGGCCAGTTTTCAAAAAGTGGCCGTGCGGCGAGCGGTGCAGATGGTCCGGGACCACGGTGGATGCTTTGTCGCCGACGTGGTCGGCTTGGGCAGGTTTCATCCAGGCGGCCATCGTCAAACACTTTGAGCGCACCGACCACGCCCGCCCCCCTGATCATTTGCCCGCCCCCTGGTGGAAATGTGGGAGCGGTACAACGGGTTTCCAACTGAATGCTCGTGTACTTTCGATGGGCATGCTGCGCGGGGACGAAGACGAGGGGATGACCGGCATGCTGCAGGATATAAAATTCCGCGACCGCGACTTTTGTGTTGGTGGATGAAAGCCACAACCTGCGACATCACAGCACGCAGCGCTCCAAATGGTCCAGACGTTTCTCTCGACCGGGCGCCGTTGCTGCCTGTTGACGGCCACACCCGCAATCAAAGCGCATGGGATGTGTATAACCAGATCAAGCGCTGTTCCACCAGGACGACCGTACCGACCTGCCCGTTGACCCGCCCAATCTGAAGGACTACTTCAAGCTGATTGACAAGGGGGAGCGAAAACTGCCGGACCTGTTGGCGAATATTCTGGTCCGCCGCACCCGGCAGCACATTCTACGGTGGTATGGATTTGACTCTGAAACGCACGAGCCGGTTGATCCAAACCGGTTCCCGGAATACCTGCAGGGGAAGAAAAAAGCCTACGTGCTGGTGGCGGGAAAGCACCAGTATTTCCCCAAACGCGAATTGGAGACGATCGAATACAGCATCGAGGACACCTATCAGGGCTTGTATCAGGAGCTGCGCGGGTATTTGGGGAAACCGAAGAAGGGGCGACCAACGAAGGCGAAGGCGGACGGCGAGCTGACCTACGCCCGATACGGGCTGTGGCATTATGTGGTTGCGGAGAAGCAGCGGCGGGAGCCCTACGCAAGTCTGCAGCGTTCGGGCGCTAATCTGCGCGGGCTGATGCGGATCATGCTGTTCAAACGGTTTGAATCCAGCGTCTATGCGTTCCAGGAGACCGTGAAACGCCTGATTCGCATACATCAATCTTTCGTCGCCGCCCTGGACAAGGGATTCGTCCCGGCGGGAGAGGAGGCTCAGAAACTCTTGTATGAAGGCGATGCGTTGGAGGAGGCCGAACTGGTGGATGCCCTCCGGGCGGTCTCCCATCGTTACGATGCCTCGGACTTTGACGTCGAAACGCTGCGGGCCCATATCGAGCACGACAAGGAATTGCTCCAGAAGATTCTAAAGTTGGTCTCTCCCATCACGCCGGACAAGGACGCAAAGCTCCAAACCCTGAAAAAGCGACTGGCCGCCAAGATGCTCAAAGGCGCAAAACGTTTGATCTTTTCGCAGTATGCCGACACCGCCAGATATTTATACGAAAACTTGAACCCGGGCGGCCGGGATCCAGCGATTGAAGTCATTTTCAGCGGCGACAAGAGCAAGGAGCGGGTGGTGGGACGCTTCGCCCCGAAAGCCAACCCGGAGTATCGTTTTGGCAGGGACGATGTCGAACTGATGACGGTCATTGCCACCGATGTGTTTTCAGAGGGCTTGAACCTCCAGGATTGCGATCATATCATCAATTACGATCTGCACTGGAATCCGGTGCGCTTGATCCAACGCTTCGGACGTATTGACCGCATTGGATCGGACCACGAGCGCATCTATGGCTACAATTTTCTTCCGGAGACCGGGATTGAAGCCAATCTCAAGCTGCATGAAAAGTTGGAACGGCGCATCCAGGAGATCCACGACACCATCGGGGAGGATTCCGAGATCCTGGACAGGACGGAAAAACTGAACCCGGACGCCATGTACGCGATTTACGAAACCCAAAGCGGTGCCCCGGTGCAGTTGGACTTGTGGGGCGGCACGGAGGATGAGTTTCTCGATCTGAACGAGGCGGAAGAAATCTTGCGCCAATTGCGCAAGGACAATCCAGCCGAGTATGATCGGATCGCCAGTCTGCGCGACGGCATTCGCACGGCCAGGCCCTCACTGCACCGCGGCCAGTTTGTATTCTGCCAGGCGGGGAGATTCCAGCAGTTGTTTTTGCTCGACGAAAAGGGGGGCGTCATCTCCCGGGATGTGCCACGCGTGGTTGGGATGGTCAAATGCGCCCCGGATGCCAAGGCGGCTCCCTTGCCTGCCGGATACAACAAGTCCATCATGGAAGTGCAACGGCTGTTCGCGGAAGAGGTCCGTCATCGGGAGGCCGAACGGACATATTCCGCCAGTCTCACACACGGCCAACTGTATGTTCTTCGCGAATTGAGGATGCTCTTTCAAGCCACCGATCACGACGATACGAAACAGAATGTGAACGTTCTGGAAAAGGCCTTCAGGGGTGCTCTAACCGGGGCGGTAAAACGCGAGCTGAATCTCCTGCGTCGCAACTCGGTCTCAGGCGACGCATTGCTCAAAAGCCTGATACGAATCTATGATCAGCACAACCTGAAGGACGCAAGCGCCCACCGCAACCTTGCCATGTCCGACAAGGTGATTCCTCGTATTATATGCAGCGAAGCCTTTGTGTAGGCGGTGGAACCCTGGAATATTGATCCAAGGTTTGCTCCGCATTTCATCGACACGCGTAACGTCGAATCCGAGCGATTTTGACCGCAGCCGCAAACTCCGTGGCCGGGGGCAACAGGCTTTTATGGGTCAGGCGTGGACCAATTCCGAGGCGGGTTTGATGCCGGCGGTGAGCTGGCGGCGCTTGCGGGCGAGGGCACGGAAGTCGCATTCGACCTGAAGGCCGTGCCAGAAGTCTTCCGACTGACCAAAAAAGGCACCGAAGCGGATGGACATGGACGGGGTGATGGAACGCTTTCCGAGCACGATTTCATTGATGGCGCGGGGCGGGACGGCGATGGCGCGGGCCATGGCGTTCTGGGAGATGCCCATGGGGAGGAGGTACTCGTGCAGGAGAATTTCGCCGGGGGTGATGGAAGGGTTCATGGGTATAACGTATAGCGTTATGGGTTGCGGTCAATGGTAATCCGTGATGGAGACTTCCGCCGGGCCCCGGTCGGTCCAGCGGAAGAGGATGCGCCACTGGTCGTTGACGCGGATGGAATGAAATCCGGCCCGGGAACCCCGGAGCGCCTCCAGATGATTGCCGGGAGGGACCGCGAGGTCGGAGAGCCTGCCGGCGCGATTCATCTGGATAAGCTTGCGGAGCGCCACCCGGACGATGGCGGCAAAGCGGCGGTTCTTCTCCTCGCGGAAAAGCTGCTCGGTGTCGGCATCGGCAAAGGAGAGAATCATGGGATCAACCAAAGGTGGATAGGACCTGTCGCAATCAAACATCCCGGGGAAAGATGGGCAAGGGCAAACTGGGTTCCCTCCGGGACGCGAGGACGGCCGTTTGCCGTGTTCCGCGGGCATTTTGCCCGCAGCCGCAAACTCCGTGGCCGGGGAGGTTCCGCCGGGCGGGAGGCTCGGAATCAGGGCCGGGGGATCTTCATGGGCGGGCCTTCGACGATGAACTGGACGTCGAGCCAGGGCAAAGGGGCGGGGGTGTCGGTTTGCACGGTGACGGGAGCCCAGCCGGAGGGCATGAGGTAGCTGTCCGGTTCGACGGGGAGGTTGCGGAGCTGGTTCCAGTTTTCGTCGAACACGGTCGCGAACGCGCCGCCTTCATAGCTCAACAACTCGCCGCTGGCCACGACGCCGCGCACGTGGAGGGAGCCGGGGCCGGTGCGGATGACGGGGTTTTCGAGGCGGGCGGGAATCTCGGCGAGGGCCTGGAGGTGTTCGACGAGAATGGACGCCCGGGCTTTCGCGGGCAGGCGCGCAACACCCAGTCGGCAGGAACGCTGGCGGCGGTAGTCGACACTCTTGGTGTCCATGCGCCAGCCCCAGTGACCCGAGGCCCAGGCGGCCTCGCCGTTGGGGATGACGATGTCGCGGGCGCCGGTGAAATCGACGGGCACCACGTAGTCGCGGCCGGAGATGGCGAAGAGGAGAATCGCGCCGCTGCCGTCGCCGGTGACGCGCAGGCCGATGCCGCGGCGTCCGCCCTGGTCCATGTTCGCGCCCCATTCGGGCAGGGCCTTGGGGTCGCACCATTGCACGGAGTCGGCCGGATTTTCCGCCGTGATGCGCAGGCCCGCGCCCTCGGCGGCCACGGCGTTGCGGAGGGGATCGGCGGCGGTGAGGCGGATGCGGTCGGGCGACGGCTGCAGGACGAGGTTGAGCGTCGCGTTGGTGTGCGCGCCGGTGTTGCCGGCGGTGAAAAGGGCGGGATCGGCCCGGGCCGCGGGCGGCGGCCGGCCTGGGGTGCTGGGTGGAAACTCGGACGGGCCGCTGGCATCGAAGGACCACAGGACGCGCAGGATGAATTTCGCCGGCTGGGCGGCGAAGGGATTATGCAGCGACAGCTCGTCGCCGGGGCGCAGGTACTGCCGGGGGGAGATCGCGCCGTGCTCCTGACCCTGGTGCCACTGGATGTCACCGGCGGGGCGGGTCATGACGTGCACGGGCACGAGGTCGAATCCCTCCGCGGTCCGCCGGGCGGTCTGGACATGGCTCGACACGACATGCCGGCTGGCCCAGGGCATGGCGTCGCCGGACGGCCGGGAGAAACCGGCGTCGATGACGGCGCGCTGCTCCTCCGTGAGCAGGGCGCTGAGGTCCTTCCAGTCGAGCAGGGTCTGGATCAGCGGCTCGGCGAGGCCATGCGCGCGCAGGTCGCGGTCCGAGACGGCGAACATCGGCTCGGGTTTGCCGAGGCCCAGCGCGCCCCCGCGATGGCCCTGGCTGAGCACGAAGTGGGCGTCGAGCAGCGTGCTGGCGGGTCGGGAGGGCGAGGCGAGCTGCACCGGCGCGCTCCAGTTGCCGTGGGTGAAGCCGCAGGTCCCGCGCAAAAGGCGGCGGGTGCTGTTGAAGCGATACTCGAAGTGGGCCCGGGGCGCGTGACCTCCGCTGTCGTGCGCGGTGACGGGGTGGTCGAGGTTGGCATACACGGCGTGCGCGAATTTGCGGTAGCCCCACCAGCCATTGTACCCGTGGATCTCCGCACCGTCGTATTCGGCGTGCGCGATGCCGCAATGGTTCAGGAACTCCGCGTAGTTGCGGGCCATCTCGTCGAGCAGGGTCGAGCTGTTGTCCGGGACATAGTTCTGTCCGTACGCCACCACGAGCCCCTGCGTCTCCGCGCCGGCGGCGTGGTCGGCCGCGCGGGTGGTGAACTGGGCGCGCCGGCAGTGCTTCAGCCGCCAGACGCCGTTGGTCCCGGGGTCGAACGCGCCGACCCGGACGATCTCGTCCCCGATGCGGACATGGTTGTGCTCGAAGCAATGCGGCAGCGCGGGCGGATAGGCGGCGCCCGCGGCGGGGCGGAAGAGGATTTCGGTGTCGGCGCCGCCGACCGCGCCCGCCAGCTCTCCCCGAACCCAACCCGCCAGCCGGCGGTCGGGGCGGGTGCCGACATACGTCGGATCGGCCACGCCGATGCCGCCGCTGACGTAGTGCAGGTTGAGGCGCATGCCCCTGGCGCGCAGCTCGTCTGAAAACGCGCGGAGGTCCTGTTCGCCGCGCGGAAAGACATTGGTGTTCACGTGCAGGTTGCCGTGGGCGCCGGGCCAGAAGTTGTCGGTGCGCCAGGTCTGCGTGAAGAGATAGATTTCCCGGATGCGCGCCTTCTCGGCCCATGGCAGCGCGGCGCGGAGCTCATCGAGGTTTTGTCCCTCCAGGACCATCTGGCTGCGATCCGCGAAGGTCTTCCGCCACTCCGCGAGCCAGCTCCGCCCCCGCTCCGGGGTCCACGCTCCGTCGATCTTCGGGTGCGCGAGCTTCTCCTCCGACCAGATGTGCAGGAGCGTCTCGTCCTCGTCGTCCTCGTCCCGGCGGACGAAGAGCGCGAAACCGCCGAGGGGTTCGCCGGGCAGGCCGCGCCACAGGTCTTCCCAGTGAGCGCGCACGCCGTAGGGCTCGTTTTGCACCGTGGTCATGTAGTCGAGTTCGGTCACCCGCATGCGGTCGCTACCGTTCAGTTCGAAGTGGAGGACGACTCCGGGGGTGGCCGACAAGCCCTCGGCCGTTTCGATGCGCAGGGCGAGATGGCGCTCGGCGGCGCGGACCCGGAAGGTGATCGAGGTGGCGCCATTGGCCGCAGCCGCAGTCAACACGCCGTCCGCGGCTCCGCTCACGCGGGGCAAGGGGATGAGGCTTCCGTTCGGCGCGGTGAGGAAGATGCCCCGCCCGGGTGCGCGGAGATTCAGCAGTTCGGCGCCACCTGCGTCCCGCAGCGATGCCGGGCGGCCGTCGCCGGCCAGTTCGAGACGAAGATTCGCGTTTTGCAGCTCCAACCCGCGGGCGGCGAACGCGGCAAGCGCCAGCCCTGCGATGGCGGGAAGCAGGAACGGAGTGCGGGGTGGAGGGGGCATGTCGCGGTTATTTCCGGAGGCGGAAATATTCGCGCGGCCCGGCGGACTCCACCTGGAGCATGAACAGGTCCCCGATCAGGTCGGGTGGCGTTGCGACCGGATTCCAGACCGTCGCGGGCAGGTTGGTGGCGGATTCCAATGTGAAGCCGGTTGCGGCGGCGGGCCAGGAGAAGAGGAAGGTGTTCGCGCCCAGGTCCACCACGTCCACCAGGGGAGGGGGAACGCTCGCGTCCTCCACGGTCATGTCCATCACGGCGAAGTCCACGTACAGGTTGATCTTGTAGGCGTCGAAACCCGCCAGCTCCGGCGTGTTGTAGGTGAAGTTCTGGCCGTAGTATCCGCTGGCGCCGTACATGTAGGGGTCCGGTGCGCCGTCCTCGCCGTTCCGCATGGGCATGACCTCGATGGATCCCCCCGCGCCCGCGGTGTTGGCCAGCAGTTTGGCGGTGAAGTTCCGGATGGCGAACGGCTCGCCGTCCTGACGGGTCAGCAGGATCTGGGCCTTGCCGGTCACGGGTCCGGTGGTGACAGCCTGCGCCTCCAGCCCGTCCGGCCAGTGGATCCGCAGGTTCCGGCCGATCGGTTCGGTGAGGCCCACGCCGCCGGTGAACAGCTTGTCGCGGGTGCATTCGAAGAGGTAGCCTTCGGTGCCGATGGTGTCGAAGGTCGTCCCGGCCGCCACCAGGTTGGTGGATTGCGATGCGTCGAAGAAGACCGTGACCACCGCCCGGGCCTCCATCCCGGCGCAGAAGGCGCCGAGGAAGATAACAGACAGAAAGCGCCGCTGGCGGCCGCGAAGTGAGGGTATGTGCATGGCGTGGGTGGGGATGTTACTGGACGACCGCTTCAAGGTCGATGTGGAAATTGAGCGGGCGCAGGCTCCCTGGCGAAAGCCGGTCAACGACGGTGCCGCGTCACGGGGTTATTGTGCCGGAACTCACGATTTTGACGCTTCGGAGCCTCACGTATTTACCATGGTCGGTCGCGGGATCCAGGGTTAGGCTGAGATCCTTCGCGCCGGTCCACTTGGTGACGGCGGCCAGGTCAATGGAGACATGTCCCGGGACATGTGCGACCGCGCATGGCCTGTATTGTCCGGTTTCATCGGTGACTCCGATTCTGGTGCCATGGCTGTCCTGGTCGGGAAGATTGATTTTCAGCACCGGTTTCCGGTCAAGATCCACCTGCTTCAACGCGAAGGAGGCCCGGCCATTGTTTTCGATCCGCATGCCGCTTGCGGCATCGTGGCGGCGCAATACCGTCTTTGGTGTGATCTTCAGCATCCCGCGTTCCAGGCAAATCGCCGCTCCATCCGTGGCCGACCAACCCTCCGTGGAGGTGCAGTCGGAAATACCTGTCCCTTGCGGATAGGTCGTGAGGACGATCTCCTTCTCAAAATCAAACCGGGAGTCCTTGTAGGCGATGACCGCGGTTCCGGCGGTCATTGCGGCGGGTGGCGTGAACGTGACCACATGCTTCAGGTTTCCGCCTTTCGGAACCGAATCATGCACCCATTCCATTTGCGACGATGTCCAGCCCGGCGGCAACGACCAGCTCACCAGGCCCGGCTCGCCCATGGTTCCCGAGGGATTGTGCAGTTCAAAGCTGACCTTGACGCTGTCACCGGATCCCACGGCATCGGAAAAGGGAAGAGCGGTCACGGCGCCGGCTTCCTGCGCCAGGGCGATGAAGTCGGGCATGCCCACCATCTCAACTTCATCGGGCAGCAGCTTTTGGACCTCCATCAGGAAGGTGGGCGCGAAGCGGCAGTTGCAGGTGAGGAATCGCGGCCCTTTTCCAGGAAATTTGCGAGCCGCGGCCACGACGGAGGTCACGATCGACTCCGGCGTCGACTTCTCATCATCCTGCCAGACGGAATACAGCGGGCGATCCAAACGGACGACGGGACAGCCGTTGTCCAGCCAATAGGTCTCCGGGGCCGCCGTGGACCCGGGAAGAATGCTGATCAGCTTGACCCCCTCGAAGGCCGGCGTGTCCATGCTGAGCGCTTCATGTGACTCGGTGCAGTGCGGGTAGCTGTCCCAGACATCCACCGCGGGCGAGAGCCCCAGGGCATGAATCCCGCGGCGGGTCTCCTCCGCATACGCCTGCAATCGGTCCGGCGGAAACCCGGAGAGGTGGGTGTATCCGGCCGTGAACCCCCAGAAGGAATCCTTCGGCGTGGCCGAGTGGGCGTAAAACTCCACGAGCGCAGGCGCGAACTTCGCGAGCAGCGGATTGAATCCCCACGTGACGGGTCACCTTGCCGCGGTTGGGATCCTGCCAGAATCCATCCATCAAATTGTAGCTGATTACTGGATGTAATCCGACGAGGCCCAGGCGAAGTTCACATAGACCTTGTTCTGCAATCGGGTGATCTTCACGCACCCGAGGCAGGGGAACCGGCTGCCGGGGTTTTTCAGGGAACCCACTGCCAGAACGAAAAGTTCCCGGCACGCCTCCGGCATAACGGGCGCCATATTTCCCCATTTTCATGCAGGCATAGTCTTCGTTGCCCAACCAGCCGAAGACCAGACCCGGGTGTTTTGAAATCAGACAGCAGCTTGTCCAGATTCGGATATCCTTCCTTCACGAAAGGGGTCTTGTCCTGGTAGAAATGATAAATCTTGCTGGCAACGGTGTAGTCGAGCCCCATCAAGATCCACGCCCCTCCTGCATACGAGGCAAAGGCATCGGGCGCAGACAGGCCGCGCTGGTTGGCCAGCGACCATTCTGCCAGGCGCTGTCTTCATTCTGCTCGTAGGGGGGCGAGGCCGCCAGATCTCGCTTGATGGGCAGGCCGGCAAACACATCCTGCGGGGGAGAATACGGCAACGCGGAGGGTTCGTTTCCGTTTGCATCAAGAAGGCGAATGGACGTCACCGTGACCGTGACGCCGGTCGTCAATGGCGCAATCCGCAACTCCGCCCTTCCCGCGCGCGGGTTGAACAGTCCCGACTCGGCCAGATCCGCCACAAACGTCCCGGGGGTACTCACGTTGGTCAGGCCGGGAATCGCCGTGCCCTTGCGGCCTTCAAACGTCTTGACGGTCGAACCCATGGCGATGGCAAGGGACCACGCGCCCCCCGGGCTCAGGTCGCTAACGTCAATCTCCACCTTTGGCGTCACGTCCAGATCCAGAAAGACCACCTTGCTGGCATAGGAGTTCGCCCTTCTGGAAGTTACGCTCAAGCCGTTCGTCCCTGAATGCTTCGCCTCCGCAAACATCCCGCTCCATCCCCTCATACCGGCGTCCTTATGCCAGAATTCCGCACCACCCAGCATCGGCGAGGTATGCTTCAACATGAATTCGTTGACCGGCAGGAGATCCTCCTGCGCGGCAAAATTGGCCGCGATCCAGTAATTGTAATAGCGGTCGACCATTTTTCGGTTCGCCTCGTCCCAATACGTGGCCGGATACTTCACCAGGCCCTTGATCAGGGGCGTCACCCCGTCGGCCCGCTTCATCGCCGCGAACGTGGTGATCGCATCGGGCAGGGACGTGAGCCGGGTGAAAACGAATCCCTTCTCCCGCTCCAGATAGTCCGCATACACCTGGTCGGGGGAGCCTCGGACCAGGAAGAGGCGCGGAGCGTCCCGGTTCACGATGCCTTGCAGAGTACCGATCAGATAGAGTTCCCCCACATCGCTCAGGCCGGATGTGTCCAGGAGATATGCGGGGGTGGTCGCCGGACTTGTCCGCGGGCTGAGCATCGTCATCGCCAGCAGGGCGGAACGAACGAAGCGTCTGAACGACAGGTTGTGCCTGCCGGCGCCGATCTTGTTGCAGCACTTGATCACGACGTTCATACGTCCGCGGTTATGGGTTTATTCCGCGTACGGCAACTTGAGATGCGCGTCGGCAAACGAAACGTTGGCACCGCCGTCTTTGACGGAGATTTCGAGGCCCTCGGGCGGGCTTGTCGCCCCGGGGGCAAGCGGCAGGAGAACGGTGAGGAATGAGAGTTTTTGGCCGGCGGTGACCGTGCCGCGCCATTCGGCGGTCAGATGATGCTCCTGGGAAATTTCGCTATGGCCGTGGCGCGCGAAGAATTTCCAGCGAATGTCGTTGAGCGTTGTGCCAGCGGGGCCGGACATGGCGATCCATACGGGACGGGCCGGCGAGGCGTCGGTCCTGCCGTCGAACTTGTCCTGGAAATCCGTCCGGCACAGGAAACCCTGATCGTTTCGGGCCAGCACATGCTGGACATGCCAGACCGGGCCGAAGGCGGCGGCGACATCCCCTTTGCTTTCCATCGTGTCGAGCACGCAGAGCATGCCGGACGCGGGATCGAGGGCGAGTTCGCGCGTATGCCGGAAAGCATGGCCGTTGAAGCTCCTGTCCGGGTGCCACGCGGTGAGATAATCGCAGACGACCGAGCCGGTCGCGACCCCGCCGCGGTCACTCGCGCTGGCGCCGCGCACTTCCCGCTCGTCGCTGGTGATGATCGAGCTGAGGCGCCGGCCGTCGGGCATGATTTTCCCCAGCATGGTTCCGTCGGGGTCGCCAAAGAAGTCGAGAAACCGCTCGCCCGGCGGGCGCACGATGAAACTTTGATGGAGGGCCGAGGGGGTTGCGTCGTACCCGAGCGTGCTCAGCAAGACCGAACCGCCCGCGCTGTAGGCGCTGATGGAGGCGGCGTGTGGATGCGAGTGGCCGAGGCTCTGCGTGGCCTGCATCATCACGTAGGACCGGGAGGCTTCCCCGCGCAAAATCACCTTGTCGGGCACGCGCTCGCCGCGTCCACTAACGCGGTGGAGCAGGACGGTTCCTCGCGGAGCCGGGGTCGGCTCGATGGTCTCGTCCGCATGTTCCACCGCTTCGCTGAGGTCGCCGACCGGAAGCCCCCGCTCCAGTTGATAGCGGAAGATGGCGTCCGCCGCGGCGCGGTATTTCGGTTGATGAAAGGTGGCGGCGGCCCATTCAAAAATGCCGATCCACAGGTTTGGCGCGCCGTTCCAGTTGGCATCGCCATACGCCGGCAGAATGCCGAGGGGCATTTGCTGCTGGTAAAAGCGGTCGATGAACGCCTCGACCGCCGGGGTCCGGATCTCCGCCTCCCGTCCGATCAATCGGGCGATTCCCATCCACGACACGATGCTCAAGGCCTCGTATGCGCTGGCATCCTCGGAGATGTCCACGGAATGGATTTTCACAAAGGCATTCGTATCCGGGATGAGCTTCCAGCGCTCTCCGTGTTTCTCCAATACGCGGCGTCCGGACCCCGGCAGCCCCTCAGAGCCGGGATAATGCAGGACCTGCTGGAATGGAAGTGATGCCCAGTCTTTCCACCGCGGCACGCGCGGATCATCGGGGTACAGCCGGCAGACCGACGCAACCCCAAGCGCGTAGCGCAGCGGGATGTTCCCGTCACCCGGATTTGGCATGTACACCGGAAGAAAATCCGCCGCCTTCTTCAGCATCTCGTCCGCGCGGTCCGCGTCGCGCCCGCCGAGCAGATTCAGCTCCTTGAGCTGCGGCACCGCCAGGGCCAGTTCGCGCAACGAAAACCCGATCTGTTCCAGTCCGTTCGTTTCCGGCGTGTCGTAGCCGTCCAACGCAACCTTGTTGCAGGCGAGGACCACGTCGCGCGCCAGGTTCAGAAATTCCGCGTCCGAGGACTGCCGTCCGGCGAGCAGCATTTGCGAGATCAGCATGATCTCGCCCCGCCCGAGAATGGAGATCTTACGATCCTTCGAGCCGTCCAGAACCCGCCGCACCGAGCCCTTTGCGCGCTTTTCCGTCAGTTCGCGCAGCCCCTTGATGGACGCCGCGCGGTACTCCTCTTTCGTCGCCGCAGCAGCCGACATAGGCCCCAGCAGCAGGGCGGTCAGAAGTGTGACAGAACCCAGGGTCATGGCGAACAGCGCAGTGAAGTGTGGTTTCATAAGCTTTCCCTCATTCGAGGCGGGCGGTTTTGTGGAGTACATCAAGGAGAATCGTTTGCGTGGCCTGCCCCACCGTCAGCGTGAAACGCCGGACGTCGCCTTCGTTCTTCACGGAGGCCTGCACGTCATCGGGGGCTTTGCCTTCGCGCATTGGAATGAGCGCCGTCAAGAAGGCCACCTCCTTCTCTCCAGTCGCCTTGGGGACGCTCCAGCTCCAAGCGGTACGGGATTCCTTTTTCGCGATGGCGTAGGAGATCCAGCCTTCCTCTTCTTCAAAGGCGATCTCCTTTCCTTGCGCGAAGGTTTTTACGAGCAGGTTTGCGCCCGTGTCGTGGCGCGTTCGGGCGACGAGGCCCTGGAACTCCGCCTTGCCCGGGGCGAATTGGAAATGAATGCGCACGGTGCCGGCATCCGGGCCGAGCGCCTCGTCGTGGATCAGGAAGTGCTTGTTGTCGCAGAACAACACCGTGCGGCGGTGCTTGAGTCCGGCATAACTTTGATTTTCCACCACCAGGGCTACGAGATTCGTGGATTCACTCCACAGGAGGCAGGCCGGCCCGAAATCACTGTCGCGGTTATCCAGCGTCAGCGTCTGATGCGCCCGGGTGCCGCGGAACCAGGCCCGCCAGCGCTGCTCTTCCGGATCGGTGCTGCCGTACAGGTAGCACCCGGAATCGGTCATGAGATTGCGGCCATACGCGTAAAGCTCGAAGGTTCCGTTGTCGGGCTGGTTGTGCCATTCAGCCTTCGCGCCGCATTTCAGCGGCATGAAGACGGCGTCCCGGCTCCAGTCGGACCGGAAGAAATAAAACCCGCTTTCGGGATAGGATGCATTGCGGCGGGAAGGTGGCGCGCCGGTCTTCCCGTTGGACGCCATGAAATCGAAGTGGGGAATGTCCGCGGCGAGTGGTGCCAACTGGCGGCGGAAGACCCAGCCCGTGTCGCCCGGTTTCCAGGCGTCGCCAAACTGGCAGATGGTGAAATCCGGGAAGGACTGCATCGCGTAGATCTCCGCCATCTTCAGGATTTTCGAGCGGAAGCCGGGCGGCAGCCGGTTTTCGTATCCGTGCCGGCGGAACAGATCATAGGCGTCCAGAAAGAGGCCGATGTACATGGTGTGGTAGCTGAACACCAACTCCTTGTTCATGCCGTCATCATAGACATCGTCATCGATCATGGGCGGCAGCAGGGTCAGCGCGTCCTGGATCCATCCGTCCGACCGTTTGAATTCCGGGAAGCCGACTCCGTTGCAGAACGACCGCCGCAGTTCGGTCAGCCGGTGATTCCCCCGGCCCGCATACACCTGCGTGATGTGGTCGGCCTGATCGTGAAAGCTGGCCAGGAAGTAGAGGAGCGTCTTCGCGTCGAAACCCGGCGAGCGGATCATGAGGGGGAGCACGTCCGCGTGCGCGCCGCAACGGCAGTCGGTTTCCATGCCGCGCGCGACGAACTCCGGTGTCGTCCGGGAGAACGGAAGGAGTTCCTCCGCCCACGTGACGAGTTCGAAGCGCCATTCCTGAAAGTAGCGCTCGTCCGCGGTCGCGGAGTAGGTCTGCGCGAGGGCGGGCCACCAGGTGAGGCGTTGAAACTGCAGGTACCACTCGCCGTCGTGGATTTCCTTCCCGTCGACGAACGCCCGGCCGGTCCAGTCGATGCGCGCGCCGCGGAAAACCGGCGGGTGCACATCCTTGTTGCCTCTGAAATAGTGTCTCAGCGCGTCGCCCGCATGCAGGCGCGCCTGGTCGCCGAGCGTTTTCCCCGACTCCTTGGCGCTCCGCGTCTTTTTGAAATAGGCCAGCAATTCACGCTCCGCCTCGTCGTAGCGCTTCGCCTCCGCGGCCGTCTGCACCTTCTCCAGTCCGGGGTGATCCAGCTTGAGCAGCGAGAGCACCCGTATGACGCCGAAGCGCGGATCGTCAGGAGCGAGTTTCGCCGGCCACGTTTCATTGAACCGTCGCAACTCCTCCGCCACTCCGGCGGCGGGTTCCTCCGAGCCGGCCGCGGGCGCGAAAGCTGGTGTCACACCGGCCAGCAGGATGGCGAGGAGATGCCTGGTGGCGGCTCGCATCCCGAAGGTCCTAAATTTCCTTGAGCCCATGATCGCGACATGCGTCAGTGCGTTGCTGGCCGAACGTGCGCCCGCCAGCGGCGCACTTGGGGCCGATGTCGCCTTGGACGGACAACCGGACAAGGAAGTCGTCATGGTTCTTGGTGCCCGGTGCGGGTATTGACGCCGGCCCGGAATCGTCCGTCCTCCACCGCCGGAACCGCGCTCAGTACCGCCGCCGGAATCTTCAGGACGACCGCGTAGTCGCAAGGTCTTTGCGCGGGCAGGCGCACCACCAAACCTTCGGCATCCTGCCGCCACTCCAACGACCCGGCGTGGCCGAGCGGGGACACCCCGGCCACCTTGCCGGCTGCGGCAGCGAGGGAACGGACGACGAGCTGCCCGCCCTCCGGCCAGCCGAGGCGCAGTGGCGTAAAGGTTTTCGCCCAGATGCTCGGAGACCCCGAAACGCAGTCCCTGCTTGCGCGCGCGGCCTGCCATGTCCCAACCACGTCCTTCTTCGACCCCATCTTCACGGAATTCCAATTGTGCGGCTTGGAGTCCCAAAAAGGAAGAAGTTGTCATGATGCACGCCCATGCTGACGGAAAATATTTCGCCCGGCCTTTTGAGTGATTCGTCCGTTGCTTGAAAGGGGCCGTCCGCGAAGGGTCGTTCCACTTACACGCGGACGCGGTGACGATGGCGATACAGCAGGCGGCGAGACAGGTTTCACGTGGGGTGGTCCTTTCCAGTTTTGCGGTTATGGCTGATTGTCCGATCGCGCGAATGAAATCGTCCAGCGCGCGGTGCCGGTTGTTGCGGGGGTCAGGACCGCGCGCAGCACGTTGCCTTGCCGCCGGAGGGCATCGGCTTTCGGCCGTCACAAATGGCCTGCTGCGCGGTGAACCCAGGCAGCAGGATCACGCGCAGTTCGCAGGGTCGCCCGCAACGACCCGGCTGCATCCCTCCGGCTGGCGATCGGCTTCGTTCCAGGTCTCGGACTCGAGGTCCACAATACCCTGGGTGATGTGGCGTGAGGTGGAGATCACCTGGGGATGGTTTTTTCATGGGCGCAGGGCCAGGACCCGGCAGGATTCCAGGGGCACGGTGACGTTCAGTCGCTCGCGAACGGTTCCCGCCGTGTCGGTCCAGAACTCGTAGCTGTCGTAGGTCGCGGCCGTTTCCAGTCCCAGTTTCTCGAGTGGGTAGTCGATCTGGATGTCGCCGCGGTTCTCCCATTCGTGGGCGAGGTTGAAGAGGCCCACCAGGACCCGGTCGCTGCACGGGGTCGGCACGACCCAGATGCGGGAAGTCGCGCTCGAACAGATCGGCTGGCCGGGGCGGCTGTCCCGTGGCTGGGCAGCGTGCGCTGCAGCAGGGTGCAGGCGGTCGGGCTGCAGCCCCGGCAGCAATCGCGCTGCAGACGTTCAGCGCGCCGGCGACGGCCACCCAGGAACAGATGAGCTGCGCATGCTGGAGCGGCATGTCGTTGCTGACATAGACGGGATCGGGGTCGTTGTACCAGACGCGCCCGTTGAGAAATAGCGATTGGCACCCGACCACGGGCCGACCATCAGCGGACCCCACGCGCGCTTGTTGTCCGGCCCGCACCGTGGCGTCGAGCAAGCCGAAGGACGCGCCGAAACTCCGCATGTTCTGGGCGATGTTGCAGCCCAGGAGAAATACCGGCTTGCCGGCGCGGCGCGGACCGTTTCCAGGCCGTTGCGGTAGGCTTCGACGGGCGTGAGGTTCGGGTTGTGGACGACGCCGGCACCGAGGTGGTCGTCCCCCTCGCTGTTCGTTGTTGCCGTACTGGTTTTCCGTTCCGGTGCCCACCCAGAAGACCGTCGAGTTTGAAGTAGTCGAAGTCCCATTCCTCCGCCAGCCGGCGTGGATTGAACACCACATAGTCGGCCGCGGCCGGATTGGTCAGGTCAAGAACGGTTCCGCCCCACTTCACGGCGCGCGGGGTGCCGTCGTCGTTCTTGATGAAGAGATGCGCCTTGTCGGCGAAGAAGGGGTCGAAGTGTTTTCCTCCGAACGGAATCCACCACAATCCCGGCGTCAGCCCCAGCGCTTTCAGCTTGTCGGCAACCGGTTTCAGGCCGTGCGGATAGGGCCCGTCCCCGCGGACCTTGCTGAAGACCATGCGCGGACCGTCCTGATAAACCCCCTGCTGCCACTTGTCGTCTATCTGGATGAAATCGAAGCCGTAGGGTGCCAGCTTTTCCCGAGCCGTCTCCGCCAACGTGAGGAGGTTCACTTCGTCGCATGCGCCCCCGTTGGGGCGGCTGTACCGGTGCAACCCGCTGAGCTGTCGCGGCAGATGAATGCCGTGGTACTTCGCGACGGTATCGGCATACGTCTCCAGGCCGATTCGTGCGTCGTCGAACGCCGAGGACGAAGATCTCCGTGGCGGTTTCCGAGTGGGGAGGCAGCATCAATCGGCCGTAGTCCACCCGGGCCGCCATCCGGGTCGTTCCCGATTCGGGATAGCTGAAAATCACGCCGCTGCCGCGGTCGGACGTGATCCAACCCGACACGACCCCGTGCCGGGTGTCGGGATCGGCCACCGCCAGGAACATGTAACTGCCATTCCAAGGATCTTGTTTCGTCGCCGGCGGCGGTCGGGGATTTTGGCGCGACGACGGGTGACTGCGCGGCAGTCCACCGGGCTCAGTCCGCCGGTGCCCAACACGCGCAGATTTTGCATGGGGATGCCGGGCAGGAGGCGGAAATCGAGCAGTTCCACACATTCGATCGGCGTCGTCACTGCGAAGTCGTTCGTGATCAGGGCCTGCAGGAAAACGAGCAGGATGCCGGGGACGATCCCGACGCGAGCGGCCCGAGGACGTTTTCAGACTCAGGGCTTGGGCCTCACCGATTCCCGGAATTCGCCAGTCCGCGGCGGCCGCCACCTTCTCCGCACCGGAGGCCAGCGAGCATTCGGCCACGACGTTGGTTTCGCCTTGTCTCCGAAGCACCAGCTTGCCGATGCCGTCTTCCACCGTCATCCGTAAAAACTGATTTTGCAATTCCGGAGCGGCTCCTAGCACGCAATTCCCCCACGCAAGCGCCATGAGGACCGCCGCGCGCAATCCGTTTGAGTTGCGATGTGTCGTCATGATGTCTTTCTCGTTGGTGATCTCAT
This sequence comes from Kiritimatiellia bacterium, assembly GCA_046346795.1. Lineage (GTDB taxonomy): Bacteria > Verrucomicrobiota > Kiritimatiellia > SS1-B-03-39 > UBA6053 > JAXMHJ01. The sequence continues at coordinate 69,804 of JAXMHJ010000006.1, forward strand.
GACCATAACACTTACGGTTTGGAGATTAGCGGAATTTGGACATTGTACGTGCCGTCGCGGTTCTTGTTGTCGCTGGCGGCGCCAGGCAACGCGACCGGCGTTTCGCCGTCGAACAACAACGCGGGGCGCTCGATCCGGTCGGTGCTCATCGTGCCATCGGCCCATTGATACCGGTTCCCCAGCACCTTCGGATGCGCCGCCGGTTTCCAGTTCAATCCATCCTCCGACCGGAACAAAACGATGCCGCCAGACGCACCCGTTAAGCTCGCCGACAACATCCCGCGCCACCGCGTAATAACGGTACCGTACGTTTTGCTGAACCAGAGGTACGGGTCTTCCGCCAGCATATGGTGCCCGCCAGCACCCACATCATCCGGCTCGAAAATCCTTCCCGTCTTCTTTGTGTAAGGGCCTTCCGGCTTGTCGGCCAGAGCCGCGCCATAACGCACCTTGCCCCCGCCGATCTTGCCTTCGACGGATTCGACCGCCTTGTAGATCAGCAGAACGCCCCCGTCGGGACGCTCACCCGGAGGATTGGTGACGCAGAGCGAATCAAACGCCGCCTTGTCATCGCTGATCGTCACAATGGGCTGATCAATCGTTTCCATGGCCCGTTCGGCGAATCCGCGGTCGCCACGCCGATGCGCTGGCGGTTCCGATGCTGCCAGTTCAGCCCCTTCTGCGGCGTACGGTCGCCGTAATTGCCCACGTAAAACAAGCAATATTTGCCGCCGATCCGCGCAATGTTCGGGTTGTGCGTGCAGGAGCCGTCCCAGTGATTGATGCCACGCGCCGGCGGCACGACGTCACGGTGTTTCCACGGCCCCAACGGCGACTCACCCACCGCATGCGCGATCTCACAATGCGTCACCCAGGCAAGATGGCCCAGTTTGCGCGGCCAGCGAGAATAGAAAAGATGGTATTTGCCATCCTCTCCTTGATCGGCGCGCCGCACCAGATATTGTAATCCGGATCCGAAAACTTCGCCGTCAGCGGCACACGGCTGCCACCATCGCGCCCGCAGATCAAGCTCACCGGCACCGGCAAAGGAAACGCGGACACGCTCGGTTCAGCCGCCCAGCTCGTGGCCGCCATCAGCAAGCTAGGGCAAACAGTTTCATCGGATCTCCTGTTCGTTCAGGACCCGGTTGTATATCTGCACGTCTTGCAAGGTCCCGCTATATCGCATTTTCTTCATCGCCGCCGCAGCCTCCCAGGATTTCATGGTTCTTCTTCCGGTCGAGGTGGCAGGTTCCCGGCCAGTCGGAACCGGACCGCGTCGCCGGTCTTCTCCGCGAGCGGGGAGGACGGTCCGCGCGGCGCCGTCGTCCTGCTGCCCAACACGACGTCGGACCAAGCATTGACGTAAAGTCCGGCCTCTGCGGTTTCGACGGAAAGGCGAGCCGGTATCGCCGGATCCAGCTCGGCCTGGATGGAAATTCCGCCGACGCTGAATTCACCCCGGCCGCCGCCGCGCACCACCGGTTCCGGCGTCGCGTCACGATCCGCCATGCGGAGAATCGTCAGAAAACGCATGGCCCCGGAGGTCCCCACCGTCGTGAACGAGAGGTGATACTGGTTTGGCATCGTCTTGTATTTCTTGCGGCTGTCCACGGGCGGGGACCAGAACTGGTCGGTGAGGACATCCTTCAGCGGCTGCGAACCCGCGACCAGTCCGTCGACGACGCTCCGACCGGTGGTCAGGCGGATTTCCCCCGGGGCGCGCAGTTCCGGCTTCACCATTGCGTGCAGCAGCAGGCTCCATTCCGACGAAGCCGCAGCCTCCAAGACGTCGTAGACAACCACGGTGTCCGGGCGGACGAGCAGCAGGTGTCGTTCGAACAATCGAAGCCGGCTGTCGCCGTGGCCGTTTTCACGCGTCGGCGCGATGCCCGACTCTTTGAGCATGTCGAGGAATTGCCGGTCGACGGTCTGCCGGTAGGCCATGGTGGCGTCGCCGCAGACATACGAGATCGGCCCGCCGTCGAGGTGCCGCTTGATCCAGCCGTAGCCCTCGTGGCCGAAGGCCTGGCCGCAGCCGTTGACCAGGATCGCGTTGTGCGCCCGCGTGTGCCGGTAGGACGACATCGTGTGCGCGTCGCCAAACGAGGTGTAGTAGCCGGTCGAGTAGAACAGCGGCTCGCCGCGTCGCGACAGGTTGAACGCGTTCTGGTTCGCATGCATGTGGCCCTTGGCGCCGAACGGCGACGAGCGGAAATAGACGGCGGTGTCGCGCGAGCTGTCGAGCACGTCGGTGTGCAGCGCGGCGAGCCCGACGCCGCGGAACACCCGGGACTGGGACAGGCCGGCGAGGGGCGCGGCGCGCGCGGGATCGGTCGCAACCCCGTGAACAAGCTGGTACCAGGGCTCGACCGCTTCGGAGGTGTTCTTCGCGAGCGCGGCGGAGCGGTAGAGCGCCCTCGGGTCGCCGGTCTCGTTGCCCAGCACCAGCATCATGGCCTGGCCGATGTCGCCGGTGCCGACGCGGTCGTGCATGTCACCGAAACCGTCCATGCGCCCGCCGATGGGGGCGAAATAGATGAAGTAGTCCGGCAGCGACCGGTACCACTCCTTCTGGAAGACATCCACGCGCCCCACGTGCTTGAGCAGCAGCGCCATGTCCACCACGGCGGACTCGTTCACCCCAAAATAGCCGAAGCCCTCGGCCCAGCCGCCATCGGGCCCGGCCAGATTCGGGAAGCGGGCCAGGAACAGCTCGTAGGTGTACTCCAGCATGTCGCGGCCCGCCGCGAGCTCGTCGAACACCGCCAGTGCGGCCGTGAAGTTCCCCGACAGCTCGACCTGCCAGAAATGATTCTCGACCTGCCGTCCCTCGATCTGGCCGGGCCAGACCGACAGCCCGTGCTTCAACCGGCGTTCCATCACGGCCAGCAGACGCGGGCGCACATCGGAGGGCAGCTCGTCGTGAAACGCGTCGAAGGTCATGGCCAGCACGGTGAGCACCTGCGATCCCAGCAGGTCGTCGGTCGGCCACCCCAGGACGACCTCCAGCCGCCGGAACGCCGCGTCGCGAAACGTGGTGTCGCCGCTCAGCACATAGGCCTCGATCAAGGTCTGCAGCGCCTTCACTTCGCCGCCCGCCTTCCGCTCCAGCGCGCGACCCAGGGCGGGATCCGAATCCCGCACCGGTCCGTCGTAGATGGGCGCGGCGGCGGCGCGGCGGCCCTGATCCAGGATGGTGCGCGCAAACGGACTTTTCTCCGCAGCCGCACGCACCTCGGCGAGCGGATGCCCGTGCGTGAGGATGCGCGGATGCTGTTTTGGCAGACCGGCGAGGAAGGTGGCGAAGTCCGGCGTTTCAAACACCGGCGCGCCGGCCGGCACCCGGAAGGAATACGGGCCCTTGCGGATCACGTTCGCGCCCTCCCGGATTTCGTAGCGCCAGTGCCAGGTTCCGGGTTTCAGTTTCGCATGGGGATTGAAGAAGCAGGCGCGCTGCACCAAGCTCCGGATCGTCCGCCCGGTGGTAAACGCCTCATCTTCGGACAACTCGACGAGGTAGCGCACATCCCGCCCCTCCCAATGCTTCACCGAGGCCCACTGCAGGGCCGGCGGATTCTCCGCAACCTCCGCGTTATCCGAGGGGATGGGCGTGCTCCGCCACTCTTCGTAAAGCGACTGGGGCCCCGCCATCAGGGCCAGCGGCCAGAGGCTTGCCCAGATGAGCCATGACGCCTTCATGGTGAAAGCGTCCCCATGGGGGCTTCCGGAATCGCCCCGGCCCGGAAGCGCTTTTCGGTCTGTTCAGGGTCTTCTCCGATCTCAGCAATCAACGCAGCGTGCATGGTCTTCATGCTCTCCTGCAGGCCCGGCTCGGCGGCGCGATTGCGCAGTTCCCCGGGGTCCTCGCGCAGGTTGTAGAGTTCGTATTCCGGGCCGTGGGTTTCGTCGGCACGGGTGTGGACGACGTACTTCCAATCGCCCTGTCGGATCATGGCCATTCCCGAGGCGATGTAGCCCGAGTAATATTCGCATACTGCGAGACCGCGCCAGGGGTGGGCGGGGTCGTCCAGCCAGGGCAGCAGGGAGTGGCCGTTCCAGTCCGCGGGTGTCTTCGCACCGCCCACCTCCGCCAGCGTCTGCACCAGATCCAGCGCACCGCAGGCGCCCGGGCGCACCTGCCCGCCCTTCCAGCGCGAGGGCCAGCTCACGATGAGCGGGACGCGGGCGGCGGAGTCGTAGAGGCAGTTCTTCCACCACAATCCGTGTTCGCCGAGGTTTTCGCCATGGTCGGAGGTGTAGACCACCACCGTGTTGGTGGCGAACGGAGACGCCGCCAGCGCATCCAGCACCTGACCGATCTGGTGGTCCGCCCACTCCACCCGCGCGTAGTAGGCCTCGCGCGCCAGTTTGACCGTCTCCGGCGGCACCCGTTCCAGCTTTCGGTCGTTGCGCAGGTGCCGGTAGTTGAGCGGCAGCGTCTCCACATATCCGTCGGGCACGTTCGGCGGCGGCACCCGGTCCTTGAAGTGCGCGAGATACTCCGGCGGCGCCACCATCGGGTAATGCGGCGCGATGAAACCGACCACTAGGAAGAACGGCCTGGCATCCGGTTTCCGCCCGCCCAGAAATTTGATCGCGTCATCGCGCCGCTTCACATCCACGAACGAGTCCATGGTCAGGTCCTCGCCCAGCGGCGTGAACTCCCCGCCGAGTCCGTCCCCCTGATCCGGGAAAACGCCCGCCGGCAAACGCTGCCGCGTCCGCAGCCGCGGCTCGGCATCCGCCTTTTGATCCGGTTGGGCCGGGCCGCCCTTCCCCTTGTCCAGAACGTTGAACCCATAGTCGCGCCCGCCCTTGTAATGCATTTTGCCGATGAGGAAGGGTTCATAACCCGCCGAGGTGACCACGCGGGGCAGCGACGGCCAGTCGTTGGGCACCCCGACCGTGTTTCCCCACACGCCGTGCCGCGAAACGTATTTGCCGGTGGTCAGGCTTTGCCGCGCCGGCGTGCAGATCGGCGAGGCGCAATAGTGCGCCGGGAACAGGATTCCCCGCGCCGCCAGCGCGTCCAGGTTGGGCGTGCGCGCGACCGGATCGCCCGCGCAGCCCATCACGCCGGCATGGTGTTCGTCGCTGATGATGACCAGGACGTTCGGTGTGCTTTTGTCTGCTCCGAAGACCGGTTGCACAGACGTCCAGCCGATCAGGAGGATGGCGGTAAAACGGATCATTCGGTCCCTCGGTATGCTCATGGAGGCGGGGTTCTCACCGGCGTATCGGCGCAGGGTTCAAGCAGAACCGAACGGATGTTCACCGCCTTCCAGGCCGCCGGATCCCGCGGGCTCAGGGTCAGGGTGTTCTTCCCGGCGGCCGGCACCTCGATCGGGCCGGCATCCAGCGTCCGGTAGTCGAACCAGCCGGAGGTTTTCTCCGTGACGCCGCCTGCCGTCCGGCCGTCCAGAGCGGCCTGCAGACCGACCTCGCGGAGCGCGGAGCTGTATTCGATGCGGACGCGGTACGCGCCGGGCCGGGGGAGCGAAATTTTCCACGAGACGTTCTCCTTCGGGTCGTCCCAGGCCGCGATGTACTCCCGGGCGTCCTGGGCTTCCACCCGGATGCGTTCGCCGTGCAGCGTGGCGTCCCCGGGGCTCAGCCGCACCACGCCGTCGCTCCCGGCGGAAATACTCTCCCCGACCTCCACCGGAACCGCCTTCAAGGCCTTCTCCCGCGATGCGCAGGGCGATGGCGTGCCCGCACGGCTTCACGGCGGGAAGTTCGACGGTCAGCGCACCCGCGTCCTGCGTCCAGGAAAGCTTCGCGTCGCTGCCGAGGAGCGTCACGCCGGTCACCCGGCCCGCGGCCGCGGCCAGCGAGCGGATCCGCACCGGCGCGTCCGGCATTCCCAGCGTGATGGCGTAGAGGGTGGCGCCATCCTTCGACCGGGTGAAACGGATGTCCCGCGGGGTGAAGTCCCGGTCCGCCTGCTCGCTGAATCCGCCGCCCCGGCCGGCGCGGGTGGGGCCTTCGCCGAAAACCTCCCAGGGTCGCGTTGCGTAGACGGCCTCGCCGTTGACGCGCAGCCAGTCGCCCAGTTCGAGCAGCATCCGTTCGGCCTCGGGTGGAATGCTCCCGTCCGCCGCCGGTCCCACGTTGAGCAGCATGCAGCCGTTCTTGGAGACGATGTCCGCCAGGACATGGATCAAATTGTCCGTGGTGCGGTAGGGGTGGGACTTCTGGTTGAACCACGGTCCGAGCGCGGTGTCGGTCAGCCAGGGGTACGACACCAGCTTGTCCTCGCGCCCGCGCTCAAAGTCGAGGATGCCGGTGTACTGGTGGATTTCGCGGTGTTTGTGGGCCACCGCGGACTCGCGTCCGTGCGCCGCGGCCCAGTTGTAGTAGTCGGCGAACATGCGGCGCTGGTATTCCGGCGTGATCACCCGCGCCAGTTCGAAGTCGAACCAGATCATGTCCGGCTCGTACCGGTTCACCACCTCCATCACCATCCCCAGCCACTGGTCCAGAAACCGCGCGGACGGCGGGTCTTTGGGGCCGTGGGGTTCGGTGTAGAGCAGGGCGTTCTTCCCGTCCGCGGCGTCGTAGGCCTGCGCGGGTTCGAAATACCGCCAGGCGAACCCGTGGTGGAAGGTGGGGACGAACTTCAGGCCGCGCGCCCGGATCGCCTTCGCCAGTTCCCCGGTGACGTCGCGCCGCGGCCCCATCTTCGCGGCGTTCCACGGCGTCACCGCCGAGTCCCACATGGCGAAGTTGTCGTGGTGCACGGCAACCGGCCCGGCGAACTTCGCGCCCGCCTTCGCGAACAGGTCGGCCCACTTCTCCGGGTCGAACTTTTCCGCCGTAAACTTCGGGATCATGTCCTTGTAGCCGACCGTGCGCTGGTCGCCGTACTTGTCCCGGTGGTAGGCGAAGACCGGGTTGCCCGGCTCGTACATTTCCTTGCCGTACCACTGGCCGCCGCGCGGCGAGTCCTCGCATCCGACCGTGACCGGACCCCAGTGCGTGTAGATGCCGAACTTGGCGTCGCGAAACCATTCCGGATCGCGGTGGGCCTTCAGGGAATCCCATTCCGGCTGGAACGGCGCGGGGACGGTCTGCGCGCCCGCGGCGAGGGTGGCAGCGAGCAGGACGGCGAGGAGTTGAGGGGATCTCGGAGCGTTGAGCTTCATGATGTTGTCCTTCCTTGTTCTCAGTAACGGTTGCCCAGGAGGAGAACCGGGGGAAGCCGGTCGATCTCCTCGTGAAACTCCTCCGCCTGTGGGGATTTTCTCCCACAGCAGGGTGCTGCCGGGAAGTCAGGCGTTGCGGGTTGCGGCTGCGAGACGAACTCCGCCAGCCTGGCCGGTGACAAGCGCGTCCCCGCCCGGTCGTGAACCTCCAACAGCGACGGCTTGGAGGGTCGAGTTCGCGGTGACCGCGTAGTCGCTAGTTGCAGCGTCCGGAGGCCGTCGCCCTCCGTCTCGATCTTCTGGGTTCGTCCCCAGGTTGGCGTCGGGCACGACTTCAATGACCGTAAGGAAGCGTGTGGCGGCCAGCTTTTCCTCGGTGGAGATGGAAACGTGCCAGTTCGGCGGATTGCGGCCCCCGCGCTTGTTCTCCTCGTCCACCGGCACGCCGAAGAACTGATCAGGCGGCGATGCCGATCACGGCGTCGGCACCAGGCTAGGCGCACCGAGCCGGCCGCGTGGTCGTTGGCCCCGACATGCGGCCAATCCACCTTGGCCAGCGGATCAGCTGGAGGGTGGCGCAACGTCCCATCACCGGCTTCTTCTTCTCCGGTCGTCGATGATCGCCTTGGTTGGCCCACCTTTGCTCTTGTGGAAGCGGGTGGGCTTGGTTGCGAATCCGAATTCCGGCGTGGTCGAGCACCTCCACCGTCTTTCAGACCGTGTGTCCTTTGTGTCTGTGACGTGCGAAATATGAGAACCCTCGCCGATGCGCCGCCGGCCAGCAGCGCAGCAGCTCGTCGCCGGGCCTTGAGGTCGACCTGTTTTCCGGCACCGTCGGCAGGATCGGCTGTTGTGCGCGCAGCGGCGCCTTCGAGGACTCCTCGGCATTCGCCCTGGCGAACAGCGCTGTAGGTCTTCCAGGCGCGCTCTTCCTTGGCGACATGGCCTGGCCGAGGGTCCAGGTACTGAGGAGCCAGGTCACCGCGGGAGCAGGTTGACCACTCGGTTGCGCGGATCGGCGCTCGCCGTGCATCGCCATGCGCCGAGCAGCTCAGCAGGGCCTTGCGCCGCCGGCCTCGACAGGCGGGCGGGCCGCGGACAGGTCCGGCGCGGGGACCTGCCGCCAGGTTGCAGCAGGGCCATCGCCTTGTAGCCCTTCACCGAGGTCGTCGCTGAACTCCGCGCCTCGCGGCGGCCACCACGACTTGAAGCGCCAGAGGTTGGCCGGGTTCTCCGGGCACAGGTACGCCAGCATCTCGGTGAGGTAGGGCACGCCCGGGCTGGTGTCGCCGCCGTCGCTGTAGGGCACGCCGGGATTGCCCGCCGCGTTCATGATCGACATGTATCCGGGGAAGCCAGCGAACCAGCGCTTGGGGTGAAATAGTTGCTTGGCCGGTCAGGCGGTGCAGCATCCAGTTGAGATGTGTCAGCGGCTCATCGTGCACGCCCAGATAGCCGTTGCCGTCCATGGAACCGCCGTCGGTGCGACTGAGCGCGGGGCTGCGGTAGAGCCAGAGTTCATAGGCGTAGCGGAACCAATCCTCGTACTCGGGCCGGCTGCGGGCGAGCACGGCGGACCCGATCAGCAGATTCTTGATGTCGCCCTGCCAGTCGTGCTGGTTGAAGTGGGCGTGCTCGGCTGGTCATGCAGATGCGGATAGCCGGCCCGTGCTTGTCCATGAGTTCCAACGAGTTCCGTGAAGGTCTTCCGCTGCTCCTCCGTGAGGATCCTCTTGAAATGCGTCGAGCATCAACATTGGAACCGTGTTGTAGAACGCGGGCCCCTTCATGGCGATCGGTTTGCCCAGAATCGAATAACTGCGATGCAGCCGCAGGTCCTCCAACTCGATGGCGCGCTGAACCCCGAGCTTCCGGTACCCGCTCGTCCCCGGTGAGCAGATACCGCGCAGCAGCAGGTCGACGCGGCGCTCCTCGACGGTGAAGAGGCTGCGCATCTTGAGGGTGAAGTAGACCTCCTTGGGATTTTTGCCCATGTAGGCGGGGTAATCCCGGTCGCTGATCTCGATGTGCACCGGGTGCCCGCCGTCCTCCAGCGCCTTGGCGAGATCCTTGCGGAGAACCTGCGCAGTTCCGGCCAGGTCGCATCGGGCATCATGTGACCGATGTCCTCGCGCAGGCACACCGCCACGGGGCCGTCCTTGCGCTTGCGGATGGCTTCAAGCGCCGCGTCCGCCGTCGGGGGAATCGCGGGGCTGAACGCGTCGTCGCTCACGCGGAACGTGTACACCGCGTTGGTCCATGCCGGCCGGTCGGGCGCTTCGCCGGGGGCGACGGCGTAGGTCCAATGCCAGTCACTTCCGCCTCAAGCTTCCGGAACGCGTTGTAAACGACCAGCGTTTCGGGCCGCTCTCCAGCACGTCCGTCTTCAACCGCGGATCGGGACAGCTTGAGTAGAACCGGCGATTCCATTTCTGCGCGCGCAGCGCCGACTTGGTCTCCGGCAGCGGCACACGGACGTGCAGCCAAGGCGGATTCACGTCCACCAACCCCTGCGGGACCGGCCGGGCCAAGCACCGGTTCGGCGTGTTGTGCGCTCGATGTGCAGCTCCGAGGGGCTGATCCGCCGCACCCCCTCCGGCAGCACCTCGCCCACGCCGTCGTCCGCCCGCGACCAGACGCCCGGCGCCAGCATCACCGCCGCGAGGCATCGAACGAGGCTGCGCGGCGGGATCATCAGATATTTCGTTTTCAGCAGGGAAGGCGAAGCCCGGCAGGTTGGCAGAAAATTTCCACCGGGCAGGGCTTGTCCGCTCCGGGAATACCGGCGGGAATCGGGAGCGTGACCTCGACCGCGCCATACAGCTTCACTGCGGGCACGGTGGCGGTCGCCGTCGTTGCCGGAGCGCCCTCGGGCTTGAAGGTCACGCGCACTTCGGTCGGGGCGGAGTCGACCTGCCCGAAGTTCTCACCACCATCGACAGTGTCTCCGGCGCGGCCCGGCGCAGCCAGCTCGCGCGCCGACAGGAAGGGGCGGAGGTCGCAACGCCCTGGCAGGCGTGCGTAGCCGAAGAGCAGGCCGCCGGCGCGCGTCCGGCCCAGCAGTTTTCCAGCGAAATCGGCCGCCTGAAAGCCCGTCGCGCCGGCGTCAAACACGACCACCAGGTCCTCGCCGGCCGCTTCACTGCGCAACGCGCGCGAACCCTTGCCGAAATCCACCTCCGCCGGCGCGCCAAACGTCAGCGACGCCACGTCCACCTCGTCCGCCGGGCGGAAGCCTGGCTCGGCATGCACGGTCAGCCGGAGTTCACCCTTCGCCTGCGCCACCGGCGCATCCGCGGGCAGGCTCAGGCGGCGCTGCGGGGCCAGCGGCAGGGCGATGATCTTCGAGCTGTGGTTGTCGTTGCCCTTGTCGAGGTCCTTGCGGCTGTCGATCACCGCGAAGTAGATGTGCGTCGCGCGGCCCGATTCGTCCTTGCGCACATTCGGCCGCTCGAACTTGTACCAGCGCTCCTTCGTGCCGTCCTCGTGCCGGGCCACGTTGATGTCATACGCCTTGCCCTGGTCCCCGCACCCACGAAATGCCGTCCGGCGAGCGCAGATAGTAGGCGGTGCGGCCGAACCAGTCGTTGACGATGAGGTTGTACTGCACCTCGTCGCGCCAGACGACGGGGTCCTCGAAGTTCCCCTTGATTTTCGGATAGGCGCTCTCCGTCGTGATCTTGCGGAACGGTTTGAGGCCGTCCTCGCTGATCCACACGTGACCGCCGCGTGACACCATGAGCACGCTGCCGTCCTCGCGGCGCGTGAAGGTGTGGTTGGACATGGGCACTCCGGGCGTGCCGCGGAGGTCGTACTTCAGGTCGTACGGCGTCCACGGCCCGTCGAGCGACTTCGACGTGTAGGCCCGGTTGATCGCGTACAGGACGTACGTCCCGTCCTTGGCCGGGTAACACATGACGTTGTGTCCCGGCCCGATCTCGTGCTCCACCCGGAACGGCCCGGTGGGGCGGTCGGAGGTGGCGTGCACGATCTGCGAGTCCGGCCATTGCATGTGGCCCTTGGGGGAGTCCTCCGCCCAGCGCACCGCGAACATGTGCTCCTTGCCGCCGGCCGGAAGCACGCTCATGCACCAGTAGGACCAGTCCGGATCCTCGAGGCCGTTGTCGCGGTCGCGCGGCTTCACGGCTCCGCCGCCCCGGACGTCCGACTCCAGCCCGTCGCGCACGGGCATGGGCGGGATGCGGTCGATGAAGGCCCCGCCGAAGACCATGCCCGGCGGAACCTGATAGTCGGTGGGGGCGTGTTCCCAGGAGGTGTCGGCCTCGTCCGCGCGGAGAGGAGCCGGCGGCGAAAGGGCGGGAGGAGGGAAGGGAGGGCGCATGAAGGGGCTCCGGTTATGGATGGAACAACCGCCCGCAGGATACAGCACCGACCGGCCGGAACCCATGGCTGCTCTTGCCACAAGTATGCCAAATTTTGACTTTTTCAGCCGCAGTCTCCGGGGAGGGTGGGCGGGGGCCTTCAAGCGATTCACCCGGCGCGGAAGGCCTTGGGCGTCGTGTGGAAGCGGCGCTGGAACTGGGTGGAGAAATACTGGCTGGAGTGGAAGCCGGCGCGGAAGGCGATGTCGGTGATGGTGAGGGCGGGGGCGGAGCGCAGCAGGGAGGCGGCGGCGTCGAGGCGAAGCCGGCCGAGATGCCGGAGGGGGCTGGTGTTCTTGAGCAGGCGGCAATACTTCGCAAAGGCGGTGGGCTTGAGTCCGCATTCGGCGGCCATGTTCTCCAGGGTCCAGTCCTCCGCCAGGCTGCCGGGGTTGCGCTCCAGGTCGGCGAGGAAGAGGGCGACGGTCTGTTCCGCGGGGTTGAGGTCGCCTCCGGGCGGGTCGCGCTCGGCGCGCAGGGCCTCCAGCAGGTGGTAGAGGAGGGCGTTGAGGTGGACCGCCACGGGGGTGAGGCAGTCCGCGGGCGGCCGGGCCGCCAGCACGCGGGCGATGGCGCGGAAGTCGTCCTGGAGTTCGTCGGAGGCCTTGAGCACCGGGCGGCCGTTGCGGCGGAGGCGCGCGGCCAGCTCGGCGCGGTCGGTCTGCGACAGCACGACCCAGGCGGGCCAGCGCCATTCCTCGTTGGGCCGGCGGACGCCGACGTCGAGGATGACCCAGTGGATGCGGCCGGGGCCGATGAACGGGTGGCCGTGTCCGTGCAACTGCCAGGGGCGGGTGACGGTGAGGTCGCCCGCGCGCAGGTCATGCCGGGCGCCCTCCAGGACGAAGGGCATGCCGCCGGTTTCCATCAGCGCGATCTCGACGCCCTCGTTGCGGTGCAGGTCGAGGCCCCAGTCCTGCGGGCCGATGGCGTCCCAGTAGCCGAGGCAGGCGACGCCGGGCAGGGCGCCCTTGGGCAGCGGGGCCCCGGGATAGGCGCCGTTGGAGAGGGCGTGGTACTCGATCTTGCCCGCGCGCATCGCCTCGGCCTGCGGCCGGCAGGAGTCGACGCGGTAGACCTTCCCGGCGGTCCGGAAGACCGGAGGGGGGGCGGGGCGGGGGGCGTGGTTACCGGCTGCCATCGGAGGGGGTGGAGGTCAGTTCCGCGAAGCGTGTGCTGGGCACCTGGCGGAACCCGCCGGCCGGGTCGCGCACGATGAACAGGGCGGCGCAGTCGGGACGGGCGTCGATGAAGCGCAGGCCCTCCTCGACCCCCAGGACGAACAGGGTGGTGCCCAGGGCGTCGGCGGTCATGCTGTCGGGGGCGACCACCGACACGCCGCCGACGTTGTTCTGCACGGGCCATCCGGTCCTGGGATCGAGGATGTGGCAGAGTCGGCGGCCCTGCGCATCGGTGAAAAACTTCTGATAGTCGCCCGAGGTGGACAGCGCGCGGTCGGAGAGGGACGCCACGGCGGCCATGGGGTCGTTCTCGTTCCAATGGGCGACAGGGGCGGCGATGCCCACCTGCCAGGGGGTGCCGCGCGCGTTGCGCCCGAGGACCCGCACCTCGCCCGCGATGGAGGCGTACAGGTTGGTGAAGCCGTGGCCGCGCAGGACCCGCACCATTTCGTCCACGCCGAAACCCTTGGCCACCGCGCTGAGGTTGATCGTCAGGTCCGGGGTGTCCTTGACCAGTTCGTCACGGTCGGTCACGACGAGGCGGGCGCAACCGGTTTTGGCCATGGCCGCCGCGAGATCAGCCTCCGGGGGAACGGCGCGCCGGTCGGTTTTTTCGCCGCAGCCCCACAAGTTGATGGCGGGGGCGAGGGTGGGGTCGAAGGCACCCTGCGAGAGGCGGTTCATCTCGAGCGAAAAGCGGACCACGCGGGCGAACCCGGTCGAGACTTTGAAGGGCGTGCCGGCCGGCGCGCGGTTGAAGCGGGAGATCTCGCTTTCCGGATCATAATGCGACATCTGGCGGTTCACCTCCTGCAGGCGCTGCTCGATCTCGGCGCGGAGCACGTCCACCAGCACCGGGGGAAGGTTGGTGCCGGTGATCTGGACGGTGTAGGGGCTGCCCATGGTGCGACCCTCCCAGCGGACGGCGGGCAGGTCGTCGGCGTGGGCCGACCCGCCGGGGAGGACCGCCAGGCCGGCGGCGGTCAGGCAAACGGCCGCGATGAGGGAGGGTGGGGGCATGGGCCCGGATGGTTGCCCCGCGAGGAGGTCTACGGCAACCGCAAACGGTAGAATTTCGGAGGGGCGCCCGGCGGAATGGGGTCGGTGAAACTGAATTTCCCGGCATTGTTGAGGGTGTTGGTGGCAATGGCCGTCCAAACCTGGGGCACGGACGACGGGTCCGGGGACACCAGCACGGTGTACACCCCGTTGGTCGGGCCGGAACCGGCGACCAGCACGTCCGTCGCACCGATGCTCAGCGAGGAGAAGCGCAGCGGGACGAGCAGGATCTCGACGGTGATGTCCTGGGTGGCGTCGGGCGGCGTGCCATTGGCGGCGGTGAGTCTCCCGTTGAAGCTGCCGGGGGTCGTCGGGATGCCGGAAATCGCGCCATCGGGGCTGATGGCGAGTCCGTCCGGAAGCCCGGTCGCGCTGAAGGTGATGGGGGCGGTCCCCGAAGCGGTGGCCGTGAAGGTGTAGGGAACGCCGACGAAACCCGTGGCGGGGGGCGACGCGCTGGTGAAGGCGGGAGCCAGCGTCGCCGATCCGATCACAATCGAGAAGGCCTGGGTGGCGTCGGGCGTGGTGCCGTTGGCGGCGGTGATGGTGCCGGTGAAGGTCCCGGTGGTGGTGGGGGTGCCGGAGATCACGCCGCCCGGGCTCATGGAGAGTCCGTCGGGCAGGCCCGGGGCGGAGAAGGTGATGGGCGTGGTACCGGTGGCGGTGACGGTGTGGTCGTAGGGGGTGCCCACCACGCCGGCGCCCGGGGGGGCGGCGCTGGTGATGGCGGGGGCCTGGGTGATGACGATGGAGAAGGCCTGGGTGGCGTCGGGCAGGGTGCCGTTGGCGGCGGTGATGGTGCCGGTGAAGGTCCCGGTGGTGGTGGGGGTGCCGGAGATCACGCCGCCCGGGCTCATGGAGAGTCCGTCGGGCAGGCCCGGGGCGGAGAAGGTGATGGGCGTGGTACCGGTGGCGGTAACGGTGTGGTCGTAGGGGTGCCCACCACGCCGGCGCCCGGGGGGGCGGCGCTGGTGATGGCGGGGGCCTGGGTGATGACGATGGAGAAGGCCTGGGTGGCGTCGGGCGTGGTGCCGTTGGCGGCGGTGATGGTGCCGGTGAAGGTCCCGGTGGTGGTGGGGGTGCCGGAGATCACGCCGCCCGGGCTCATGGAGAGTCCGTCGGGCAGGCCGGGGCGGAGAAGGTGATGGGCGTGGTACCGGTGGCGGTGACGGTGTGGTCGTAGGGGTGCCCACCACGCCGGCGCCGGGGGCGGCGCTGGTGATGGCGGGCCTGGGTGATGACGATGGAGAAGGCCTGGGTGGCGTCGGGCGTGGTGCCGTTGGCGGCGGTGATGGTGCCGGTGAAGGTCCCGGTGGTGGTGGGGTGCCGGAGATCACACCGCCCGGCTCATGGAGAGTCCGTCGGGCAGGCCGGGGCAGAGGTGATGGGCGTGGTACCAGTGGCGGTGACGGTGTGGTTGTAGGCGGTGCCGATCTTGCCGGCGCCGGAGGAGCGGCGCTGGTGATGGCGGGGGCCTGGGTGATGACGATGGAGAAGGCCTGGGTGGCGTTGGCGTAGTGCCGTTGGCGGCGGTGATGGTTCCGGTGAAGGTTCCGGTGGCCGTCGGGGTGCCGAGATCACACCGCCGGGGCTGATGGACAGCCCGCGGGCAGGCCCTCGGGGGCGGAGAAGGTGATGGGCGTGGTACCGGTGGCGGTGACGGTGTGGTTGTAGGCGGTGCCGATCTTGCCGGCGCCCGGAGGAGCGGCGCTGGTGATGGCGGGGCCTGGGTAATGACGATGGAGAAGGCCTGCGTGGCGTTGGGGAGCGTGCCGTTGGCGGCGGTGATGGTTCCCGTGAAGGTTCCGGTGGTCGTCGGGGTTCGGAGATCACACCGCCGGGGCTGATGGACAACCCGCGGGCAGGCCCGGGGCCGCGAAGGTGATCGGCGCGGTACCCGTCGCGGTGACCGTGTGGTTGTAGGCGGTGCCGATCTTGCCGGTGCCCGGCGGGGCGGCGCTGGTGATGGTCGGGGCGGTGGCGACGGGTGCGCTCGGGGACCAGGTCACGCTCATGTTGGTGAAATTGGACCCTTGGTCGGCGTAGGGGGTGGTGGCGCCGGTGGCGCCCCGGTCCAGAGCAGGCCGTTGGTCGTATAGGGCCCCGCACCACTGTTTTCCACATACTGAACCCAAAACTTATAGTTACCATCCGGCACTAAAACGTTGCTCTGGTTCCTGCAATTCCAAGTGACGTTGACCGGACTGTTGCTTCCCGTATAATTGGCGGCCGTGGCTCCGGTGAATCCATCCACCACCGTATTTGAACTGACGCCTCCCCGGGCAGCGACCCATTGCGGCGTGTGAGTGTTCCACTGACTGCTGGTCGTGGGATAGCTGGTTCCCTGCAGATAGAGGGTCTTGACAAATGTTCCCGACTCGGTGGTGACCCAGACAACCGTCCAATGCGCTGTGCCAGTGGTGCCGACATAGTCATTGATCTTCACCGACATGCTGGCCGAACCGTCCGTCTGGGCGGAGGTCTCGGGGCTGGCAAGGCACGCGCCGAGCAGCAGGGTGGAAACAGCGAGATGTTTTAAGGACATGGATGTCCATTTATCAACATTGTGCAGTAACCCAACATCCATAACCTGAAGAAACATTCAGGTACATTTCATCGACTTTCCCTTGATCGTGGCTCGACGGGCTTCGTTTTGCATAATCCTGTTCCGCCCCGGCCCGCTCCCGTTTCCTGAAGATTCCGACCTGATTGTTCACTTTTCAGCGCCAAGATATCCTGAAAGCAGCCGCTCCGGCAAAGGATATAGGATGAGGCGGATCGGAGCCGGAGAAAACACAGGGGGCGTTTCCGCGGCTGCGACCAGACAGGGGAAGATCATGACACAACTGCTCAAAGGACCGCGTGATTCTGGTGACCGGGGGGTCGGAGGGGATCGGATGGGATTGCGCAAAGGCCTACCAGGCGCAGGGCGCGAAGGTCGCCGTGGTGGCGCGTTCGGCGGAAAAAGTGGCCGCGGCCGCGGCCGGGCTGGGCCCGGGGCATCTCGGCCTGCCGTGCGACGTGTCGGACGACGCGTCGGTCGCCGCGATGATGAAGACGGTGCTGGAGCGTTTCGGGCGTCTCGACGCGATCCACAACAACGCGGGCATCGCCACGCCCAGCAAGGCCCTGCACGAGACCACGCCGGAGGAATGGAACGCGCTGTTCAACATCAACCTCCGGAGCGTGCTGCACACGACCCGCCACGGCTTCGAGGCGCTGAAGGCCAGCCGGGGGTCGATCCTCAACACCTCCAGCATGGTGGGGGTGATCGGCCAGGATCTGCACGCCGCCTACACGGCGACGAAGGGCGGGATGAACACGCTGACCATGTCGATGGCGCTCGATTACGCCCCCCACGGCATCCGCGTGAACGCGGTGTGTCCGGCGGGGACCTGGACGCCCATGCTGCGCAAGTGGTGCGCCGAACAGCCCGACCCGCGGCGGATCGAACACTATCTCGACGAGATCCATCCGCTCGGCTATTGTCCCGAGGGTGATGTCATCGCGGATCCCTGCGTCTTCCTGCTGTCGGACATGGCCCGGTTCATCACCGGCCACGTCCTGCATGTCAGCGGCGGCGCGGAGATCGGATACCGGCGCTGAATGAAAACCCGCTGCCGGCAGTCCATTTTCACATTCCCCCCGCAACCCCGGAGTCGTTCATGAAGTCCCTGCTGACCGCCCTCGCCCTCGCCGCCACGCTCCCCGCGGCCGCCCAGGAGTTCACCCCCGCCCAGCCCGAAGCCCTGCAAGCCTGGCGCGACGCGCGCTTCGGGATGTTCATCCACTGGGGGCCCGTCTCCCTCACCGGCCACGAGATCGGCTGGTCGCGCGGCGCGCAGACGCCGATCGAGGAGTACGACAACCTGTACAAGCGCTTCAACCCGGAGAAGTTCAACGCCGACGAGTGGGTCGCCGTGGCCAGGGCCGCGGGCATGAAGTACATGGTGCTGACCACCAAGCACCACGACGGCTTCTGCCTCTGGGACACCAAGCAGACCGACTACAACATCATGAACTCGCCCTTCGGCCGCGACGTGGTCAAGGAGCTGTCCGAGGCCTGCAAGAAAGGCGGGATCGGCTTCGGCACCTACTACTCGACCTGCGACTGGCACCACCCCGACTTCCCCCGCACCAGCCCGGGCGGCCGGACGAAGCGCGAGAATCCCAACCTCGAGCGCTACACCGAATACCTCAAGGCGCAGTCGACCGAACTGGTCACCAAGTACGGTCCGCTCTTCACCCTGTGGTACGACGTCCCGCAGGAGTTTGACGCCAGGCGCGGCGCCAGCGTGATCAACCTCATCCGCGGCCTCCAGCCCACCATCATCGTCAACAACCGCACCGGCGCCCGCGGCGACTACGACACCCCCGAGCAGCACATCGGCGGGTTCCAGCTCGACCGGCCCTGGGAATCCTGCATGACCATCTCCGCCCACAACGCCTGGGCCTGGGGCGGCGCGAAGGACGGGGTCAAGTCCACCGCCGCCTGCCTCGACATGCTCATCCGCGGCGCCGGCGGCGACGGCAACGTGCTGCTGAACGTCGGCCCCCGGCCCGACGGCCTGATCGATCCCGAACAGGCCGGACGCCTGCGCGAGGTGGGCGACTGGCTGAAGGTCAACGGCGAGGCCATCTACGCCACCCGCGGCGGCCCCTACAAGCCCGGGCTCGCACTGGCCTCGACCCGCAAGGGCGACAAGGTCTACCTGCACGTGATCACATGGCCCGACGAACCGCTCACCCTTCCCGCGCTGCCCGCGAAGGTGCTCTCCGCCAGACTGCTCAAGGGCGGCAAGGCCGGAGTGGCCGTCACGGACGAGGGCATGACCCTCACGGTCGACCCCGCGGACCGCGATCCGCTGGCGACGGTGATCGAGCTGACCCTCGACCGCCCCGCCATGGACATCGCCCCGATCACCCTGGGGAAGAAGGGCCTGATCACCCCGGAGATGAAGGTCGAGGCCTCCAGTGTCTTCGGCCCCGGCTACGAGGGCGGCAAGGCCACCGACGGCGATCCCGACACCCGCTGGGCGACCCCCGGCGGAACCCGCGAGGCGAGCCTCGAGGTCGACTTCGGCAAACCATTGACCTTCACCGGCATCGAGATCGAGGAGGCCACCGAAGGCGGCATGGGCGAACGCGTCAAGTCCTTCGAGATCCACGCCCGGGTGGACGGCCAGCGCAAGGTCCTCCATACTGGAACGAAGCTCGGGAAGAAGTTCCGCCTCGACCTGCCCGCGCCCGTGACCGCGACCGCCATCCGCCTCCAGGTCCTGGACGCCAGCGAGGGCCCCACGATCAACGAGATCCGTCTCATCGCCCCGAAGAAAGGCAAACCTTGATCACCCGTATCTCCACGCGCGACGCGCGCTATCCCATCGGTTCCGGCCACGGCAGCGACGCCATCCACAAGGATCCGGTCTACTCTTACGCGGTCACGCTCCTCCATGACGACTCCGGCCAGACCGGCTGCGGCCTCGCGTTCACGCTGGGGGAGGGGAACGACCTGGTCTGCCGGGCGGCGGAATTCTACGCCGCCCGCCTGGTGGGCCGGGACATCGGGGAGATCATGGCGGACTTCGGCGCGCTCCAGCGCGCGATGGCCGACGAGCAGCAGTTCCGGTGGCTCGGCCCCCACAAGGGGGTCGTGCAGCTCGCCCTCGCGTCGGTCACCAACGCCTGCTGGGACCTTTGGGCCAGGAAACGCGGCGTGCCGCTCTGGAAGCTGCTGCTCGACCTCACCCCGGCGCAGGTCGTGGCCACGCTGGACCTCTCGTACCTGGAGGATGTGCTGACGGGTGCGCAGGCGCAGGCGCTCCTCGAACAGGCCGCGTCCACGCGCGACCGCCGCATGGGCGTGCTCAGGACCGGATACCCCGGCTACGACACCTCGGTCGGCTGGTTCAACTATTCCGACGACCAGGTGCGGGTGAACTGCCGCCGGGCGCTGGACGACGGCTTCACGGCGATGAAGCTCAAGGTGGGTTCGAAGGAATCCGGGCGCGACATCCGCCGCGCGGCGATCGTGCGCGAGGTGGCCGGTCCCAAGGTGCGGGTCATGTTCGACGCCAACCAGCAGTGGACGCTCCCGCAGGCCGTCAAGATCTGCAACCAGCTCATGCCGCTGGATCCGTTCTGGATCGAGGAGCCCACGCACCCGGACGACATCGCCGCGCACCGGACCCTCGCCGGCATCATCGGGCGCCGTCGCATCGCCGCGGGCGAGCACGTGCCCAACCGGGTCATCTTCAAGAACTACCTCCAGATGGAATGTCTCGGCTTCTGCCAGGTGGACGCCGTGCGCGTGGCCGGCATCAGCGAGTTCATCGCGGTCAGCCTGATGGCCCGCAAATTCGGGGTTCCCGTCGTGCCCCACGTGGGGGACATGGGACAGATCCACCAGCACCTGGTGCTCTTCAACCACATCGCGATGGGCCACGACGCCCTCTTCCTGGAGCACATCCCGCACCTGCGCGAATTCTTCGTCCATCCCTGCCGGGTCGAGGGCGGCGTCTACCACACCCCGCAGGAGCCGGGTTCGGGCGGCGATCTCAAGCCGTAGGCCGGATGGATCAGGCCCCGGACGCCAGTTCGGCGTGCCGGCGGATGTGGCGGATCATGGAGTGCAGGCCGTTCGTGCGGCTGGGGCTGAGATGGCGGCTCAGGCCGACGCGGTCGAGGAAGGCGGTGTCGGCGGCGAGCACCTCCCGCGGGGTGCGGTGGGAATAGACGCGCAGCAGCAGCGCGATGAGCCCCTCGACGATCAACGCGTCGCTTTCCGCCTCGTAGATCATCTTCCCGTCCTCCTGGCGCGCCAGCAGCCACACCCGCGACTGGCAGCCCTTGACCAGACGGTCGTCCGTCTTGACCGCCTCCGGCAGCTTGGGGATCTCCCGTCCCATCTCGATGAGGTGCGTGTAGCGGTCCTCCCAGCTCTCAAGCATGGAGAATTCCTGGACGATTTCTTCCTGGGTTTCGGCAATGGTGGGCATGGGGGCAACCTACGGCGTGCCGCCGGCTTTCGCAATCCAAACTCCCGCCGGTTTGTCTTCACGGAGGAAAGGGGGCGGCCCCGCAACAATCCCGTCAGGATCAGCCGGGGTCGAGGCGGCGGACGGTGGCTTCGAAGCCGGGGAGGAGGCCGACGCTGTCGTGGCCGAAGAGGTTTTTGGATTGCTCGAAGGCGGGGTGGGCGAGTTCGCGGGATTCGGTGCCGAGGTTGACGGCGCAGAGCAGGGTGCTGCCGGCGTGACGGCGCAGGAAGGAAACCACCTGGCGGTTTGGCGCAGCCGCAGCCTCTCCGCAGTCGAACCATTCCCAGGCGCCGCGGGTGAGTTCGGGATGGGAGAGGCGCAGGCCGGCGAGGCGGTGGTAGTGCTTGAGCCAGTGTTTGCGGGCCGCCGGGCCGCGGGCGAAGAGGTTGCCCTCGAACTCGATGCCCTCGATCTTGCGTTCGCCGGTTTCGGTGACGAGCCGGTAGCCCTTGTCGCACAGGCCGAAGCGCTCGTGGATGGAGGGGCGGTTGACCGCGCCGAATTCCTGGCCGGTGAGGAGGAAGGGAATGGTGCCGGGCAGGAGGTGGATGAGGGTGCTGAAGGCGCGGGCGGCGCCTTCGCCGAAGCGGTGGAGGCCGCGGCCCTCGTCGTGGTTGTCGATGTAGCGGGCGAGATGGACGGGATGGGGGAGGGTGGGGGCGGCGTTCAGGTAGGACTCGACGCAGTGCCGCACGGCCCCGGCGATGCCGCCGGCCTGGAAGGCGGCGAGAACGGGCGCGAAGCCGCCGTGCTGGAGGGCGTCGGGGGAGAGGCGGAGATGCGAGCCGCCGGCCGCGTCGCGGGCATAGAGGAATTCGCAGCACTTGTAGAGTTCGTCGTCGTACGCGCCGTTGAAGCCGCGTCGGAAGAGGTCGAGGTTGTTGTCGATGCCGTAGCATTCGGCCAGGAAGAGCAGGTCCCTGCGGGGGTGGAGGGCGCGCAGCCGGGGGATGGCCTCGTCCCAGAAGGAGCGGTCGTTGATGAAGTGGGCCATGTCGATGCGGAAGCCGTCGAAGCCGTCGCCGCCGGCGAAGGAGAGCCAGTGGGCGTAGACCTCGCTCATGGCGGCGCGGAGGGCGGGGTTGCGGTAGTCGAGCTTGGCGGTGTCGGACCAGTCCCAGTCGTAGGCGGGCGTGCCGTCGGGGGCCTGGACGTAGTAGTCGGGGCGGGCGGTGATCCAGGTGTGGTCGCGCGCGGTGTGGTTGGGGACCATGTCGACGATGATGCGCAGGCCGAGGCGGTGGGCCTCGGTGACGACGGCGGCGAGGTCGGCGACGGTGCCGTGTTCGGGGTCGACCCGGTGGTAGTCGCGCGCGGCGTAGAAGGAGCCGATGCCCTTGCGGCAGGCCTGTCCGATCTCGAAGGGGGGCAGCATCTGGATGACGGTGACGCCGAGGTCCTTGAGCAGGTGGAGATGGCGGGCGATGTAGGCGAGGGGCGGCTCGTGCGGGGCGCCCTCGCGCGCCTCCAGGAGGGCCTCGAAGGCGTTGCGGGGCTCGCGGGCGGCGAGGGAGCGGGGGTTGATCTGGTAGATGAGGGCTTCGGGGAACCAGTCTTTCATGGGGTCAGCCTTGGAGGTCGGAGCGGGTCTTGAAGCGCGGGTTCTGGGCGAGGAAGCGGCGGGGGGTGTCGTAGACGACCTTTTCGATGCGGGCGTCGGAGTAGCCGCGGCGGCGCATTTCCAGGATGGTCTTGGGGAGGGCGAGGGGATCGGAGACGCCCCAGTCGCAGGCGCTGTTGATCCAGAGCTGCTCGTTGGCGGCGCGCTCGATCATGTCGATGGCGCGGGCGGAGGTGCACTTGGATTCGGGGTAGAGGGTGATGCCGGCCCAGAAGCCGGCGTCGAGGACCATGTCGACGGTGTGCTCCTCGACGTGGTCGATGATGACGCGGCCGGGGCGGATGCGGGAGTCGGACCGGAGCACGTCGAGGGTGAGGCGGGTGCCCTTGTACTTGTCCTCGAGGTGGGGGGTGTGGACGAGGATCATCTGGTCGTGGCGGGCGGCGAGGTCGACGTGCTTTTCGAGCACCTTGAGTTCGTTGCGGGTGTTCTTGTTGAGGCCGATTTCGCCGATGCCGAGCACGGTGGGCTGCTCGAGGAAGTCGGGGATGAGGGCGAGGACCTCGTCGGCGAGGGTCAGGTCCTCGGATTCCTTGGGATTGATGCAGAGCCAGGAGTAGTGGGGCAGGCCGAATTTGGCGGCGCGGCGGGGCTCGTATTCGGTGATCTGCCGGAAGTAGTCGAGGAAGCCGTCGGCGGAGGAGCGGTCGAAGCCGGCCCAGAAGGCGGGTTCGCAGAGGGCCTCGCAGCCGGTGGTGACGAGGGTGACGTAGTCGTCGGTGGTCCGGCTGACCATGTGGGCGTGGGGTTCGATGTAGCGCATGGTCAGTGTTTCTCCCCGGGCCAGGCGCCGGTGGCGCCCTGCATGCCGGCTTTGGCGATGGGTTCGGCGGTGGGGTCGCTAAGCACCATGAGGATGCGGCGGGCGCGGTCGGCCCCGGGGCGGGAGAGCTCGGCCAGGGCGTGGTCGAAGGCTCGGGTGCGGTGGTCGCGCGGTTCGGCGGCGCGTTCCAGACGGTCGAGGAAGGCGGCGAGGTCGAGCAGTTTCGACCGGGCTTCCATGAAATAGAGATCGGTGACGGAGGGATGTGCCATGGGATTCTTATACTCCAGGCGGGCGGGAATTGCGAAGCTTGGGATTGCCGAAAACCGGTAAAAATGGCACGGCGGCGCCATGAAGAGAAGTGAAGCCGTCCGCAAGCGCCGTCTGGAGCAAAAGCTGGCCGAAAAGGCCCCGCCGGGCCTGCCCAAGCACATCAAGCACCTGCTGTTGCTGTTCCTGCTGCTGGCGCTGGTCATCGGGAATCTGATCTGGTTGCGCGCCAAGGCGCGGTGAGGCGGCCGGCGGCCCGGCCGGTGGCTTCGCCCTACCCGGGGGCTCCTCCCCAAAAACTCGAAAAAGGGATTGAGCCGGGTGGGGAAGTGGGTAGTGTGCGCGGCTCGCGCAGGGAAAGGGTTCCGGCCACCGGAACTTTTCCGGGGACCACGTTCCGGTCACCGGAACTTCTCCGGCGCAGACCAAGGAAACCGACCATGCTTCGTACACACACCTGCGGACAGCTTACTCGTGAAAACGCCGGCCAGATCGTCCAGCTTTGCGGCTGGGTGGCCTCGGTCCGGGACCATGGCGGCATCATCTTCATCGATTTGCGCGACCGCTACGGCACCACGCAGGTGGTGTTCGACCCCAATGACAGCCAGTCCGCCGCCGAGGCCGCCGGCCGGATGCGCCACGAGTTCGTGGTCCGCATCAAGGGCAAGGTCGCCGCCCGCCCCGAGAGCATGGTCAACCCGCGCATCCCCACCGGGGCCATCGAGGTGTTCGCCAACGAGATCGAGCTGCTGAACTCCAGCCCGACCCCGCCGTTCCCGATCGACGACGACCTGGGCGCCAAGGTCTCCGAGGACCTGCGCATGAAGTACCGCTATCTCGACCTGCGCCGCCCCTCGCTGCAGCAGGGGCTGCGGCTGCGCCACAAGATGGCCAAGGCCGTCCGCGACTACCTCGACACCCTCGAATTCATCGAGATCGAGACCCCCATCCTGACCAAGAGCACCCCGGAGGGCGCGCGCGACTACCTCGTGCCCAACCGCATGACCCCCGGCACCTTCTACGCCCTGCCGCAGGCCCCGCAGCAGTACAAGCAGCTCGCCATGGTGGGCGGACTGGACCGCTACTTCCAGGTCGCCCGCTGCTTCCGCGACGAGGACCTGCGCGCCGACCGCCAGCCCGAGTTCACGCAGTTCGACTTCGAGATGTCGTTCGTGGAGGCGGAGGACATCTACGCCGTGGTCGACGGCGTGCTCAACGCCGTGATGGTGGCCAGCGGGCACGGACCCCTGGAACTGCCCGTCCCGCGCATGAGCTGGCACGACTCGATGGAGAACTACGGCATCGACAAGCCCGACCTGCGTTTCGACATGAAGCTCCACAACGTCACCCCGATCTTCAAGGGCGGCGGCTTCAAGGTGTTCGCGCAGATCGCCGACAGCGGCAGCGGCGTCATCAAGGCCATCAACGCCAAGGGTCTCGCCGGCGTGCCGATCCGCGTGGTCGAGGAATGGACCGAGCTGGCCAAGCACTTCGGCATGCCCGGCCTGGCCCACATCCGCGTGCAGGAGGACGGAACCTGGAAGTCCCCGATCGCCAAGTTCTTTTCCGAGACCGAAAAGGCGGCGCTGCAGCAGGCCCTGGACATCAAGAACGGCGACCTGATCCTCTTCGCCGCCGGCGCCTGGCGGAAGGCCAGCGAGTTCCTCGGCAAGGTCCGTCTGGAAGCCGCGAAACACGCCAACTGCATCCCGCCCGGCAAGTTCATGTTCACCTGGATCACCGAGTTCCCCCTGTTCGACGACGACGGTGAGGGCGGCCTGGTCTCCATGCACCATCCCTTCACCCGGCCTTATCCTCCCGATCTCGACCTGCTGGAGAAGGAGCCGCTCAAGGTGCGCGCCACCGCGTACGACATCGTGCTCAACGGCGTCGAACTCGGTTCCGGCAGCATCCGCATCCACGACTCCGCCACGCAGCAGCGCATGTTTGAGCGCCTGGGGATTTCCGCGGAGGAGATCGAGACCCGTTTCGGCCACCTCGTCCGCGCGCTCAGCTACGGCGCCCCGCCGCACGGCGGGATCGCGCTGGGCTTCGACCGCCTGGCCATGCTCATGGCCGGCGCGCAGACCATCCGCGACGTCATCGCCTATCCGAAGAACCACCGCGGGGTCGACTTGATGATGGAGGCCCCGAGCCCCGTCAGCGAGCGCCAGTTGAAGGACGTCCACATCCGGCTCGCCCAGTCGGTGGACGTCGCGCTGCCCTCCTTCAGCAACATCGTCAAGTAGCCGCCCGGGAGCAAAGGAAACGCCCATGAACGCCTCCGCCATTCCCGTCGTCAAGCGCCCCCGCCTCACGTCGTGGCGGGCGCTTGAGCGCCATGCGAAGGAGGTCCGCGACCTCCACCTGCGGGACCTGTTCGCGCAGGACCCCGGCCGGGCGGCCCGCTTCTCGCTGGAAGCCGCCGGCGTCTTCCTGGACTACTCCAAGAACCGGATCACGGACACGACCGTCACGCTCCTGCTGCAGCTCGCCCGCGAGGCGAAGCTCGAGCGGGAGATCGCGGCGATGTTCGCCGGCAAGGCGATCAACCGGACCGAGAAGCGGTCCGTCCTGCACACCGCGCTGCGGGCCCCCCGCGACGCCGTGGTGCGGGTGGGGGGGCGCAACGTGATCGGGGACGTGCACGCCGTCCTGGACCGCATGGACTCCTTCGCGCAGCGGGTCCGCTCGGGCGCCTGGACCGGAGCGACCGGGAAGCCGGTGCGCGCGGTGGTGAACATCGGCATCGGAGGGTCGGACCTCGGCCCGGTGATGGCCTCCGAGGCCCTGAAGCACTACAGCCGCCGGGACATCGCGCTGCGCTTCGTCTCCAACGTGGACGGGACGCACATCGCGGAGGCCCTGCACGGGCTGGATCCCGAGACCACGCTCTTCATCATTTCCTCCAAGACCTTCACCACCCAGGAAACGCTGACCAACGCCCACTCCGCCCGGAGCTGGCTGGTGGCCGCGCTGGGCGACGCGGCGGTGGGCCGGCACTTCGTGGCGGTGTCCACCAACGCGGACAAGGTGTCCGCCTTCGGCATCGAGACCACCAACATGTTCGGCTTCTGGGACTGGGTGGGGGGGCGCTATTCGATGTGCTCCGCCATCGGCCTCTCGCTGATGATCTCCATCGGCCCGGAGCACTTCCGCGACATGCTGGCGGGGTTCCACGCGATGGACACGCATTTCCGCACCGCCCCGCCGGAGGCCAACCTGCCGGTGCTGCTGGCGCTGCTGGGCGTCTGGAACAACAACTTCCTGGGGGCCGAATCCCACGCGGTGCTGCCCTACGACCAGTATCTGCACCGCTTCGCCGCGTACCTGCAGCAGGCCGACATGGAGAGCAACGGCAAGTCCACCGACCGCAAAGGCCGGCGGATCCGCTACCAGACCGGGCCGATCATCTGGGGCGAACCCGGCACCAACGGCCAGCACGCCTTCTACCAGCTCATCCACCAGGGCACGAAGCTCATCCCGGCGGACTTCATCGGGTTCGCGCAGTCGCTCAACCCGCTGGGGGACCACCATGCGAAACTGATGGCGAACTTCTTCGCGCAGACGCAGGCGCTCGCCTTTGGCAAGACCGAGGAGGCTCTGCGCGCGGAAAACCTCGACGGGGAGTTGCTGCCGCACCGCGTGTTCGAGGGCAACCGCCCGACCAACACCCTGCTGCTCAAGCAGCTCACCCCGCACGCCCTGGGGCGACTGGTGGCCTTGTACGAGCACAAGATCTTCGTCCAGGGCGTGATCTGGAACGTCTTCTCCTTCGACCAGTGGGGCGTGGAACTGGGCAAGCGGCTGGCGGGGGAAATCCTGCCCGCGCTGGACCGGTCGGTCCGCTTCGGCGGCGGCCTGGACGCCTCCACCAACCAGCTCGTCTCCCGATTCCGCGACTGGAGCGCCTGAACAGCACGCCCTTGAAGCGCTCATCTACGCGGGGCCGCCGGGGTTTTCTCATCCACCTGCTGGGGTTCCTGGCCGCGTGCCCGGCGGCGGCTTCCGCGCCGACCGGGGCGGAACGGACCGCGGTGCTGAAGCGCGAGACGCTGGCGGCGCTGGGCCGTCATCTGCAATCCGCCCGGCTGGCGGGCGAGGCGCTTCTGTGCCCGGGCGCCGGGTCCGGAGAGGTGCTGGCCGCGGTCAAGGCGGCCGCGCGCGTCCCGGTCCAATCCGCGGCGCTCTACTCCCCCGACGGGACCCTGCTCCTCGCCGATCCGCCGCTCGCGGGCGGCGCGCCTCCCTGGGCCGGCGAGCCGCTCTTCGCCGATCCGAAGAAGGCCTGGCTCTCCGGCCGGACCCCGGGCGTCGGCCTTTCCACCAACACCGCGTCCGCCACCGCCTGGGCCGATCTGCGCCTGCCGCTGCAGTGCGAGGAGGCCGCGGGATTTCCCACGCGGGCGTGGGCGGTGCTGCGCGTGGATGTTGCGCACCTCCTGGAGGTCGCGTTTCCCGCCGGGCTGCTGGAAAGCGGCGAATCCCTCCTGCTGGCGGAACCATCGGGGCGGCGTTTGTTTCACCACGGCCCCCCGGGGGTGCCCGACCTCCGCCTGACCACCACCTGGCAGGCCGCCGGTCCCCGTTCCCGCGAGACCCTCACCCGCATGGCGGAAGCGCCCGCGGGTTCGCTGGTCACCGACGGGTTCGATCCCGCCGCCTTCGCGTTCCTCCGGTTCGAGGCCGGGTGGGACACGTTCACCCTGGGGGATCGCCCCGTGTGGCTGGTCCGCGAAGTTCCCGCGGGCTCCTTCACCCCACCCGCCGATGCGCGCCCGGGCCTCTGGGGCTCCGAGCAGGGCGGTCAGATGGCGCTGCTCCAGAACGGATCCGTCTGCGAGGTCTATCTGCGCCGGACAGAGGCGGGTTCCACGGTCTATGCCGACGGCCGGCTGCTCGGCGACACGTTTTCGGCCTCCGACCGGACCCGGACCCTTCATCTGGAAGGCCGGTTTGCCGGCGATGGCACCTTGAATCTCTCGGTGTTTTCCGACCGGGCGGCGGAAGGGGTGAGGCGGGAGACGATCCGCTGGCGCAAGACCGCTCCGGCGGCCCCCTCCGCCCCGCCCGCGGATCTTCCCCGCATGCGGATATGAAAAAGGGCGGCTTTGCGGCCGCCCTTCTTTGATCGCCCGCGAGGTGGCGGTTATTCGGCCTGGTTCACCAGCTCCGCGATTTCCTCTGCCAGTTCCTCGGCCATTTCGATGGCCATGTTCTTGCGGTATTCGCAGTCGCGGAAATTGATCGGATCCTGGCCGTCGGCCCAGGCGATGCCGATGTTGCTCACGCCGGCATAGGCGAAGGCCGCGGTGATGGCCGGGGTGAGGCCGTCGCGCGGGTCGTTTTCCTTGAAGGCGTCGCCGGAGGCCACGATCACCACCACCTTTTTCAGCTTGTGGAAGGGGCGGGTCTCGTTGCGGTCGACCGTGTAGATCATGCCGGGGGAAAGGACGTGGTCGAGCCAGCTCTTGAGGATGCCGGGCATGCTGAAGTTCCACATGGGCATGGTCAGCACCAGGACGTCGGCTTCGTTGACCCGGGCGGCCTGGGTCATCGCGTAATTGGCGGCCTGCTCCTCCTCCTTGGTGGGGACGTAGCCCTCGATGAGCGGGGTACCAACTGTTGCGGTACTCCTCGTAGGAATAGTGGGGCGGGGTTCGTAGAGGTCGATGTTTTCCACCTCGGCGTCTTCGCGGCTTTCGATCAGCTTGTTGAAAAAGGCGATGGCCAGTTGCTTCGAGGTGGACTCCTCGGTCAGAAGCTTCGGATTCGCGCAGATATGCAGTACGTTCATCTCATTCTCCTCACGGTTCGGTCAAGGAACCCGCTCCTCGTTAGGGACATTCATGCCGGATGGCAACAAACCCCGGGAAAGTTGACGTGGGGAAAGTCTCTTGTCCCGGCGCGCCCGTCCCCGGCGGGCGGTCGGCCCCCGGTCGTGTCGAACGCGTCCGGGGCGCGTCCGAGGCAGGGCAGCACCCGCTCCGCCCCCGGCAGGGCGACCATTGGCGGTGAGGTCGGGCCCGCCCGGCATCCCGGTGACGGCGACGCGCAGCGGGGGTTTCAACTTGTTCTCCTCGACTCCGAGGCAGGCAGCGGCGTTGCGGAGGCCATCCCCGCAGAGGCCGGGGAAAAATCCGGAAGGGACAACGGCGCCTGGTGCAGGGCGGCGAGCTGTTCGCGCGCGCCCTCGCGGCCGAGGGTTTTGGCCGCGGCCCTGGCCTCCACGGGATAGTCGTCCCGGAAGAAGCAGGCGGAGGCGGCCGGCAGTTCGCGCAGGAATTTGACCCGCTCGCGGAGCAGGTCGGTCACGGCCTCGGCGTATCCGGCGGGCTGCGCGGAGAGGTCGACGCCGGAGGCCTTCAGGTGGGCGAGCGCCTGGGCGCGGTAGTCCGGGGTGGGGATGCGCAGCAGGTGCTGCTGGTTCATCCACTCCAGCTTGCGGGCGTCGAGCTGGGCCGGGGAGGACTGCACGCCATGGAAGTCGAACGCCTCGATCATCTCCGTGCGCGACATCACCTCGCGTCCGTCCCCCGGGGACCAGCCGAGCAGGGCGAGGTAGTTGAAGAGGGTTTCGGGCAGGTAGCCGTGGTCGCGGTAGTCGCCCACGTAGGCGTCCCCGTCGCGCTTGGAGTAGGGCTTGCCCTGCGCGTTCACGATCATGGGCAGGTGCGCGTAGACGGGCGCTTCCGCGCCCAGGGCCTCGAACAGGGGCACGTGGCGGAAGGTGTTCTCGACGTGGTCGTCGCCCCGGATGACATGGGTGACGCCCATGTCGATGTCGTCGACCACGTTGGCGAGATGGAACACCGGGGTGCCGTTGGAGCGCACGATGACGAGGTCCTTCATGTCCCCCGCCTTCTTGGTCAGGACGCCCTTGACCCGGTCGGTGAAGCGGATGTCCCGGCCGGGCATGCGGAAGACGACGCACTCGCCCTTGCCGGTGTTGCCGATGTCCTCGCGGTAGGCCAGGCCCTTGGAGAGGAGCATTTCGGCGGCGGCCAGGTGCCGGTCGAGGGTCCTGGACTGGTAGACCGGCTCCCCGTCGTGGTCGAGGCCCAGCCAGCGCATCGCCTCGAACACCGTTTGCACGGCCTCGGGGGTGGAGCGCTCGCGGTCGGTGTCCTCGAGGCGGAGCAGGAACCGGCCCTGGTGGTGGCGGGCGAAGAGCCAGTTGTAGATGGCCACGCGGACGTTGCCGATGTGGACGTTGCCGGTGGGGCTGGGGGCGAAACGGGTGCGAACGGTCATGGGACTCCGGCGGGCGGCGCGGTCGCCCGGGTGGAGCGCGCCGGAAGGGGGACGCGGAGGCGCAGCCCGGGCGGGATTGAAAATGGTGCCGATGGAGGGAATCGAACCCACACGCTGTTTCCAGCAACAGATTTTGAGTCTGTCGCGTCTGCCAGTTTCGCCACATCGGCGGGAGAAGTTGGCTGGACAAAGGCAATATCACCGCGAAAGTGTCCTTGTAAACCAAAAACCCAGCCACGGAACCCCATGCCCGCCCTTTCCGAGTCCACCTACGAACGCATGAAGCGCAAACTGTCCGCCATCGTCCCCGATGCCGAGCTCCGGTACAAGGCGGTGATCGCGGACGAGATCCTCGACTGGAAGAAGCGCCGCAACGCCGTCATCCTCGCCCACAACTACATGGAGCCGGCGCTGTTCCACAGCGGCATCGCGGATTTCTGCGGCGACTCCCTGCAGCTCAGTCGCGACGCGGCGGCGACGCAGGCCGACGTCATCGTGTTCTGCGGGGTGCGGTTCATGGCCGAGACGGCGTACATTCTCAACCCCGCCAAGACCGTGCTCTGCCCGGCGCGCATCGCCGGCTGCTCCCTGGCCTCGTCCATCACGGCGGAGGACGTGCGCCAGCTCAAGGCGCGCTTCCCCGGCGTGCCCGTGGTCACCTACATCAACACCTACGCCGACGTGAAGGCCGAGAGCGACATTTGCTGCACCTCCGGCAACGCCGCCAGGGTGGTCAAGTCCCTCGGCGCGGAGAGGGTCATCTTCCTGCCGGACGAGTATCTCGCCGCCAATGTCGCGCGCGAGACCGGCCGCGCGATCATCTTCCCCACGAAGTCGAACGCCCCCGGAAAGTTCGAGGGACTCGACTACCAGATGGTGGGCTGGACCGGGAAGTGCGAGGTGCACGACCTCTTCACGGTGGACGACATCCGCAACGCCCGCAAGCAGTTCCCGGGCATCCTGATCCTCACCCATCCCGAGTGTCCGCCGGACGTGGTCATGGCCTCGGACTATTCCGCCAGCACCAACGCCATGTCCACGTACGTGCGCGAGACCAACGCCCCGCACTACCTGATCCTCACCGAGTGTTCGATGGCCGACAACATCGCCGCCGACAACCCCGGCAAGGACCTGGTGCGCATGTGCAGCATCCGCTGCCCGCACATGAACGAGATCACGATGGAGGACACCCTGGAGGCGTTGAAGAAGCTCCAGTACCGCGCGGTGGTGCCCGAGGACATCCGCGTGCGCGCGCTGCGGTCGGTGCGGCGCATGCTGGAGATCGGCTGAAGTAACATCTTCATCCCGCCCATCCTGCAGAACAAAATCTCTCACAGAGGCGCGGAGATCACGAAGGTAAGGCGGGATGAATCTTCCAGCCTTCCAGCATTCCTCATAAATCCCCTCTTTGAGAAGCGGGCGTTACGCCCCGAGGACCGAGGTCAGCTTGAAGATGGGCATGAA
Source organism: Kiritimatiellia bacterium (assembly GCA_046346795.1). Taxonomy (GTDB): domain Bacteria; phylum Verrucomicrobiota; class Kiritimatiellia; order SS1-B-03-39; family UBA6053; genus JAXMHJ01. Next base: position 101,986 of record JAXMHJ010000006.1, read on the forward strand.
CATCGCGATCATGATGCCCCCGACGACCACGCCGAGGAAGACCATCATGAGGGGCTCGATGAGGGAGGTCAGGCCGCTGACCGCGCTGTCGACCTCGTCCTCGTAGAGCTTCGCGATGCTGCTCATCATTTCGTCCACCTTGCCGGAGCGTTCGCCGGCCACCAGCATCTGGATGAGCATGCGGGGATAGTCCTTGTGATCGGACAGGGCCTCGGAAAGGGCGTCCCCGCGTTCCACGCGGACCTTGGCCATTTCCAGGGCGTGGCCCAGCCGGCGGTTGGCGACGGCGGCGGAGACGATTTCCAGGGCGCGCAGCATGGGGACGCCGCTCTTCATGAGCTGGGAGAAGGTCGAGGCGAAGCGGGCGATGGCCACCTTGCGGATGAGGGAGCCGAAGACGGGGGCGTGGATCTTCCAGGTGTCCACCTTGAGCGCCCCGCCCGGGGAGCGCGCGAACTGGACGAAGGCGACGATGCCGCCGACGAAGAGGCCGGCGATGAGGAGGAACCAGTGGCGGAAGACCTCGCTCACCCGCACCAGGATCTCGGTGGCCAGCGGCAGTTTGGCGCCCCCGCCGCCCAGGTCCTTGTAGATCTTGTCGAAGCCGGGGATCAGCCAGACCAGCATCACGATCACCAGCACCACGGCGATGACGCCCACCATGGACGGATACATGAGGGCGGACATCACCTTCCGGCGCAGCTTGGCGGAGGCCTCGAGGTATTCGCCCACGCGGGCGCAGATGTCGGAGAGCTGGCCGCTGGCCTCGCCCGCCTGCATCATGGAGATGTACATGGAGTCGAAAATCTGCGGGTAGTGCGCCATCGCCTGGGAGATGGATTCGCCCGACTCGATGCGCGTCTTGATGCCGCCCAGGACGGTGCGGAAGGTGGGGTCGGCGGTTTCCGACTCCAGCGCGTCCAGCACCTGGACGATGGGCATGCCCGCGTCCAGCATGGCGGCCATCAGGCGGGAGAAGATGGGCAGGTCCTTTCGCTGGATCCGGCCGGCCCCGGAGACCTTGATGATGCCGGACGCATCGGGTTCGCTGATTGCTGCCATGTTGGGTTTCCAAAACCTTGGTTGATGTTCTTACGTTCCCCGCCCGCCTTCCCCTTGCCCCCGGAAGGAGGCGGAGTCAACAGGGGATCAGTGGGAGGAGGTCACGCGCAGGATCTCCTCGATCGACGTGTCGCCGCGGATGGCCTTGGCCAGTCCGACCTCGCGCAGGTTGCGCATGCCCTTTTCGCCGGCGCGGTTGCGGAGGTCGGAGGACTCCGCCCCGGCCACGACCATGGAATGGATCTCCTCGTCGAACTCCAGCACCTCCATGATGGCGCCGCGGCCCTTGTACCCGATGTCGTGGCACTTGGGGCAGCCCTTGGGCTCGAAGAAGGTGGCGTGGGTGAGGTCCAGGGTGTCGGGGTCGATCCGGTTGGCCTTGAGCACCTCGGCCGGGATCTCGATCGGGCGCTTGCAGGCGGGGCAGAGCTTGCGGTGGAGGCGCTGGGCCTGCGCGAGGATGAGCGAGGAGGCGAGCAGGAAGGGCTCGATGCCCATGTTCTTGAGGCGCATGATGGCGCCGACCGCGTCGTTGGTGTGCAGGGTGCTGAGCACCAGGTGGCCGGTGAGCGCGGCCTGCACGGCGATGGAGGCGGTCTCATAGTCGCGCACCTCGCCGATGAGCACGATGTCCGGGTCCTGGCGCAGGATGGAGCGCAGGCCGTTGGCGAAGGTCAGCCCGACCTCGGCGTGCACCTGCACCTGGCTGATGCCCTTGATCTGGTATTCGACCGGGTCCTCGACGGTGATGATGTTGACGTCGGTGGTGTTCAACTCGCGCAGGGCGGAATAGAGGGTGGTGGTCTTGCCGCTGCCGGTGGGGCCGGTCACGAAGATCATGCCGTGCGGTTGCTGGAGGGCGTGGGTGAAACGCTCGAGGGCGACCGGTTCCATGCCCAGCGCGGCCACGCCCGGGGGCAGCGCCCCCTTGTCGAGGGTGCGCATCACGATCTTCTCGCCGTGGATGGTGGGCAGGACGCTCACGCGGATGTCCACCTCCTTGTCCAGCGCGCGGATCTTGAACCGCCCGTCCTGGGGGACGCGGCGCTCGGCGATGTCGAGGTTGCTCATGATCTTGATGCGGGAGCACATCGCGTTGATCAGTCCCTTGGGCGGGGAGGGGACCTCGTAGAGGACGCCGTCCACGCGGTAGCGCAGCCGGATCGATTTTTCCTGCGGCTCGATGTGGATGTCGCTGGCGTTGCGGCGCAGCGCCTCGACCAGGATCGAGTTGACGATGCGGATGACGGGCGCGTCCTCGGCCACCTCGAGCATCTGCTCCAGGTCGAGGTCCGGCTGCGACTCCTTGGCGACGGTGACATCCGCGTCGCCGGCGTCCTGCATGATCTCCTGGAGCTGCGTCGATTCGCTGCGGGCGTACTGCTCGAGGATGGCCAGGATCTCGCCCTCCGGGGCGATGACGCTGACGAGGTCCAGCCCGTACTGGCCGGTCAGGTCCTCGATCGCCACGACGTTCGAGGGGTCGCTCATGGCCACGGTCAGCGTCTTCCCGCATTTTGCGAGGGGGACGATCTTGTGGCGGTTGAGCAGTTCGGGGGCGATCGATTCGATCAGGCCCGCCTCGGGGGTGAAGTGGCGGAGCGAGATCGGGGTGAGGTTGTAGCGGTAGGCGCTGAGGAGCGTGATCTCCTCCGGCTGGATGATGTTCCAGTCCACCAGCACCTTGTCGATGCTCACATTCTTCTGCTGGGCTTCCGTGCGCACCTTGGCGGCGCGCTCGTCGTCCACGATTCCCTGGCCCACAAGGAGCTCCAGCAGGTCACTGTCATTTGCCATGGTTGAATTCCCCGGTCCCGCGGTGATCGGCGGGCCCTCTTGCCGGGTCTGCTAGCAGGAAACGGGCCGGATGGGAAGCGGGAAGGCGACGGGGAGATCAGGGCCGCGGGTTGAAGACCGGGACCACGCCGCCCGACCCGTCCATGGAATTGCGCTTGAGGTCCACGCGGGGGACGCCGTTGGAGACGGCGGACGCGCCCGCCGGAAAATCGCTTGCCGCGAAGACCTGGTCGGGAAGGAGGATCGTGTCCGGGGGGGGCGTCGCGGACTCCCGGGCCAGGGGCGCGGGCGCGGTGCCGGGGGACGGCATCCAGAGCCGGTAGGCGCCCAGCGCGGCGATGGCGGCGCAGGCGGCCAGCCCGAGGAGGCGCAGGCCGGAAAACGGGAGGCGGGACGGGACGTCCAGCGGCCCGGGAACCCGGGACGGCTGCTCCAGCCGGGTGCGGACCTTGAAGACGAGGCGGTCCTCGAACCCGGGGTCCGGCGGACCGGCGTCCGCGGCGCGCAGCATCGCCCGCAGGTCGGCGTTCGCCTGCCAGAAGGCCAGCAGCGCGGGGGTCGACTCCACGCGCGCCCGCACCGCCGGGGGAAGTTCCCCGAGCGGGAGGTGCCCGTACTCGATCTGGATGTTGTTAAAGTTCATCTTTGAACTCGGTTAGTTGGACTTGAAGCGCCTGGCGTGCGTAAAACAGCCGCGACCTCACCGTACCGCAGGATATCCCCAGAACCTCGGCGATCTGTTCGTGCGGGATCCCCTGCATGTCGTGCATGATCACGACCGTCTTGTGGTTGTCAGACAGGGTGTCCAGGGCCCTGTTCAATTTTTCCTGAATTTCCTTCAGGCGCGCGTCGCGGGCGGGGGTGTCGTTGTTGGACAGCTCCGGCCGCCGGTCCTCCTGCGACTCGCCCGAGAGCCCGGGATCGTTCAGGCTCACCGTCATGCGGCGCTTGCGGTTCTTCACGAAGTTGATGGCCCGGTTGACCGCGATGCGGTAGATCCAGGTGTAGAAGGCGGCGTCGCCCTTGAAGCCCTTGAGCGCGTCGTAGGCCTTCACGAAGACCTCCTGCAGGAGATCCTCGGCGTCCTGCCGGCTCCGGGTCATGTTGAAGACCATCCCGTACAGCCGCGAGTGGTGCCGCCGGACCAGGACGTCGTACGCGTCGAGATCCCCCCCGCGGGCGCGCTGCACCAGGACCTGGTCGGGCGGATCGGGATCGGCCGGCGCGGGGTTCGTCATGGCCCCCCCCGGGTTTTTGCCCGCCGGTGGCCGGCTTCAAGGTAGAGATTGTACAGGGCGACAAAGGCCGGGAAGAGGTTTTGCAGGATGCCCACCGAATCGTTCTTGCCGAAGATGAAGTAGCTGAGGGTCATGAAGCTGCCGGCCACGCTCATCCACCAGTAGAGCATGGGGAAGGTCGGCCGGCCGGCCTTCCGGGAACAGATCAACTGCACCACCCACCGGCCGGAGAACATGAACGCGCCGGTCCAGCCGATCAGCTTCCACCCCGTGAAGATGACCGGACCGATCTGGATAAGTTCTGCGTGCAGCGCGCTCATGGTTTGATGTGAAGTTCGGCGTGAATACCGCCGGCGCCCAGGACTTTCAAGGGTTGAGAAGGAATGGATTGCCAGGCGGCGAACCGCTCCGCGGGGGCCGCCAGGACCACCGCCTCCCCGGAACGGGCGCGCCGCCAGGCCTGCATGGGCTCATCGACGTTGTGGACATGCCGTCCGAGATAAAAATCAAACAGGGCGGAGTTGACCCCGCACACATGGACCAGCGGCGCCGCATCCGTCCGGGGCCGGCATTCCCGGAGAAACGCCGGCAGGGGTTGCAGATCGTGCAGCCGCAGCCCGGCCAGGATGGCCAGGGCGAGGGCCGTCGCGGTGGAGGGAATCAGGAACAACCAGCGCCGGGCCCGGTCCGGGGCGTTGACCTCCGGAAGCGCCGCCGCGAGCAGCAGGCACGGGGGCAGCAGTTGCAGGGCGTAATGCTCCTGCTTGCTGGGCAGGAGGGTCAGCAGCAGGAATCCGGAGCCCAGCCAGGCGAGCAGGAAGCGCACGCCCGGGGCGTCCCGGGCCGCGCGCCAGGATTTCCAAACCACCCAGGGCAGCAGCAGCCCGGCCGGGAGCAGCAGCTTCGGCAGCGTGTAGAAATAGTAGGGCCAGGAACCGCGATGGGCCGTTTTTTCGGTGAAGGTGGCCGGCAGGTCGGCGGACAACTGCGAGTTGGTCCAGGGCGAGATGTCCCGCGCCGCCCAGAGGGCGGCATGCCAGGAGAGTCCGATGACGAGCGCCAGCGCCAGCGCGGAGATCCAGCGGAGGGAGGGCAGGGGGGCGGGGGGCGGGGGCGTCAGGCGGCGGGCGGCGGCGAAGGCGACCCACGGAATGAGCGCCGCGGGACCCTTGGCAAGCAGTCCGAGACCGGTGCACAGCCCCGCCCACAGCCAGGGCCTCGCTCCCTCCCGGCCGGAGAGGATCTGCTGCAGGAACCAGGCCGTCAGGAGGGCGCAGAGCAGCAGCGGCCCGTCGGTCTCGGCGAGCGCCGCGTGCCGCCACCATCCCACCGCGGCCAGGGGCAGCACCAGGGCGACGGCGCCCGCCCGCCCGCCGGCCAGACCCCGGGCCCAGCAGCCCAGCAGCGCCACCGTCGCCAGGGAGCAGAGGACGAAGGGAATGCGCGCCACCCCGGGGGAGCCGGTGACCCCGGTGATCCGCATCGGCACCGCCGCCATCCAGTAGGCGAGCGGCGGCTTGCGCAGGCGCGCATGCTCCTGGAACTCCGGGACCAGCCAGTCGCCGCCCAGGGCCATGTTGCGCCCGCAGAGCAGCACGCGCAGCTCCTGCTGGCGGGTGGCCGGCATGCGCCAGGCCATGGCGCCGGTCGCCAGGAGGGAAACGCAGAGCAGCAATGCGGCCCACCGGCGGCGGGCCGGGGCGTGCGCGGACGTCATGGGGAGGGGGTTGAACCGCCGAAGACGTAGATCACCGGGAAGGCGGATTGCACCGGGTCGATGAAGGCCATGATGTCCCGCACCGGGATGTCGTCGGAGGTGATCACCAGGAGGACGGCGGGGCGGTCCTCGGCAAGCCGGGTCGTCTTCTCGCGCAGGTCGGCGGCGGATTCGAGGGGCAGGCGGGTCTCGTGCAGCACGGGGTCGGTCGCATTCCCGGGCCACTCTTCCTCGACGATGACCAGTTGCCCGGCGAGGCCGCCCGCCCCTTTTTGCAGATGAAGCTCCCAGGGCTGGAGGGTCCGGCCCGACCGTTCCAGCAGCGCCGGGTCTGGATTCCAGGCGCGGTAGTACAGCGTGCCCGGCGCGGGCGGGTCGATCCGCACCACCCCGTCGTCCTCGAGCTGTTGCAGGCGGGAGGCCAGTTTCCGGAGGTCCGGGGGACGGAGGGCGTGGGCGGGATCCAGCGCCACCGTCAGGTGGGCGAGGCCGGCGCCCTTCTTCGCCCCCGTGATCATGCGGGCCAGGTCGTCCAGCCCGCCGGCCAGCGGATCCCCCGCGCCCTGGAGGCTCAAGGTCATGGCCGCGGACGTGCCGCCGGCCACCAGCTTCAAATCGGGAATCCCCCCGGGCGGTGACCCGGGATCGGGACGCACGGTGATGATCACAGGCTGGAAGGGCTTGGTCAGGGGCGGGTCCGCCAGCACCATCTGCCCGTACACCGCCTCCTTGGGCCGGCGGTCGGGAAGATCCAGCACGGTGTTCACCAGGTTGTAGTTGGAGGAGATGGACATCGGGTCGAACTCGTCCGCGGCATAGACCTGCCGGGAGGGATCCGCCGGGTCGGGGACCCGCTTGGAGCCCGTGAAGACGTGGCTGAAGGGTCCCGCCGGCCCGCCGGTCGCGCCGTCCTTGCAGGACGATTCGATGCGCACCGCCGGCAGCAGGGCGCCCTCCCTGCCGGCCGCCGCCCGGAGCACCTCGATCACCACCCGGTCCCCCTTCGGCCACAGTTGTTTTTGCGCGGGGTCGAACGGCCACCCCGGCTTCAGGCCGATGTGCCGCAGCGCGGCGTCGATGTCCGACGGCAGGGCGTCGGTGACAAACGAGGACTCGTACTGCCGGCCGCCCCGGAGGTTGGAGAGGAAGAATTCCACCGGTTCCCCGGGGCGGACATGGGTGGTCCACGCCCAGATGCGCACCACCCGGTTGGAGGCGTCGGCCATGACACCCTCGCGGACCAGGAGGCCCGGGTGCTGCGCGGGCAGGGCCGCCTGGAAGGCCTTGAACGCCGCCTTCCGGGACTGGACGACCGCGTCCTCCTGCTGGTTGCGGGCCACGTCGTCCGCGGCCGGTTCCGGCGGGACGACACGCAGGTAGTCCAGGTCGGTCAGGCCGTCGGCGGGGCCGGCTTTTCCGGGAACGCAGAGGGTCAGCAGGAGCAGGATCGGGAAGGCGGTGTTCATGCCCCGTCCATAGACCATTTCCGGACGTTCGGAAACCCGAAACCGGCGATGGTTCTTTCCGGCGGGTTGACATCCCGGGCCGCCCCGTGTTCAATACGGTCGAATCACACACCCCGGAATGCCCATGCGCCCATCCTCCACCGCCCGGAACTCCCGCGGCTTCACCCTGATCGAACTTCTGGTCGTCGTGGCGATCATCGGGCTGCTCATCGCGGTGCTCTCCCCCGCCATCATGGGCGCCCTGCGAAACGGCAAGCGGAAGACCGTCGAGAACAACATGCGGCAGATGGGCATGGGAACCGCCATGTACGCCCAGGCCAATGGCGACCTGCTCCCCAAGCCCCGCGAGGGATCCGCCGGCAAACCCTCCTGGAGCGCCCTCAACAACGACGCCCTCTGGGCCAACGCCGCCCCCGCGGCCGTGGACGGCAAGACCGCCAACGAATATGCCACCGCCTCCAGCAAGAGCTCCTTCTACAGCTCCACCAGCCTGTTCTACGCCAGCGGCGCCCGCTATCCGTCCAGCAAGCTCGCCACGCCCGAATGGGCCTTCGGCATGAACCTGAACCTGCAGGAGTCCGACGGCAGCCAGAAGAAGATCAATTCCTTTTCCAAGGCCGCCTCCATGGTCCTCTACGCCGAGGGCGGCATGTCCGGCGAGGACAAGCCCAACGGCTATGGCTCGCAGACCTACGCCGGCAACATGGCGGTCGAGGCGGTGAATTTCGTGACCCGCTACAACAACATCGGGTCCATCTGCTTCGCCGACGGTCACGTCACCGGCCTCACCGCCGCCGAGGTCCTGGCCACCACGACCTCCGTCGAATGGGTGCCCTGAGGTGACCGGGCCCTCCGCGCCGCCCCCCGACCGGCGCTTCAAGCAGTACTACGGACTTCTGTTCGCCGGATTCCTCCTCCTCATGCTCGCCATCACCGCGGTCATCATCGGACTGCTTGATTCTTGATCCCTCCGGCGGCGGGGGTAGAGACTGCCTCCCATGCCCGCCTTCCTCCAGCACGTCATCGAGTCCACCCGCGGCACCCTGAACCAGGTGGATCTGGTCTTCATCCTGATCCTGCTCATCTTCACCATCCGAGGGATCTTCAAGGGCCTCTCCGGCGAGATCGCCGGCCTGGCCGGCATGGCGGTGGTCCTCGCCGGCGGCTGGAAACTCTACGAACCCCTCTCCGCCGTCATCCTCCGGCACACCCGCCTCGACGACCCGCAGACCTCCCAGCTCCTCGCCTACATCCTCGCGGTCGTGGTCCTGCTCATCGCCGTCAACCTGGTCATCTGGCTGGTCCGCAAGGTCCTGCACAAGGTCTTCGACGGCCCCGTGGAACGCATCGGCGGCGCCCTCGCCGGCTTCCTCAAGACCGCCGCCGTCCTGGCCATCATCCTCATCGGCGTCCAGCTCAGCGGCCACGCCTTCCTGAAAAAGCACTTCATCGACGAATCCTGGATCGGCCGCACCTTCGGCGTCCGCCTGCCCGGCTGGGTCGACACCCTGCAGGAGAAGATCGACCCGCACGAACCCAACCCCGAGGACGTGCCCGCCGCGGAACCCGCGCCCCCCGCCGCCCCCGCGCACAAGCCCGCCGCCCCCGCGCGCAAGCCCGCCGCCCGCTGACCATGGACGCCGAGCGCATCAAGGAGGACATCCGCTCCCGCAGCGACATCGTCGAGGTCATCTCCTCCTACAACGTCCAGCTCAAGCGCTCCGGCTCCCGCTTCAAGGGCTGCTGCCCCTTCCACAAGGAGAAGACCCCCTCCTTCCACGTCGACCCCGCCAAGCAGATCTTCCATTGCTTCGGCTGCAACGCCGGCGGCGACGTCTTCACCTTCGTCCAGCAGTCCGAGGGCGCCGACTTCCCCACCGCCATGCAGATCCTCGCCCGGCGCGCCGGCATCGAATACGACCCCGCCGCCATGCGCGGCGGCACCCCCGGCGCCGGACAGCGCAAGGAACGCCTGCTCAAGATCCACCAGGACATCGCGCAGCACTACCACGAACTGCTCCTCGGCCTCCCGCCCGACGCCCCCGCCCGCGCCTACGTCAACCGGCGGCAGCTTGAGGGCGCGCCGATGAAGGACTTCCTCATCGGCTACGCTCCGGAGTCCTTCGACCACGCCCGCAACTTCCTCAAGGCCCGGGGCTACACCGACGAGGAACTGCTGGAGTCCGGCGTTCTCACCAAGAAGGAGGACTCCAACCACGTCTACGACCGCTTCCGCGACCGCGTCATGTTCCCCATCCGCGACGCCGTCGGCCGCGTCGTCGGCTTCAGCGGCCGCGTCCTCCGCGCCGACGCCCCCGGGGGCAAGTACGTCAACAGCCCCGAAACCCCCATCTTCAAGAAGTCCCAGATCCTCTTCGCCCTCGACCGCGCCCGCCCCGCCATCGTCGACGAAAAGCTCGCCGTCCTCTGCGAGGGCCAGATCGACGTCATCCGCTGCCACGCCGCCGGGGTCCTCAACGCCGTCGCCGCCCAGGGCACCGCCATCACCGCCGACCACGCCCGCACCCTCCGCCGCCTCGCCGACGAGATCGTGCTCGTGCTCGACGCCGACACCGCCGGGGAGACCGCCGCCATCCGCGCCGCCGACGTCTTCCACGAGGCCGGCTTCGCCATCCGCGTCGCCTCCCTGCCCGAGGGCGAGGATCCCGACAGCTATATCCTCAAGGAGGGCCCGGACGCCTTCCGCGCCCGCCTGGCCGAGGCCGTGCCGCTCATCGACTTCGTCGTCCGCGTCATGGGCAAGCGGGAGGACCTCCATTCCGAGGCCGGCCTCATGCGCGCCGTGGCCGCCGTCTCCGACATCCTGCAAAAGGTCGCCAGCGCCGTCCAGCGCGACGCCATGTCCCTGCGCGCCGCCTCGCAGCTCGGCGTCTCCCCCGACGCCCTCCGACGCGATCTCGACCGCCGCGCCCACGCCCACGCCTCCCGCCCGCGCGAGTCCGCCCACTCCCCCCCGCTCTCCGCCCGGCCCGACGCCTCCGCTCCCCCTCCGCCCGAGGAGGTCCGCATCCTCGAAAGCCTCTACCTCCACCCCGAATTCGCCCCCATGATCCGCGAATTCGTCCCCCTCCACACCCTCAGCCATCCCGACACCTCCGCCGTCCTCGAATCCCTGCTCGACCGCAAACCCGGCGAGGACATCGGCTGGATGCACCGCATCCCCGACTCCTTCCCCGGCGCCCGCGGACTCGCCGCCCGCGTGCAGATGGAGGCCGAGCCCCGCCACTCCGCCGAGACCGGCCCCGAACAGGCCGTGCACGACTTCATCCTCGTCATCCGCCGCCGCGATCTCGAACGCCGCCTCGCCGCCGTCAAGGCCGTGATGCCCCACGTCCCGCCCCCCGACCGCGCCAGCCTCCAGAACCTCGCCACCACGCTTCTGCTCGTCACCAAGCGCCTCAGCGAGGCCCACCTCCGCCGCAAATGGGAGGAAGCCCTCCCCATCCTCGACGCCTACGGCGATCCCTGGATTCCCGGGCAGTGAAACGCCCGGCCGCGGGGCTTGCGGCCTCGCCGCAATCCACGGGCTCCGGCCGGTCGGTTTGGAGGGCGGACTTTCAGGCCGCCACGGCCAAAGGCCTGGGGCCTTGGAGCACAAAACACGCCGTGTGACGCTCGTGGCTCACCCGGGAGCGCCGGGCACCAGCCCGGCTCGTGCACCCGCCGGCCTGAAAGAGCGCGGGGTCAGACCGGGGCCACGGCGGGGCAGGGCGGAGGCGTCAGTCCCGATCCTTTGCGAGCCAATTCCAGTGCGATTTCTCAAACTCTTTCAGGCCGCCGAGGCGGCGACGAAGCGCCGCCCTCCAGTGGCTCTGGCCTGACGGAATGGAGGGCGGACTTTCAGGCCGCCAAGGCGGCGACGAAGCGCCGCCCTCCATTGGCTCTGGCCGGACGGAATGGAGGGCGGACTTTCAGGCCGCCGAGGCGGCGACAAAGCGCCGCCCTCCACGGGCTTGGGCCTGACGGAATGGAGGGTGGACTTTCAGGCCGCCACGGCGGCGACAATGCGCCGCCCTCCATTGGCTCGGGCCTGAAGGCCAGGCTCCCCCGATCCGCCGGCGCGGGGTCCGGTGAACGAGGCCGATTCGGCGCGGCCCGCCTCGGTCCACGGTGCGTGCCCCGCGCACCAGGTTGGTTTCGCTCAACGCAATACCACCGAAAAGATGTTAAAATCCATCTGTCGCCGCGGCCCGGCATGGTGTACGCTCCATGGTCATGAACATGTCGCCCCGCCCGTTCCTGGTGCTCTGCCTCCTCCTGGTCGCGCGTTCCGCCGGGGGGACGCAGCAGCTTGTGA
>JAXMHJ010000060.1:0-30596 GCA_046346795.1 Kiritimatiellia bacterium
CGCGTACAGCAGCCCGAAGGCGCCGAAGAAGGCCAGGGGCAGCGACAGCATGATGGTGAGCGGGTGGATGAGGCTCTCGAACTGCGCGGCCAGGGTCATGTACACCACGACCATGGCGAGGGCGATGACCCACCAGATTTCACTGGAGGTGTCCTGCAGGTTGCGCGCCTCGCCCTGCCAGTCGTGCGCCGCGTCGGGGGGCAGCATCTCGGCCAGGATGGCCTCGGTGCGGTCCACCGCGGTTCCGAGCGGGACGGAGGACGGCGTGCCCTCGATGACGGCGCAGCGCTGGCGGTTGAAGCGGCGGATGACGTTGGGGCCGGCGCCGGTGTCGTAAGAGACGAGGTTGCTGAGGGGCACCAGCTTCCCGCCGGCGCCGCGCACGTAGAGGCGCTCCAGGTCGGCGGGCGATCCGCGGTCGGCCCGGTCCAACTGGGCGATGACCTCGTACTGCTTGCCGCCGACCTTGACCTCGCTGACGTCCACGCCGCCGAACAGGATCTGGAGGGTGCGGGAGATCTCCCGGATGGAGACGCCCAGCGCGCCGGCGCGTTCGCGGTCGACCCGGACGCGCAGCTCGGGCTTGTTGATCTCATAGGTGGAGCGCACCCCGCTCAGGAAGCCCTCCTTCATGAGCCGGCCCGCCACCCCCTGGGTGATGTCGTTGAGCTTCTTGAGGTCGGGATGCATGACCACCACCTCGAAGGGCTGGCTGAAACCGAGATTCACGGCCTTGGGCATGATGGGGAAGCTGAGCGAGCCCTCGACCTGGGTGATCAGGTTGACCGCCAGACCGTTCGGGCCGCCCACGATGTCACGGATGTGCGGGCGCAGGGCGCGGTCGACCAGGCGGATGAACATGAAGCCCATGGCGGGGTCGCCGGGGCCCTGGAACGGCAGGGCGATGGCCGTGAAGTAGCCCGCCACGGCGGGGTTGGCGGCGGCGATGGCCTCCACCTGCCTCATCATGCGGTTGGTGTAGTCCGGGGTGGACCCCACGGGGGTGATGGTCAGCGAGAGCATCTGCCCCTTGTCCTCCTCGGGCAGGAACTCGCGCTCGAGGTTCTTCATGAAGTAGCCGGTTCCGGCCAGGCTGAGCAGGGCAAGGAAGATGATGACCCCGCGGTGGCGCATGCACCAGCCCAGGGTGCGGTCGTAGCGGCGGGCCATGCGGTCGAACCCGCGCTCGAACAGGTTGAACAGGCGTCCGTGCCGCTCGGAATGCACCGGCTTGAGCACGCGCCCGGACATCATGGGGGTGAGCGTCAGCGCCACGAAGGCGGAGACGGCCACCGACACGCACAGGGCCACCGAAAACTCGGTGAGCAGCTTGCCGGTGAGGCCGCCGATGAAGGTGATGGGGAGGAACACCGCGATCAGGGCGATGGTGGTGGCGATCACCGGGAAGGCGATCTCGCCCATGGACTCCAGCGCGGCGCGCAGGGGCGGCTTGCCCTCCTCGATGTGGCGGTAGATGTTTTCCAGCACCACCACCGCGTCGTCCACCACGATGCCGATGGCGAGCACCAGCGCGAGCAGGGTGAAGATGTTGATGGAATAGCCCAGCAGGTGCATCACGCCGAAGGTGGCGATGACCGACACCGGCACCGCCAGCACCGGGATGACGGTGGAGCGCAGGTTGCGCAGGAAGACGAAGATCACCAGCACCACCAGCCCGAAGGACAGGCCCAGGGAGCCCCAGACCTCGCTCACCGACTTGGAGATGAAGATGGACTCGTCGTAGGGATACTGCATCTGGATGCCCGGCGGCAGCGTCGGGGCCAGGCGGGCCATGACGGCCTTGACCTCCGCGGCGACGTCGAGGGTGTTGGCCTTGGACTGGCGGACGATGCCCAGGCCCACCGAGGGCTGGGACTTGAAACGGGCGATGCTGCGCTCGTCCTCGACCCCGCGGGTCACCCGGCCGATGTCGCGGAAGTAAACGACCTCGGCGCCGGCCTGGCGGATGATCATGCCCTCGAATTCCTCCGGGGTGGACAACTGGCCGCGCGTCTGGATGGTCAGCTCGCGGTCCGATCCCTCCACGCGGCCGCTGGGCAGCTCGATGTTCTGGGCGGTGAGCGCGGCCTCGACGTCCGAAATGGTCACCTGGCGCGACGCCATGCGGGCGGGGTCGATCCACAGCCGGAAGGCCAGCTTCTTTTCGCCGCCGATGATCACCTGGCTGACGCCGGGCACCGTCTGCAGACGATCCTTGATCTGCTCGTCGGCGATCTTGGTCAGCTCCTCGGTGGAATACCGCTCGCTGAAGAGGGCGACCCACATGATGGGCTGGGCGGCCGAATCCTGCTTGGAGAACACCGGCTCGTCGATGTCGTCCGGCAGCTTGCCGCGGATGCGCGACACGCGGTCGCGCAGGTCCTGCGCGGCCACGTCGACGTCGGTGCCCTGGATGAACTCCACCTTCACCGAACTGACCTGCTCGCGGCTTTCGCTGGTGAGCAGTTTGATGCCGGAGGCGCTGCTGACGGCCTCCTCGACGCGCTCGGTGATCTCGGTCTCGACCACCTCGGCGCTCGCGCCGGGATAGACGGTGAGCACGGTGACCACGGCCGGGTCGATGTCCGGCAGCTCGCGCACGGGAAGCCGCTGCAGGCCCAGGAACCCGAACACGATCAGGGCCAGGTTGAGCATGGCCGTGAACACCGGCCGCTGGATGCATGCCTCGGAGAACTTCATGACTTGGGCGCCGCCTTTCCGGCTTCCGGCCTGGTTCCGGCTTCCGCGGGCGCCGCCTTTCCGGCGCCGGCGGGAGGCGCGGGCGGGGGTTCAACCCCGTAGCGCGCGGAGTCGGGGGAAATGAGGATTTCGCTCCCGGGCCCCATCTTCTGGAACCCCTCGGCGACCACCATCTCGCCCCGGGCGAGCCCGCGGTGATCTCGACGCTTCCGCCGGAACGGATGCCGACCTTCACCGGCTTGAACTCCGCCTTCCCCTCCGCGTTGCGCACGACCACGAGCGTCTGGTCGCCCCGGAAGAACACGGCGGACTCGGGGACCAGCAGCGCCTGGTCGCGCATGCGGAACACGAGGTTGAGGCCGGCGAACATGCCCGGCTTCAGGAGCCCGTCGGCGTTGTCGAGACGGGCGTGCACGCGCACCGTGCGGCTGGCCGCCTCCACGACGGGGGCGATGTAGTCGACCTTCCCCGGGAAGGTCCGGTCCGGCCACGCGACGGAGGTGAGATTCACGCTCAGGTTGGTGGAGAGCTGGGAGATGAACCGCTCCGGCACGCTGAAGACCGCGCGGATGGGCGAGGTCTGCACCAGGGTGCAGAGGGTCTGGCCGCGGGTGACGAGCTGGCCGCGGCTGACGCGGCGCTCGGTCAGGTTGCCGTCGAACGGCGCGACGAGCACCGTGTCCTCCAGCAGCCGCTCGGCGATCACCAGCGAGGCCTTCGCGGTTTCCAGCGTGGCGGCGGACTGGTCGAGCACCTCGCGGGCGACGGTCTGGTTTTCAAACAGCTTGCTGCTGCGGTCGAAATCGGTCTGGGCCAGATGGAAGCGCGCCCCGGCCTCGGCGACCTGCGCCTTGGGCCGGTCGTCGTCCAGACGGAAGAGCATGTCCCCCTTGGCGACCCGCTGGCCGTCGACGAAGCCGATCTCGATCACGCGGGCCTCCATCTCGGCGCTGATCTCCACCTGCTCGATCGCCTCGAGCGTCCCCACCAGGCGGAGGGTCTCGGCCAGCGGTTCCTGCCGAACGGGGGCGACGACGGAGAGCACGGGCATGGCCCCCGGGGGCGGGCCGCCGGAGGACGGGGCCTTGCCGCAACCGGCGGCGAGGCTGGCGAGGGGAAGAGCGAGCAGAAGACGTTTCATGGGGATGCCTTTTGGGATGGTGGGGGAAGGGCGAGGGCCCTTTCGAAGAACTGGATGATGAATTTCTCGACGAGCGGGAGGGAGGCCCCTCCGTCGCGGCGGAAACACTGGACGAGCAGATGGTTGCTCATGGCCTCGAACGATTCGGAGAGCATGCCGGCGTCCATGCGGGCGAATTCGCCCGCGCGGGCGCCCGCCTCGAAAATCATGCGCATCTGCCCCTGGCACTGGTCGCGGAGCTGCTGCTCCTCCTCGGGATCCCCCGGCCGGGCCGGCGCATGCCCGCGTTCGCGTCGATGTCGAGATAGATGACCATGAACTCACGGTTGGCGGAGAAAAAGTCGAACTTGCCCCGGATCATCGCCCGCAGCTTGCCAAGCGCGGTCTTCTCCGCCTGCACACTGGACTGCAGATGCCCGAGATAACTGGCCGCGCGACGGATCAGCAGGTGCCGGTAAAGCTCCTCCTTGGACTTGAAGTACCGGTAGATCGTGCCGGTGGCGTACCCGGCGGCCTTCGCGATGTCCTCCATCGCCGCGTGATGGTAACCCTTCTCCGCAAACAGCCGCTCCGCCGCGGACAGGAAGTCGTCCTGCCGCACCTGGCGGTCGCGCTCCTTGCGGTTTTGCACGGTTGATTCAGTTAATGAATACACATTCACGATTTGGAAAACTACATCATTTCGAATGGAGATCAAGACTTCGCGAGCAACTTTTTGAGCCCTGGGCCGGCGGCGGGTTACACGGAAGCCGGCGGAGGGATCCCGTCCTGCACGGCCCCGAACACCGTCACCTCGCGCCGGTCATGATAGAGCTGGCGGACGGCGGCCTGCACGGGCAGCGCGGCGAGCAGGTCCAGCAGGGGTTTGAGCGGGGACCAGCATTCGTCCTGGGGGATCTTGACGTTGACCACGAACCGCCGCGCCCACCCTGCCCCAGCCAGCGGCGCAGCAGGCCCATGGCCACGCCGGGCGGAATGAGCATGTCGGCCACCAGCCAGTCGACCGGCACGCGGGTGTTCTGCGGAGCGAACGCGACGCCGTCCTCGCGCAGATGCGTGAGCCGGCCGGGCAGGCCCTCCAGCCCGTCGATCTTCATCGGCCCGTTGTCGACGGCGGTGACGTCGCATCCGCGCTTGAGGAACGCGAAGGACCAGCCGCCGGGGGCGGCGCCGAGATCCACCACCTTCTCCCCCGCCGCGGGTTCGACGCCCAGGCGCTCCAGCGCCTCCTCCATCTTGAGATAGGAGCGGGAGGGCGCGCGCGGATCGAAGGCCATGCGGTGCAGGCCGCCGGGGCGGCGGGAACTGATTTCGCGCAACTCCGCCGTCCCGTGCCAGAGACCCGCGGGGGTGAGGCAGAACTGCACGACCAGACCGCCGTTGGGCCGGCGCGCGAGCTTTTCGTGCGGGCGGAACCGCTTCTCGGCGTCGCGGGCCAGCCGGGCGCCCTCGCGGCGCATGGCCGCCTCGATGCCCGCGGCCCGGCTGGCCAGGGCCTCGCCGGCCTCCGGATCGCTGGTGTACACATGCGTGGTCCACAACCGGCCCGAGGAGCCGGCGGTCCCCAGGACGTCGCCGGCGGTGGCCGGGGTGACCGGCTTGAGGCGGGAGGGGGCCAGGAAGCGCGCGTCCGGGATCCGCTGCCGCTCGAAGGCCAGCGCGCCGGCCGGCGGATCGCCCGCGCTCTCGAACACCACCAGCCCCGGCTCGGTTCCGACGGGTCGCGCGGCCGGCCAGCGGTCGGACGCCTCCGCGACAAGGGCGTCTTCGAAGGAGGGCCGGGTGAGCAGGACATGGGTGCGGGCGGGCATGGGCGGACCATGCAGAAGCGGGGGACGTTTGAAAAGTCGGAATGCCGCCGCAACCTGGAATCGGGCGCACCGGCGATTTGCCGACCTCCCCGGTCATCCGGGCGACCGGAGCGGGAACCGAAGAAATTTTTTCGGAAGATCGCGAGGACCGCAAAGGGAGGAATGAAGTCGAGTTTGATCAGGACAGGATTTTGAGGATTATCAGCCGTCTGCGATTCGCCGTTGCGCCGCTACATGGAATCGGCCTTGCCTTTTCTTCTTTTTCAGGATTAATTGAAAGTCGCCGTGAGCCATCCATCCCCCCCCCATTCCGAACTCGCCCAGGTGCGCGAGGACTTCATCAGCCAGTGGGGCGCGATGGGCGGGGCCTGGGGCATCAACCGGACCATGGCGCAGATCCACGCCCTCCTGCTGGTGACGGAGGAGCCGCTCTCCACCGACGACGTGATGGACCGGCTGCAGATCAGCCGCGGCAACGCGCATGGGAACCTGCGCGAACTGGTCTCCTGGGGGCTGCTGCGCAGCGTGATGATCCGCGGGGAGCGCAAGGAGTATTTCGAGGCGGAGAAGGACATCTGGACCATCTTCTGCATCATCGCCCGCGAGCGCAAACGCCGCGAAATCGACCCCGCCGGCGCGGTCCTGGCCGACTGCACCCGGAGGGCGAAGGCCATCGATTCGCCCGACGCCGCGATCCTGGCCGGGCGCATGAAGAAGCTCTCCGAACTGCTGTCCATGCTCTCCGGCGCCCTGGAGAAGGTTTCGACCTCGGGATCCTCCAGCATGCTCCCCCTTCTCATGAAGCTGCTGAAGTGATGAATCTGCCGTGGATTACACGTTGACACCTCTCCCCCTCCGGTTCTATCTTCCACCCAACCTGCGGAACATCAACCCTCCGACATCCTTAAGGACGCTTTTATGCAAAAGACGCTGAAAACCTTCGTCGTCCTCAACCTGCTCCTTGCGGGCGTGGCCCTCTGGAAAGGGATCGAGATCTTTCAACAGCGCGAGATCATCAAGTCCCGCGTCCAGAAAAACGAGGACGCCGCGATCAAGGTCGCGACCAATCTCAAGATGGAGGCGGCCAAGCTGGCCAGCCTGCAGAGCGACATCAAGGACCACACCAAGCTGGATCCCCTGCTCGCCACCCTGACCTCCCTGTCCCTCGAACGGCAGGTCGACCTCGAGCAGACCCGCAGCACCCTGGAAACGACCAAGCAGGAACTCGCCCGCACGGTGGACGAACTCAACAGCACCAAGATCTCGCTCGACAACGCCCGCGCTGAAATCGCCTCCCTCAACAACGACCTGACCCGCACCAAGGAAGACCTCGCCTCCGCGCAGGGCCAGGTGGAACAGCTCCGCGGCGAAATCGGCGGGCTGCGCGGACAGATCGCCGAGCTGAACGACACGGTCGCCAAGAAGGACCAGGAATTCCAGGCGCTGCAGAATGACTACGCGCTGCTCCAGAAGGAAAGAGACCTGGTGCAGAACGAACTGGACGCCATCAAAGGCAAGAAGATCGCCGACATTCTGATCGGCAAAACCGCACGGATCATCTGGGTGAACAAAGATTGGAATTTTGTGATCGTGGACAAGGGCCGGGACGACTTCTTCGTCCCCAACCTCAAGGCGATCGTGAATCGCGACGGCACCTACATCGGAACCGTGACGATGAGCGACGTGAAGGACAAGATCAGCGTGGCGGACATCAACGCGACCGACCTGCTGGCGGGGGTCACCCTGCAGGAAGGCGACGAGATCTTCTTCCCGCCCCGCATCGACTGAACATGGGCGCAACGCCCATCCGGAAAAACCGCGGCCTGCTGCCGCGGTTTTTTTTCGCCCTCGCGGCGGCGGTCCTGGCCGCGGGGCCGGGCCTGCGCGGACAGGAGCCGCGGCCGTCCATCTCCGAAACACTGCTCACCCGCGCCCGCGAACGCCTGGCGCGGGGGGAACACGCCTCCGCCCTGGATTCGCTGAACGCCTATCTGGCGACCCAGCCCGGCGACGCCGATGCGCGCCTGATGCGGGCGCAGGTCTACGCCCTGCAAAACCGGTGGGACCTCGCGGAGGAGGACCTGCGCGACCTGCTGAAGGACGACCCCGGCAATGCGCGGGCGGAATGCGGGCTGGGTGAAATCGCCTACCGCCAGAACCGCCTGGCGGAGGCGTACGATCATTATCAGAGCGCCCGCCAGATCCGCCCGGAGGATTCGTTCCCGGGGTACATGATGTTCCTCTGCAAACTGCTTCAGGACCAGGACGAGGAGGCCGCCTACCTCCTCGAACGCCTGGAGGCGGGACGGAAGGACCCCGCCTGGCACTTTGCCCAGGCGGCCCGGGCCTACCACGGCGGGGACGCCGCGCGGGGGGACTACCTGGCCGGCGCCGCCCGGCGCATGTGGCCGCTCTCCGAAACCGCCCGGTACGCCCGCCCCCTGGCCGACCAGGGCTGGATCGTCGAGACGCGATAAGCTTGAGCGTAGCGGGCGTGGACCTCACCCCGACCCGCCCGGTCAACGCGTCCGCGCGGCCTCGCGGAGCAGTTCCGTTTCGCGGATCGCGCGCACGCCCGGGGCGTCGCCCCGCATCCATTCCCGCAGGTCCGCCGGGGTCTGGCCGGCCAGGCGGCGCAGAATGGCGGCGGCGGCCGGCTCCTGATGGTCCAGCGCCAGGGCGCAGGCCAGCAGGAACTCGGCCCGGAGCGTCTCCGGGTTCGTCCGGTCGATCAAGGCCGCGTTGCGAAAAAGCTCCGCCGCACGGACCGGATCGCCGAATGCGAGCCGGATTTCGCCCGTGCGCAGACTCAGCGCCACGGTTTTCTCCGCGGCCGGCGCGAGGCGGTCGAGGCAGGCCACCGCCTCGGCGCGGCGGTCCGAGGCCGCCAGCCATTCCGCCCGCGCCAGTTCAATCCAGGGAGAGGTCACGCCCAGCCCGTCCAGCGTGCGCAGCGGCAGCTCGGCGCCCGCCGTCCGGCCGTCCCGCAGCGCGACGTGCAGGTTCCACAGGGCGTCCCCCGCCTGCGCGGCCTGCCGCACCCGGCCGGCGGCGCGATCCGGATCGCCTCCGGAAAGACCGCCCAGGAGCCAGTCCAGCAGCGGGGCGCGGGATTCCGGGCCGAACAGGTGGTCCGCCTCGCGCAGGGGTCCCTGCATCCGCCGCGTCAGCATCGACAGCTCCCGCAGCGTGTAGGGCTCGTGCGAACCCGTTTCCGGGCGGGGCGGGCCCTCGATCACCCGCAATGCATCCCGGTAGAACCGGCAGAGCAGATGACGCCGGGGAATCGCCCGCGTGGACGCGGCCTCCGCCGCGGCGCGGGCCTCCGCCCGTCGACCCGCCAGCAGCAGACAGCGGATCCGGGCCGCCCGCACATCCCCGTCGTCCGGGAAAAGCATCTCCAGCCGGTTCCACCCCGCGGTGCGCGGGCAGGGTCGCCCGCCGCTTCGCTGGCGCGCGCCAGCCGCTCCAGCACGGCGGCGTTGCCGGGGTCGATGTTTTCCGCGTTGAGCAACTGCTGCAGCGCCAGGGCGGGCTTGCCGCCCGCGATGAAGCGGTCGGCCAGGATGGAAAAGTGGTACACCTCCACCGATTCCGGGGACCACTCCAGCGTGGCGGGCGTGCCGGCGAGGGTGGCGGGGTCGATCTCCCCCAGCGTGGCCGGCCCGTCGGCCCGGTCCGCCAACCGCAGGGACAGCCGGGGGGACGCGCCGGTCGCCGGGTCCGGGGCGAGCGTGAAGCGCATCGCCTCGGCGAAAAAATCCCGCCGCCCCTCCGCCGGGGAAAGATTGAGCGGATTGTCGGACGGGCGCGGGTCCGAACCCGCGCGGGCGGCCGGCGGCAGGCCGGCGGCCAGCACCAGCAGGCAGGAGTGGAAAGCTCGCTTCACATCCGTTCCGCTACCGGGAATGGCGGGGCAATTCAACGGGGAAGCGCGGGATGGACTTGATTTCGCGGCGGCCCGCTGCTTGGGTCGGACCCGCTTGCCCTTCGCAGGATGGCGCCCCACCCCCGGGGTTCCGGTGACCGGAACCCTTCGACCCAGATCTTTCCGGTGACCGGAACCCCATGGACACGCTCATCATCGACGGCTACAGCCTGCTGTTCCGCTCCGCGAAGGAACCGGAGACGCGCACCACGGAATGGGTGGACCGCGAGCGCCTCGCCCTGATCGAGCGCATCACCCGCATGCAGGCCCACCTGCCCCCGCGCATCCAGCTCGTGTTCGACGGCCGTGAATCGAGCCGCCGGTTCAACCTGCCCTCCACGCGCGTCGAGCTGCTCTACTCCTCCGCCGCCCAGTCGGCCGACCTGCTCATCGAGGAACTGGTGCGGCGTCACCCCGACCCCGCCAAGGTGAACGTCGTGTCGTCCGACCGGCGCGTGGTCGAGCGCGCCCAGATCCTCGGCGCCCGCGCCACCACCTGCTCCAGCTTCCTCGCCCTGCTGAAGGAGGAGTCCCGCGGCCTCCGCCGCGATCTCCACCGCGTCCGGACCCGGCAGCGTCCGAACCGCGTCGGCGACTACTTCCCCGGCGAGCCGCCCCCCGGACCCGCGGCGCGGACGGCCGGCCGGCGCCGCTGGAGGGCGGCGCTTCGTCGCCGCCCAGGCGGCCTGAAAGTCCGCCCTCCAATCCATCAGGCCTGAGCCAATGGAGCGGCCGTCGCGGATCTTGACCTCGCGGCGTTCCTTCCGGATACGGGCGCGGAAATCGGCGGGGGCAATGCAGGGTTCAGGCTCCGCCGGGCTTGTCCGGACCGCCATGGTCTACTTTTCCCCGACGGGCCAAACCAATGACAAGATCCAGCAACTCTTTGTAAACGACCGCAAAGACAATCGACAAGACTATGGTAATTGTTGCGCCACTGGTCAGCTTCGGATAGCCCACCACCCAGTGGGCCGTTGCACTGCCCATGATCACCGGCATGATCCAGCCCGGGACTCCAAGCGAAGGATTGATTCGGGTTTTCACGGGAGCAGGAAGGGTTGACGTCCGGTTTGCATGCGTCCGGAACGGCGGGGTCAAAACTCCGCCGCGGTTCCGATCTTGGCCCAAGCCAATGGAGGGCGGCGCTTTGTCGCCGCCCCGCCAACACGCCCGGCCTGACCCCTCCGCCGTGGCGCCCTGAACGTCCGCCCTCCATCCCGTCCGGCCCAAGCCAATGGAGGGCGGCGCTTCGTCGCCGCCCCGCCAACACGCCCGGCCTGACCCCTCCGCCGTGGCGCCCTGAACGTCCGCCCTCCATCCCGTCCGGCCCAAGCCAATGGAGGGCGGCGCTTCGTCGCCGCCCCGCCAACAAGCCCGGCCTGACCCCTCCGCCGTGGCGGTCTGAACGTCCGCCCTCCAACCCGTCCGGCCCAAGCCAATGGAGGGCGGAGCTTCGTCGCCTCTCCGCCAACACGCCCGGCCTGATCCCTCCACCGTGGCGGCCTGAAAGTCCGCCCTCCATCCCGTCCGGCCCAAGCCAATGGAGGGCGGCGCTTCGTGGCGGCTTGAACGCCCGCCCGCCAACTTTTCCGCGACTTCGGCTTGCCAGGCGCGGGGCTTATATAGGATATTGTAGTCCGTTATCCGTTTAACCCCATGACAACCCCCTTCGCCCGCTTCCCCAAGACCACCCTGGCCCTCCTGCTCGCCCTCGGGGTGTGCCTGGGCCTGGCCGGCTACACCTTCTGGTACGCGCAGGGGGCGTCCTACCTGTCGAACGACCCGCTGGCCTGCGTGAACTGCCACATCATGCGCACCGAGTACGACGGCTGGCAGAAGGGGCCGCACCACGCCGCCGCCACCTGCAACGACTGCCACGCGCCGCACTCGTTCATCCCCAAGATGGCCTCGAAGATGCGCAACGGCTGGAACCACTCGCGCGCCTTCACGCTGCAGGATTTTCCCGAACCCATCCGGATCACGCCGCACAACTCGGCGATCCTGCAGGAGAACTGCCTGCGCTGCCACGACCGCATGGTTTCGGAGATCGATCCCCGCCACGGCCCCGATGAGTTGGACTGCATGCACTGCCACCGCAGCGTCGGCCATGGCCGCTAACCCCCTTCCCAGGAGACCCCCATGAAACACCCGCCCTCCCCCCGCTCCGGTAAAATCCTGCTCTCCGCGGTCGCGCTCGTCGCCGTGGTCGCCGCCACCGTCGGCATCCTGCTGCTGCTGGAAAACATCCGCCTGCGCAAGGCGGAGGCCAGACAGACGGTCTTCCAGGTCGTCGACATCCCCGAGGGCACCGTGGACCCGGAGATCTGGGGCCGCAACTTCCCGAAGCAGTACGACGGCTACAAGCGCACGGTGGACACGGAACGCACGCGGCACGGCGGCAGCGAGGCCTTCCAGCACCTGGACGAGGACCCCGTCTGGCGAGTGCTGTTCAAGGGCTATGCCTTCGGAGTCGACTACCGCGAGGAGCGCGGCCACGCCTACATGCTCGCCGACCAGGACAAGACCGAGCGCGTCACCCAGTTCAAGCAGCCCGGGGCCTGCCTGCACTGCCATTCCTCCATCATGCCCGCGTACGCCAGGGCCGGAAAGGACGCCGGAGTGCCGGACGGGGACCGGATGGCGCAGATCATGAAGGGCTTCGAGGTCATCTGCCCCATGCCCATCGCCGACGCGCGCAAACTGGTGGACCACCCGGTGTCGTGCGTCGACTGCCACGACCCCGCCTCCATGCGCCTGCGCGTGAGCCGCCCCGGGTTCATCAACGGCATGAAGGTCCTGGCGGAGAGCGCCGATCCGCTCCCCCACATGCCCAGCGTCGAGCGCTGGCGCAAGGGCGACCGCAAGGCCGCCTACGACCCCAACAAGGAGGCCTCGCGCCAGGAGATGCGCTCGTTCGTGTGCGGCCAGTGCCACGTGGAATACTACTTCGCCCCGCCCAACAAGCTGGTGACCTATCCCTGGCACAACGGCCTGAAGGTGGAGCAGGCGGAGGCCTACTACGACCAGGTCGGACACAAGGATTTCGTCCAGAAAGATTCCGGAACGCCCATCCTCAAGGCGCAGCATCCCGAGTTCGAGACCTGGAGCCAGGGCGTGCACGCCCGCAGCGGCGTCTCCTGCGCCGACTGCCACATGCCCTACCAGCGCGAGGGTGCGGTGAAGATCAGCGACCACCACGTGCGCAGCCCGCTCCTCAACATCAACAACGCCTGCCAGACCTGCCACCCCTATCCCGAGTCGGAAATCCTCGCCCGCGCCACCACCATCCAGGACCGCACGAAGGCCCTGCTCGACCGCGGGGAGAACGCGGTGCTGGACCTGACGCAACTCATCGCGGCCGCCGCGACCGCCGGGGCGACGGACGACCAGCTCAAGGCCGCCCGCGACTTCCACCGCAAGGCGCAGTGGCGTCTCGACTATGTCTCCGCCGAAAATTCGATGGGCTTCCACGCCCCCCAGGAATCGGCGCGCATCCTGGCCGAGTGCCTCGACTTCGCCCGCCTTGGCCTCAAGGCCATGCCGGCGGCCGGGACGATCGTGTCCACCAACGCCCCGCCCGCTCAGACGACCGCGAATTAAGTCGCGGTCGCAAGCCGGAAGACGGGCGAAGCCTCCACAAAGGCTGGTGTCGGCTCCAGGGGCAGACCGCAGGCATCGAAGGTCGGCCCCGGTGTTTCCGGAGCGGCGGTCCGCGCGTCCAGCGCGTTCCAGCATGCGCTCCACGCCCCGCGCACCGGGTGGTTCCAGGCGCAGGTGATCCGGCCGCCGGCCTCCTCCCGCCATTGCACCAGGGTCGATCCCGGAAGCAGTCCGGCCGCGAAGCGGAGCGCCCCCAGCGCCGGCAGGTCCCGCCACTGCGCGGGATCGCCCGGCGACCGGTCGTAGAACGCGACGCGCTCGAGGCCGTGCTGCGGTCCCGCGCCGTCGTCGACCAGGCCCTCCGGACAACCCACCAGCGTTCCCCAATAGACCCGTCCCAGCGCGCCGGAGGCGGCGGCGCAGAGCAGATAGCGGGACAGGTAGGCGGCGCGCAGCATCTCGGGATCGGAACTCCACCGCTCCAGCCGGAAGCGGTGCCAGCAGCAATGGGTGGACCAGAGGGAGGAGGCGCCGCCGCGCGCGGCGATGTCGCGGAAGATGCGGGCCGTCTTGACGAGGTTGAGGCGCAGGAGCGGGGCCAGCCACCGGCCGGCGGCGCGCGCATCGAAGGCCTCGGGGGTGCGGGTGCGCTCGGCGAACAGGTTGACGGTGGCGACGTCGGGCGGGCCGCCGTGCGCCCGCATGGAGGACAGGGCGGAGATCAGGTGCAGCGGCTCGAAATCAGAGACATTCGGTCCCGCCAGCGGCATCCCCGCCGGTCGCAGCACCCCGGCGGCCGCGCCCCAGGCGGCCGCGAACGAGGCCGGTGAAAACCCCGACCAGCGGCGGCGGTTGACGGTGGCGCCCACTTCCACGGCCTCGACCGCGGGCCACCCGTCCAGCGACGGCAAGGCGTCGAGTCCGTCGCGCCAGCGCTTCAGGACGGCGGGGTCGCGGTGGAGGACGGCGGCTTCCGAGGGGGCGGGGGTGATCCGCAGGAGCACGCGGAATCCGCCCGCGTTCAGCCGGGCGAGGAAACGCAGGGCGTGCGGGGCCGGGCGGCAGGGGTCCAGGTCCACCTTCACCCGGCGGAGGGACAGACCGGCCAGGCGCGCCAGCACGGCGTCTTCCGCGGCGGGGTCCGGCGAACCGGCCGCGTGGACGCCCAGGAAATCATCGGGGACGCGCACGCCGGGCGCCGGCAGGGGGGACAGCGCGAACCAGCGGGGCAGCGCGGCGGCCATGCTCGGGACGGCGGTGGCGGTGGACATGGGCGGCTCAGTTCATTTTCCGCATCAGGAAAAAGCCCCCGAGCTGCGAGGCGATGACGGGAAACCAGACGATGAGGTCGGGGCGCAGGTGCGGTTTTTCGGTGAGCGCCTCGGCCAGCAGGATGAAGAAGTAGAAGCCGAACAGCAGCAGCAGGCTGAGCACGATGCCGGCGGAGGATTCCCGGCGGCGCGACTTGATGCCCAGGGGAATGCCCAGCACGGTGAAGGAGAGGCACGAGACCGCCATCGCGATGCGCTTGTTGGCCTCGATCATCGACCGCGTCCGCTCCTCGACCAGGCGCACCTTCTCCGCCTTGGGAAACGCGGACGCCGGGTTGTGGATCGCGGCGATGAGTTCCCGGAAGGTCATGTCCTTCTGCCGCTTCTGGATGTTCTTGTCCCCGATCATGGCCTTGTAGCTCAGGCGGAAGTGGTACTCGTCCATCGGGATCTGTTTTCCGTTCGGATCGGCCGCGGTGCGGTCGAACGCGCGCACGTCCTTGAGGTGGACGACCAGTTCCAGGGCTTCGCGGTCGGCGACGATTTCCCCGCTGCGCGCGCGCATGTCGCGGAGGGTGCCGTCCTTGCTGTTGGATTCGTGGATCTTGACGTCCCGCACCTGGTTGCCGGTCTTGGAGCCGATGTAGATGGTGTAGCCCGGGAACCGCTCGGTCCACTCCCCCTCCTCCAGCATGGTCATCGGATCGAGCTCTCCGAGCGACACCTTGGCCTGGCGGGTCGCGAAGTGGCTGTTGGGCGCCAGCTCGTAGTTGATCCAGAGGCAGGCCCCGGTCAGGAGCACCGACACGAAGACCACCGGGGTGGCGATCTGCCGGAAGCTGACCCCGCAGGCCCGCAGCGCGGTGATCTCCCCGTCCATCGACAGCCGCCCGAACAGCAACAGGGCCGAGACCAGCGCGCTCATCGGGATGGAGAACTGCAGGTTGAACGGGATGATGTAGACGAAGATCTGGAAGATGACCTGCGGGGCCACGCCCTTGGCCATCATGTCGATGGCCTTCACGATCGAGCCGATGAAGAGCACGAACGAGATCAGCAGCAGGGCCATCGTGAAGATGACCAGGAAGTCGACGATCAGGTATCGGTTGAGGACGCGCACGGGGGGAGTCAGGGACGGACGCGGCGGCGGGCCGACTGGACGGTGTTGTGGAGCAGCAGGGTGATGGTCATGGGTCCGACGCCCCCGGGCACCGGGGTGATGGCCGAGGCCCGTTCGCGGACGGCGGCGAAGTCGACGTCGCCGGCCAGGCGGAATCCGGAGGCCTTGGAGGGGTCGGGCACGCGGTTGACGCCCACGTCGATCACCACCGCGCCCTCCTTCACCATGTCGCCGGTGATGGTGCCGGGGCGGCCGGCGGCGGCGACCAGGATGTCGGCCTGCAGCGTGTGCCGCTTGAGGTCGCGCGTGCCGGTGTGGCAGATCGTCACGGTGGCGTCGCCGAGCGGGGTCTTCTGGCTGAGCAGGTTGGCGAGCGGCCGGCCCACGATGTTGCTGCGGCCGACGATGACCACGTGGGCGCCCTTCGCCGGGGTGCCGGACCGCGCGATGAGGTGCAGCACTCCGTGCGGCGTGCAGGGCAGGAAGGCGGGCAGGCCCAGCATCATGCGGCCCACGTTGACGGGGTGGAATCCGTCCACGTCCTTGTCCGGGGAGATGGCGGCGATAACCTCCTGCTCGATGGAACCGTCCGGCAGCGGCAGTTGCACCAGGATGCCGTCGACGGCCGGGTCCTCGTTGAAGCCGCGCACCGCGGCCAGGATGTCCGCGCGGGTGGCGGCCGCCGGCAGGACGACTTCGCGCGAGTGGAGGCCGGTCTCCTCGCAGGCCTTTTCCTTCGCGGAGACATAGGAACGCGAGGCGGGGTTGTCCCCCACCAGCAGCACGCCCAGGCCCGGCACCACGCCCCGGGCGCGCAACCCGTCCACGTCCGCCTTCAGTTCCGCGCGCATCTGCCGGGAAATCTCACGTCCATCTAGGATTCGGGCGCTCATCAAAAACGTCTCCTGGTTGGGGTCTGGAAAAGTGGTTTACCTTTGGCGCAAACATCCTATAATGAAAGCTCTTTTCGCAGCATCACCCAAAAACGAATCTTTGCACACCCCACCCCCGGAACTCTCATGAAGCCCTCCCTCAAGTACCTGCTATGCCTCCTGTCCGTCCCGGCCCTCTGCCTGTCCACCGGCTGCACCGCCCTCAAGGGGGGCGTGGCCGGGGGCAACAGCGCGGATCCCCCTCCCCGCAAGGGCACCACCGTGCCCGAGGTCAAGGCGGGCGAAGAGGCGAAAAAGCCCCCGGAGGAAAAGGCCGCCCCCAAGAAGCAGCCGGTGAAGGAGGCGAAAAAGGAGGAGCCCGGGAAGGCGGAGGAGGCCAAACCGGCGCCGGCGGCGGCGGGCGAGACCTTCTACGCCGAGGAGCAGCATGAAGGCCGCGTCTATGTGATCGGAAAGACTTCCTCGCTGCTGGACTTCCTGCGCAACAAGGAGCTGCCCAACTCCGTGACCAAGCCGGACAAGGGCCCCAAGGGGGAGACGGTCGTGATCGAGACCGACCCCGCGAATCCCGCGCTGGAAGAGCGCCTGTGGAAGGAATTCCTCAAGTGGAACTTCTACACGGCCGAGGAACAGCATGAAGGACAGACCTATGTCATCGGCAAGCTCCAGTCGCACCTGTTCTTCCTGCAGAACAAGAAGCTCCCCTCCTCCGTGTCCGTCACCCTTCCCGGCGAACCGGCCAAGGTCGTCAACTTCGAGACCGAGGAGGGCAACGCCCACCTGCTGGCCCGCTTGAAGAAGGAATACGGCGAGAAGCACGGCGTCAAGGTCGAGTAACCGGCGCGCCAGGGGGGACCGACATGAAGCCGGGAGTTCAAACCATCTCCTTCCGGGAGGTGGCCACACCATGGGAATTGTGCCGGGGCGTGCAGGAGGCGGGCTTCCAGGCCGTGGAGCTCTGGACCCGCCACCTGGAGCGCTGGCCGGAGATCCCGGCCATGCTGCAGGACCACGGCATCGCCATCGCCGGCCTGGGCATCGCCCGCCTGGGCGATCCCGCGGAGGACGCGCACTGGTTCGACGCCGCCGGCGCCCTGGGCGCCGCCTATCTCTGCGCGGACTTCGAGGCCTCCTCCTTCCCCTCCCGCGTGGCGGAAACCGCCGCGCTCGCCCGCGCCGCCGGCGTCTCGATCGGTCTTCACAACCACGGCGCGCCCCACTGGCTCGGCAACGCGCGCATGCTGGAGCGGTTCTTCCAGGACGCCCCGGAGGAGTTCGGCCTGTGCCTCGACACCGCCTGGGCGCTCGACAGCCGCGAGGATCCCGTCGCCATGATCCGGCGTTTCGATTCCCGCCTCCTCGCCCTGCACCTCAAGGACTTCGCCTTCGACCAGGGCCGCTCCCCGCGCGAAGTCCCCCTCGGCAACGGAGGCATCAATCTCCGCGCCATCATCGGCGAACTCCGCTCCCTCCCCTTCGACGGCTGGTGCATGATCGAAACCGAGACCCCCGCCGTGAACCCCGCGGACGCCCTCCGGCGCCTGGAGTCCGCCCTCTCCGGAAACGTGTGATCGTCGGCCTGCTCTCCGATTCGCACGCCAACGTCCGCCGGACGGTGAAGGGCGTGCAGGCCCTCCTGGCCGCGCAGGCGGAGATCCTCGTGCACTGCGGCGACATCGAGGGCGAACCCGTCCTCATCGCCATGGCCGCCGCCATCCACCCCCGGAACGTCCCGGTGTACGCGGTCCTCGGCAACGTCGACGAATGGGACGTCACCCTCCCCCACTTCCCCTCCTCCACCGGCATCCGGGTGGCCCGCACCCACATCATCGAGCTGGACGGCGGCCGCAAGGCCTGCGTCCTGCACGGCCATGAGCGCCTTCTCCTGGAAAGCGCGCTGCTCGACGAACGCTTCGACTATGTGTTCACCGGCCACACGCACCAGCGCGCCGACTCCGGCCCGGGCCGCCCCCGGGTGATCAACCCCGGGGCCATCCACCGCACCCACGAACCCGGCGTCGCCGTGCTCGACACGATGAGCGGCCGGGTCACCTGGCTGGACGTGTGAAGAGAAGTTGACGGGCGGAGCCGCCCGGCGACCGCTGTGGGTTTTCGGGGCTGGCGGTCCGCGGCCCCCGACAGGGGCGAGGATGCTCGGAGACCCGGTCGGATGACCGGGCACCGCACCGCAAGCCGCCTTATGGCAGAGGCGCAGGGCGGGGAGCGGGGGGCGTTACAGGCGGCGGGAGCAACGCCGCCGCCGGGATGTTCGCCGGCTCCGGGGCATCACTTAACGGCGGGGGCGGGGCGGAGGCGCCAGGCGTTACTACCCGGTCGGATGACTGGGCGGTCGGGTTTCTACGGCTTCGGGGCGCTGGCCCGACGCTTATATACTATGTTCAGGGCCCCGGATTTCTCGCGTTGCGTGTGTTGCCTTGGCACGAAGGGCTTCGCGCTTCCCCGGAGCGCCACCGCCCCGGTGGCCTCGGGGCGCCGGCGCCCCGCCGGCCGTGGAGGTTGCGGCTGCAGCCAATTCGTGGGGGCGGTCCGGTCATCCGACCCCGCGGGAACATTCCCGCCCCGGATTGGACAAACGGGAAGCGTCGCAATGGACCGCACTGCGTGTATCCAGGAATCCGGCTCCCGGATCGGAGGCTGGAGGCGAATGACCTGTCCGGCCACCAACGACGGTACCCGGCCTGTGAAGAAAGCGCCCATCCCTTACAGCCCGTTTTCGCCCCGAAAAAACGCCTCTAAGACCCCTAAAACGGGCCTTTTGTCGTCGCAAGTCGTTGCAGCCCTGGAGAAATCTGTGGTCCGACCCCGGTGAATCAAGGAATGCGGCTAATGGCGGGGGCGGGGCGGAGCCGACTGGCGCGATCCCCTGCGAGGCGGGCGTTACTACCCAGTCGGATGACTGGGCGGTCGAGTTTCCTATGGCGTCGGGGTGCTGGTCTGGCGCTTAAATTCTAAGTACAGGGCAGACCCCAATCCCCCACCCGGAGTTTTGAGAAGGGGGTGGTCCGCCGGACGCTTACTTTTAATCGGCGCTTTCGGGCTGACCCCGGCTTTCCGCGCCTGGCGCGATCCCCTGCGAGGCGGGCGCGGTCGAGTTTTCTATGGGTTCGGGGCGGGGCCAGCGCTTATCTCGGGACGGGTCTCCAGAGCTGTTTCCCAACATTCCACATGAAGTGATCGGGCTATTTCGAACGCTTTGCGCCTGTCAATGAACGGCACAATTACTTTTGCGTTTTTAACCAGAGGCTCTTTTCCTAAATAGCTAACAGATTCATTTCCGAATCGTATCCAAACCTCGATCCAAGATCGCGCCTGAAGAATTAATAGGCTTTTTACATTAACTAACTTCGAGACTTCGCTCGAATGAATAGAAAACCCCAGATTTATAAGCACATTTTCGCGCGCTTGGCAAAGCTTGTTGGTAGAAATGCGCATATTAATTCTCAGGGTCGATAGTAATCCGGGTTGCTCCTGCAGCAGCTCCGGCACCCAGCCCGATTTTTTGGCTGATTGTGAGAAGTGGATTGGCGGACCTCCAAACATTTGATGGTAAACGAAGAATATCTAGATAGCGACGCGAAACAATCGCTTCAAACAAGTATGCACCAGATTCTTCGCCAACTCGAAAATATCCGCCAGCGAATGGAACTTGCTTTAATTGAGATAGCTGAGGAGAAAGTTTGTAAACAAATTCGTGGAAGCGTTCGTGAGCGAGGTACTGCTGCAAAGCCGATGGAGAAGCGGAGAGGTCGAATATTTGAATTTTCGGATTTTGTGTTTTTAGATGCCCGAACCTCCACCAGCTAGTCGGGTTCCCTTTGGGGTTAACGTACTGATATTCATATGAGAACGCGGCTCCGCTGCGTAATGAGGATGCTTGACCGGGTCCTGTTTTACATTCTAATGAGCAAGAAAAAGGAGCTTTAAGCATCTGCTCTGCCCCGTATGCGCTGAGTGCCACCTCAAGCATCCCCGATGACACGCGTCCGATGCGATCAACGAAGTCCAGCTCCTCGCCGGCAAGGTCGCTCCCGCCAAAGCCTTCCATTGTCCTCACCAGACCGAACCCTCCAAAGGCCCTGATCATCACAAAACGCGCCATGTCCCATGGGCTAAAATCGCCATCCGCGGCCAGCGCTGAATATACATTTGAATCGCACGCCTGCTTGTGCGCGATCATTGCATCGGCGATTCTCCGCGCCTGCTGCTCCATCATCGCGATCCGCGCCTGCGCCTCGGCCATCCGCGCGCGCATTGCGACCATGCTCGGCGCGAACAAATCCTCCACCCCGTTGGCAATCAGGGTTCCAATTCCGGAGGAATAGACCTGGCCGCCCGGAATTTGCGAGTATCCGTCGAGGCCGCCCCACCCACCGGAGTTGTTAATCAAGTCCAGCCCCAACGGATCCACCGCATTGACCGGATTATTTCCCACCATCCCGTAGAGGTTCAGCCCCCCCGCCTCGCCGATGGGGTCGCGGGAGAGCCAGCGGCCGAGCCACGGGGAGTAGAGGCGGTAGTGGTAGGCCTGCAGGCCGGTCTCGGGGTCGAGAATGCGGGTGGCGTGGCGCAGGGGAACCTTGTCCAGATGCGCCGACCCGCCGTACTTCCGCTCCGCCACCATCCGCCCGAACCCGTCGTACTCGTACTCGCGCCACTTGGTGCGGAGGTACATATCGTACAACCCGACCACGTTCCCCGCCGCGTCCTGGGCGACGTTGATCAAGGCGTAGTCGCCCCACAAGGGCCCGTTGTCCTTCAGGCCGGAAATGCCGTTGATCATCAGCAATCCGCCGATCCCCGCCGCCCCCACGCTCCCGCTCACGTCCACCCCCAGGTATAGGAGCGCAGGGTGACCAGGGACGAGGTCAGTCCAAAGGCGGAACAAAGGCTGACACGTTTGCGCAGTTGATGACCCCGCCGGAGTCGGTCGGAGCGCGGCCAAGGGCCGTGGAGTGCGGCAGCCTGCCGCCGCTGTGCATGGGCGCGGCCGCCCGCGCCTGCGCCCCGCCATGGAAGCTGCGGCTGCGACTAAAAACGTCCGCCGGGCGTCCCCGCCCCGGGCCGGGTTTCCGGAAACCGGAAAACGGTCGCTCAAACGTTTCCGACGACCGGAAACGCGGCGCTTGGCTCACGGACTGGGCGCAGGCGGTCATGCTCCTCGGATGTTTACGGCATCGAAGGCGGATGGCGAGCCAATATTCCGGCACTCCCGCCAAGATGCTGCTTGCGGCCGCGCGGCAAATTTTTGCGCGACAAACCGGGGGTGTCGTCGTAGCATGACCGCCCCATCATGAACATCCTCGTTGGCATCTGCGGCGGCGTCGCCGCGTACAAAGTCCTGGACGTCGTCAGCGCCCTGCGCAAGCAGGGGCACGAGGTCACCGCCGCCCTGACCCCCTCCGCCACCCGCTTCGTGCAGCCGCTGGCCTTCACCGCGGTGTCGGGCCGGCCCGCCCTGACCACCGTCTTTCCGGAGGGCGCCCCGGCCTCGCTCGAAGCCACCTTTCCCCACCTGTACCCGGCGACGCGCTGCGACCTCTTCCTGCTCGCCCCCGCGACGGCGAATTCCATCGGGCGCATCGCTCACGGGCTCGGCGACGAGATCGTCTCCACCTGCGCCCTCTCGCTACCAGCCTCCTGCCGCCGCCTCTTCGCGCCGTCGATGAACGCCGACATGTGGGCGCAACCGGTGGTGCAACGCAACGTCGCCTCGCTCGAGGCCGCCGGCTGGCGGCGCGTCGGACCCGCAAGCGGACACCTGGCCTGCGGCGTGACGGGCGCCGGGCGGATGTCCGAGCCCGCCGATTTGCTCGCAGCCGTGGCCGGCACGCTGGCGCAGGGGCGCGAGCTGAGCGGACGCCGGGTGCTCATCCTCTCCGGGCCGACGCGCGAGCACCTCGACCCCGTGCGCTACATCGGCAACGCCAGCAGCGGCAAAATGGGCCGTGCGCTGGCCGACGCGGCCCTGGCGATGGGCGCGACGGTGGAGTTCGTGACCGGCCCCGTGCACGACGACCAGATGCCCCGCGGCCCCGGCGTGACCGTCCACCGCATCACCAGCGCGCAGCAGCTTCTGGACGCGGCGAAGCCGCTCGTCCCCGCCGCCGACCTCCTGATCTACGCCGCCGCCGTGGCCGATTACGCCCCGGTGGAATCGAGCGAGCAGAAGCTGCCCAAGAGCGGCGGGGAGATCTCGCTGCGGCTGCGCGGAACGCCCGACGTCGCCGCCACCCTCTGCGCGGACAAGAAGCCCGGCCAGGTGGCGATCGGCTTCGCCCTGCAAACCGGCGACGGCGAAGCGGAGGCCCGCGGCAAGCTGCAGCGCAAGCATCTCGACGGCATCGTGCTGAACTGGGCCGACGCCCTCGGCGCGGATGAAGGAACCTACCGATTCCTCTCCGCCCGCGAGCCCGCGTTCCAGGATTGGGGACGGCTGGACAAGCGCGAGAGCGCGCGCCGCATCCTGTCGGCCGCCGCGCAGGAATGGAAACAACGCAACGGAAGCGCCTCATGAGCAAGCCGAAGAAAACGAAGGATCCGCACGAGGGCCTCACGCTACTGAAGGCCAATCACCGCGAGTATCCCGCCGATCCCGCGCAGGCGCCGCTGGAAACCTTTTCCCAATCCCAACCCGGGGCGCGACTACGAGATCACCTTCGACTGCCCCGAGTTCACCGCGCTGTGCCCGCTGACGGGCCAGCCGGATTTCGGCCACCTGACCATCACCTACGTCGCGGACAAACGTTGCGTGGAGAGCAAAGCGCTCAAGCTGTATCTCTTCGCCTACCGCAACCACCGGGGCGTTTCACGAGGCGGTGGTGAACCTGATCCTCGACGACTTCGTGAAGGCCTGCAAGCCCCGCCGGGCGACGGTGTACGGTGACTTCCGGCCGCGCGGCGAATCGCGATCCGCGTGCACGCGTCGCATCCCTGATTTGATCAGGGCGCGGCGAGCTTCCAGCGCACGGAGGTCGCGCCGGGCTTTGGTTCGATCACGAGATATTCGCCTGACGGACGGATCGTCGCGGCCCCCTCCCCCGCCGGAACATCGACCCCGGCCAGCCAGGCGGCGGGATTTCGCAGCAGGCGGGTTTGCCCGGCCACAGCAGTTCGAGTCCATGCGCGTCCGCGTAGAGCAAGATCGGCTCGTTGGACAGCACTCCTCAAGCGCGGCCGGGTCCGCGCGGGGCGAAAGAAACGGAAGCGGCCGTCCTCGACGAAGTCCACCCGGCGGCCGTCGCGCAGCACCGACATCTGCCGGAAGCCGTCGCCGGCGGCGGCCGACATGACCGAAGGGTGGCAGCACGTGCGTGTCGCGGCCCTGGCGGACCTCCCAGGGCTCGCGGCTTCCGTTGACCCACATTTCGAGTCCGCAGGGCATCTGCACGTAGATTTGCGAACGCCGCCAGATCCCGGTTTGCAGGGCCTTGGGCAGGCTGACCAGGCGGGTTCCGTCGAAATAGGAAATGCGGAGCGCGGCCGCGCAGAACCGCGTTTGCACATGGGAGACCATGTGGATGGAGCGCAGGAACACCACGAGGTCGTCTGACTCACGGGAGACCCGCGGAGCAGCCATGCCGTAGGTGATCGCGGTCGCGGTCAGGACATCCACGTCGTCGGCGCCGGGCGGGATTTCGAAGCCGCGCAGTTCATCTCGGCCCGGGGCGAAGAGCATCGAGGAGGCGTTGAGGCGCGCGTGCGTGGCGAGCGGCAGGAAGGGGACCAGGCGGGAGACGGGCGTGCGGCAGAAGCCGCGGCCGGCGATGCCCGAGAGCAGCCAGCCGGGTTCTCCGCCGGAGACGGCGGGGGCGTCGGGCGCGGGCCGGGAGGCGTGCAGCCATTCGCCCATCAACAGCCAGTTTTGCACATAGCCGGCCGAGCCCGCGCAGCGCTCGTCATAGTCCACCAGGTTCCAGACGTCATCGGCCGCGGGGGCGGCCGTAGAGGCCTTGCCTTCCTGCAAGGCGATCACGGGCGTGAGGCGGAATTCGCGGCCGGTCGTGCGCTGGAGCTGGCCGTCGGCGCCCACGGCCAGGAGCGGCTCGGACCATCCGGGGTCAAACGGGGAGGAGGCGAGGGCGTGATCCATGGACCTGCGGTCGACGGGCACCGCGGCCACGGCGGGGCCCGGCAGACGGCGACGTGCGCGTTCCGGGCCCAGCGCCACCGCCCCCGTCCGCCAGGCCTGCAGGGTTTGGACGGAGTTGGTGGTGGGAATGCCGGGCAGCACCTCCAGGGGGTCGGGCGAAACGGCGATCCAGATCGTCTCGAACACCTGGTTGGTCGCGCCGTCGGAGCGCGGGTCGTAGTGCATGAGCTGCGCGCCGCCGGTGGTCTGCATGCGGGTGGCGGAGGAGCGGGTGAGGTCGAATCCCGCCCAGGCGAAGAGGTTGCTGGCGGGCGACGCGGCGTCGAAGGTCCACAGGGGCAGGCCGGCGTTTTCGCCCGCGTTGAGGAAGGGGGCGTCGAGCGCGGTCACCCCTTCCGGGACGTGTTCCCAGCCGATGTATCCTCCGGTGACGGCGGCGCGGATGTCCACCCGCAGGACGCGGCCGGTGATGGAGAAGGTGTATTCGCCGCGGTCGGGATCGCGGATCCACACCCGGTCGTCGACGCGGCGGACATCGAGGGTGGAGGCGGGGTGAAACGGCCGGCCGAGGGTGATGCCGGAGAGGGGCAGCAGGAACGTTTTCCCGTTCCAGGCGGCCTCGATGCGGCGGGCCGGCTCCTTGGCGCGCAGGCGGAAGAGCAGGTCGCCCTGCTCGGAGTGGTGGAGAAAATCGGTGTATTCCTCCCCGCCGACCACCTCGTTCCAGCCGGCGGCGGTGGCGGCGGCGGGGCGCATGCCCGACGGGGTGTTGGGAAACGGCAGCGTGCCCCCGCCGGTGTGCACCCCTGCGGATTGTCCTTCCTGGGGCGGGATGGCGCGGGAGGGCCGGACCATGGGCGGCAACTTGGTGGTGCGGGCCTGGAAGAAGGCGAGTCCGTCCACCAGCACCGGCGGAAAGCCGCCGGGCAGGCCGTCGAAGCGGATCGCGGAGAGGAGCGCGCCGGAGTCGTCGACGCCGGGCACGCGCAGCAGGTGCAGGGTCCAGCGGCCCGGCGGGCCGAAGGGTTCGGAGGCTTCGCGCCGGGCGCCGGAGGGCTCGACGTATTCCACCGTCACGCGCGCGCCGGCGGGGGCGGCGGCGGAGGGCAGGGTGTAGAGGCAGACATGGTTGAAGGGGTGGTCGATGCGGTGTTCGGCGGCGGGGCGCAGACGGACGGGGCCTTCGATCAGGTGGGGGAATTCGACGCGGCCGCAGGAGGGCGGGCTGAGCAGGTCGTTGGTGGAGACCAGCAGGGTCGCGCCGGAATCGGCCCGCCAGGCCGGCGGGGTTTCAAACGGCAGTTCCCGGCCATGCGGAGGAACTTTGAGGACGAAGGTGGTGGCCCCGGTCAGGGGCGGCTCGGCCGGCGGCGCCGGGCGGGGTGAAAGACGCGCCAGGTGCGGGCGCAACCGGCGAAAAGGCAGGCCGGCAGGACGAGCAGCACCAGGAGCCGGGACGCCGTGCGCACGGTTCACCCCTTGAACACGAAGAACTTCCGGCCGGCGTAGTTCACCATGGCCGAGGTGAACACGGTGCTGAAGATGGCGATGTGGTTGGGGATGCCGCGGGTTTGCACCAGGTAGGAGCCGATCAGCGTTCCGGCGGTGCTGCCGACGACGGCGAAGCCGCAGAAATAGAGGAACTCCATGACCCGGGAGTGGCGTCCGGGGCGGAAGACGAACATGCGGTTGAGCGGATAGACCACCGCCATCGTGATCACGAATGCCACTGACGTTGTCCAGAATATAGGGGATGCTGAACCAGCCCTTGCCGCCGGAGCCGTCGGGAAAAGATACCGCTCCGCGAGAAGTTCGGTGGCGACGTAGAGCACCGTCGCGAGGCCTCCGGTGGCCGCATATTTCACAAACTGCACCGCTGGATGGGTGTCGTGCGACAACCATCCGGCGATGCGGGCGCGGAGACCGTCCCGGGTCATTCCGGAGCGGGTGCGGGGGGCTGGTCGGCGACGGCCGGCGGGGGCGGCGGGGGGGCGGGGGCGGTGGTGTCGAAGGAGGCGGACTCCGGCAGCTTCTCGATGGCGACGGAGGCCCATTCGATGAGCCCGGGGGAGAGGGGCGACAGGGATTCCACGGTCGCGTCCTGCTCCCCGATGGACGAGGGCACGCGCACGCGGTCGCCGGCCTTGCGGCCTTCGATCGCCTTGGCGAGGGCGCTGCTGCAGGAGATCACGTTCATGGCGGGCTCGCTGTCCCACTCGCCCAGGATGTGGAAGGTTTCCACGCGGCCGTCGTCGAAGCGCACGACCACGGTGGTGCCCATGCCCACGA
Organism: Kiritimatiellia bacterium; assembly: GCA_046346795.1. GTDB lineage: Bacteria > Verrucomicrobiota > Kiritimatiellia > SS1-B-03-39 > UBA6053 > JAXMHJ01. The sequence goes on from JAXMHJ010000060.1 coordinate 26,864, forward strand.
CGGCGGCGGTGCAGCCCTCGAAGTTGGTCGGGGCGACCTTGCGCAGCATCTGCTCCAGCTCGCCCTGGCGTTGCATGAGGGTGCGCTGGTTGTCCTTGGCGGACTGGAACTCGAAGTTTTCGCGCAAGTCGCCGTAGCTGCGGGCGAGGGCGAGTTCGCGCGTGTTCTCGGGGATGTCCTTGAGGGTGATCTTCTGGAGCTGCTGCTGGCGGGTGGTGTAGCTGCGCACCGAGGTCATCAGCTTGCGGTTGGAGGCCTCGGACTCGCCCGAGCGGCCGGAGATGATCTCCTCGATCTCGGGCTTGAGCTTGACCATCTGCCCCATGACGGAGGCGTGGTCGAGCTTCTGCCAGGCGGTGGAGTCCCGCACGGCCTGCGCGAGGGCGCGGAGCTGGCGGGTGTCCATGTCGCCGAGGATGCGGGCGAGCCACTTGGGGTCGCGGAAGAGTTCGCGCACCTGGTTGGCCACGCGGAGGCGGTCGCCGGTGTATTCCTTTTCGATGACGCGCAGCAGGCGGGCGGCGAGGTCGGAGGTGGAGCCCAGTTTCCACTCGGCCACCTTCTCCATGTTGGAGGCCAGCCAGTACATGACGTCCACCTCGGCCTGCCAGGTGCCCCAGGGCTTGCGCAGGGCGGAGGCGACGGCGTCCTCGCGCTTGTGTTCGCGCAGGACGGAGATGGCCTCGCAGAGCGCGGTGTACTGGAAGTCGGGCAGGGCCTCGATCAGCAGGTTGAGCGTGCTGTCCAGGTCGTTGCCGTAGAGGAATTCGAAGAAGCGTTTGAGGTCCTTGGCCTGGAGGTGGGCCACCACCTCCTTGAACTTGGCGAGGTGCTTGACGCTCTCCACCACGGGGCGCCCTCGATCTCGGTGATGGGGAGGTGCAGTTCGCCGGCGAGGATGAGCACGCGGACCCTTGAGGTCACGTACTGGGTGTCCTTCGCGCCCGCCGAGAACGAAGGCGAGCCGTTCGCGGGCGACGCCGGCGCCCTTGGGCGACAGTTCCATGTCGCCGGGGCGGTTGCCCAGGTAGTCCTGAGCGACTCGATGATGCGCGCCATGTCGCGCTCGCGCGCCAGGGTGTCAAACCAGGCGTCGTCGACCCACGCACCGCTTTTCCAGCAGCAGGACAGGGATCGTTGCGCTTGGCCGGGATGACCACGAGCGGATCGTTCTTCACCTGCTGGCGGGCTGCGCCCAGAAGGTTCCACCCCTCTCGTCCACGATGCGCGGAACGAAGCAGGACTGCAGGGCGAGCACCGGCTTGCTGCCGAAGGAGCGCAGGGCGTCCTTGAGCACCTCGCCCGGGGACGTCTTCATCTTTTCCTCGAAGGCCGCGCGGTCGAGGTGGCGCTGCGCGAGCAGGTGGGACTGCTGGATGAGTTCGAGGGTTTCCGCGGCGAAGGTGTAGGCGAGCATGTGGCCGGCGCGGGATTCGAAGTCGATCTCGACCTTCCGTTCGATCGGGTAGAGTTCGCGGACGACACCCACGCCGAGGTTGCGGTCCAGCACCAGCACGTCGGGTTTCAGGTGGAAGAGGGTCCGGAACTGGTGCAGGCAGTCCGACGGGCGCAGGAGCGGCTTGTCGAAACCGACCGCCTGGACCAGGACCTTGATGTCGCGGTCGTTGTCGAACAGCTTGAGCAGGTAGTCGCGGAAGTGCTTTTTCCAGGCCCGGTCCCCGGCATGTCCGGCGACCAGGGCGTCCAGCGTCGCGAAAAATTCGGGGTGGTCCTGCCGGCCCTTGAGAACGGAGGCGAGTTTCGAGTGGCATCCGACAGCCAACCTCCTGTTTCCGGCCCTCGGCCACCCGGGCGAGGATCTCCGCCCGGGGATGGGGTCGGATTCCACCAGCTTCAACAAATCATCCTGCGGAGATTGGGACATGGGCAAACACCTGGGAACGGGTTATGTGGGGCGGAGGGGGAGCGAATCCCGGCCCGCCACGGAAGCCGGCACCAAACCATGATCCCGGACGCCCTGTCAAGGTCGTTTTGACCCTGACACTCCCCTTTGTTGCGGCAGTTCCTCCAAAAGAACAAAAAGATTTCACAGGAATCCTTGACGCCCCCACCCCCTCCCCCTGTAGCTTTACAACAACCAACCAAACAAAGGTTTCGGCCATGAAAACTTCATCCATTCTCCTTGCAGCCCTGCTCGGGACCGCGATCACCGCCCAGGCCCAGGGTCCGGTCTATTCCGTGAACATCGTCGGGATCCAGAAGGTTGACGTTTCGCCCACCTCGCTGGAAATGATCGCCAATCCCTTCGTCAAGGCCGACAGTTCGGTCCAGTCAATTCTGGGAACGGGGTTCGATGCCGGACTCAGCCCGGACGAGGCGGACAAGATCTACATCTTCGACTCGGCCGCCAACGGCTACAAGCTCTACTACCTCTACAACAATCCGGGAAACCCGAACGATCCCCGGAACAACAAGTGGCTCGACGAGAACAACCAGGTGGCGACGGAGCAGTTGACCCCCGGAAAGGGCTTCTTCCTGCAGAACACCCTTGGCGTGGCGACCAACACGTTGTCCATGGTGGGTGACGTGGTAACCACCCCCAGCGTCACAACCCAGATCGTGCCCGGGCTGAATCAGATCTCCTATCCGTACAGCACCTCCATCGCCATCAACGATCTGGCCCTGAAAACCGCCAACGGCGTGGTCTCCGCGTTCAGCCCGGACGACGGGGACAACATTTATCTGTGGAGCCAGCAGATGAACACCTACATCCGCTACTTCCTGTACAACAACCCGGGCAACGCGAGCGATCCGAGAAACAACAAGTGGCTCGACGAAAATAATCAGATTGCGACGAATTCCATTGAGCCCGGCCAGTCCTTCTTCTATCAGCGCTTCACCTCCGCCCCCACCCTGAACTGGACGGAAACAAAGCCCTACTAACCGGGTGCAATCCTCCTTCTCCGAAAATCTTCCAACCAAGTGGCCTTCTCAATGAAATCAACCGGAAACACGCTCGCCGTCGCACTCTGCATCGGGGTTGCATCGTTCACAGCGAATGCCACTATTCGCTGGCAGACCACGACGAGGACGTCCCCGACCTATCCCGCGGCGGTCATTACCGACCAGCTTGGCAACCCGCTGGCGGCGGATCCGGGCGGGGGATCCGTCGTCGGGGACGTGGACTATGATGCCTTGGGATACTTCGTGCAGCTCATCTGGGCGGGCCCCAACGGTGTGATCGATCCCATCAATACGGGAACATTCATCCCGGGGACCAGCATCGGAACCGAGGGCACCGACGACGTGGTGATCGACACGTCCTACATCGGCCGAAACAGGACCGGGGAAGCCGGGTCCAGCACCAACCCTCTGGGGCATATTGTCAATCAGCTTTCCCCGGAGGTTTCCGCCGGCAACGGCGGTGGTTCCATCGACCAGAATTACTACATCCGCGCCTTCAACGCCCCCGTGGAATTCCACCGGCTCTTCGACGACAACGCCTTTTCGCCCATCGTGGGCGGCGGGCTGGCGCCGGGCATTACGAGCACCCGTTACGGGAATTCCGCCCTCTTCACGACGTCGGACTCCAATGATGCGGCGGCCGAGGTCTTCACCGCCACGGCCTTCTCCACGAATTTGACTCTGCCGGCCGTCCCCGAAGCCGGCACCGCCGGTCTGACCGGACTGGGCCTGCTGGTCCTGCGCCGGTTCCTGCGCCGCAAGGCCGTTTGAGCGCCTCCCAAGGTTCCGCCTTGCCAAGCCCGCCGCC
>JAXMHJ010000061.1:0-29915 GCA_046346795.1 Kiritimatiellia bacterium
TTCGGGCGCGGCCTCGTAGCGGGGCAGGGCGGAGAGGAAGGGGTCCAGGCGGCGGGAGACCCCGGCGAAGTGGTCCGCCTCGCAGGTGACGTTGACCAGCATGCCGTCGCGGTTGAGCAGGGCGTGGCGGACGTGTTCGAGGTCGCGCAGGACCTCGCGCCAGTCGTTGCGGCAGCGGTGGACCAGGCCGCGCAGGAAGCGCACCTGCTCGAAGCCGTCGAGCAGCTCGGACACCGACTCGGCCATGCTGTAATGCGCGGCCATGCGGCGGCGGACGAAGGAGCTGCCGGAGGGGATGAGGCGCGACTCCTCGCCGGCCTTGTCCTCCTGGACGAATTCCAGCAGCCGCGCCTGCTGGTCGAAGCGGGTGGAGGTGATCATCTCGGACAGGATCTCGAGCAGGTCGCCGACCTTGTCGATCATGGCCTTGCCGCGCAGGATGAGCTTGGCGACGGGCTGGAGCGTCTTCTCGTGCGTGCCGGTGTACATCATCTCGTGGATGCCGCCGGTCTTGCAGCCGATCCAGCGGGCGAGGCTGGCGAAGTCGTGCCGGTCGGTGCCCAGCTCGGTGAGGCAGCGGGCGAAGGTCGGCAGCAGCGGCAGCAGGCGGTAGGGCAGGGCGCGCAGGTCGAAGACGAGGTCGACGTAGACGATGCCGCTGGTGGGTTGCGGGTGGTGCAGGACCTCCACGCCGGCGATGCGGCCGGGCTCCTTGGGGATGAGCTCGACGTAGCGGTCGAGGTCGCCCAGGCCGAGGCGGGGCATGCGGGCGAGGGCCTCGGGGGTGTCCGGCTCCTGCTGCATCTTCTTGAGGTCGTCCGCCTGCCGCTGGATGGTCTGCAACTGGTCGGAGGACATGCGGGAGCGCGCCTTCAACAGGCGCTGCTGCTCGCGGTTCTCCTGTTCGCGGGCGAACATGGGGTCGGGGCGGACGGCCAGCTTGGAAACGTGGGTGTTGTGGACGATGTCGCGGGAGAGCATCTCCTGGAACAGGCCGGGCTGCGCGGCGACGCGGGCCTTGAAGTCGGCCAGCGGCTTTTCCCACGAGATGGCCTCGACCGGGTCGACGCCGTGGGTCCAGGGGGCGAGGGCGCGCAGCAGCACGACGAGGCCGCGGGGCCAGCTCCCGGTGTTGTTTTCACGCAGGCCGAATTCGATGGTGTTGAACGCGGCCTCGATCAGCTCGTCGTCGAAGCCGGTGCGCGAGACCTTCTCGATCGACCCGGCGACCAGACGGTGCACGTCGTCGAAGTCCTCCTCGTCCACTCCCTTGAGGCCGATGGAGAAGACCATGTGCAGGCCCTCGGCCTGGAAGCCGCCGCCGGCGATCTCCTCGCCGAGGCCGCTCTCCAGCAGGTCGCGGCGGAGCGGGGAGGCGGGGGAGCCGAGCAGGAGGTGGTTGAGCACGCCCCAGGCGAGGGCGTTGTCGAGGTCGGTGCAGTCGCCGAGCTTCCAGGCGTGGATGATGAAGCAGCCCTCGGAGGACTCCTCGTCGCCGGCGGCGGCGTAGCGGCGGGTGGCGCTGGCGGGTTTCTGGAAGGGCTTCTGGGCCTTGATCACCGGCACGTGGCCGCCGGCGCCGAAGCGGGAGAAGTAGGCGTCGAGCAGCTCCAGGCGGCGGGGTTCGGGGTCGTCGCCGTAGAAGTAGGCCAGGGCGTTGGAGGGGTGGTAGTGGTCGCGGTGGAATTTTTCGAACTGGTCGTAGGTGAGCGCCGGGATGACCTCGGGGTCGCCGCCGGAATCGACGCCGTAGGTGGAGTCGGGCAGGAGCGTCTGGGTGACGGCCTCCATGGCGACGCTGTCGGCGGAGGAGTAGACGCCCTTCATTTCGTTGAAGACCACGCCCTTGTAGCGCAGGGCGCCGCCGGGCTGATCGAGTTCGTAGTGCCAGCCCTCCTGCATGAAGACGGGCTCGCCGAGGCGGGGGAAGAACACGGCGTCGAGGTAGACGTCGACCAGGTTGTAGAAGTCCTTCAGGTTGCGGGAGGCGACCGGGTAGACGGTCTTGTCCGGATAGGTGAAGGCGTTGAGGAAGGTGTTGAGCGAGCCCTTCATCAGCTCCTTGAAGGGTTCCTTGAGCGGATATTTTTCCGAGCCGCAGAGGACCGAATGCTCGAGGATGTGGGCTACGCCGGTGGAGTCGCCGGGCGGGGTGCGGAAGGAGATGCCGAAGACCTTGTTGTCGTCGGTGGTGCGCAGCGAGAGCACGTCGGCGCCGGTGTGGCGGTGGCGGTAGCGGATGGCCTCGGCGTTGATTTCCGGGATGTGCTTGCGGTAGATGACTTCGAAGGCGGGATGGGAATCCATGGGGGGCCCGGGGTTGGGGTCAGATGCGGGGCTCGTTGCCGGGCTTCCACTTGATGTTGCAGCCGATGCTGGGAAATTGTTCGGGATCAGGGTCCCGGTCCGCCTTCAGCGCGTCGAGGGCGGCGCGCAGGTCGCGTCCGTGGGCGGGGTCGAGGCCGCCGGGGCGCGTGTCGTCAAGCTGGCCGCTGGTAGGGCCAGGCGGCCCGCTCCGTTGAAGAGGAAGAAGTCCGGGGTGCAGGCCGCGGTGAAGGCGCGGGCGGCGGACGCTGGGCCTCGTCGTGCAGGTAGGGGAAGCGGAAGCCGCAGCGGCGGGCCTGTTCGGCGAGGAGGTGAGGGCGTCCTCGGCGTACTTGGGGGTTGGCGGCGTCGTTGGCGCAGATGGCGGCCATGCCGATGCCGCTGTCCGCATAGTCCCGGCCGATCCGAGAGCCCGCTCGGCTCCAGGTGCTGCACGTAGGGGCGGTGGCGGCAGATGAACATGACCAGCAGGCCGCTTCGGGCCCTGGAGGTCCCGGCCGGAAACCATTTTCCTGTGACCACGTCCGGCAGGCAAAACTCGGGAACGGGAGTGCCTAGGGGCAGCATGCTGGACGGGGTACGGGCCATAAAACACCTCAATCAAGGGAAAAGACGGTCCACCATGCCCGGCCACCGCCGGGAATCAACCCCAATCGTCCGGCATCGGCCTTTCGTCAGTCCGTGATCCAGCCCTGCTCGATCAGGGGGAGGCGGAAGACGTCGCTGGGATTCCGGTACAGCCGGCGCGCGGATTCGGAGAAGTACCGGCCGGCCGCGACGTCGCCGTCATGGTAGGCGAGCGCGGCGTGGGCGTAGAGAAAGGCCGGATCGCCAGGGGTGAGGTCGAGCGATTCCACCAGGGTGGACGCGGAGGCGCGGTCGCCGGAGAGGAGGAAGCAAAGCACCTGCTTGTACAGGGCGAGGGGGCGGACCGGATGATTCTTGTTGATCCGCGCGTACAGGGCGAAGCCTCCTGATATTGCCCTGGCGGTAGAGGATGCTCGGCCAGGTTCATCAGGAAGCGGTCCTCCTTGGGCCCGGCGCTGCAGGGCCTCGCGGAATAGGGTCTCCGCCTGCCGCGGGTCGTCGCGCAGGACGGCGACCGTGCCGCGCAGGCAGATCATGTCGGTGTCCTCCGGATGATCGATCAGCACCGCGCGCATGATCCGGTCGGCGTCGTCGAATTGCGAGCGCGCGATGAGATTCTGGATTTCCTCGCGCTGGTAGGGATCGATGGGCGCGGAAAGGACGGTTGCGGCCGCGGCCAGCAGAAGCAGGTGCAGGGGCGCCCGTGATGGCGGGGCGGGGTGCATCGCGCGCTCAGCGGCGCTTGCGGGTCAGGAAGCGGAGGGCGACCGTTCCAAACACGGCGAAGACGGCGGTGCCGGGTTCGGGGACCGCCGAGGCGACCGGGGCGGCGGTGACGGTGAAATCGCCCCGGAACAGGTACGGTGATTCGGAAGAGGAGGCGTAACGGGTCGCGTCCGGGGTGGCGGTGTTGTCCGGGTAGATGGTGTCGTTCGGGCTTCCGTCGCCGGGGCCGCCGCTGATGTTCCAGTCGGCCTGGGCCCAGGTGTACACCTCAAGTGAATAGACGCCGGGGGAGAGGCCTGCCAGCAGGTTGACATTGGCATCGTTGCGGTAATGCCGCTCGTTTCCACCGGTAAGATCGGTAAAGCCGTTGTGATTCATCGTCACATACGATCCGGAGGGACTGCCAAACGGGTAAACCCGGTAGTTCAAGTTCCCGTTCATGATGCCGTCGTTGCTGTTCTCGTAGGTGTTGTTCTCGAACCCCTTGAGCACGAAGGTATCCACGCTGAGTTGGAACGTCCCGAAATTGGCGTTGTTGAACGTGGGATTGCCGCCGCTGGTCGGGCTGAGGTGATAATACGTGCTGCCCGCACCGTCGACATTCAGGACCACATAGGTGCCGCCGTTTGCGAAGAACCCGTAACCGGCCCGGGAGCAGAGGGGCACGCCCCAGGCGCAGAGGGTCGCCAGCAGGATCCGGTGAAGCTTGTTCATGGTTTGTAACATACGGGCATCAGGCCGGGCCGTCAAAAGAAAAAGAGGTCCGCGCCCCCCGAAAAGCCGGCCGACAACCCGGGGCAGCTTTGCCCTTTGCATTCCGGCCGGGTTCGGCTAGTTTTCGCGCGGAGAACAACCCAATGCCCGAAGCCTATGATGCCGTGATGCTCACCTCGTTTGGCGGACCCGAGGGTCCCTCGGACGTCATGCCATTTCTCGACAACGTCCTGCGGGGCAGGAACATACCCCATGAACGCAAGGTCGAGGTGGCGCATCATTACGACAGGTTCGGCGGGGTCAGCCCGATCAACGCGCAAAACCGGGAACTGCGCCGGCTGCTCGAGGACGAGCTGCGGCGTCGCGGCCACGCCATGAAGGTCTACTGGGGCAACCGCAACTGGAATCCCTATATCCCCGAAACCCTCGAACAGATGCGCCGGGACGGCGTGCGGCGCTTCCTTGCCTACGTGACCTCCGCCTTCAGCAGTTATTCCGGCTGCCGCCAGTACCGCGAAAACCTGGACGACGCCCTCGCCGCGATGGGGGAGGGGGCGCCCGCCTACGGCAAGATCCGCGTGTTCTACAACCACCCCGACTTCATCGGGCTCAACCGCCGGAACGTCGCCGCCGCGCTCGCGCGCATCCCCGCGGAGCGCCGCGCCTCCACCCGCATCGCCTTCACCGCCCACAGCATTCCCGACGCCATGGCCGCCACCAGCAAGTACCTCGACCAGTTGGAGGAGTCCTGCCGGCTCGTCGCCGCCGCGCCCGGCGGCGCGCCCGACTGGAAGCTGGTCTTCCAGAGCCGCAGCGGCCCGCCCACCCAGCCGTGGACCGGCCCCGACATCCTCGAGCACCTGCGCGGACTCAAGGAGCAGGGCGCGACCGACGTGGTCATCAGCCCGATCGGCTTCGTCTCCGACCACATGGAGGTGCTCTTCGACCTGGACGTCGAGGCAAAGGAACTCTGCGCCGACATCGGCCTGAACATGGTGCGCGCCGCCACGCCGGGCAACGATCCCTTGTTCGTCTCGATGCTGGCCGAGCTGGTCGGGGAACGCCTGGTCGACAACCCCGTCCGCCGTTCCCTCGGCGACCGCGGTCCCAGCCACGACGTCTGCCCCGAGGGCTGCTGCCGCTACGAGCGCCCCGCCGGCGGCCGCCCCGCGCACACCCGCGGCTAGCCTTTCGCCCTTCCAAAGCCGTGGGTAGGGCGAACCCGCCGGGTGAGCCTCCAACCTCCGCGACGGCTCGGCGTGGTTCCGCCAGAGGCGGACAGGCTGCCTCGCCCTGCCAGACCCAACGCCCGCCGCGGGTCTCCCGGTGTCTTGACGAGCCCTCCGGAATGAGGGAGAAGGCGGCATGAACCCGTTCCACCAACTCCTCGCCGGCGTCACCGCCGCCCTCGCGGCCCCGCTGGCCGCGTCCGCCGCCACCCCTCCTCCCGCTCCGCACGGGGCCACGCCCACCCCCGCGCAGGTCCGGCACGCCGAGCGGCCCTTCTACGCGTTCTGCCACTTCACGGTGGACACGTTCACGGGTGCGGAATGGGGTTCCGGCGCGGAAAAGCCGGAGATCTTCAACCCGGTGCAGTTCGACGCCAACCAGATCGTCACCAGCCTCAAGGCCGCCGGCGCGCGCGGCGTCATCCTCACCTGCAAGCACCACGACGGCTTCTGCCTCTGGCCCACCAGGACCACGACGCACAACATCTCCGCCAGCCCCTACAAGGGCGGCAAGGGCGACATCGTGCGCGAGTTCGCCGACGCCTGCAAAAAGAACGACTTCGACTTCGGCGTCTACGTCTCCCCCTGGGACCGCAACAACGAGCACTACGGGACGCCCACGTACGTCACCGACGTCTATCACGAGCAGATCCGCGAGCTGACCACGCAGTACGGCAAGGTGTTCGAGGTCTGGTTCGACGGCGCCAACGGCGGCTCCGGCTACTACGGCGGCAAGGGCGGCAGCCGCAGCATCGACCGCAAGACCTACTACAACTGGCCGGTGGCCTGGGGCATCGTGCAGACCAACCAGCCAGACGCGATGATCTTCTCCGACGTCGGCCCCGGCGTGCGCTGGTGCGGCAACGAGGGCGGCCACTCGCCCGACCCCTGCCGCGCCACCATCAACCTCGATCCCGGCGACAGCGTCGGCAGCATCGACTCGCACAAGCTCGGCACCGGCCATCTGGGCGGGGCGCACTGGATCCAGGCGGAGGTCGACGTCTCGATCCGCGGCGGCTGGTTCTTCCACGAGAACCAGAATCCGCGCTCCCCGGAAAACCTCATGCAGATCTACATGAACTCCGTCGGCCACGGCGCGACCTGGAATCTCAACGTCCCGCCGGACAAGCGCGGCCTGCTGCACGAGAACGACGTCGAGAGCCTCCGCCAGCTCGGCGAGCACCTCCGGGAGACCTTCACCACCAACCTCGCCGCCGGCGCAACCTGCACCGCCGCCAACGTCCGCGGCAACGATCCCGCCTTCGGCCCGGCCAACCTGCTGGACGCCGACATCTGGAGCGCCTGGGTCAGCGATGACGGCGTCACGACGCCCGAGGCGGTGATCGCGCTCAAGGGCGAAAAGACCTTCAACCTCATCGCCCTGCGCGAGGACATCCGCCTCGGCCTGCGCCTCGAAGGGGTGGCCGTCGACGCGAAGATCGGCGGCGAGTGGAAGGAGCTGGCGAAGGCGGAGTCGATCGGGTCGTACCACCTCTGGCGCGTCCCCCCGACCACGGCCTCCGAGGTGCGCATTCGCGTCACCAAGTCGCCGGTGTGCCCGGCGTTGTCGGACTTCGGCCTGTTCCTCGAGCCCTCGTTCGGGCCGTGGATCCCGCCTGTCGGCGGCGATCCGAAGATGGCGCGGAAGGCGGGCTGGAAGGTCGTCTCCTGCTCCTACGAACAGGTCAACGGCGGCCGGGCCGTCCAGGCCATCGACGGCAATCCCGGAACCCTCTGGCACACCCATGGCGACGACGGCGAGCACGCGCTGCCGCAGGAGATCGTGGTCGACCTGGGCCGCGAGAAGACCCTCAAGGGCTTCACCTACCTGCCCCGCCAGGACGGGACGCACAGCGGCATGGTCGACCAATACGCCTTCCTCGTCTCCCCGGACGGCAAGGAATGGAAACCGGTCGCCGAGGGTGAATTCGGCAATCTGCGCGCCAATCCGGTCGAGCAGAGCGTCGCCTTCCCCGCCGTCAAGGCCCGCTACTTCAAGTTCGTCGCCCGGCACGCGCTCGAGAAGAACCACGCCGTGGTCGCGGAGCTCGGCGTGATCGAGGAGTAAATCCGGCCGCGCCGCATCCCCGCCACGTCCGTCCCGTCCCTCCGCCAGGAGTCAGAATGAACCCCGATGACCGCATCTTCCGGACGTCCCGGACCCTGCCCTTCGCGCCCGACGCGGTGTACGCCGCCTTCCAGTCGCCCGCCCTGCTCGCCGCCTGGTGGGGGCCGGAAGGCTTCACCAACACCTTCGAGGTCTTCGAGTTCAAGGCGGGCGGGCGGTGGACGTTCGTCATGCACGGCCCCGACGGGAAGGACTACCCGAATCAAAGCCTGTTTGACGCCCTGGAGCCGGGACGCAAGGTCGTCATCCGGCATGACTGCGCACCGTACTTCACCCTCACCATCCGGCTGGTCAACGCGGCCGGTGGAACGAACCTGAATTGGGAGCAGGCCTTCGACGACGCCGCGACCGCGCAGGCGGTCAAGCACGTGGTGGTGCCGGCCAACGAGCAGAACCTTGACCGGCTGGCCCGGTGCTGGCCGGGCAACGGCCTGCCCGGTCCGTGAACGAATGCGACCGTTTGCCCTGAAATTTCCCGACATGGCCGTATCATGACTCACGGGTGATACCCAGTGGAGAGGGCATGCCATGCACGAAGTCCAGCATATCCGCACCTACGAAGAAGCTGCTTGAGGCGGGTTCGCCCGGCGGCGTCCCCTGATCACCCGCGCGCAGTCGGGTTTCCCTTGCACTGCCGCGCGGCCGGCGGCATGATGAGCGTCCACCGGAGGTTCCCATGAACATGCTCGTCGTCCCTGCTTGTCCTCGCCGCCCTGGTTATCATCCTGCCCGTGACGATCTACAACTCGCTGGTGCGCAAACGCAACCGGGTGAAGAACGCCTTTTCGCAGATCGACGTCCAGCTCAAGCGGCGCTACGACCTGATCCCCAACCTGATCGAGGTGGCGAAGAAGTACATGGAGCACGAGCGTTCCACCCTCGACGCGGTGGTGCAGGCCCGCAACGCGGCGGTGGCCTGCCAGGGGCGGGCCGCGGGCAATCCCGCCGACAGCGGCGCGGTGAACGAGCTGGCGGGCGCCGAGGGCGTGCTGCGCGGGGCGATGTCGCGCTTCTACGCCGTGGCCGAGGCCTATCCGGAACTGCGCTCCAACCAGAACATGATGCAGTTGAGCGAGGAGCTGACCGCGACGGAAAACAAGGTCTCCTTCGCCCGGCAGGCCTACAACGACGCGGTGATGATGTACAACAACGCCCGCGAGGTGTTCCCCGCCGTGCTCTTCGCCGGGGTGCTCGGCTTCCAGGCGGCGGAGATGTTCGAGCCCGAGAACCTCGACCACCTCGCCGTGCCGAAGGTGACGTTCTGATCCCGCCGCCGTGGACTTCTTCACCCAGCAGGACTCCGCCGCCGCCGCACCGGCTGGCTCGTCGTCCAGTTCGTGCTCGGCGTCGTGGCGACGATCGTCGTCGTGCAGGCGCTCATCGCCACCGTCGCGGGCGGGGGGATTTCGGCCGCGCGTTCCTGATGCCGGACCTGTTCGCGGGGGTGGCGACGATCACCGGCGCGGTGGTGCTCCTGCTCACCACCTGGATCGAAGCTCCTGCAGCTCCGCAAGGGCGGGCTGGTGGTGGTGCAACCTCGACGCGCGCCAGCTCCACCCCGCCTCGGTCAACTTCCACGAGAAGCGCCCTGCTCAACGTGGTCGAGGAGATGGCCTGGCCTCGGGCGTGCCGATGCCGCCGGTCTTCGTGCTGGAACAAGGAGGAGGGGATCAACGCACTTCCGCCGCGGGCTACAACCCCGGACGACGCCGTCATCGGCGTGACCCGGGGCATGCTCACCCGCCTGAACCGCGAAGGAGCAGCAGGGCGTCGTCGCGCACAGTTCAGCCACATCCTCAACGGCGACATGCGGCTCAATCTCCGCCTGATGGCGATGATCCACGAGGCTGCTCTTCCTCTCCGCCATCGGGTACTGGCTCCTCCTGCGCGTCAGCCTCAACTCCAGGCCGGCGGCAGCCGCAGCGGCAGGGACAACAACGGGCTCAGCGCTTGCTGCGGTGGGCGGCGGGCTCTTCCTGATCGGCCAGCTCGGCGCCTTCTTCCGGGCGGTTGATGCAGAGCGCGGTCTCCCGCCAGCGCGAGTTCCTGGCGGACGCCTCGGCGGTGCAGTTCACGCGCAATCCCGCGGGCCTGGCCGACGCGCTGAAGAAGATCGGGGGCAACCGTTCCGGCGCGACCGTCCAGGCTGCGGCCGCCGACGAGATGAACCACCTCTTCTTCGCCGCCGGCCGCCGGCGCTGGCTCTCCCTGCTGGCGACCCACCCGCCGCTGGAGGAGCGCATCCTGCGCCTGGAGCCGTCGTTCAACGGGACCTTCCCCGCCTCGGTGCCGGTGACCGGATTCGTCGAGGCGGTGAACACCGTCCAGACCCCGAACCTGGTCCCGCGCGAACCCGGGCTCCCGCCGCCGCTCCCCTCCGCCCCGGTCGCGCACGAGGCGATCCGGATCGACGAGGTGCTCGCGCGGCCCGCGCGCATGGCCGAGGCCGTGGGCGACCCCTGCAGGCCCACCTGGAGCGCGTGCGGGAGATCTTCGCCGCGCTGCCCCCAGGACGTCACCCGCGCCCTGCAGGATCCACCCGGCGCCTGCGCGGTGGTACTCCGGGCTGCTGATCTCGAACGAGGCTCCGCGTGCGCGACCGGCAGATCGAAACCCTGCGGCGCACGCGGACCGCAGGGGCTGGCCCGGGACGTCAATCGGCTGGAGCGCGACCCCCTGCTGGTCGTTCCCGCGCCGGCGCGGCTGCCGATGATCGATCTGGCGCTCCCCGCGCTCCGCCAGTTGTCGGAGAACCAGTTGGCGGAGTTCCAGGTCCTGATCGACACCCTCATGGAGGCCGACCAGGACATCTCCCTGTTCGAATACGCCCTGCAGCACGTGCTCAAGCGCCACCTGCACGCGGGATCGGGGCGGCCGCGCCTCGCCGGCAACGTCATCCGCGGCCTCGCGCCCGTCGCGGGAGAAGTCTCCGTCGCGCTCTCCGCCCTGGCGCGCGTGGGGGCGGCCCGGGAACGGGACGCCGCGCCCGCGTTCGAGGCGGGCGTCAAGATGCTGGCGGCGCACGGGGTGCCGTTGCGCTTTCTACCCCCGCCGGAGTGCAGCCTCCCCATCCTGCACGAGTGCCTCGACCGGCTGGCCCTGACCACCTTCCGCCTCCGCCGCTCCATCCTGGAGGCCTGCACCCGCACCATCGCCTACGACCGGCGCATCGGCGCCGAGGAGGCGGAACTCCTGCGCGTCCTCTCCGACGCCCTCGACTGCCCGGTTCCGGTCTGGATCCGGGGCGCGGCGGAGGACTGACGCCGGGTTCAGGCGACGCCGGGCGCCGGCGGAGGCGGGCCCTTCCGCCAGCAGGCGAGGAATTCCGTGTTGCCGGCGGGGCCCTTGAGCGGGCTCTCGATCACCCCGGCGGAATGGAGGCCGAGCTGCGTCGTGCCGAAGCGCAGCACGTCGTCGATCACGCGCTGGTGAACGGCCGGATCGCGCACCACGCCGCCCTTGCCGACCTCGCCGCGCCCGGCTTCAAACTGCGGCTTGATGAGGGTGACCAGCTCGGCCCGCGGGGCCATGGCGCCCACCAGGGCGGGCAGGATGCGGTCGAGGGAGATGAAGGAGACGTCGACGGAGGCGAAGTCGGGCTTGGGGTCGAAGGCGTCCGGGGCCAGGTAGCGGGCGTTGAATTCCTCGCGGCACTCGACGCGCGGATCCTGGCGCAGCTTCCAGTGGAGCTGGCCCCGGCCGACGTCGACGGCGTACACTTTCAGCGCCCCGCGCTGGAGCATGCAGTCGGTGAAGCCGCCGGTGGACGAGCCGATGTCGGCGCAGATGCGGCCGGCGAGGTCGACGGGCCAGTGGGCGAGGGCGCCCTCCAGCTTGTCGCCGCCGCGGCTGACGAAGCGGGCCGGGGTCTCCACCTCGACGCGGGCGTCCTCGGGAAATTCCTTGCCGGGCTTGCCCTCGACCTGACCCGCGACCCGCACCACCCCCGCGCGGATCAGGCGCTGGGCCTGCTCGCGGCTCTCGGACAGGGCGCGGGCGACCAGCAGGGCGTCGAGACGGATCGAGGCCAAGGGGTTACCGGCGCCGCTGGTTGAGGTCGGGCATGGGCTCGATGTCGATGGCCAGGTCGGCTTCCTTCCCGCCCCGAACCGCTTTGAGGTTGATGCGGTCCCCGGCCTGCTTGAGCGACACGTAGGAGCGCACGCCGCTGGAATTGGCGATGCGGCGGCCGTCGATGCCGACCAGGATGTCCCGCGGCCGCAGCCCCGCCTTCTCGGCCGGGCTCCCCGCGACGACGTTCATCACGCCGACCCCCTCCGGATACAGGTCCTGCATCTCGATGCCGACCCAGCCCAGTTGCGCGTCCTCGCCCTTGATCAGCAGGTCGGCGATGCGCAGCGCGGTGCGGGACGGCACGGCGAAGCCGATGCCGATGTTGCCCTGTTCGCCCGGGGCGGTCTTGATGAAGGTGTTGATGCCGATGAGCCGGCCCTCCAGGTCCACCAGCGGCCCGCCGCTGTTGCCGGGATTGATCGGGGCGCTGGTCTGCAGGAAGTCCACCACCGGAAGCATGTCGGAGGTGCGGCCCTTCTGGCTGATGATGCCGTTGGTCACCGTGGAGGTGAGGCTGTACGGGGAGCCGATCGCCATCACGAACTCGCCGACGCGGATCTTCTCGGAATCGCCCGGCTGGATCGGCTTGAACGGCTTGTCCTTCTCCGGGGTGATCTTGATGACCGCGATGTCGGTCTGCGGGTTCACGCCCACGAGCGTCGCGGGGAAGATCCGCCCGTCGTCGAGCGCGACCTCGATGGTCTCCGCGCCCTGGATGACGTGGCCGTTGGTGAGGATGAAGCCCTCGGCGGAGATGAGCACGCCCGACCCCTGGCCGAGCGGCTGCACGGCCTGGTAGAAGCGCGCGCGCCACTGGTCGAGATACACCCGCGTGGCCTCGGTGCGGATGACCACCACGGACGGCAGGACCTTTTCCACCGTGTCCGCCATGGCGTTGCTCACGCTGCGGGCGGCGTTGAGGTCCTCGGCCGGGGTGGCCCCCGCGCAGAGCGGCAGGGACAGGATCGAGCAGATGAAAAGATTTTTTGTCATGGTTCCTCCGGGCTGGAATCCCCCTCCGGCGTGCTGCCGAAGGGCACGGATTCCGTCTTGCCGTCCTTTTTGACCAGCAATTCGATTTTTTGTTCGACCTCGTCGAGCCGGGCGCCGCAGGCGCGGGTGAGCCGGGTGCCCTCCTCGAAGGCCGCCACCATCTCGTCGAGCGTCAGGTTGCCCTCCTCCCCATGCGCCCGACCGAGCTCCTCCAGGCGCTGCATGGATTTCCGAAACCCTTCTCGTTTCCGTCCTTCTTACGACTCATGGGGGATCTCCTGATTGACCCGGATAACTTCGGTTGTGATCTCGCCGGATGCAAGCTTCGTCCGCAGGACGGCCCCGGGGGCGGTGTCCGCGGCGGACCGGAGCACCCGGCCCGGCGTCGAGGTGATGCTGAAGCCGCGCCCGGGATGGCCGTCGGGTCCAGCTGCGCACCTGCGCGGCCGACCAGGCGAGCCGGGCGCGGTCCCGGGTCAGGCGCTGGCGCAGGGCGCGCTCCCCGGCGTCGAACACGTCGTCGAGCCGCCGGCGCTCGGCCGCGAGCCGGCCGCGCAGGCGGTATTCGAGGGTCATGCCGCCCGCCTCCAGCCGGCGTCCGCGCCCCCGATCCGGAATGCAGCAGCGACGAGGCCATGCGCGCGCATCTGGGCAGGCGGTCGCGGTGGCTCGCACGCGCGGACGGTTCCCGCAGCGCGCAGGGGAGGACGCCAGCCCGCCGCCAGGCCGCCCGCCCCTCCGCAGGCGCGTTGCGGGTCGCGCGGGTGAGCCAGTTTCCCACTAGGGCAGCTCGCTCCCCCATTCCGCCCGGGGGCCGGATGACGAGTTCCGCCGCCGCGGAGGGGGTGGGGGCGCGCAGGTCCGCGACGAAGTCCGCGATGGTGAAGTCGGTTTCCCGTGCCCCACGGCGGAAATGACCGGCGCGGCCGAGGGCGGCGATGGCGCCGGGCGACCACCTCCTCGTTGAAGGCCTGGAGATCCTCGAGGCTGCCTCCGCCCGGCCACGGCCAGGATGACCTCGGCGCGGCCGTCGTCGTTGAGCAGCCGGATGGCCTGCGCGATCTCCTCCGCCGCCCCCGCGCCCTGCACCCGGCACGGGGCGATGAGGATGTGCCGGTTGGGAAAGCGCCGGTTGAGCACGGTGAGCATGTCGCGCAGGGCCGCGCCCTGCGGCGAGGTGACGATGCCGATCACCCGCGGCAGCACGGGCAGGGGACGCTTGCGGGCCGCGGCGAACAGCCCCTCGGCCAGCAGGCGCGCCTTCAGCTTCTCGAAGGCGGCGTGCAGATCGCCCGCGCCGGCCTCCTCGACCCGCCGCACGATGACCTGGTACTGGCTGGTCTTCTCGTAGGCCGTCACCTGTCCGTAGACGCGGACCTTCAATCCGTCGCGCGGCCGCACCTTGCAGGCGAGGGCGTCGCCGCGGAAGAGGGCCGACTGGATCTGCCCGATCTCGTCCTTGAGCGTGAAATACACGTGGCCGCTCGCCGCCGGGCGGACGTTCGAGCATTCGCCCTCGATCCACACCCACCCGATCTCCGCCTCCAGGAGTCCGCGGATGCGCCGGGCGAGCTCCCCCGCCTTCCAGACCTTGCGTTCCGGGCGGGCGCTGATGGGGTCAACCGCCATGGTCGGGGATCTGGATGCGCTGGATGGAGACGGCGCGTCCGTCGGCGTTCATCTCGATCAGCGCGCCTTCCAGGGTCACCTGGCCGGTGGCCGGCTGGAACCGGGTCGGCAGCCCGGTCAGGAAGCGCTTCACGATCGGATCCGCCTCGCACCCGATGATGGAGTCCTTCGATCCGGTCATGCCCGCGTCGGTCAGGTAGGCCGTTCCGCCCTTGAGGATCTTCTCGTCCGCCGTCTGCACATGGGTGTGCGTGCCGACCACGGCGCCGACGCGGCCGTCGAGATGCCGGCCCATGGCGTTTTTCTCCGAGGTGGCCTCGGCGTGGAAGTCGACGAAGATGTGGCGCGCCAGTTTGCTCTTCTGCGCCAGGATCGCGTCGGCCTTGCGGAACGGGCAGTCCATCGGATCCATGAACACCCGGCCGATCAGGCTGATGACCGTGAGGTCGCCCCGGGGCGTGCTGACGGTGGTGACGCCCTTGCCGGGGCAGCCTTCCGCGAAGTTGGCGGGGCGGATGATGGCCGGCGTCTCGTCGAGGTAGGGCATGATCTCCCGCTGGTCGTACGCGTGGTCGCCCAGCGTGATCACGTCCGCCCCCGCCGAGAACATCTCCGCCGCCAGCTTGGGGGTTAGCCCCTTGCCCGCGGCGGCGTTTTCGCCGTTCACCACGATGAAGTCCGCCTTGCCCGCCTGCCGCCACTCCCGCGCGACGCGCAGGAAGACGTCCCGCCCGCCGGAGCCCATGATGTCGCCCACGAACAAAACCTTCATGCGTGTCCCTGCCTGACCTGTTCGATGCACCGGGTCTCGCGCACGACGACCACGCGGAGCTGTCCCGGAAACGCCACGTTGTCGCGGATCTTCGCGGCGATCTCGCGCGCCGCCTGCGCCGCGCCGGGGTCGTCCAGCCGCGCCGCGTCCGCGAACACGCGCAGTTCCCGCCCGCCCTGGATCGCGTAGGCGTGCTCGACGCCGGGAACCGACAGGGCGATCTGCTCCAACTGGTCCATGCGCTCGAAATAGATGCGGGTCTGGTCGGTGCGCGCGCCCGGCCGCGAGGCGGTGATCGCGTCCGCCGCGATGGCCAGGTGGTCGAGCAGGCCGAGCGGCTCGACCTCCCGGTGGTGCGCGGCGACGGCGTGCGTCACCGTCTCCGCCTCGCCGTGGCGCTTGAGCAGGGCGGCGCCGGCGAGCGCGTGCGGCCCCTCCTCGGAGGGCAGGGCCTTGCCGATGTCGTGCAGCAGCCCGATGCGCCGCGCCGCCGGGACGTCCAGCCCCAGGTCGCCCGCCAGCGTGCCCATGATCTCCGCCATCTCGACGCTGTGGTCGAGCACGTTCTGGTTCCAGCTCTGGCGATGCTTCAGGCGGCCGAGGGTGGCGAGGATCTCCGGCGCCGGCAGGGGCAGGTTGAATTTCTGGAAGGCGGCCTCCGCCGCCGCCCGGGCGGAGTCGTCCATCTCGACGCGGGCGCGGGTGATTTCCTCCTCGATGCGGCCCGGATGGATGCGTCCGTCCGCGACCAGGCGTTCCAGGGCCGTGCGGGCGACTTCGCGGCGCATGGGGTCGTGGCTGCTCACCATCACGGCCCCGGGGGTTTCGTCGATGATCAGGTTCACCCCGGCCAGGTGCTCGAAGGCGCGGAAATTCCGGCCCTCCTTGCCGATGAGCCGGCCCTTCATCTCCTCGGAGGGAATGGCGACCAGGGTGGTGGTGGCGTCGCCGGTGACCTGGGCGGCGCAGCGCTCGATCGCGCCGACGATCAACCGGCGCGCCTCGCCGGCCGCGTTGGCGCGGGCGTTGGCCAGCGCGGCCGTCTCCAGCGCGGCGGCCTCGGCGGCGATGCGGCGGCGCTCCTCGTCCAGCACGGTCTGGCGGGCCTCCCCGGGGGCCATGGCGGCGACGCGCAGGGCCTGTTCGCGGGCGTCGGCGAAGAGTTTTTCCGCGTCCGCGGCCTGGCGGGCGGCGATGCGCTGCTGTTCCTGCAACTGGTGGCGCGACTGGTCGAGTTCCGCCTCCCGGCGTTCCAGCGCGTGCGATTTCTTTTCCAGGCCCTGCTCCCGCTCGATGAAGCGCTCCGCGAACTGCCGCATCTCGGCGCGCTCCTTGCGCAGGCCCTCCTCGGCGTCGTGCGTCGCCTGGTGCGCCATCTCCCGGGCCTCGTTCCGCGCCCCGCGGACGATCACGTCCGCCTCCTTGCGCGAGTTCAGGATGAGTTCGTCCGCCTTGCGGCGCGCGTTGTCGCCGTAGATGCGGTTGAGCCGTTGCGCCAGCCAGAAGCCCATGGCCACCAATCCCAGCCCGGCCACGGTCTGGATCCCCGCCATCACGGTGTTGGACAAGTTGATTTCCATCCGGACACCCTGACGCAAACCGGGCGCATGGGCAAGCGAAGAGACGGCTTTTCGGGGCGGGGGAGCGCACCTGCGGCTTGCTGATCTACGTTTACGATGCCGCTACTCCAGGCTGGGTGGCAGAAGCCCCGGGGCGGCGAACTTCCGGCCCCGTCGTCCCACGGAAGCTTCCGACGGCCCGCGCGCATTCCCCGGCCACGGAGGCTGCGGCTGCGCCAAAATTCGGTTCTTGCGGAACGTTCATGTCTGGCGATTCCAGATCCTCGCCTTTTCTCGCGCAGAGGCGCAGAGGCGCGGAGAAGAACCCGGAAGAACCACACAACACCCAGGTTTATCCGCTTGGATTTCGGGATGGGGGATGAGCCTCTCATCCCCATTCCGTTGCCACGCACCGTCTCGACAGGCTGCCAGCCCGCTGGATCTGGAGTAAGGCCGCCCGGCCCGGCGTGCTTTCGTGATTTGGGGGTTGCGTGGCACCTGCTGCCGGAGTTACGTTTTCGGCAACCAAGGGCGATGGCGGAGCTTCACACAACCGGGTCGTATAGCCGCAAAGGCGACGGTCGCCTTTGCAAGTAGATCCGACCGTCGTTCAATAAGCCTGATTGCTACACATATGAAACCCGAGTTTGCTCCTCCTCATATTCTATTCGCAGCCCTGAAAACCCTGCATTGCGCCGCTTATACGACACGGAATCTTTGCCTGGACAGGACAACAGACCATACCCAGCAGATTTACGACCTTTGGGAAGCGATGCACGAGGTGCCGGACATTCTTACTCGATGGAGGGGGGAGGAGACGGAAAAAGAATTGCAAATGTATCTGAAGGAATACACGGAGAAGTGGAAGCAACCGGATCTTCAAGCCCGCTACAACGATTGCCTTGATGATGAACACAAAAGCTAACCATCGGTCGCAGCGGACCGCGAGTACGCGGCCCGGTGGCCCGAGGCGTTAGACTGCTCAACGCGCACCGCTATGTTTTCATTATTCAAGAAGAAGGATGACCAGCCGCAGGACATGAGGCGAATCCGGCACGCGGACGCGTTTACATTGTTAGTTCCAGCGTCTTGGAAGCAGAACCCACACCCCAAGCATTTGTCTGATTCAGCACCCGCAGATGCTGCATCTGTTACCGCCAACGCCTACGCCAAGGAGGATGGTGGTTTATTGGACTTTGCTCAGTATCGCTTTTCGTCCGTGCAGGGGTTCTACGCACTGGTTGGTGTTGAGAGGCGATTCACGACGAACGGACTCGACATCATCTGGCGAGAGTATGAGGGCACATGGCCGGGTGAGAGTCAGCCCACATATTATGTCGTCACTTGCGTAGGAGCGCAAACCATATATCTGTCACTGACCATTACCACCATGCGCGCCGAGTTCACCCGAAACCGGAAGCTTTATGAAGACATCATCGCATCCGTCGAAAGAGCGGTCTAACATGCGCTGCAGCGAACCCGGCGTGAGCGGCGCGATTGCAATCCACGCGTCCCGTGCGCCGGGTCGCTGAGCTTGGGTCGTTAGGCCCTCGACACCATGATACTCACCCGAGTCGCTTAGCGTGTGTTTTTAGCAGTCGCATTTCTCGTTGCGATTGGATGGGTGTTGTTTGCCGATCCGTATGCCTGCGTCAATGACCGGCCAAAGTTTCATGTTGGTTATCCGTGGCTGTCCATCGAGGGCACGATACCGGGCACGCTGGTCGGAGGTATCGCCTGCCTCATCGTTTGCGCAGCTATTGATATCGCTCCGGAGAGTTAAGAAGCATGACGGCACCGTGGCCTGCATCAAGCCTCCAGAATCTGACCTCCGCCCCGGCGGCGGTCAGGCGGGTTTGCGGACGAACACCCGGCGCTCCGTCACCACCTTGTCCAGCCGCCGGTCGTGCGGTTCCATCGGGACCGATTCAAACACCTGGAAGTCGAAGGCGATGCCGATCGCCGGGGTTTTGGTGTCCCGCAGCAGGCGGTCGTAGATGCCCTTGCCATGGCCGATGCGGCCGCAGGCGGGGTCCACCGCGACGCAGGGGATCAGCAGCAGGTCCATCTCGTCCGGCGAGGCCGGGACGATCGTGTGGGGCTGCCGGGTGTTCAGCGGCCCCGGCACGAACACCTCCGACGTCATCCAGGAGAACCCCCATTCCCCGTTCACGTGGCAGGGCAGGGCGATCTTCTTGTCCGCGGACAGGCAGCGCCGCAGGAGGTGCCCGGCCGACACCTCGCCTGGCAGGGCCAGGTAGAGGGCGATTCGCTTCGCCCGCACAAACTCGGCCATCTGGGCCACGGTCTTTGATATCGCCACCGAATGGGCCTGGCTGATGGCGGGGGTCAGAAGGGTCCGGGCCAGTTTCACCCGTTCGCGGATCTCGGCTTTGGTCATGATGCTCCATGTCGGTTCGGTCCGGTCGGCGTCCGGGTCGGATGGAGGCGGAAATCCCCACCCGTTCCCGAACGGACGCCGCCCACCCTACACGGGGCGGAGCGCTTTGTAAGGCGGAAAACCGGGGCGATCCCCGGGCGGGGAATCGCCCCCGGCCGGAGGAACGGGCCGGTGCGGCCGCAAACCCCGCGGCCCGCCTTCCGGTCCGCAAAGTCCAGTCCCGGTCTTGACCCGGCGGAGATTTCAGGACACAAGCATGCTTTTCCACAACCCCACTCCCGCCCCTCCCCAATGGCAGCAGCGCTCTCCGGCATCTTCGTCCCGAACATCGTGCCCTACGACGACCAGGGCCGGATCAACGAGGACGAGCTGCGCCGCATCATCCAGTGGCTCCGCGGCAAGGGGGTCACCGGCTTCTACCCCAACGGCAGCATGGGCGAGTTCATCCGGCTGTCCTACGAGGAGCGCAAGACGGTGGTGCGCATCGTGTCCGAGGAGGCGAAGGGCATGCCGGTCCTCGCCGGCGCGGCCGAGCCCAACGTGGACCAGGTGCTGGAGATGTGCGGGTACTGCGCGGACCTCGGCTGCCGCGCCGTGTCGATCACCGGGCCGTACTACTACAAGCTCACGCAGGAGAGCATCGAGACCTACTTCCGCGAGCTGGCCGCCCGCTCGCCCATCGACATCATCATCTACAACATCCCCGCCTTCGCCAACGAGATCACCGTGCCGGTGCTCAAGCGCCTCGCGCTCGACTGCCCGCGCATCGTCGGCACCAAGGACACCTCGCGCGACATGCCGCGCTTCCAGCAGGTCATCCACGAGATCAAGTCGCAGCGGCCCGATTTCGCCGCGCTGATCGGCTGGGAGGAACTGCTCTGCGTCGCGCTCTTCATGGGCGGGGACGGCGGCACGCTTTCCAGCGCGGGCGTGGTGCCCGAGATCATCATGAAGATCCACAACGAGGCGCGCGCCGGCCGCTGGGACGAGGCCCGCCGCGTGCAGTACAAGCTGCAGGAGCTGTTCTCCCTGATGGTCAACGCCCCCAACTTCCCCGAGGGCTTCCGCGCCGGGTACGACCTGCGCGGGTTCAAGCCGGGACGCGCCCGTTTCCCGCTCTCGCCCGGCGAACTGGAGAAGATGGGCGACATCCGCTCGCGCATCGCCTGCCTGCTGGCCGACTGCGGCTTCGCCGAGGCCGCGCACGCCTGTCAACGCCCGGCCGCCGCGGGCGGCCACGACCCGGAGCTGCGGCTGCGCGTCGAAACCCTGGTGCGCGAAGCGCTCCGCAACCTGAACGCCTGACATGAGCGCCGCCGCCCCCGCCTGCCTGGGTCTGATCGAGACGAACTTCCTCTCGATCACCGCGCTGGTGGCGGACCGGGCGGTGAAGACGGCGGACGTCCGGCTGCTCGGCTTCGAGCCCACCGGCACCGAGGCGATCCTGATCCGCATCGGCGGGGACGACGTGGGATCGGTGCGGGCCGCGTTGGACGCCGCCACCGGGGAGGCGGAGCGGCTCGGCTCCTCCGCCGTCACCACGCTGCTGGCCTCGCCGGACGACGCGATCAACACGCTTTACCAGGGCCCCGTGGCCATCAACGGACTGTACGGCGGGCGCGAGGAGATGCGACCCGCAAGGACTTCAACCCCGACGGAGAATCCCATGAGCACACCGCAGAAAGCCATCGGCATCATCGAGACCCAGGGCCTCACCGCCATCCTGGAGGCGACCGACACCATGCTGAAGGCCGCCGATGTCCGGCTGGTCGGCAAGGAGAAGATCGGCGCCGCCTACGTGACCATCATCATCGAGGGTGACGTCGCCGCCGTCACCGCCGCCATCCAGGCCGGTTCCGCCGCCGTGGGCTCCCTCGGGAAGCTCATCGCCGCCCACGTCATCGCCCGGCCGCACGCCGACCTCGTCGCGTTGATGCCGAAATAACCACTTTCCCGCCACCGTCCCGCCAAGGAGCCCGTATGACCGCCGAAACCCTTCCACATGCATCCGCCATCCCCGTCATCGGGGGCGTCGACATCACCATCATCATCGCCTACCTGCTCGGCGTCGTCGGGCTGGGGGTCTTCGCCGGCTTCCAACGCGGCAAGGGCAAGGGGGGAGGGGAGGGCGGGCACTACTTCCTGGCCGACAACAGCCTCAAGTGGCCGGTCATCGGCCTGGCCATGTTCGCGGCCAACATCTCCACCGTGCATCTGGTGAGCCTGGCCCAGTCGGCCTACACCTCCGGGCTGCTCAACGGCAATTTCGAGTGGATGGCCGGCTTCACGCTGATCCTGCTCTCGCTGTTTTTCGCCCCGCTCTACCTGCGCACGCGGGTCTCCACCCTTCCGGACTACCTGGAGCGGCGCTACAACCGCAACTGCCGCGACACCCTCTCGTTCGTGTCGCTGTTCTCGGCGATCGTCATCCACATCGGCGTGGCCCTCTTCACCGCCGCCTGGGTGCTCTGCTTCATCTTCGACATTCCCAAGGACGCCACCATCGCGGGTCTGCCGGCCATGATGTTCTTCATCACCGCGCTGGGCATCCTGACCGGTGTCTACACCATGGTGGGCGGGTTGCTGGCGGTGGTGTGGACCGAGAGCGTGCAGACCGTCCTCCTGCTGGCGGGTGCGATCGTGATCACCATCATCGGCTACAACGCCGCCGGCGGATGGGATGTCATCGCCCAAACCCTGGCCACCCACGCCCACCCGCTGGCGGGCGGCAAGGAGGCGCTGAAGGCGGGGGTGGAGCTTTCGTCCAGGACCTTCCTGAGCATGGCCCACCAAGCGGGCGACAACACGGTGATCGGCAACATCCCGTGGTACTCCATCCTGCTCGGCTACCCGGTCATCGGGATCTGGTACTGGTGCTGTGACCAGACCATCGTGCAGCGCGTCCTCGCCGCCAAGGATGAAAAGCACGCCCGCCTGGGCCCCCTGTTCTGCGCGTTCCTCAAGATCCTGCCCGTCTTCTTCTTCGTGCTGCCGGGGGTGATCTGCGTGGCCCTGGTGCAGCAGGACTACTTCAAGGTGGTGGTGGACGGCGCGACCCGGATCATCGCCCCGAAGGAATCCGGCGATGTGTATCCGTTCATGATCACCCACCTGCTGCCCGTCGGCATGAAGGGCCTGGTCACGGCGGCGATGCTGGCCGCGGCCATGCAGACCTGCTCGGCCGCGCTGAATTCCTCCGCGACGCTGTTCGCATACGACATCTGGAAGCGCTGGCGGCCCTCCACCACCGAGCACCAGCTTGTGCGCATCGGCAAGATCACGACCGTGGTCGCCACCGTGGTCGCGATCGTGCTGTCGCCCATCTTCGGGCACTACGACACCATCTTCCAGGGGCTGAACAAGCTGATCTGCTACGTCTCCCCGCCCATCACCGCCGTGTTCCTGACGGGGGTGTTCTGGAAGAGGGCGGGCGGGCGCGCGGCCTTCATCACCATGATGTCGGGCATGGCCCTGGGCGCGGTCTGCTTCGTCCTGGACTTTTTCAAGGTCGCAATCGTGGGGGATGAGGCCACGCCCGCATCCATCGCGGCCAATCCGTTCTTCAACTTCGTCTACAACATCGCGCTGGCCGACTGGATGCTGGCGTCCTTCGTGGCCTTCGTGATCTGCGTGGTCATCCAGGTCGTCGCCACGCTGGTGCTGCGCGAGCCGCTCAAGCCGGAGGCGCAGGGCCTGTGCTGGGAGAACTGGCTGGAGCCCGTCAAGGCCAGGTGTGGCAGCGGTCTGTCCGACTACCGGTTCATGTCCGCGGTCGTGCTGGTCGCCTTCGTCACCCTGTACTGGATCTTCTGGTGAAAAGGAGAATGCCCATGAAACGTCACGCAATCACATCGTTCGCGCTCTTGCTGCTGCCCGCGGCAGCCCTCGCCTTCTCCTCCGCGGAGAACGCCAGCCATCATCAACCCGCCCAGCACCTCGGCTACTTCGCCTTTGCGAAGGACGGCCAACTGGAGGCGCTGAACGCCGTTCCGAAGCCCGGAAAGGCGGAGGAACGGCTGGCCGCCGCGGGCATCGGGGGGCTCCAGACCTTCTCCGGGACCGTGGACGGGAAGGTCGTGCTCTTCGCGCGGCACACCCTGCCCAACGGGGCGTCGGTGAGCAACGCCTGGGCGAAGGCCATGGCCGACGAGACGCTCGGTCCCTGGTTCAAGGCGCAGGGCGACTTCGTGGAGGCGCATCCGCGCGCCGCGGAAACGGGGATGAAATGGCTGCCGATGGAGCAGTTGTTCTACCACGCGGGGCCCGCCCGCGCGCCGGGGAAGGAGGCCCGCTCCTGCGCCGCCATCACGGGGTTGAAGCCCGAGATGGAAATGCAGTACCGCACGCTGCACCAGACCGGCTGGCCCGGCATGCTGGCGGCCCTCGACCACGTCAACGTCAACAACTTCACGCTCTACCTCGTGGAGATCGGCGACAAGCTCTACCTGTTCTACTACTTCGACTACGTGGGCGACGACTTCGCCGGCGACATGGCCGCGATGGGCAGGGACCCGGTGACCCGGCGCTGGTGGAAGGTCACCGATCCCTGCCAGATCCCGCTGCCCGGCGCGAAGGGGATCTGGACCGACCTGACGCCTGTCGGCGGCGCGAAGAAGTAAACCGGCCGGCCTGGAATCGCCCCGCAGCCGCAACCTCCACGGCCCGCCATCCGCATGTCACGGCGCCTCCGCATGCGACACCTCTGGCTGCTCGCGGGCCTGGCGCTCTGCGGCTGCACGAGCCCGCGGGAGTACGCGCACCCGTGGGACGACCCCGGCGTTCCCCTGATCATTGACGCGTACGCGGAGAACAGCATCGACTGGGACCGGCTGGCGACGGCGCCGCGCGTGGTGGCGGTGATCCACAAGGCCACGGTCGGAACCTCCTCCGTGGATCCCGCCTACTTCGCCCGGCGGGCGGAGGCGCGGCGCCGCGGCTACCTGTGGGGCTCGTACCACTGGGGGGTGGCCGGCGATCCGGAGAAGCAGGCCGACCACTATCTGGACACGGTGCGGCCCGCGGCGGACGAGCTCATCGCGCTGGACCTGGAGGACGCCTCCTCCGCCAAACTGATGAACGCCGCCGAGGCCCTGCGGTTCCTCCGCCGCGTGCGGGAGCGCACGGGGCGTCCGGCGGTGCTCTACACGAACCACTCCAGCGCGCGCCTGATCACCGGGACCTATCCCGGCTCCGACTTCGCCCGGTCGCCGCTCTGGTACGCGCGATTCCGGGAGTCGATCCCGGATTTTCCCGCCGGGCTCTGGCCGTCGTACACCCTGTGGCAGTTCTCCAGCGAGATCCTGCCGCAAAAGCCCCTGCCGGGCGTGAAACCGGACATGGACGTGAACGTGTACCGCGGCACGGTGGCGGAACTGCGCCGGCGCTGGCCCCTGACGCGGGCGGACTGATCCTCAGATCGTTGTCTTGAGATGCGTCGTCCCGGCGGTGCAGGCGCGGTCGAGGTGGACATAGCCGCCGTCGACGAAGAGGATCTGACCGGTGGTGTGGGACGAGCGCGGGGAGGCGGCGAAGACGACGGTGTCGGCGATCTCCCGGATCGTGGTGGTGCGGCGGCCGAGGGGGATGGTGTCGTCCAGCTTGCGGCGCGCGGCGGCGGGGTCCGGGGCGTTGGCCAGCCAGCGTTCGTATTGCGGGGTGATGACCTCGGCGGGCACGACGCAGTTGACGCGGATGCCGAACTTGCCGAGGTCCACCGCCCATTCGCGCGTGAGGGCGTTGAGCGCGCCGTTGGCGGCGGCGTAGCCGGAGGTGCCGCCCTGACCGGTCGACGCGGTCTTGGAGCCGATGTTGATGATGCATCCCTTCGCGGCGATGAGGGCGTCGAGGGCGTGGTGCACCAGGGTGAAGCTGTGCACGAGGTTGAGCTGGAGCGAGCGGACGAAGTCGGCGGGGGCGTGGCGCAGGCTCACCGCGTCGTTGGCGCCGGCGTTGTTCACGACGACGTCGATGCGGCCGTACTTCGCCAGGACGTCCCGCACGGCGTCGCGGATGTCCTCCTCGCGGGTGAGTTCGGCGTGGAAGCTGTCGCCCCGCAGCCCCTGCCGGGCCAGGTCGGCGACGATCGCCCCGGCCTCCGCCGGGTTGCGGCCCAGGATGACCGGGATCGCGCCCTCGGCGGCGAAGGCGCGGGTGATGCCCTCGCCGATGCCCTTGGCGCCGCCGGTGATGAGGACGACCTGGTCTTGGAGCATGAGGTCCATGGAGGACTCCGGGTTCAACGGATGGAGGGATGGCAGGCCGGGCCGGACGGCTCGAACGCCTTGTAGGTCAGCACGAATTCCTGATGCCCGAGCGCCTCGGAGGCCGAGGGGCGGCCGTTGGCGACGGCGAGGGTCAGGTCGAAGATCTCCCGGCCGATGTCGTCGAGCGTCGCGCGGCCCTCCAGCAGGCGGCCGGCGTCGACGTCCATGTCGCCGCTCATGCGCCGGCAGGTCTCGGGGTTCGCGCAGACCTTGACGACCGGCGAGATGGCGGAGCCGACGACGGAGCCGCGCCCGGTGGAGAAGAGGATGAGGTGGGAGCCGCAGGCGATCAGCTCGCCGATTTCGGCGTTGTCGTTGATGTTGGGGAAACCGAAGCGCACCTCGCCGTCGGGCACGACGTCGAGCAGGTGCAGTCCCGGCGTGTGCGGACGCTCGCCCGGGCGGATGAGGCCGGAGATGGGGGAGTCGCCGCTCTTGCTGTACGCGCCCATGGACTTCTCCTCCTGGGTGGTCAGGCCGCCCTCGGCGTTGCCCGGAGCGAAGCTGCCGTGGCCGAGGGTGGCGTAGTAGCGCGCGGCCTTTTCGACCGACTGGCGCAGCGCCGCGGCCAGTTCCGGGGTGGCGGCGCGCGCGGCCATGATGTCCTCGCAGCCGATGAGTTCGCCCGTTTCCTCGAAGATGACCGTGCCGCCCCCGGCGACGAGCAGGTCGAAGGCCCGGCCGATGCCGGGGTTGGCGGTGAGGCCGCTGGTGGCGTCGGACCCGCCGCACACCGTGCCGACGGTGAGCTCGTGCAGGCCCATCGGCACGCGCGGCGCGTGTTTCAGCAGGGCGAGGGTGTCGGCGATCCACTGGCGGCCGGCGTCGATGGTGCCGCGCGTCCCCCCCGAACGCTGGATCACCAGCGTGGTGACCGGGCGGCCCGAGTCCGCGATGACGGACTGCAGCGAGTCGCGGTCGAAGCTCTCGCAGCCGAGCGACACCAGCAGGACCCCGCCGACGTTCGGGTGCGTGCAGAGGGCCTTCATCATGCGGTCCGCGTAGGCGTTCGGATAGCAGCCGCCGAAGCCGATGACGTGCACGCCCGACTCGCCGAACGGCATCGCCACCGAGCGGGCGACGTGGTGCGCGCATTCGACCAGGTAGGCGACGACGATGATATTGCGGACGCCCTTGCGGCCGTCCTTCCGCGGGAATCCGGCGAGTTCAGTGTCCATGGTTCCCCTCCAGACTCGTGCCGCGCAGGTAGGTGGGCCGGTAGTCGCTCTTCATGTTGTGCAGGTGCACGACCTCGCCCGCGCGGATGGCGGTCGTGGCCGATCCGATGGGCACGCCGTATTTGATGATCTTCTCGCCGGGGGCGATGTCGCGCGCGGCGATCTTGTGGCCGAGGCCGACCGGCTGTTGCAGCGGCACCGGGCCGCCGGCGACGTCGAGCAGCTCGCCGGGCTGGAGCGAGCGCACGGCGATCTTCACATTGTCGCCGGGGGCGATGTGCAGGAGGGCGGGGGAGGGGGCGTTCATGGGGTCAGAACTTTCCGTGGCGCAGGTAGGCCTGCCTGGGGTCGACGCCTTCGAGGATGGCCTTGCGCACGAGGCTTTCGGTTTGCAGGACCTCCTCGACCTTGCGGGTGACCTGCTCGACGATCGCGGCGGGGATGATGACCACGCCGTCGTGGTCGGCCATGGCATAGTCGCCGGTGTGGATGGTCACCCCGCCGATGTGGATGGGTTCGCCGAAGGTCTCCGCCTCCCAGCGGCCCACCACGTCCACCGGGGTGTAGTAGCGGCACCAGACGCGGAAGCCGATGCGGCGGATGAAGGCCGAGTCGCGGCAGCCGCCGTCCACGATGTAGCCGCGCACGCCGCGCAGGGTCATCGTCTCGCTCGACAGCTCGCCCATGTGGGCCATGGTGGAGTCGTTGGGTTGCATCATCACCACGCTTCCTCGGGGCGCGCGGAATGTCCAGGAGAGCAGGGTCTGGTGGCCGTCCAGGTTGGGCTTGGCGTGGCCGCCGATGGTGTAGATGCGGCCGGCCAGGCCGCGTCTCCCGGGCAGCAGGGGGCGGAGGGTGCTCGGCAGGACCTGGTTGGGGCGGTCCATGGCGCGCAGCACGTCGTAGACGGCGCCCGAATAGCATTGTTCGAGGCGCCGGCGGGCCGTCGGTGAAATCGGCCTGGGTGGGAAGGGGCGGGGCGGGATGGGTCATGGGGTTCGCGCATGGGTTTTGCAACCTGGGATTGCATAGGGGAGAAGCCTCCGCGTGCAAAGTGCAAACGGGAGGATTTCTGGTACGATCAGGAGGCGTCGAGACCGTAACGACCGGGGGAGATGATGCCGGCCGGGTCGAAGGTGTTTTTCAGGCCGGCCAGGACACGGCGGGTTTCAGGAGAGACGGATGCGAGCGGCGAGGCGGAGTCGATGCCGAGGCGGTAGGGGGGGAATCCGGCGCGGAGGAACCATTCTTCCAGTTCGTTCATCGCCTGGCGGGCCGTTTCGGCGCGGCCGGGTTCGGCCCGGGAGAAGTCGATGGAGATGACCGCCTCCAGGGAGCGCTCGTCCAGCAGATTCAGGGTGATGGCGGCCTCGAACCCGCGGCTGCGGAGGAAGGCCCGCGCGTGATTCGCCGCGGGGACGGCCACGCGGCCCCGGGCGGGCAGGATGGGGAGGATGTACATCAGGCCGGCGGTGGAGGAATCCGGGTCCTTCCCGCGCCACCGCGCCTGTTCGCCGGGGACCGGCCAGAAGACTCCGCCCAAGGTCTCGTCGGTCGGTTCGCCCCATGCCAGTCCCGCCAGCGGCCGGACCGCCTGCAGGAGGCAGTGGTGCCGCCGGGCCAGGCCCGCGCGGCCGAGGGCGGACAGGATGCGCCCGGCGACGCGGAAGGTGCGCGGGGTGAAGACCTGGAAACGGCCGAACTCCGACAGCCGGCGGGCCAGCACGCGGGCGCAGGCGCGGGAGACGTCGGCGGGGCCGCCCATGCCCGACACGGCGCCCCAGCCGTCATAGCCGAAGTGGTGGAGCAGGGAATCCACCCGGTCCTGCTCGTGATCGGGAAGTTGCGCGGCCAGCAGCGGGGCGAGGGTGATGCGGCCGCGGACGGCGTCGGCCAGATGCACCACCGACCGGATCACCCCGTCCTCCCGCAGGGAGGCGAACCGGTCGACCAGGTCGGCCAGGCGCGCCTCATCGCGGAGACGGAGGGTAAAGGCGGCGGGGCGTTCCCACGCCCGCATGAGGCCGAACCCGGCGGCGGTCACGATGCCGAAGCCGGACTGCGCGAACAGGCCGTCGAGCGAGGGGCCGATCCCGTGGCGGTAGAGGTGGGCGGTGCGGGCGCCCTCGATGGCGCCGAAGCCGGTGCGCAGGATTTCACCGGTTCCGGTCACCACCTCCAGGGCGGTGAGGG
The DNA here is from genome assembly GCA_046346795.1 of Kiritimatiellia bacterium. Taxonomy (GTDB): domain Bacteria; phylum Verrucomicrobiota; class Kiritimatiellia; order SS1-B-03-39; family UBA6053; genus JAXMHJ01. The sequence goes on from JAXMHJ010000061.1 coordinate 28,773, forward strand.
AGTCGGCCCGGCTGGCGAAGTAGCCCACGCCGCGCTCGAGGGCGTTGCCGAGGATGCTGCTGTCGGCGGAGGAACCGGTGACGTTGAACACCAGGCCGGTGCCCCGGAGCTGCCGGTGCAGCGCGCCCTGGGTCACCCCGGGTTCCAGCACGGCGTGGAGCCCGCCGGCATTGATCTCCCGGATGCGGTCGAGGCGGGCCAGATCGACCACCACCGTGTCGTCGCGGGGAGGCAGGGCCGATCCCATGCCCCAGTTCCTGCCCCGGCTGACCGGGTGCACCGGGGTGCGGAAGCGGGCGGCGATCCGGACCACCTCCCGGACGTCCGCCGTGGTGGAGGGGGAGAGCACCGCCGGGATCCGGCGCTGCGAACCATCCGCGGCGGTCCGGGGCGACGCGGGAATGGAGACGGCCGACGGGCCGAGGGCGGCGGACCAGGCGTCAAGGGCGGCGGCGAGACGGCTCATGGCGGGGCGGTCAGGCGCGCGGGAGCAGGGAGAGGTTTTCCGGAACAAACTCCAACAGGTGCATGGCGATGGTCGTGCCCTTGCCGACCTCGCTGTTGATGTGGATCGCCCCGCCGAACAGGCGGACGGTCTGCATGGCCATGAACAGGCCAAGGCCGGTGCCTTCGCCCCGGTTCTTGGTGGACTGGAAGGGCTGGCCGATCTTTTCGACCTGTTCCGCGCTGATGCCGCAGCCATTGTCCGTCACCGTCAGCTTCACGCAGCCTTTGTCGGACGACCACGCCACGTGGATGACGGATTCCCCCTGGGGAGAGGCCTGGATGGCGTTGAGGAGGATGTTGCCGAGTGCGCGCTTCAGCAGGACCGCGTGGAAGAGGATGGCGCAGTCCGGGCCCTCCATGGTGATCCGGGCGCCCCGGGCCCGGGGCATCAGCCGGGTGTCCGCGGCCGCCTGGCGGACCACGCCGGCCAGATCCACCTTCTCCGCCGTTTTCCCGGGCGGCTGGAGCATGATGTTCCAGGTTTCGGTCAGTTCGCGGCAGCGTCGGAGGGCCAGTTCGATGCTGGTGATGTCCTGGCGCACATGGTCGTCCATGGCCGGACTGGCGGGCGGGAGCGAGCGCAGGTCCTGGCCGAGGATGTTGAGGAAGTTGATGGCGATGTGGAGGGGATTGCGC
>JAXMHJ010000062.1:0-29692 GCA_046346795.1 Kiritimatiellia bacterium
GGAGCGTCTTGGTGATCTTCCGGTTGGCGGGGATGATGATCTCGCCGGACTCGGAATTGGTGACGTCCAGCGGAATCTTCTCGCCCAGGAGGATGTTCGACAGGGCCTCGGTGAGGTCGTCGGTCAGCTCCTGCAGCTTGGTCTTGTAGTCTTCCTGGATGGACTTGGCCTGGCGGCGCTTTTCACTGGGCGTCATCTTGTTCTTCGACGCGGCGTTCCGCGAGGAGACGCGGACATCCATCACGATGCCCGTGGTGCCCGACGGAACCGTCAGCGAGGTGTCGCGGACGTCCGCGGCCTTTTCGCCGAAGATGGCGCGCAGGAGGCGTTCCTCGGGGGCCAGCTCGGTCTCGCTCTTGGGGGTGATCTTGCCCACCAGGATGTCGCCGGGCTTGACCTCGGCGCCCACGCGGATCACGCCGTCGTGGCCGAGGTTCTTGAGGGCCTCCTCGCCGACATTCGGGATGTCGCGGGTGATTTCCTCGGGGCCCAGCTTCGTGTCGCGGGCGCCGCATTCGAATTCCTCGATGTGCAGCGAGGTGTAGACGTCGTCCTTCACCATGCGTTCGTTGATGAGGATGGCGTCCTCGAAGTTGTACCCGTTCCAGGACATGAAGGCCACCAGCACGTTGCGGCCGAGGGCCAGTTCGCCCTGGTCGGTCGCGGGACCGTCCGCCAGCACGTCGCCCTTCTTGACCTTCTGGCCCTTCTTGATGATGGGCTTCTGGTTGACGCAGGTGCCGGCGTTGGTGCGCATGTACTTGCGCAGGAAGTATTCCTGGTAGTCGTCCTTCGGGGTGCCGCGGACCGGCTTTTCGCCCGTCTTGGAAACCACGATGCGGTTCGCGCTGACCGAGGCGACCGTGCCGGCCTCGCGGGCGATGACCAGGATGCCGGAGTCGGCCGCCACCCGGTGCTCCACGCCGGTGCCCACGTACGGACGATGCGTCCGCAGAAGCGGCACGGCCTGACGCTGCATGTTCGAGCCCATCAGGGCGCGGTTCGCGTCGTCATGCTCGAGGAAGGGGATCAGGCTGGCGGCCACGGAGACGAGCTGCTTGGGCGACACGTCCATGTACTGGATGCGGTCCTTCTCGACCTCGAGGAACTCGCCGCGGTAGCGGGCCATCACCTTGTCCTTCTTGATGTTGCCCTTGTCGTCCAGCTCCGTGTTCGCCTGGGCGACCACGTAGTTCTCCTCCTTGTCGGCGGTCAGGTAGTCCACCTTTTCGCTCACCCGGCCGTTTTCGACGCGGCGATAGGGGCTTTCAATGAAGCCGAAATCGTTGACGCGGGCGTAGGTGCTCAGGGAGGAGATCAGGCCGATGTTCGGGCCTTCCGGCGTTTCGATCGGGCAGATGCGCCCGTAGTGCGAGGAATGCACGTCGCGGACTTCGAAGCCGGCGCGTTCGCGGCTGAGGCCGCCCGGGCCGAGGGCGCTGAGGCGGCGCTTGTGGGTCAGCTCGGCCAGCGGGTTGGTCTGGTCCATGAACTGGCTGAGCTGGCTGCGGCCGAAGAAATCCTTGATGACCGCGGAAAGCGCCTTGGGGTTGATCAGCTTCTGCGGGGTCAGTTTTTCAACCGTCGCGTCAAAGATGGTCATGCGCTCCTTGGCCAGGCGCTCGGTGCGGGCGAGGCCCACCCGGCACTGGCCTTCGATGAGTTCGCCCACGGTGCGGACGCGGCGGCTGCCGAGGTGGTCGATGTCGTCCACCGTGCCCTTGTCCATCTTGAGGTTCAGGAGGTAGCGGATGGCTTCGACGATGTCCTCGTTCTCGATGATGCGGGACTCGTTCTTCTCGTCCAGGCCCAGCTTCTGCTGGATCTTGTAGCGGCCGACGCGGCCGAGGTCGTAGCGGCGGGGATCGAAGAAGATGCGCTTGAGCATCTGGCGGGCGTTGGCGACGGAGGGGGGGTCCCCGGGGCGCAACTTGGCGTAGATGTCCTTGAGGGCCTCCTCGGTGGAGGTCGCGGTGTCCTTCTGGACGCTCTTGAGGAAAACGCCGTCGTCCCACGAGACGTTGACGACCTGGATCGAGTCGTGCCCGGCGTCGCGGATCTGCTCGGCCAGTTCGACCGTCAGGGGGTCGTACTTGCGGGCGATGATGGTCTGGGAGTCGGCGTCGATCACGTCGGCCTTGAGCACGCGTTGCGCGACCTTGGCCTCGTCGATCTTGCCCTTGAGGGAGATCTTCTCGAAGGCGTAGTAGATGGAGAGCAGTTCCTCGTCCGTCCCGTAGCCGAGGGCGCGGAGCAGCGTCGAGGCCAGGAATTTGCGGCGGCGGCGCTTGCGGTCGAGATAGATGTAGAGCAGGTCGGAGGCGTCGAACATCACCTCGATCCAGGAGCCGCGGTCGGGAATGATGCGGAAGGAATAGAGGATGCTGCCGTTGGCATGCGTCGACTTCTCGAAGCAGATGCCCGGGGAGCGGTGCAACTGGCTGACGATGACGCGCTCGGCGCCGTTGATGACGAAGCTGCCCTGCTCGGTCATGAGCGGGATTTCGCCCATGTAGATGGTCTCCTCGCGGTTCTCGTCGCCTTCCTTGAGACGGAAGGTGATGTGCAGGGGGGCGGCGAAGGTTCCGCCTTCCTTGAAGGCGTCCACCCAAGTGCCCTTGACCTCGCCGATGTCATAGCGGACGAAATCCAGCGAGCACTGCCCGTCGTAGCTTTCGATCGGGAACACTTCCTTGAACACGGCCTGGAGTCCGACGTTCTTGCGCTTGTCGGCGGGCACTCCGGTTTGCAGGAACTCCTTGTAGGAGTTGACCTGGATCTCAATCAGGTAAGGGGGGGCAATGACTTCCTTGATCTTGCCATGGCTCTTGCGGTCAATCATGCGCGCACCCGTGGGTCTGGGGTTTAAGAAGGAACTGAAAACGGGACAGGACTAAAACAATGCAGAATCCCTCACCAGCCGAAAGCCGGCCGGAGAGGGACCCTGCGAGGCTGGAAAGTCGGAATTACTTGATTTCGACCTTCGCGCCTGCGGCTTCCAACTTGGCCTTGGCCTCGGCGGCCTTTTCCTTGTTGACAGCCTCGAGCACGTTCTTGGGAGCGGCCTCGACCAGGTCCTTGGCTTCCTTGAGCCCGAGGTTGGTGATGGCGCGGAGTTCCTTAATGACGGCGATCTTGTTCGCGCCGGCGGCGGCCAGGACGACGGTGAATTCGGTCTTTTCCTCGGCCGGGGCGGCGGTGGCGCCGCCGGCGGCGGGGGCGGCGGCCACGGCCACGGGGGCGGCGGCGGTCACACCAAGACGTTCTTCAAGGGCCTTCACCAGGCGGGACGCTTCGAGAAGGGTGAGCCCTTCCACGTAGCTGACAAATTCGGCCATCTTCGGATCGAGTTCTGCGGTTGCGGACATGTTGTCTCCTCTTGTGGTTGTATAAAAAACAGGTTGGGGTTGGTGGGGAATCCGCGGATTAGGCGGAGGCGGCTTTCTTCTTCTCTTCGACGGCCTTGAGCACGCGCGGCAGGGTGGCCACGGCGCTGTTGAGGACACCGACGAGCTGCTGAGCGGGCGCCAGGAGGGTTCCGAGCAGCTTGGCGAGGATGACCTCGCGCGGCGGCAGGGCTGCCAGCGCGTCGATGTCGGCCTTGCTGAGGAACTTGCCCCCGAGGGCGCCCATCTTGACGACCTGCAGGTTCTTGTCCTTGGCGAAGTCACGCAGAAGCTTGGCGACGGCGGTCACATCACCGCTGCCCGTGACCACCGAGGTCGGCCCTTTCAGGCCTTCCTGCAATTGCTCAACACCGGTGTCCCTGGTCACATGGCGGAACATGTTGTTCTTGACCACGTGGATCTCGGCCTTGACGGCGCGCAGCTTGGAGCGCAGCTCGCGTTCGGCCGTGACTTTCATCCCGCCATGGTCGGCGAGGATGAGGAATTTGGATTCGCGGACGCGTCCGCGAATCTCGTTCATCATGGAGGTTTTTTCGGGTCTCATGGTCTCGGGTTCCCCGGGGGTCAGGCCGCGACTTCGCGGCTTTCGAGCGTCAGACCGACGCCCATGGTGCTGGCGACCGTCGCCCGCTTGATGTAAATGCCCTTCGCGGCGGAAGGCTTGGCGGACAGGACGGCCTGGATGACCGCGCGACCGTTGTCGATGAGTTTTTCAACGTCAAAGGAGAGTTTGCCGAAGGGGACGGAGACGTTGCCGTTCTTGTCCATCTTGAACTCGACGCGGCCGGCCTTGAACTGCTTCACGGCGGTGGCCGTATCCTCGGTGACGGTGCCCGTGCGGGGGTTCGGCATGAGGCCGCGCGGCCCCAGCACCTTCCCCAGTTTGCGGACCTCGGTCATGGCTTCCGCGGTGGCGACGGCGACATCGAACTCGGTCCAGCCGTCGCGCACCTTGTTGACCAGTTCCTGGAATCCGACCTCGTCGGCGCCCGCGGCGCGAGCGGCGTCGGCGGCCGCGCCGGCGGCGAACACGATCACGCGGATCTTCTTGCCGGTCCCGTGCGGGAGGCTGACGGTGCCGCGGACGTTCTGGTCGCCCTTCGCCGGGTCAACGCCCAGGCGGAAGGCCATCTCGGCCGTTTCGTCGAACTTGGTGAAGGTGTTTTCCTTCAGGAACGCGATGGCGGACTTGAGGTCGAAGGTCTTTTCCTTCGACACCTTGGCCGCGACCGCGGTGTATTTCTTGCCGTGTTGTGCCATGTTTACTGTACCTCGATGCCCATGCTGCGGGCGGTTCCCTCGACCATCCGCATGGCCATGTCAATGGAATGTGAGTTGAGATCGGACGCTTTCTGGCGGGCGATGTCCTCCACCTGCTTGCGCGTCACCTTGGCCACCTTGACCTTGTTGGGGGTGGCGGATCCGGAGGCGATGCCCGCGGCCTTCTTGAGCAGGACCGAGGCCGGAGGGCTCTTCAGGATGAAGGTGAAGGAGCGGTCCTGGTAGACGGTGATGATCACGGGGATGATCAGCCCGGCATGCTGCTGCGTCGCCGCGTTGTACTGCTTGCAGAACTCCATGATGTTCACGCCGTGCTGGCCGAGGGCCGGGCCGACGGGCGGGGCGGGATTGGCCTGCCCGGCCGGGATCTGAAGCTTGATTTGTGCTGTGACTTTCTTCGCCATGTGCGTCCTTGAGGGTGGGTGTCGTCAGACCTTCTCGACCTGCCAGAACTCCAGATCGACGGGCGCGGAGCGCCCGAAGATCGACACGGAAACCTTGAGGCGGCCGCGTTCTCCGTCGACCTCCTCAATGACACCGTTGAAGTTGAGAAAGGGTCCGTCGTTGATCTTGATGGTTTCGCCGACGACAAAGTCGACCTTGGGTTTGATCTTTTCCTGCTTTTCCGTGACCTGGTTCAGGATCAGGTCCACTTCGCTCTGGCGGAGCGGAACCGGCTTGTCCCCGCCGATGAAGCCGATGATGCCCGGGGTCTGCTGGATGAAGTGCCACGAGCGCTCGTTCAGCGTCTTTTCCGGCGTGTACAGGGACATCTGGATCAACACGTAGCCCGGGAAGAACTTGCGGGTGGACTCGCGCTTTTTCCCCTGCTTGACCTCGGCCACCTTTTCGGTCGGGATGAGGACCTGCTGGATGAGATCCTGCATCTCCTCGATCTGGATGCGCTTGTCGATGCTCTCCTTGACCTTGTACTCCTGCCCCGAAAGGGCATGCAGCACGAACCAGTGGTATGTGGGGGCGGTCATGGGTGTTCGTTCACGCAATCCATTGCAGGAGAGTCAGGAGAACCATGTCGCAAAGACCGACCCACACGCCGATGATGGCGAGCGAAACGATGACGACGATGGTGGACTGGACCAGCTCCGCGCGGGTGGGCCAGACGCACTTGCGCATCTGCTCGCTCACCTCGCCGAAGAAGGCCGCAACCTTCGCAAGAAATTCGCGAATCCTGTTCATCGTCCGTGGTGTTTCGCTGGTTGGTTTTTGAAGGGCTGGCAGGCCAGGGGGGACTCGAACCCACAGCCCTCGGTTTTGGAGACCGATGCTCTGCCAATTGAGCTACTGGCCTAAAACGTAGGGGTTTGGGCGGATCTCCCCGAGCCGCCCGGGAGAGCCGGCCACCGTCCCGCGAGGGTCGGCGGCCCGCTCCGGGGCGGGCGCCGGATTACTTGGTGATGGCCACCACGCGTCCGGCGCCGACGGTGCGACCGCCTTCACGGATCGCGAAGCGCATATGCTGCTCCATCGCGATCGGGGTGATCAGCTCGACGTCCATGGAGACGTTGTCGCCGGGCATGACCATTTCCACCCCCTCGGGCAGGGTGACGTTCCCGGTCACGTCCGTCGTGCGGAAGTAGAACTGGGGGCGGTAACCCTTGAAGAAGGGGGTGTGACGTCCGCCTTCGTCCTTGCTCAGGACGTAGACTTCGGCCTTGAAGTTGGTGTGCGGGGTCACGCTGCCGGGCTTGGCCAGCACCTGGCCGCGCTCGACATCTTCCTTCTTGGTGCTGCGCAGGAGACAGCCGACGTTGTCCCCCGCCTTGCCTTCGCCGAGTTCCTTGCGGAACATTTCGACGCCGGTGACGGTGGTCTTGAAGGTGTCGCGCAGGCCGATGACTTCCACGTCTTCGCCGGTCTTGATGACGCCGCGCTCGACGCGACCGGTCACCACGGTGCCGCGGCCTTCGATCGAGAACACGTCTTCGATCGGCATGAGGAAGGGCTTGTCAATTTCGCGGACGGGTTCCTTGATGAAGTTGTCCAGGGCGTCCATGAGTTCCAGGATGCTCTTCACACCCGGGTCCGTCGGCGTCTTCGCCGCCAGCGCGGCGGTGGCCGAACCGCGGATGATGGGGGTGTCGTCGCCGGGATACTGGTACTTGGTCAGCAGTTCGCGGATCTCCATGTCGACCAGGTCGAGCAGGTCCTTGTCTTCCACCGTGTCCACCTTGTTCAGGTAAACGACGATGGAGGGAACACCCACCTGGCGGGCCAGCAGGATGTGCTCGCGGGTCTGGGGCATCGGACCGTCATAGGCGGACACCACCAGGATCGCCCCGTCCATCTGGGCGGCGCCGGTGATCATGTTCTTGACATAGTCGGCGTGCCCCGGGCAGTCGACGTGCGCATAATGGCGGGTTTCGGACTCGTATTCCACGTGCGAGGTGGAGATCGTCACGATCTTGGTCGCGTCGCGGCGACCCTGCGCGGCCGAGGCCTTCGCCACGTCGTCATACTTCACGAAGGCGGAAAGCCCGCGGAGCGACGAGACATAGGTCAGCGCGGCGGTGAGGGTGGTCTTGCCATGGTCCACGTGACCGATGGTGCCGACGTTGAGGTGCGGCTTCTTGCGTACGAACTGTTCCTTGGCCATGGTGATGTCTCCTGAGTGTTGCTCGTGTTTTTCGGTTGAAGCTTTTCACGCCAGCCCGCGCCGGCGATCCGCCCCATGCAGCCCCCCTGTCCGGGATGAACCCGGATTTGGAGCCCACGAGCGGGATCGAACCGCTGACCTCGTCCTTACCAAGGACGTGCTCTACCAACTGAGCTACGTGGGCGCATGGCGATGCGCCTGCCTTCTCCACCCCCACAGCCTGCAACATCAACGGCGCACCGGTAAATAAAGGCGCGCAGAGGCCTTGCGAGACGACGGGACGGGGAAAACAGAGCCTGCGACACTAGCAATCGCCGGCGGGGTGTCAAACGGGAAATGAAAAAGTTTCGGCGTCCGAAGCCCCGGCCGGAAGGCTTGGCCGCACCGGCCCCGGGCGGTCTGCGCCGGCGGCGGGCGGAAAAGCAATGGCGCGCGGCCCTTCAGACAGGCGGGGCGGGGTCGAAAAACCCGAAATGCGTCCGGGCGTTGCCGTAACACACGTCGGAGACCAGGCGGGACACCAGGGGCCAGTCATCCGGCAGAAGGCCCGCGTCCAGGTCGCGGCCGACCAGGTTGCAGAGGATGCGGCGGAAATATCGTGTCGAGGAAAGGACAGGAAGCTGCGCGAATCGGTGAGCATGCCCGCGAAGCGCGACAGCAGGCCGAGCTGCGAGAGGACCTCGAGCTGGGTCTCGATGCCGTCCTTCGTCGAGGAACCACCACGCGGCGCCGTGCTGGACGCGGCCGGGGATGCCGCTTCCTCGAAGCTGCCGGTGAGGCCGGCGAAAAGGTGGTTGTCGTTGGGATTGATGTTGTAGAGGATGATCTTGGGCAGGATGCCGGCGGAGTCGATGCGGTCGAGGTAGCGAACGAGGGCCTCGCCCTGCGGGAGGTCGCCGATGGTGTCGAATCCGCTGTCGGCGCCAAGTTCCTGGAAGCGGCGGGCGACGTTGCGGAAGGGGCCGAGGTGGAGCTGCTTGGTCCAGCCCTGGCGTGGTCCCAGCGGGCGAATTGACCATCAGGTACGAGGCGAAGGCGTCGCGTTCGCCGGTGGTGACGAGCCGGCCGTTGAGCGCCTTGGCGAAGATGGCCTCGGCGGTGTCCTCCTCGCAGTGGTCGGCGAAGCAGTACGGTACGTGCGAGGAGGGCGGCAGCCCTGTTTGGCGAAGAAGTCGTGCCGGCCGCGAGCGCGGCGGTGAGGTTGGAGAGGCGGCGGACGGGGAACGGGCGGCGTGCTCGAGCTTGGATCCAGCCGCGGTAGGCGGGCTGGTCGACCTGCAGGGCCTTGTCGGGGTGGAAGTGCGGGCAGGACGCGCGTGCCGAAGCCGGCGGCGGCGATCTGCTGGTGCGAGTGGAGGAGTCGACGGATCGTCGGTGGTGCAGGACACCTCGACGCGGAAGTGGATGCAGAGCGGCGGTGAATTCGGGCGAGGCGAGTTTTTCGTTGGCGGCGTCCCAGATGGCGCGGGCGGTGGACTCGTTCAGGATTTCCCGGATGCCGCAAGGCGCGGCGCAGCTCGAGATGCGACCAGTGGTGGAGCGGGTTGCGGAGGGTGCGCGGCAGGCGTCGCCGCATAGGCCATGAACTTGTCGAAGGGATCGGCGTCGCCGGTGATGAGCGCCCGTCCACCCCGTTGGTCTGCATGGCGCGCCACTTGTAGTGGTCGCCCTCGAGCCACAGCTCGTGCAGATTGGCGAAGCGGCGGTCGTTGGCGATGTCGTCGGGAGGCAGGTGCGAGTGGTAGTCGATGATGGGCAGCGGCGCGGCGACCTCGTGATAGAGGCGGCGGGCGGAGGGCGGGAGAGCAGGAAATCGTCGTGCAGGTACTCGGGCATGGAATTACTCGACCGGGAGATGGATTGGATGGCGGCGGAGAGGGCGGCGGGATCGAGACGGCCTTCTCGGCGCGCAGCCGGATGCGGCCTCGGGCATCCACCAGCAGGACGGTCGGTATGGCGCGCAGGTCGAGCCGTCCCGGACGGCCGGAGGACACGGGGCCACGTCGGCCGCGAAAGGCAGCGTCATCTGCGGATGGGGGCGAGCAGGGCCGGCATCGGAACAAGGACGATCTTCCGAACCGCCCCGCGGGATCGATCCCGACAGCGCCCCGCCCTGCTCGGTGGAGGAGGCCACCACCGGCAGGTGGGGAACCAGAGCAGCAGGCGCTTGCCGAGGAGGGAGGCCGTCGTGATCCCGACCCCCTTGGCATCGGTCAGATGCAGGTCCGGAAGTTCTCCAAGCACCGGCAGAGGCGGGGCGGGCGGGACGGCGGCAGGGGGCGGGGCGGCGGGCTCGGGCTTCGAGCAGGAGGCCAGCATTCCCGTCAACAGGAGCAGGAAGGCCTTGAGAAGAACGCGGAGTGGGTGCAAAGTCATCCCGGGACTATACGCATGAACCCGTCGCAGACCAACAAAATCCGATCCGGCGCCGTCGAGGTGGTCCGCCATCTCCGCGAGCGCGGCTTCATCGCCTATTTCGCCGGGGGGTGTGTGCGCGACGAGGTGCTGGGCCGGCCCGCCAAGGACTACGACATCGCCACCAGCGCCACGCCGGACGAGGTCGAGGGCGCCTTCGCGCGCACCCATGCGATCGGCAAGGCGTTCGGCGTCATCCAGGTGATGCTGCACGATCACCCGTACGAGGTCGCGACCTTCCGGCAGGACCGGGAGTACCTCGACGGGCGGCGGCCCGAGGGCATCATCCCCAGCACGCCGGACGAGGACGCGCGGCGCCGGGACTTCACCATCAACGGGATGTTTCTGGATCCGGCCGACAACCGGGTCATCGATTTCGTCGACGGCCGGGCCGACATCCACCGCCGCGTGATCCGTGCGATCGGCGACCCGGTGGAGCGCTTCGAGGAGGACCACCTGCGCATGCTGCGGGCGGTGCGGTTTGCGGCGACGCTCGATTTTGCCATCGAACCCGCCACGATGGACGCGATCAGGCACCACGCGCCGAAGATCGTCAAGGTGAGCTGCGAGCGCATCCAGCAGGAACTGACGCGACTGCTGACCGAGTCCCTCCGGCCGGGGGATGCCGTCGAGGTGCTGCGCGAATCCGGCCTGCTGGCGCAGGTGCTGCCAGAGGCCCTGCCCATGGTGGGACAGGCCCAGCCTCCGCAATTTCATCCGGAAGGGGACGTCTGGACGCACACGCGCATCATGCTCGACCAGGCGGGGCATCGCGATCCGCGCCTGATGTGGGCGATCCTGCTGCACGACATCGGCAAGCCCGGCACCGCGAGCATCGGCCCCGGGGCGGACGGCGTCCCGCGCATCCGTTTCGACGGGCACGATTCGCTCGGGGCGAAGATGACCGAGGACATCCTGGCCCGGCTCCGGTTCTCCACCGGCGACCGGCGGGTGATCCGCGACCTGGTTGCGCTGCACATGCGGTTCGGGCAGGTCCAGGGCATGCGCCGCAACACCCTGCGCCGGATCCTGGGCGAGCCGGAGTTCGACCTGCACCTTGAACTGCACCGCGTGGACTGCATGGGCAGCCACCGCCTGCTGGAAAACCACGCCTTCCTGTCGGCGGCGAAGGCCGGGTTTGCCGCGGAACCGGTCCTGCCGGAACCGCTGGTCACCGGCGCCGACCTGATCGCCCGGGGCATTCCCCCGGGAGCGGAAATCGGCCGGCTCAAGAAGCTGGCCTACGACCTGCAGTTGAACGGCGATGCGGGGACGAGGGAGGAGTTGCTGGAGCGGGTGATGCGGCTTTGAGCGTGGCGGCGGGCGGCCGCACTCAGCCCAGGAACCGCCGCAACCCCTGGTTGGCGCTCTCGTCCACCCACCGGTAGCCGAGGGTCTTCAGGAAGGTGCGGTACTTCGCCCGGTCGCCCCGGGGGATGTTCATGCCCACGGCGACCCGGCCGGTGTCGGCCCCGTGGTTGCGATAGTGGAACAGGGTCAGGGACCAGGTGGCGGGCATGTGGTCGAGGAAGCGCATGAGGGCGCCGGGGCGCTCCGGGAACTCGAACCGGGTGAAGGTCTCCTCCATGCCCGCGGGGCCGCGTCCGCCCACCAGGTGGCGCAGATGAAGTTTTGCGAATTCATCGCCGGTGAGATCGGCGACCTCGTAGCCCTTGCCGCGCAGGCGCTCCACCACCCGGGCGGTTTTCTCCGGCCCGCTGACCTGGATGCCGACGAAGACGTGCGCCTGGCCGGGGTCGGCGTACCGGTAGTTGAACTCGGTGATGTTGGTCGCGCCAAGGTCGCGGCAGAAGGCCTTGAAGCTGCCGGGGCGCTCCGGAATCGTGACGGCGAGGATGGCCTCGCGCTGTTCGCCCAGCTCGGAGCGCTCGGAGACGTGGCGCAGGCGGTCGAAGTTCATGTTGGCGCCGCAGGCGATGGCGACAAAGGTCCGGCCGGCCGCCCCGGTCCGCTGGATGTATTCCTTCATCCCGGCCACCCCGAGCGCGCCGGCCGGCTCCAGGATGGAGCGGGTGTCCTCGAAGACATCCTTGATGGCGGCGCAGATCTGGTCGGTGGTCACCAGGACCATTTCGTCGACCAGCCTCCGGCAGAGGCGGAAGCTCTCGCGGCCCACCCGCTTGACGGCGACGCCGTCCGCGAACAGCCCCACCTCCTTGAGGGTGACGCGCCGGCCGGCGGCGAGGGACTGCTGCATGGAGGCGGCGTCGACCGGTTCCACGCCGATCACCTTGATGTGCGGGAAGAGGTGTTTGACATACGCGGCGATGCCGCTGACGAGCCCGCCGCCGCCCACCGCCACGAAGATCGCGTCGATGGGCTCGCGGTACTGGCGGAGGATTTCGACGGCGATGGTCCCCTGCCCCGCGATCACATCGGGGTCGTCGTAGGGATGCACGAACACCCGGCCCTGCTCCCGGCAAAGGGCCAGGGCGTGGGCCTGGGCCTCGTCGTAGCTGTCGCCCTGCAGGATCACCTCCCCGCCCAGGGCCTTCACCGCCGCGATCTTGATCTCCGGGGTCGTGCGGGGCATGACGATGACGGCGGAGCAGCCCAGCCGTTGCGCGGCGAGGGCCACGCCCTGCGCGTGATTCCCGGCGGAGGCGGCGACCACGCCCCTGGCCCGCTGATCCGGGGAGAGCCGCGACATCTTGTTGTAGGCGCCGCGCAGCTTGAAGGAGAAGACCGGCTGGGTGTCCTCCCGTTTGAGCAGGACCTTGTTGCCGAGGCGTCGGGAGAGCTTGGGGGCGTGGTCGAGCGCGGTTTCCACGGCCACGTCGTAGACGCGGGCGGTGAGGATGCGTTCGAGCGTACCGGCTGGTGGACGGAGGTGTGTTCATCATGCGGGACGCAGGAAAGCAGGTGAGAGCCGGGGTGATGATGATAATTCGCTTGCGTTCGGCAGCCGCCGCCGGGCGCAAAAAACCGCCTGCCGGAACACCCCGGCAGGCGGTCTGGACATCAACGCTTCGCGAAGCTCAAGGCACGATCATCACGCGATACGCGGGAGCCCCGGGTTGCGGGGATAGCGGATCGCAATAGAGAATCGGTCCGTCGGCCGCGGCGATGCGCAGGCTCTGCTGGTCGGCCACGTAGCCGTTCGGGGCGCCGACCCAGGTCTGCATGCCGTCGTAGCTGACCTGGATCTGGTATTTCACACCGGCGAACGCATTCCACTGGAGGCAGATGAGCGGAGGCATGGGGACGATCGCCGTGGCGATGGGGGTGTTGGCCACGCGCGGATCCGTGCCGATCAGCACCTCTTCGCCATCCGGGATGCCATCGCCATCGGTGTCCGGATTCGCGGGGTTGGTGCCGAACATGGGCAGGACTTCATAGGCGTCGGGAAGCCCGTCCCCGTCGGTGTCCGGTCCGGTGAATTTGAACACGACACTGTCGAGGAAGACGGAGTCGCTGCCTTGGGTGCCGAAGTGGTCCTTGATGTATTCCCAGCGGAGGGTGTTGGTGCCGGCCGGGATGTTGACCGTCACCTGCTTCCAATCCACCTGGCCCGACTCGGTGGAGTTCAGGGTCCCGTTGATGTAGAATTTGGCGAAGTCGGCCTCATTGCCCGGGAAGGCGGGTATTTCCGTCGAAATTTTCCACCAGAAGCTCAGCACGCCCGGACCGAGGACGGTGGTCTGGGTCCAGGAGCTCTGGTTGTCGCGGAGGCGGAGGTTGATGCCGCCGTTGGCCACGCTGATCTGCGTGCCGGGGGCGGCGATCTTGGAACCGCCGACCATGAGCGAGGAGGTCCCCGAGTGGACAACGGTCGACTGGCAGAACCAGAAGGCATTTGTGTCGGAGAGCGTTCCGGACACCGCGCCCGCATGATTGAGCTGGAAGGCCCCGGTGGTCCAGGGGGCGCCGATCACGTCCAGGCCACCGTCCCTGGCGCAATCGGTGGAGGACCCCTGGTCGTTGTTGTTGAACGTGCCGTTGCAGGGGGTGTCGAGATAGGCCAGCCGGTTGAAGCGGACGTTCCCGGACATTTCGCCGGGATAGAAGCGCTGGTTCTCGTGCACGTAATCCTCGACGTACAACCCGCCGTCGTCGGCCGGCAGGTAGGCCACCAGGTTGGGATGCTCGGTGGCCAGCGGGTCGTTGCTGAACAGCGAGGTGCACACGTACTGGCTGATCTCGGCGGCGGTGCGGCACCCGTTCCACAGGCGGAACTCCTTCAGGTCGCCGCGGAAGTTCGCACCGCCGAGGAGGATGTCGCGACCCAGCGGCGAGTTGGCCTCGGCGGGGGCGTTCACCTTGCCGACCTGGACGCCGTCGATGTACATCGTGAGGCTGGAGCGGTCGTAGCAGACCGCGACATGGGCCCACCGGCCCGGGATCAAAACGCCCGGCGAGGTGACCGTCGCGAGGCGCGCGCCGGCGATGTCGTTCAGCCGGAAGTACGGCGCGCCGGCCGGGGTGATGCCGAGCATCGAGTTGGTGTTGTTCCGTCCCGAGCACTGCGAATCCACGTCGCGGAACACCTCGGCGTCGCCGGCGAGCTGAAGGGCGTCGACCCGCAGGTACGTTTCGACCGTGAACTGGTCGAGGTTGAACCGAGGGTCGGGATGTTGTTGATGCAGTCATTGAGGCGGACGACGCCGTCCAGCGGCCCGGGGCGTCGCCGAAGCCGAGGGTGCGCGGGAAGAACGGATCCCGCGAATCGGTCGCGTCGTAGCCCTGCTGGATTTCATAGTTGTCCGGCAGGGTGTCGTCGTCGGTGTCGGTGCTGTCGGGGCTGGTTCCGTAGACGGAGATTTCCGTACGTCGGCGATGCCGTCGGCGTCGGAATCATCCACGCCGTCGCGCAGTCCGTCCCCGTCGGTGTCCATGCGGGTGGGGTCGGTGCCGGCCAGGTATTCGCCCAGGTCGGAGAGGTCGTCGAAATCGTAGTCCCCGTTCCTGTTGGAGATGCCGGTTGCGCCGAAGTAGTGCATTTCCCAGGCGTCGGGCATGCCGTCGTTGTCGAGATCGCGGCCGGCTGGCGGGGATGGTCCTCGTCGCCCGGTCCGACCGCGCCGTAGCGTTCGAAGGTCACGGCGCAGGCGGGGTCGCCCGGCTTGGTCGGCAGCACGATGTTGAGGATGCGGAGCCCGGCTTCCTGCTGGTCCCACCAGCGCAGGGCGGGATGGTGTCCTCGGTGAAGATGTACTTGGCGCCGGTGCCCGGGAACGGGTCGCCGCGATCACCGCCGCGTTGGTGCCGTCCTGCATCTGTACAGGCCGTCGGCTCGATGATCTCCCAGGTGTAGTGGTCGTTCTGGCGCTGCTGGTTGGGGACGCTGTTGGGGTTGCTGTCGAGGTCGGTATGGGTGACGTACACACCCGTCCGGCCCGCGCCGGGGGCGTAGGGGAATTCGACCCGTAGTAGTAGAAGTAGAGGTACTGTTCGGGGCGGCGGATTGGTGAACTTGAAGTAGGAATTCTCGAAGTAATCCTCGGCGGGGTAGAGCAGGACGGAGGTCGGTGTTCCGTCCAAGGGGACCTGCTCAGGTCGACGGGGGTGATCCAGCCCGGCGGCAGCGCCGTCCTTGAAGTCCGAATGCCGTGCACGAGTCCGCCGCCCGACATGAGGTCGAAGGACCTGATGGGCTTGTTGAGGGTGGCCTGCTGGCCGTTCCAGACGTCGTAGTCGTAGAGGTCGGGATACCCCAGCAGGTCATGTCCCTGCTCGTGGCAGAGGATGCCCATGGCGTAGTTCGCGGTGCCCACCAGGTTGGTGACGGTGACGCCGGTACCGGGGCCGGCGTCCAGGTCGTTGCCGCCGCCGATGGGGCGGATCTTGAACATGATGTCGATGGATCCACCGGTCGCGGGTCAGGAAGGTCGTCGCTGCTCCCGCGGTCCGGCCCATGGGTCTCGTTCCCGGATTCCTCCGTCTGCTCATAGAGGCCGTAACCGTAGAGGGGGACATCGGTGACCCTGTCGGAGGGCAGCACAAACGCATTGAAGTCCTGCGCGCTGTCCCAGAGGGCGATGAGGTCCTCCATGGGACGCATGCGGTTGAAGGGATAGTCCCGATCCGCCGTCTCCGGAGCCGTAGAGGGGGTCGCCCGTGCGGCTGTTGCCGGTGTCGAGGGATCCGTCGAGATTCACGTCGCGCAGATTGGGCGGATAGTTGGTCGGCTGCGGTCGGCGAGTACGTCCGTCGGGGTGACGGCGAAGGTGTTGGACACGGTGATCCAGGTCATGGCCTCGAGGGCGAGTACGCTGTCGTGGCGTCGTGGCCGTTGTTGCCATGGGTGTTGAAGCAGAAGGCCGCCGGCGATGATGTTGCCGTCGGGGTCAAGGCCGACCAATCCAGTCGGGGTTGCCGTTCCGCCGGGAGCAGTCCACGTGTCCTTCGCCGTAGACGGTGTTGGCCCAGGGAGAGGTGATCTCCCCGATGAACCCGTCACCCATGGGCGCGCCCGCCGCCGCCGCATCCGTGCGGAGGAAGCCGAGGAGCGGATCGTAGTTGGCCGCGGTCACCGACAGGGGGTCGCCGCCCAGATGATACATGCTGGAAGGCAGGTCGCAGAATTCACGGTCACCGTCAAAACCCCAGCTCGTGGAGGGGATCCATCCATCGGCCCGACGACCGTAGTCCGGGACGTACGCCACGGCATTGGCCACCAGGCCGCCCCACGCGACCGCCGGGGAACCGAAGGCGGCGTTCCACCAATCCTGCCAGGTGGGGAATCCGAAGGGGTCGCCGCCCCAGTTCCCGGCGGGGGACGGCATGGGTTCGGCGGTCGCCAGAGTGGTGACAGGAGCGAGAACAACCTTGGTCTGCCGGTCCTCCGTCCATCGTTCGGGGCCGTCATACTGGCCGTTTCCGGCGCGGGCGATGAGGGCGGCCTTGTCGCCGGGGTGGTTCCAGTTGATATAAGCCTCGTAGTCGGCCTGGGTGATGCCCTGGCGCACATTGTTGCCGCGGCCGGGACGCTGGGGATCGAGGGGATTGCCACCCGGAGGCCCCGGATCCAGATCGTTGCGGTACGGAGACGAGGTTCCGAAGACCAGATAGTCTTCGTGGCGGCTCTTCAGCGCGGAAGGTGGTCCACTGGCTGTCCGAGACGGTGATCCGTGTGTTGGGCCAGAGGTTGACGCGTTGTTGATGCCGGGAGGGAGATCACCATACTCGTTGATCAGCGGATTGCCGGTGGCCGCGGAACCTCCTGTACAATTCACGCGCCCGATAGATGTGATAGAAAACGTTTCGATCCCGAACGGGACGTCGCGGACACGCCGATGGGTCCCACCACCTCGACCTGGTCGGCCGTGTACTTGCGTCCGGGGTTGATCACGTCGAGGATGACAATGGCCTTGTGGAAAACTCGCCGCGATCGATCAACTGGGGATTGCCGCCCGCGTCCACGGTGTAGTCGAACTGACCGTTGCGGGAATGGCCACCGAGCGGCGCCGACGACCATGGCCGGGTCGGCGACGGGGGAACCAGGTCGCCCTCATTGATGCTGAGGGGTCCTTGGGGTCAGGTCCAGTTCGCTCGACGGTGACCTTGACCTGGTTGCTGGTGCCGGTGAGGTAGTACAGGTCGAGCGTTCCGGTAAAGCTGCCGGAGGCGTTCATCCGCGAACAACTCGTCGGTCGGGCGCTGTAGCCCGTTGGTCGCGTTGTTGTTGTTGTTCCGCGGATCAGCGCTGGGGTTCGGAATGGCACCCAAGGGCGCCCCACGGCATTTCGCCGCTGGACGAAGGTGTCGGTGTTGTCGTTGTTCCAGAAATCCTCGTGCGGACGATAGGGATCCCACTGTCCGTTGCTGTTGGTGTCCTGGAACGACTCCTCGTCCGGCGTCCAGACTCCGGCTCGGCATCGGCGTGCCGTCGGCGACAAAGCCGCCAATGATGTTGGCGCTGTAAAGCCGGTCGCCACCGTTAAAACTCGCCCAGCTGGTCCAGGAACTTCGGCGTTGACCTGCCGGATCGGCCAGGGCATGGACGTAGCCGTAGGTCTTGGTGTCAATGTAGAACCCGCGGAGCTTCAGACCGGTGGCGGGATCGTAGCGGAAGTAGGAAACATCGGTCCAGAAGTTCTCGTAGTACCCCTCGTAGGAGTTGCGGATCGATCCCGGATCGGAATTCGCGGCCGGGGCGGAACTGCCCGCCTTCGGGATGATCGAAGGAAGATCAAGGTCTTATAATCGGGATCCGATTCACGGCCCGGCTTGCCGGGGTAGAAGCATCGATGAGGAAAACAACACAGCCCCTGCGAGAATGAGGCGCGAACAGGCAGATTCATCATGGGAACCACCATAGGATGGATTGGATGGAAATCTTCAGATTCGTGCAGCATACCGGATAAGAGTCAGCCGCGTAAAGCACGGGTTGAAAGAAAAATGCGCATCAGGGAGAGCCGGATGGACCGACCGGGGAGGCGGGGGGTGACGGGGCCGTGGGGCGGAACGGCTTCCCGCGACGGAGGCGTCACCGCGGGGGGGGGGGGGGGGGGGGGGGGGGGGGGGGGGGGGGTGGAGGAGCACTGGCCTCTGAAGGTGGCCCCAACCGCCTTGTGGTGTTCGCGGAGGAGGGGCACCACCTCCTCGTGGCTGTTAAGAGCCCTGGTCAGTTCCGCCGCCGCCTCGGCAACGGCCAGTTTCCAACCGGGTGAAATCCCCCCCGTCCAGGCCTTTCCCCAACTCGAGAAGGCGCACCTGTCTCCGATCCCTTCAACATTTCGTTGCGCAAGGTCCGCACCTCATTGTTTAGGCGTCCGACGGAATTGGTTCCCCCGGTGGAGGTCAGTTCCTGGATGCGGGCCTCCGCACGGGCGATCCGCTGGGCGAGGTCCTGGATACGGCGGGGTCTGGAGGACCTGTTCGTGAAGGGCGCGCCGGGCATCCTCCGCCTTTTGAGCCAGGGCGTGGATCACGTCATTGGTGGCGAGCAGACCGGCCTGGTGGCCCGGATCCGGTCTCCCGCCTCGCGCGCGGACGCCAGCGCGGCCAGTTCCTCGGGCGACGGCACATGCTCCTTCTCCTCCGCGGGGCAGGCGACCACGCCCGCAGCCCCGGACCCCCCGGGGGAAGGCGCCCGCCGCGCGCGGACGTCAGCGGACAAAACGGACAGGATCAGGGCGGGGAGAAGATGGCGGTGCATGAGGCGGACCTGGATGGGGCGTTGCATGGGAGGCGGAAGTCAAACAACGACGGGTGGCGTTGTCGAGGGGAATCCGGGGATTTTGAAAAGTCCGGTTTCCGGCGAAACCGAACGTTCAGGGCCCGGTCACCGTCAGGCGGAGAGGATGGAGGTTCAGGCCCAGGGGAACGCTGAAGGTGTGCGACGGGGAGCACGCCGCTGTCGGTCACCGGCATGCCGGGCGCATTCGACAGCACGGTGTTCCATTCGGCGCCATAGGTGATCCCGAGACGCCCGGGGGCTGGATGAAACTGGATGCTGGCGCTTTCCGAAATGCAACTGCGGCTGCGGCAGCTGGGTCGCGATCGTCGGCGTCGGGCTCGCAGGCCGAAGGCGAACTCGACCAGGTTGGGAATGCCGTCGTGGTCGTCATCGGCGTCATTGGCCGCGATCGAGGTGTTGTTGGTGATGCCGAAGTGGGTTTTGCGCCAGTCCTCGAGGGCGGTGTAACGATACCCGGTGAGCGTCAGATCGAAGGGGTTTTCGTCAGGGTCGTTGCTGGCGATGTGCAGCGCGGCCTGTTTGAAGCCGGGGCTCAGCGGGGAGAACAGGATGGAAAACGTGGTGGAGCCGGCGGGGGCGAGGGTCGCGGCGGGAGGGACGACCAATTGGTAGAGTCCCGCATCCGGGCCGTCGATGGAAACCCCGATGCCGTCGAGGTTGTCCAGGCCGGCGTTGACGATGGTGAAGGTCAGATAGGCCGCCGCGCCGATGCCGACATCCCCGAAATGCACGGTGGCCCCGGCCGGCCGGTCATTGCCCGCCGGGAACTGCAAACGAAGGTCGGGATTGGCCAGGCCGACGCCCCGCAGGGCGATGTCGAAGGGGGCCTCGTTGGGATCGTTGTTGGCGATCTGCAGGGCGGCGATGCAGGTCCCCGCCTTGCCGGGGGTGAAGCGAAGGCTGAAGGTCGTGGACCCGCCGGGGGACACCGGCGCCACCGGGGGCGTAACCACGCTGAACATGGCGGCATCCGGACCGTTGATGTTCATCTGCAAGCCGGTGAGATCCACCGTGCCGATGTTGGACAGGGAGAAATCGAGGGTCTTGGATTCCCCCACGAAGATGTTGCCGAACGTCTTCACCCCCCCGTCCGGGAAGACGACGCCCGCCGGCTGCTCGACCACGATTTCGGGGCTGTCAAAAGGCGCCGCGACGCCGGTTCCCGTCACCAGCATGTCGTAGGGATCCTCATCCGGATCGTTGCTGGCGATGTGAACCGCGGCCGTTTTCATGCCGACGTCCAGGGGGCTGAACACCAGGGTGAAGGCCTTCTCTTCCCCGGGGCGAAGCCGGCCGGGATTGCTGAAAATCGCGGAGAACATCGCCGCGTCAGGTCCGTCGAACGAAAAATCCAGGCTGGTGAGATCAGCCGTGCCCACGTTCTTCATGATGAAGTCGAAGGTCGTGGAATCGCCGATGGCGGTCAGACCGAAATCCTGGACTCCCCCACGCGGGAAGCCGCCTCCGGCGGGCCGTTCGATCACGATGTCGGGCTTGCCCGCAAAGGGAAGAATCTCGTACCTGGCCGGCGTGATGATGAGCGACCAGGCGTTGAGGGTGCCGTCGTTGAACCAACCCTTGTCGGTCACCAGAACCGTCCAGGTGCCCCGAGAACTCGTCCCGTTGAACCGGCTGAGCAGTCCCTCGGTGTCCGAGGCCAGTCCGTAAACATCCCACTGGTTGGAATTGAAGACCGGCTTCCAACTGCCGGTGAAGGGGGCGGACACTTCCTCCGCCAGTGCGAGGTCATCCTCCGCATCGTCATCGATCACGGTGTCCTTCAGGTTCTCCCCGGCCCCGAAGTCGTTCGCAAGCGCGCCGATGTCGAGGATGAGGTCGGTCCCCAGTCCGGCCGGCCCCTTGAGCATGACTCCCACGTCGCCGACCCAGGGATGAACGAGGTCGTCCACCCGGAAATCCAGGTCGGCGATCTCCACGTCCTCGCTGACAGTGAGGGAATCGGTTTTCCCATGGGGCTCCCCGGACATGAAATCCAGCCCCCCGGGAATCGTGCGGGTGAGGACGAACGGCGTGCCGAGACCCACCCGCCGCCCCACGCGGCGGGTGAAGTCAACCTTTCGCGTGCCCATGGCGCTGGTGACGGTGATCTCGAACCGGATGGGCATGCCCGCGGACGCCCCCGCGGGAACGTGCACCCGGAAGGGGCTGCCGCCGACCTCCTCTCCGGCGGGGATGGCGGGATACGTGGAATTGGGATGGAGAACGGTCACGCCCGGCGTGACGGCGACGAGGGACGCCTGGGCGGAGCCCACGCCATGTGCGGCGGCGAGCCAGGGGTTCTTGAGACGGACCACCAGGTCGACGGTTTCATTCGGGTCCAGGCTGGCGTTGCCGTTGCCCAGCGTGGCGTCCTCCACCACCACCTCGCCGACATCCAGGTAGGGGATGTCGAAGGACTCGCCGATCCCGATGTGGCCTACCCCGGCGCCACCCATGCGGCTGTAGGGGGCGGAGGCATTGTAGCCGAGGCCGCGGTCGGCGAAGCCCTCCCAGATCCAGCGCTCGTTCCGGCTGCCGTTGGCGGCGGCGTCGGCGGCCAGGATCGCGTCGCGGGCCTCGATGAAACTGGGGTTCGCCGGGGTCATCTTCATGCCGTCGGTGACGATCGCGAGGGCGGTCATGTTGCCGGAGGGCACGTCCCCGTTCGCACCGGCGGGGTCCGCGATGATGCGGCTGCGCATCTCCCACAGGGTCAGGGCCCAGACCTCCCCCATGGCGTGCACCTCCCCGGCGCCCGAATCCCCCCCGCCAATCGGGCTGACCGCGATTCCGCCGGACTCATCATAGGTCGAATCGTCCACGTCCGCCCAGGTCAGCGGATTGATGCTGTTGTTGGTGGAGTACGGGAAGCGCCGGATCCCGTAGAGGTAGTTGTCGGTCAGGCCGTCCATCTTGTAGGTTGCATATCCGCCGGTGGCATACATGGCGTCCGGGTCGTCGCTGTTGGTGTTGTTGAGGAGGGCCATGGCGTAGAAATCGCTCCAGCCCTCGCCCATCCCGCCGCCCACGCCCCACATGAGGCCGGCCCCGTTGGCGATGAGGCGGTTGCTCAGGCCGTGGGTCAGCTCGTGGGTCACCACCTCGGTGTCCAGCGAGCCGTCGCGCATCGGGGTCGGCCCGGTGAAGAGGTACATCTGCATGCGCCCCGCCTCGCCGTCGGGAGGAGTGGAGAAGTTGGCGTTGTCGGTGCCGCTCCCGTCCTGGGCCTCGGCCTGCACCTCGTCGCCGCCGGCCCCGCCCTTGTCGAAGTTCTCGGTCTGGAAATTCCCCGCCGCCTCGTCGAAACCCAGGGTGTAGAGGATGTCGTGGTACCAGTTGGAAACATAGAACAACTGGGTGACCAGTCCCCGTCGGAAGACGTCCCCCGTGGTGGTGCCGTTGTAGCCCGCGGCGTCGGGGTCCTGGCCGGCGTCGGGGTTGGAGCCCGCGGGGGCGGGGCTCATGCCGAAGTTGCGCGGGGACGCGCCCAGAAAATCACGGTTTCGCGACGCGGCGTCGGGGTTGCCAACCGGCCGCCCGCCGCCGTCCAGAACGTTTTCCGGGGTGGTGTTGGGCGAATCCTGGTTGTCGCGGTCCAGATAGGCGTCGACGTTGTTGCCCCGGGTGGTGGTCGCCCCGTCCGCGAGCCACCCGTCCGGGCTGGCTTCCGGATCCTGGACATCGCTCATGCGGACGATCCTCCGGGCGATGGCGGGAGGCTGGAATCCGGATCCCTGGGTTGCGCTCGTGGGGGAATGGGGAGAGGGACTGTCACTGGGGGTCCTGCCATCCGCCTGGACGTAGACTTGGAATCGGGCCTCCTGGCTCGACGCATGCGATGCGATGTTCTTCCGCCACAGCAGGTCGCCCGTGGTCGCGTCCACCAACGTGTACCAGGATCCGGAATCCTTCGTCATCACGATCTGCGACCAGGCGGGAACCAGCCTCCCCGCGGCGAGGGGGAAGTAGACCAGTTCGCTGGACACATCCCCCTGGATTTCCGTGCCGGCGGTTCGCAGGATCGTCCGGCCCGGCTTGTTCTGCGCGGGCGCCCGGGAGACCTGCGACGCGGCCACCGGGATGCCCGTCGCCGTCATCGATGCCACCAGGGCCTGCTCCGGACTAACGGCGGCCACGGCCGCGGGCGCCAGGGTGGTGGCGTCGGGCATGAGGGCGCCGACCGACCGGATGATGCGTCCGTCCCGGTCCAGCGTAAACCGGGTCTCGCTCTGAAAGACCGGCAGCCCATTGACCTTCTGCACCACCCGGACCATGCGGATCCCGCTCACCCGGTTCACACTCTCGCCCAGAAATTGCAGGTGGTCGAGATCCGCCTGCTCCAGGCCGTAGACCGGCGCGTTCGCGCGCAGGAACTCACGGACGATCTCCTCCGCGGAGCGTCCCGGCATGGCCCCGGTCAGGGCCCTCTGCGCGCTGAGGACCTCCACGCCCCCGTGTCCCTCCGAGGTCTTGATCTTCAGACCGGGTACGCCGGCCTTCAGCTTCTCAATGCCCTTGCCCATGGAATGCCGGCGGGCTGCCTTGACCGCCTCCACCCGTTGCGCCGCCGCCCCTTTGAGCTGCTTCTCCGGGGCCACGCGGACTTCCCGGGCGTCAAAATTCGGCGGGAGAACCTTTCGATCCTGTGCTTCGGCAAAGAGCGAATTCATGCAGATGAGGCCGAAAATTCCCGGAAAGGCCCATTTCCGGAATGCCCGGAACAGGCCGTTTGGGACTGAAAATCGGGGCGTCCGCAAAGTTGTGTTCATCGTGCTTTCCTTCTGAATCTAAATAATTTGACGACCCAAATGGCCAATCAGGCCGAATTGAGGTGGAAAGAATGCATGTCCGGGAAGAAGAAGTATAGAAGAAACACACCTGTCAGGAGCACCGGGGAATGGATGATACCGCGGGAGGAGGGTTCGTACAGGGGGACTCGAATCGAGAGGGAAGCAGATGCAACTTAAGGATCATCATGGGGCGGGCACGGACTGTGGACTGAAATCTCCCTGGCTGCGCCACAAATACGCCTTGGTGATGAGGTAGGGGGACAGTTCCGCCAGCGGAACCCCCGCCGCATGCCCGTCCGCAAAGGAACTGTTGCACTGGCGGTTGTGGCGAAGGGCGGGATAGTTCGTGCTGTGATTCACCCGGTGGGTCTCCTTGCCGTCCATCCCCAGCGAATCCATCAACACCGGGAACTGGGCGGGGGAAGAGATCGCATCCAGCCGCAGGGAGCCCAGATTGGCTCCGAACTGGGTGGTGATCGTCCACGCGGCATTGATGCCCGGGTTGGACGCGAAGTTGACCCCGTAACACTCCAGGAACGGGGTCTTGGGCGCGGGCATCTCGGGGCAGTGCATCGACTTGACCAGCTCGGGCGTGTAGACCGGCCGGTCCTGCCCTTCGTAAAAGCGGTCGCCAATCATATGGAAAATGCGCTCGTCAAACCCGCCCGACCCGTCGCGGAACACCGTGAGCCACCCGCCGTTGTCACGGGCGATGTCCAGCAGGATCATGGAGTTCTTCCGCACGTTGGACTGGCAGGTCGCCGCCCGGCCCCGGCTGATCGCCGAACGGATGGCGGGAGACAGCACGGCGACCAGAAGTCCGATGATCGCCACGACGACCAGCAACTCGATCAACGTAAACCCGTTCAACTTATGCTTCATGATTGCCACTGGGAACACTCCTCTTGACGCAAGAATATCAGCTTCTACCCCGCCCATGGTTCCAGGATCAAGTTCAACACGCCGGAAGGGACCCGGGGCCTGAAGCTGTCCGGCGCCGTCAACCCCACGGTCGAACCGGTGCCTCCCCCACCCTCACGGTGCCGGTATCAGACCCTCCCACTTCACCGACCAGGATCCGTCCAATGGGAAACCCGGGGCGGTCCCCTGCGGCGCCGGCGCATCTTCCCAACCGGCGCACATCATCGCCACCGCCGCCAGCAGGCCGCCGTTGGAGGGGAAGTAGGGAAAGGGACCGCCTTCGCTGAGTCCGTTGGCCAGAAATCGATTGCGGGGCGCGGGGTGGAGCAGCGCGTCCACCGCCAGCGCGGGCTCGCCAGCGCGCGCGGCGGCCATGGCCATCATGGGAAAATCCCACCCCCACGTCTTGCGCTCCCAGTCCCACGACTCCGCGACCCGTCGGACCGTCGCCCGCATGACGGCGCGATCAACCCCGTCGCCGGGCAGCATGCCGCCCGGGCCGATGAGCGAAGGGTGCTCCCAGTTCCAGCGCGAGAAGGTGTCGGACAATCCGTCCCGCAGCAGATAGCGCCCTCCCTCCTGCGGAAGCGGCGCGAGGTTCCGGAGCACTCCTCCCAGCGCGGTTCGGGCGGAAGGCCGAGACGCCCGCGCCACTCCTGCGCGACCCGCAGGCCGAAGCGCCAGTAGGACAGTTCGAATGCCGGGTTGAGGGTGGTGCGCGCGTCGTTGTTCTCGGGCACGGTCTTGATCGCGGGGCCGAGCACAAAGCGCCCCGACGCGGGATCGCGGGTGGCGCTCGACGCCATGAACTCCGCCGTCTCGAACACGACCTCGCGCCACTTCTCCAGCGTCGCGCGCGACGGGTGCAGCCGGTGGTCCAGCCCGGCGTAGTAGATCGGATGGGGTTGCTGCCACAGGAGCAGCGGGCCGACGCCGGAGGGCGAGTCGCGGCCCTCGGGCCCGCACATCTTCGGCCAGCGCGCCCCGCGGAAGCCCTGCGTCGCCGCCCGCTCGCGCGCGGAAGGCAGGATGCGGGCATACCAGCCAAGGCTGCGGTCAAAACGATCCCAGCGCCCCCACAGCGCGTGGTGCACGCCGTGCCACCAGTGCATCTCCAGATGGAACTTGCCGTTCCAGCCGTTGTTGAAGAGTCCGCTCTCCTGCGGCGGCAGCGAGCCGGAGGCGTTGACCGCCATGAGGTACTGCGACAGCACGATGCGGCGTTCGAGTTCGCGGGCGCGCGGATCGCGGCTGCCGGAGAGATCGACCGCCCCGCCGCTCCGCCAGAACGCCTCCCAGTGCGCCGCTCCGCCTGCGAAGCCCGCGGCGGGCTCGGGCGGCGCCGGCGCATCGGCTCCGGGGGCGAACCCGCAGACAAAGGTCAGTTCCCGCGCGCCGTTCCGCGGCTCCAGCAGGAAGGCATGCGCCCCGGTCTCGCGCAGTTCGACGTCGTCGCTCCACCGCAGCGCGACCGCGTATTCGTCGGCGTCGAGGCGCCGGTTAAACTCCGCCCCGCCTTCGCGGGTTTGGGAGCGGGTCGTGGTGTGCCGGTCCGGGTGGTCCCAATCGGCCCCGGATGTGCCCGGGTTCCCGTAGGGAAAGGCCAGCTCGACGCCCAATCGGCGGCCGGGCGGCAGCTCCGAGCGGATGCGCACGGCCACGCCATCCGGCGAGGCCAGCGCGGCGGTTTCGACCGTCACCGCGTGACCATCCAGACGGTAGCGACTCGTCACCACCCCGTGCCAGAGGTCCAGTTCCTGGCGGATATCCGTGATCTGATTCGTGGTCACCGCCCCGCCGTCCAGTCGCAGCGCCATGCGACCCAGATTGAAACGGTGAGGATTTTCGCGCAGCCAGTTGTACACCTCTTTCTGACCATCCGGGCCGGTCGCGTATCCGATGGTGCGCCCGCGGAAGTCCCA
Organism: Kiritimatiellia bacterium; assembly: GCA_046346795.1. Lineage (GTDB taxonomy): Bacteria > Verrucomicrobiota > Kiritimatiellia > SS1-B-03-39 > UBA6053 > JAXMHJ01. The sequence goes on from JAXMHJ010000062.1 coordinate 26,514, forward strand.
CGGGGTCAGGCGGAGCGCGTTCGGGTCCACGCCCGATGCCGGTGGCGTCGTGTGCCATCCCCAGTGCGACATCGTGTTGCCGTGGAAGGTCTGCAACCCGGTGGCGTCGACCCCGAACGCAAACTCCCCGTTGCCGACCTGAAGCACCAGCCGCTCGTCCAGATTGGTCACGACCACGTTGTGCCGGCTCACCAGCGCATGGCGGTCGATCCCGGCCGCGGCCGCAAGACCGGGGAGCAGAAGGAGGGGAAGCAGGCGGAGGGGAGCGGTCATGGCGCGGCGTAGAGCTCCACCTCCCAGATACGGGAGACATTTTCCGGCGTGGCGAGTATGACCAGGCGGACGCGCGCGGTCTCGACCGGGGTGAACAGGCCGCACCAGCCCACCTCCTCGTTGCCGGTGACGCCGCCGCCGGGGATGTCCTTCCACTCCGTGCCGTCGTGCCACTGCCATTTGAAATCCCGCACCGGCGCGACCACGGCGTCGCCCTGGTTGTAGCCGGAGATGATCCGCGCCGCGCCGATGCGCACGGCCTTGTCCCAGGTGAACTCGATGCGATGCGGCGGCGCGGACCGGCTCATCCAGCGGGCGCTGTTGTCCTCCACCATTCCGTTGCCATCGTTGAGCAGCAGTTCGGTGCGCACCTCCTGATCCTTCACGCCCGGCGTGGCGACGCGCGCGGTGCGCGCCAGATTCTCACCGGCGTCCTTGAGCCATGCGGCGGGGGGCGACCTCCGGGCCGGCGCAAGCGCCGCCGCCGGCCGCGATCGGGATCGCCCCCCGTTTTCGTAGGGAATCGTGCTGCCGTCCACCTTGCCGGTGCCGCGCCGCATCAGGTCTTGCAGCTCGCCCAGATGCTTTTCGTAGATGGCGCGGGGCGTGGTGTCGTGTTTCGCGCACAGGCTGGCCGCCATGCCGACGACCTCGCCCATGGTTCCGCAGGTGCGCATCACCCGCACGGCGCCGAGGGCGTCGTGGGTCACGCTGATGTTGCGCCCGGCCATGAAGAGGTTTTCGATGTTGCGGGAGTAGAGGCAGCGGTAGGGAATCCAGTACGGGCGGTTTTCCCGCGAGGCCGGGAACGGAATGGCATCGGCGATGGAAATGAAGGCGTCCCCCTCAAAGCCCCGGACGAACTTCGGGTCCGGCCGGTGCAGATCGTTGCTCCAGCCGGTGGGCGCGCATCCGTCCGGAAACGCGCGGTCGTTGCGCAGATCCGCGAAGGTGAGCACCACGTCGCCCATGAGCCGGCGCGACTCGCGCTTGCCCAGGATGAAGGCGGACCAGTTCAGCGTGTGGTTGGGCAGCACCTTGTCCACGTTCTTGAGCGCGTCCCATGCGCCGTACATCGCCCGGAAATTCCAGTCGCGGATCAGCTCCATGTCGGCGATCGGATCCCGGTCGAAGCCGCTCTCCCAGTACCAGCCGCCGAGTTTGTCCGGATCGGGCTTCACCTTGCTGCGCCCGGGGAAGGGTTTGTCCGAAAGGTCGAGCGCCCACGGGCAGCGGGGAAACGGCGCCGCCTCCGCGACAATCGGTGCCGGTGTTGATGGCGTTGGTGTCCTTGCACTCGCAAACATTCCAGAGGTTGCACGGCCCCATGCGCCCTCCCGGCTGCATCTCGAAATCCGCGCCCGCCAGCGCGCCCACGGTGGCGTCCCCGGTGCAGTCGGCGAAGAACCGCCCGCCGATGCGCAGCCGGCGGCCGCTGGTGGTGCACTGTGCGTTCACGGCGCGGAGGCGGCCGTTTTAGACCTCCACGCCGTTCACGCGATGTTCCAGCAACAGCGTGATGTTCTTTTCCGCGCGGACCACCGCCAGCTTCTTCCCGTCCTCGTAGAGTTCCTGCGTGTTCGACGGCCCGTAGTGCGCGCGCCGGTCCTGCTCCAGCTCGGCCACCACGTCGCCGATGCGCGGCCAGGGTTCGTCGTTGCGCGCCCCCTGCAGCCAGACGCGCACCTCGGAACTGTTGTTGCCGCCGAGCACCGGCCGATCCTGCACCAGCGCGACCCGCAAGCCCAGCCGGGCGGCGGACAGGGCTGCGCAGGTGCCCGCGATGCCGCCACCGGAGACCACGAAGTCGAACTCCCCCGCCTCTTCCGGCTGCTGCGGAATGACCAGGAGCGTTCGTCGGAACTCCGCCATGGCGGGATCCGCGTTGGGCGGCTGGAAGCCGGCGTTCTGGCAGAACAGGATCGCATCGCAGCGGCCTTCAAAACCGGTCAGATCCCGCAGGCCCAGCGACACCCGTCCCGCGGGCAGTTCCACAACCCCGCCGTCCTGCCAGTGCCATTCGGCGCCCACCGTGCCGAAGGTCGTCTCCAGGGCGCGGCCGTTGACCAGCACGTGAAATCGCCCCGGCGTGCCGGGCACGTTCCATTTCGCCACCCAGTCCTTGGTGCGCACCCAGACATGGTAGGTTCCGGCGGCGGGCGAGGTCATGTCCGTCGTCGCATCCGCCACGGGGCGGCCGAGACCGTGCGCGAGCAGATACGGCGACCCCATGGTGTCCATGAACTGCGGGTCCACCACCCACCCCCCGCGCTGGGCGAAGGATTCCGCCTCAACCAAGATGGCGGCTCCTTTGGGAGCGTCGGGAGGGTCCGCTTCCGCCGCCAGCGCCGCGGGCGCGGGGGCGAGCAGCAGAGTCGCGAGCAGGGCGTGGCTGAGTCTCATGGATGGATCCGGTGCGGGGATGTGATCACGCCGCATGGTACCGGTTGGAGGTGGACAAGGCAATCCGGGGGCGCCAGGCGGATGGCCGGGGCAATTCGATATGCGGCCTCGCCCTTGCCCGCTTCGAACCTCGGATATAACGTTGACACAAACTATAGCATAGATATAGTTTCGTGCAATGAAAGCGGAGGATGCTAAACGGATCGAGGCCATCGCTGGAGAACTGGACGGAGTCTTCCGCCTTCAGGACCTCCGCGTTTTGTTCTCCGGGTTAAGCGCGCCGGGTTTGTACAAGAAGTTGAACACCCTGGTGGACGGCGGGCTTTTGATCAAAGTCATGCGCGGGCTTTATGCGTTGCCAACCGCGAGTCTCGAACAAATCAGCCGGCGCATCACCCCCGAATCCTACATCAGCACCGCGACGGTACTGGCCGGGCATCTGCTCATCGGATCGGTTCCCGCCCGGAGGGTCCAGGCCGTCAAGGTCGGGCGCCCCCTGACCG
>JAXMHJ010000063.1:0-29674 GCA_046346795.1 Kiritimatiellia bacterium
TCCACCTTGGGGATCTTGAGATTCCGGTTGCGCGAGGGGAAATGCTGCAGATTCCAGGTCGCCACCGTGAAGCCGGTGCCGGCGCCGTTCTCCTGCGCATTTGCCGGCCCCGCCACCAGCGGAAGAACGGCCAGAACCCGGATCAACCTTTGCAGAAGCTGCATACGACCTTCCCGTCCTTCGGTCCGCAGGGGGTCACCACCGATTTCCAGTACCGGCAGTTGCTGTTGTGCCTGCGCCCCGCCTTTGACAGCCCGTATTGCAACGGCGCCTCCGGCTCGTCGAGCCCGTCCGCCTTTTCGACCACGGGGGCCGTCGCCACCGGGGCGGGTTTTGCCGGCGACGTGGCCGCAGCCTTCTCTTCCGCGCCCGTGGCCAATCCCGCCAGCAGCATCAGCGCCAGCACCATTCTGCGCACGATATTCATTCTGTTCATGGGGCTGACTATACGCTCTCCGGCCGCCGCGGCAAGCCGCCTTCATCTTCCGCGACGCTGACTCGGCCGCCGGGGCCGGGGTGCCGGACCGGGTCACACCAGACGGTAGGCCTCTTGGAAGTTGACGCACCGCACCCCATGCACATCGGGAAAAGGTTCGCCGGCATACACCAGGGCGGGTGCGTGCGCGGTTTTTTCCCGCGAACAGAAATCCCGGAGAGGTCGGATAAAGTCGGGTTGGAAGGTCATGGATGATTTGATTTCCACCGGAATAAGGTGGCGGCCTTCCTTTACGATGAGATCGATCTCGAATCCCTTGTTGTCGCGCAGAAAGAAAAGGCCGGGATCGCGTCCCTGATTGAGACGGGTTTTCAGCAGGTCCGAAACGACCATGTTTTCGAACAAACCGCCCCGCAGGGGGTCACGCGTCATTTGCGCGGGACTCTCGATGCCCAACAGGTACGTCGCCAAGCCGACCTCCGTGAAATACAACTTGGGCGATTTCACGACCCGTTTGCCGATGTTTGCGAAATAAGGATGTAGCCGGAACACGACAAAAGACGCTTCCAGGATGGAGAGCCATTCCCCAAGCGTCGTGCTGCTGACCCCGGTTTCACCCGAGAGCGCCGAAAGATTGACGATCTGCCCGACCCGGCCGGCAAGGAGTGTCATGAAGCGCTCGAAAGCATGCAGGTTTCGGATCTGCAGCAGTTGGCGGACATCCTTTTCGACGTAGGTTTGGAAATAGTTGCGGTGGTAGCCCGTCGGGTCGACCGGCTCTTCATACAGGGCGGGCATGAATCCCCGCCAGAGGAGTTCGTCCACGCCGGGCAGGCGCGCTTGCGTCGCCACTTCCTTGAGGCTCAGGGGCAAGAGCCGCAGAACCGCCGTGCGGCCGGCCAGGGATTGGCTGACGGCCTGATGAAGGTTGGTCTGATGGCTTCCCGTCAGGATATACCGACCCTTGGCGCGTCGATCGCCGTCCACGGCGACCTGAACGTAGGAAGCCAGTTCTGGAACGCGCTGGATTTCGTCCAGAATGACCGGGGGAGGAAAGCGGACGAAGAACCCGTGCGGATCATCCTGGGCGAGTTTCCGCAGGTCCGGCTGTTCCAGATTGGCGTAGGCATGGCCCGGGAAGCAGGTTTTCACGAGCGTCGTCTTTCCCGACTGGCGTGGCCCGGTCAGCGTGACTACGGGGTAGTCCGCAGCGGCCTGGCGCAACGCCGTCATCAGGTCACGTTGGATCATGGCGGGGATTTTGCGCATCACCCGTCTTCTCTCCCGGTTGGTACAATATTCAAGTACAAACTTGAATTTGTTCCGTCTGCTCTTGTCGACTGCGGCTGCGCCGAATTTTTTCACGCCCGCTCCGCCCGGGGCGCAAGGATGCCAATTTATTCTATGGGTGGGATGTCTCTGCTCTCCGTAGCACGGGGTTGCGTTTCTAAAGAAGGAGGCTCGCCCGCGACATCATCCCGATAGATGTCAATCCCGACCCACCCCAGTGCGAAATCAAGCAACTCTCCGGGGTTGAAGCCATATGTGGCACAACCCGTGGAAAGGAGCAAATGGCCACCACACAGGAACAGCAAGAACGCCCTCGAAAACAGTGCTTTGGCCGCTGTGGTCGTGGTGAAGACTACCATGAAAACACGGTACTGCGACAGGCACAGGCTCTCAACAAAAAAACTTCCGACCCCCGCCGCCTGTGCTACGTTCGTCCAATGTCCGCCTACCAGCTCCTCTCCGGATTCACCCCCACGGGGGACCAGCCCGACGCCATCGCGGCCCTGACCAAGGGGTTCCGGGAGGGCCGGCGTTTCCAGACGCTGGAGGGGGTCACGGGCTCCGGCAAGACCTTCACGATGGCCCACCTGATCGCCAACGCCGGCCTGCCCGCGCTGGTCATCTCCCACAACAAGACCCTCGCCGCGCAGCTCTACGCCGAGTTCAAGCACTTCCTGCCGCACAACGCCGTCAGTTACTTCGTCAGCTACTTCGACTACTACCAGCCCGAGGCCTACATCCCGCGCACGGACACCTACATCGAGAAGGACTCGTCCATCAACGAGGGCATCGAGCGCCTGCGCCTCGCCGCCACCGACGCGCTGCTGAACCGGCGCGACGTGGTGATCATCGCGTCCGTCTCCTGCATCTACGGCCTCGGCTCGCCGATCGACTACAAGGGCATGCTCGTCCGCCTCGACCGCGGCGGGCGGGTGGACCGCCAGCAGCTCCTCGACCAGCTCGTCAGCATCCAGTACACGCGCAACGACCTGGAGACCAAGCCCGGCACCTTCCGCGTGCGCGGCGACACGGTGGACATCTTCCCCAGCTACACCGAGAACGGCGTGCGCCTCTCCCTCTGGGGCGACGAGATCGAGGCGCTCCAACGCATCACCCCGCTCACCGGCGAGGTCGAGGAGGAGCTGGAGACCGTCAACATCTCCCCCGCCAAGCACTTCGTCACCCCGTACTCCAAGATCGAGGACTCGCTCAAGGCCATCGAGGCCGAGATGGAGGGGCGCGTCGCCGAATTCGAGCGGGAGCGGAAATTCCTGGAGGCCCAGCGCCTGCGGCAGCGCACCCTGTACGACCTGGAGATGATGCGCGAGGTCGGCTTCTGCAACGGCATCGAGAACTACTCGCGCTACCTCACCGGCCGCGCCGCGGGCGACCGGCCGTACACCCTCATCGACTACTTCGACGGCCCGTTCCTCACGCTGATCGACGAGTCGCACGTCACCCTCCCGCAGCTCCGCGGCATGTACAACGGCGACCTCGCGCGCAAATCGGTGCTGGTCGAGCACGGCTTCCGCCTGCCCTCCGCGCTGGACAACCGGCCGCTCAACTTCGACGAGTTCCTCGGCTGCACCGGGCCCATCGTCTTCGTCTCCGCCACGCCGGGGCCGTACGAGAAGCAGGTCGGCGGCGAGCCGGTCAAGCAGCTCATCCGCCCCACCGGCATCATCGACCCCGAGATCTTCATCCGGCCGCTCAAGAACCAGATCGACGACCTCATGGGCGAGGTGCGCCTGCGCGCCGCGAAGAACGAGCGCACCCTCGTCACCACCCTCACCAAGAAGACCGCCGAGGACCTCTCCACCTACCTCGCCGACGCCGGCCTGCGCGTGAAGTACCTGCACAGCGACATCGACGCCATCCAGCGCGTCGAGATCCTGCGCGCGCTGCGGCGCAGCGATTTCGACTGCCTCATCGGCATCAACCTCCTGCGCGAGGGCCTCGACCTGCCCGAGGTCACCCTGGTGGCCATCCTCGACGCCGACAAGGAGGGCTTCCTGCGCTCCGAGACCTCGCTGATCCAGACGGCGGGCCGCGCCGCCCGCAACATCGGCGGGATCGTCATCCTCTACGCCGACCACGTCACCGACTCCATGCAGCGCCTGCTCGACGTAACCGCCGAGCGCCGGACGAAGCAGCTCGCCTACAACGCCCGGCACGGCATCACCCCCCGCACCGTCGTCAAGGCCATCCAGGACAGCCTGGGCGAGAGCGACTGGCTGAAGAACGAGGCGGAGAAGGTCGAGAAGGCCGCCATGATGGTGGCCGAGGGCACCCGCGACTACGACGTCCACGAGGTCATCCGCGAGCTGGAGGGCGAGATGGTCGCCGCCGCCCGCGCCCTCGAATACGAGCGCGCCGCCATGCTGCGCGACCAGATTTCCGAACTCCGCGTCGCCTCCGAGGGCGGCGCCGCGCGCAGCAAGCCCGTGCGCTATGCGGCCGGCAAGCCCGCCGCCCGCGGGAAGCGCGGAAAGTAGCCCGCGGGGCCCTGCCGCTCTCGACCGAAGTGGCGGTCCCCCTGGTGTCGCAACGCCATTGCCCGTGGATCATTGGAGCAGGCGGAAAAACGCGAGAAACCCCGTTGGGGACGGGCCTGATCAAGCCCCAACGCCGCAGGGGACGCGCTGGTGGGGACGCGCGCTGGTGGGGACGGGCCTGATCACGCTGGTGGGGACGGGCCTGATCAAACCTTCGCGCGTGTTTTCCTGCACCTCTGCGGGTCCGAACAACCCCGTTGGGGACGGGCCTGATCAAGGCCTGATCAAGCTGTGGGGATGGGAAGAATGTAAACGAACGTACTTTACAGAACCCTGATAAGTGTAGTATGGTTCCTCTATAACCAACTAGGAGACCCCCCATGCCTCGAACGAAACGAGCTCTGAACCCCAACAAGAACGGCGCCGGCTTCTACCATGTCATCAACCGGACCGTCGCCGGTGAAGTCCTCTTCCAAGACGCCGAGAAGGAGGAGTTCACCAGGCTCATGCGCAAGACCGCCGCGTATTGCGGGATCGAGGATCCTCACGCACGTTGTCATGTCGAACCACTATCACATCCTCATCGAGGTGCCCGTCCGCAAGCCGATGACCGAGGCCGAGGTGCTCCAGCCGGGTCAGGCGGGTAGCGCGCGGCGCCACGCCGCCATCGTCCGCGAGGATCGCCCAACTCCGCAAGTCCGCCGAGGCAGGCCGTCGCCATCCGCCTCAAGGCGCATCACCGACCGCATGTACAGCCTCTCCGGGTTCTGGCACGCGCTTAACCAGGCCATGAGCGAGTGGTACAACCGCACGCACACCACCGCTTCGGCCCGCTGTGGTCCGGTCGCTTCCAGGCGTCATCGTCGGGGGACGAGCTGGCCCTGCTCTCCATGGCGACGGCCATCGACCTCAATCCCGTCCGCGCCGGCATCGATGCCGGGCCGAGATTTCCACCGATGGTGCGGGTATGGCGAGGCCGTGGCCGGTCGAAAACCCGCGCAGGCCGCCTTGACCCGTCTGCTGAGTGGCCACGGCTGCGCCAGAACCTGGGCGGCAGCCGCGCCGCGGTATCGGGATTGATGTTCCTCAGGGGCGGGGAGACCGGTAAGCGGCACGGCATCACGCGCGGAGGTGCTCGAAGTCCTGGCCCACGGCGGCGAGGAGTTGACGATCTGGGAACTGCTGCACTGCCGGGTTCGCTGCTCACCGACAGCGTCGCCTTCGGCAACCGCGCCTTTCTGGATCGCGTCTTTGCCGGCAACCGCAGTCTCTTCAGCAAGCGTCGCACCAGCGGTCCCCGTCCGATGAAGGGCGGAGCCGCCTGGCAGGGGCTCATGACCCTCCGCGCCCTCCGCCTCGATCCGATTGCCTGACCGACTCAGCCTGAACGACTCCCCTCCGCCCGTTCCCGCGCCGACTTTTCTCCGCGCCAGGGTGGAGCTCTGCCCGCCTGACATGAAATCCAGAAATCGCCGCCAGTAACGCCAGTTTTACGGCTCTCCAACGGAGAAGCGCTCCCCCCCACTTCCCATCCCCGGGCGATCAAATGAAGCCCGAGTCCCAATGGCCCCGCGTCAAATGCACATATTAGGCCCGTCCCCACCTCCTCACGTCCCCACGTCCTCACTCCCCGGGCGATCAAATGCAACCCGAGTCCCAACGGCCCCGCGCCAAATGCACACATTAGGCCCGTCCCCACGTCCTTCCACATTAGGCTCGTCCCCACGTCCTTCCCCACGTCCTCAAGTTTCTGGCTTTGGTAGAGTCCCTTCGGGCTGGCTGAGGGGGTTGGGCGGGCATGTGGATGCCGCCGCCCGCCGCGCTCCATCCTTTTCCCCCGCGCCCGCATGCGCTATGAAACCGGCAACCCCCTTCCGCAGGTGATCCCGTGCCCGCTCGCAACACACACAAGCCGACCTCCCGAAAAGCCGCTCGCGCCGCCGCGCCCGAAACCTGGCCGGAAACCCGGGTGCTGATCACCGCGGCACTGGCGGAGGACGTGGGCACCGGGGACGTGACCTCGGACAGCCTCGTCGTACCCCGGGCGCGGGCCACGGCGCGCATGGTCGCGCGGTCACCGCTGGTGGTCGCGGGAATCGGGATCGCCACGGCGGTGTTCCGCGCGGTGGACCGGAGGATCAAGGTCACCCGGCATCTCCGGGACGGCCGCAAGGCGCAAAAGGGGCAGGTGGTGCTCACGGCGACAGGTCCGGCGGCTTCACTGCTGACGGCGGAGCGGACGGCGCTGAACTTTGTCCAGCGCATGAGCGGGGTGGCCACGCTGGCCCGCCGGTTCGTGGACGAAATCAAGCCGCACCGGACCCGCATCCTCGACACGCGCAAGACGATCCCGGGGTGGCGTCGCCTGGACAAGTACGCCGTGGCCTGCGGCGGCGGGACGAACCACCGCGCCGGCCTGTACGACCAGGTGCTGATCAAGGACAACCACCTCGCCCACTGGTCCGCCCACGCGAAGGGCGGCACCCTGGCCGAAGCGGTGCGCGAGGCGCGTCGGCGGCATCCCGGGCTGGTGGTCGAGGTCGAGGCCGACACCCCCGCCCAGGTCCGCGACCTGGTGGCGGCCCGGCCCGACTGGATCCTGCTCGACAACATGACCCTGGCGCAGCTCCGCGAATGCGTGGCCCTGTGCCGCGGGGGCTGCCGCACCGAGGCCTCCGGCGGCGTGAACCTCTCCACCGTCAAAGCCATCGCCGCGACCGGCGTCGACGCCATCTCCGTCGGCGCGCTCACCCACTCCGCGCCCGCCGCGGACCTCGCCCTGGACTTTGTGTGAGTCTAGTGGGGGAGTTTTGACAGGATTTACAGGATGAACAGGATTAGGTTGGATTCCAGGCTTCTTGGTGCCTTTTTGAAGACAGGATCAAACTCCCGCCCACCAGATGGGGCGCTTTTTAGAAAAACAACCATCCATTTTTTCCCGCCTTTCTGCTTTTCTGATAAAAATTTCCCCGCAGCCGCAGCCTCCATGGCCGCGGGTTCAGGTGAGCAGCAGGACCAGGGCCTGGGCGGTGAGGATGCGGAGGAACATGACGAAGGCGTAGACGCTGGCGTAGGTGATGGACGGGGCTTCGGAGGCGGCGATCTGGTTGGCGAAGGAGAGGGCGGGGGGATCGGTCATGCTGCCGGCCAGCAGTCCGCAGACGGAGAGGTAGTTGAGCTTGTACACGAGGCGGGCGACGAACCCGACAATCAGCAGCGGGACGAGGGTGATGAGCGCGGCGAGGAGCATCCAGGTGAGGCCGGAGCCGCTCACCAGCGTCTCCACGAACTTGCCGCCGGACTTGAGGCCCACGGCCGCGAGGAACAGGGTGATGCCGATCTCGCGCACGATCAGGTTGGCGCTGGCGGGCATGTACCAGACGATGGGGCCGATCTTGCCGACGCGGCTGAGGATGAGGGCGACCAGCAGCGGGCCGCCGGCCATGCCGAGCTTCACCGGCGCGGGCACGCCCGGAATGGCGAAGGGGATGGAGCCCAGCAGCACGCCCGCGATGATGCCGAGGAACACCGGCATGATGTTCGGGTGCTGGAGCTGCTTCATGGAGTCGCCCAGCTCGGAGGCGACCTTCTTGATCGCCTCGGCCTCGCCCACCACGGTGACGCGGTCGCCGAAGTGGAGCGACATGTTCGAGCGGGCCAGCAGCTCGATGCCGGCGCGGTGCACGCGGGTGACGGCGACGCCGTAGCGGTTCATCAGGTCGAGTTCGCTGATGCTCTTGCCGGCCGCCTCCTTGTGGGTGATGACGATGTTGCGCACGGTGAGGTCGCTCGGCACGGAGCGGACGTCGAGCTTGGTGATGTCGCCCACGAGCACGGCGAGGTTCTCGGCGTTCTCGCGGGTGCAGACGACGTGCAGGACGTCGCCGTGCTGCAGGCGGGTGTCGGAGGTGGGCACGATCACCTCGTCGCCGCGCAGCAGGCGCGAGACGACGAATTCGGCGGCGACAAGGCGGTTGAGCACCGAGAAGGGCTGGCCCTCAAGGCGCGGGTTGGAGACGGTGAGGTTGTAGTTGTCGGGCATTTTGCCCTGCGGCGACTGGGTCTGCTCGAAGTCCTGCGCCTCCTTCTGCACGTTGACGCCGAGGACCTTCCGGACGAGCAGCATGGTCAGGATGATGCCGATGATGCCGAAGGGATAGGCCACCGCGTAGGCCATGCCGGAGACCTCGGCGGCGTCGGGCAGGGCCGCGGCGCCCTCCTTGAGGGCCTGTTGCGCGGCGCCGAGGCCGGGGGTGTTGGTGACGGCGCCGGAGAGCAGGCCCACCGCGACGGACAGGGGCAGGTGAAACGCGAACTTGAGGGCCACCGCCGTGAGCACGCCGATCAGCACGACCGATCCCGCCAGCAGGTTGAGCTTGATGCCCTGCTTGCGGAAGGAGGCGAAGAAGCTCGGCCCCACCTGGATGCCGATGGTGTAGACAAACAGCACCAGGCCGAATTCGCGCGCGAATTCCAGGATGGACCCGTCGATGGTCAGGCCGAAGTGTCCGAAACCGAGACCGGTGAAGAGCACCCCCGCGATGCCGAGGCTGATCCCGGCGACGCGGAGATTGCCGAGGGTGAGGCCCGACGCCACCACCGCGCTGAGGATCAGCACGGTGCGGGCGATGGACTCGTGATTGGAGAAAAGTTCGGTGAGCCAGTTCATGGAAGCCGGATACCATACGACGGTTTTCCGGAAATGGGCAACTGATTTTCCGTCCCGCGGCGCGGGGTCCGCTATCCCGGCAGCGCGGCGCGCAGGCGCTGGATGCGGGCGGCGGGGGTGACCAGGCCGGCGGTGTGGTCGGCGCAGGGCCGGGCGAGGGCGTCGAGGGCGGCGTCGGGGCCGAAACCGGCGGCCCGGCAGAGGTCCATGGCCAGCCGGTCGGCCTGGAACACCATTTCGGTGGTGCGCGGGGGACCGGCGAGGCGGCGGAGAATTTCCGCCGATTTTGGAACCGCGGCGGCGGCCATGGAGCCGCAGCGGTTGAAGCTGTCGTGCAGGAGGGACAGGGACTTGAGGGCGGCGAGGTGAAAGACAAGCCCCTTGAGGCTTTCGCGGCGGGCGGTCACCCAGGCCGGGGAGACCACCACGTGATCGCCGGGAAGGGCCAGGCCGGTCTCGCCGCGGAGGTCGAGGGCGACGGGCTTGAGGCACAGGCCGCGGGAGCGGAGGGCGGGATCGAGCAGGTCGCGCGCGCGGCGCAGGGCGTCCCACGCGCCGGCGTCGCGGCTCAGCGGGAAATCGCGCATGAGGCCCGCCAGCAGGCGGCGTCCGAGATCTGCCTCCACCCCGGCCCGTTTTTCCGCGGAGGCGGGGCGGACGAGCTGGCGCATGAAACCCGCGCGCAGGAGCAGCCGGGCGGCCTGTCCCCCGATGAGATCGAACACCGACATGATCAGCCGAGCCGCCAGTCGATCGGTTCGCGACCGAGCGCTTCCAGCAGGGCGTTGGTTTTGGAAAAGGGTTTGGAGCCGAAGAAACCGGCGCTGGCGGAGTAGGGGGAGGGGTGGGCGGACTGGAGGACGCGGTGGCGCGCGGTGTCGATGATGGCGCCCTTCTGCTGGGCGTTTTTCCCCCAGAGGATGAAGACGACCCCCTCCTTTTCCTCGTTCACCGCGCGAATCACCGCGTCGGTGAAGGTCTCCCAGCCCTTGCCGTGGTGCGAGGCGGGTCTGGCCGCCTCGACCGTCAGGGTCGCATTGAGCAGCAGCACGCCCTGCTTCGCCCACGGGGTCAGGTCGCCGGTGGGGGGCGGGGGCAGGCCCAGGTCGTCGAGGAGTTCCTTGTGGATGTTCTTGAGGCTGGGGGGAATGGTCACGCCGGGCGCCACGGAAAAGCAGAGCCCGTTGGCCTGTCCCGCGCCGTGGTAGGGATCCTGGCCGATGATGACGGCCTTGAGGCGGTCCCAGGGGGTGAAGTCAAAGGCCGCGAAGATGCGCGATCCGGGCGGATAGATCGTCCGTCCCTCCGCCTTCCGGGCGTGCAGGAACGCGCGCAGGTCGCGGAAATACGGCTGCGCGAACTCCCCCGCGAGCCGGACTTTCCAGCCGGGTTCGATGGCCGGATCGATGGCGGGGCTGGTCGCGCCGTCGGCCATTCAGGTTTTGTCGCCCTTGACCAGCTTGGTGACCTTGCGGGTGTGCGTCTTGTTGCACTTGCCGCAGTTGTACTCCTCCTCGGAGGTCTCGATGCGCGCCTTCGGGTCGTTGAGCAGCGTGCCGTCCGCGCCGGAGGCGACGAGGGAGCGTCCGTCCCGGGTGAGCAGGGAGCCGTCCGACTTGAGGATCACGAGCGTCGGGATGCCGGTGACCTCGTATTTTTCACTGAGGGCCTTGGCAACCTCTCCGTCGCGGGTGACGGTCAGCCAGGGCATCTTGGCTTCCTCGATGTACTTCTTCATGGATTCGTCATCGCGGTCGGCGCTGACGAAGACCACCTCGAGGTTTTCGGCGTACTTGTTGCGGTACTCGACGAGGGTGGGCGTGAAGGCGCGGCAGGGAGGGCACCAGTGGGCGGAGTAGTAGATGCCGACCGCCTTGCCGTTGAGCTTGGCGAGGTCGACCTTGTTGCCCTGGTTGTCGTGGAGGTCGTCGCCGAAGTGGGCCTTGAGGGCCTCGGCCTGGGTCGGGGCGGTTTCCTCGGAGAGGGCGGGCAGGGCGGCGAGGAGCAGGGAGGCGAGAAGGAGCGGATGTTTCACGGGTTTCCTTTGGGTTGTGTCAAAACCTAGGCCGTCACCCGGGGAAAGCAAGCCCGGACCCGCTTCCTCAGCCGACGTGCGAAAGGGTGCCGCCCTCGATGAATTCGGGCATGAAGAGGTCGCGGATGGCGCCCGGATTGGCGTGGTTCTTGATCAAGGCCAGGAGGGTGAAGATGCGGGGCGCGGTCGGCCTGCCGGGTGCGGTAGCCGCAGATGGAGGGGCGGTAGTCGTTGAACAGCTCGTCGAACTCCATGCTGATGAGGGCGACGTCGGTGCCGACGCGGAGGCGCAGGTCGTTGAGGACGCCCAGCAGGGCCATGGCCTCGCCGGCGCGGTGGGTGATGACCGCGGTGGGGCGTTCGGCCTGCATGAACATGCCGCGCAGCTCGTCGGCGAAGGCGTCCTTGCGTCCGCCCTTGGCATCATGGCGCACGATCATCCCGGTGGCCGTGGCGGACAGGGTGTTGAGGATGTCCTGGAAGCCTTCCTCGGCGCGGCGGACGCCTTCCAGGCGGTCGCGGGGGCCGGCATAGAGGATCCGCCGGTGCCCGGCGCCGATCAGGCGCTGCACGGCGTCCTGCGTGGCGCGGTACCAGTCGCAGTCCACGCAGTGGATGGCCACGCCGTCCACCGCCGTTCCGAGCAGGATGGTGGGCAGCCCCTTGTCGCCAAACCAGCGCTGAAGCTGCGCCGGGCCGCGCACGATGATCCACGCGTCGGCGGCGGTCTGGCGGACCAGCAGCTCCAGCGATGATTCCAGGTCCCCGTTGGAAAGTCCGGTGGAAATGACCACCTCGATGTTGCCGTTGAGGGGGAGCATGCCCGCGCGCAGGGTTTCCAGCATGGCCAGGTCGTTGGGACGCATGCGGTCCAGGCTGTCGTAGGCCAGATATCCGATCTTGAAGGGGGGCTCGCCGTCCTTGCGGGGGAAAAACTTGAGGATCTTGCGCCGGGTGCCCTGCCGGGCCGGGCTGATCCATTGATCCGACTCCAGTCGCGAGTACGCCGCCCGTATGGTGTTGCGACTTACGAGGAGCTGCGAACTCAGCTCGTGTTCGGTGGGCATGGTCCCGCTGAAGACACCGGCGGTGATCTTGTTCTCGATGAACTCAACCGACTGGCTCACGAGCGATTTGCGATTGGGTAGGCTCATTTTTGACCTCAATTGGGATAATCTTGATTGACAGATTTGTTTATCGCACAAGCCTAGTTCAGTTGAAAAGCGAAAAATATGACTTTTGTCGTTTACGGTGACCTTGAAACGCCTAAAAAATCGCGGTTGGAGCGATCTTTCCGATCCCGCGTCATTTTGCGACCGGGGAGATCAACCGCCGGGTCGACCGCCCGGCCCCCGATCGTCCCCGCTCCGCCCCGCCCGCGCGGGCGGAACGGGCTTCAAACCGAACCGTTTGCGCATTGAGTTCGCCATCCGACCATGGAAACCGCGATCCAGGTGGGCCTTTTGGGGTCTTCCTGCGCCCGATAAAGGGGGTGGCCGGACGGGACATACGGTCCCATTCCAGACCCTTGTTTTGAACCGGATGGTTTGAGCATTGAGTTCGACACCTGGGGTTTAACGTGCGTCCGTCCAACAACGAACCGTTGTGCCGGTTGAATCCGAGGCGAGGTCGCTCGACGAGATGCCGGCCCAGGCGGGACGAGGTCTGACCCTGATCCGGAGCTGAACCATGAAAACAACCCTGCTGGCCAGCCTTGCCCTTCTTGCCGCCACCCTGCCCGCCGCGGGCGAATACGTGCCCCGGGACACCCGGATCGGGGGCGTCTACGCGCTGCCCCTCGGCGATGTCTACGCCTCCGCGGTGGGGGTGGAGATCCAATACCGGCTGTGGTATTGGGAGACCACCGCGGTCAGCCTCATCGGCCGCTCCAGCAATGGGAACTGGCGGACGATTCGGATCTCGCCACCGCGGATGACTTCACGGGATTCGACGGATCCCCCCTCGTTCATCCAGGCGGGCGTCGGAATCGACGAGCGGATCGATCTGGGCGAACGCCCTCCGGGTGAACCTGACACCGACCTCCGGTACTGCAACGGTCTTTCCGGGGCGAAGGCGCAACTGAGCAACGGGGACTTCACCCGGGGAGCATACCGTCGATGTCAGCGACGCCATCATCGGCGGCGCGGGGGTGGGGGCTGGAATTCGAGGCGTCGCGCGACTGGACCCTGTACGTTGAAGCCGGCCCAGGCCGGGCTGATCCCCGGGGAAATCGGCCAGCGGCGGCACGACGATCGACAACGAACTCGAGGCGCTGCTGGTCCGGTTCGGCGCCGTGTTCGGGTTTTAATCCGCAGGACCACCCCGGGAGCAACACATGGCCGCATCCGCAAAAGACGGGATGAACTACGCACCCACCGGAAAACCGCCCCGGTGGTCAACCCCGGGAATTCGTGTTCGCCGCCACCGCGCTCGACCACGGCCACATCTTCGGCCAGTGCAACGGCCTGGTCGAGGCCGGCGGGACGCTCAAGTGGGTCTTCGACGGCGATCCCGCCCGCGCCGAAGCCTTCGCCCAACGCTACCCCGGCGTGCGCATCGCCCGCTCGGAACAGGAGATCCTCGACGATCCCGCCGTGCACCTGGTGGCCGCCGCCGCGGTGCCGAGCGAGCGCGGCCCCCTCGGCGTGCGCGTGATGGAGCACGGCAAGGACTACTTCACCGACAAGGACCCCGTTCACCCGCCTGGACCAGTTGGAAAAGGCCCGCGCCACGGCCGCGGCCACGGGCAGAAAGTACATGGTCTACTTCAGCGAACGCCTCCACGTGGAATGCGCGGTGTACGCCGGCGACCTCGTCCGCGCGGGCGCGATCGGCCGGCCCTTCCATGTGATGGGCCTCGGCCCCCACCGCCTCAACGCCCCCACCCGCCCGGCCTGGTTTTTCGAGCACGCGAAATACGGCGGCATCCTGTGCGACATCGGCAGCCACCAGATCGAACAGTTCCTGCGCTACACCTGGGGCGAAGGACGCGACCGTGCAGTTCAGCCGCGCCGGCAACGTGAACAACCCCGCCCATCCCGAGCTGGAGGATTTTGGCGACGCCTCGCCGTCGCCGACAACGGCAGCGCCACCAACTACTTCCGCGTGGACTGGTTCACCCCGAGGGCCTCGGCACTGGGGCGACGGCTGCACCATGATCCTCGGCACCGAGGGCTACCTCGAACTGCGCAAGTACGTGGATGTCGGCCGCTCCGCCGTCACCGACACGCTCATCCTGGTGAACCAGAAGGGCACGCAGGTCATGGACCTCGCCGGCAAGGTCGCCTTCCCCTTCTTCGGACAACTCATCCTCGACTGCCTGCGCCGCACCGAGAACGCGATGACCCAGGCCCACGCCTTCAAGGCCGCCGAACTTTGCCTGATCGCCCAAAACAGGGCCGTGAAACTTCCCCCGGAGCCGGACCCCGATGAAACGCGCCCTCAAGATCACCGCCGGCGTCGTCGTGCTGCTCGTCGCGGCGCTGTTGCTCGCGCTCAACACCATCGCCCTGCGCGTCGCGCGCGCAACTGACCGCGGACCCTCAACGCCCCGGCCTCGCTCGACGACCTCTCCTCTCCCTGCTATCCGGCCGGGCGGGAGTTGCGCGGCCTTGAAGATCGGCCAGCCGCCCGGCTCGGCGGCGATGACGCGGTCTCCGTCGGACTCCGCCCTCCGCGGACCTCGACGTGGCCGCGCTCTGAAGGGCGAGGTCCGCATCGAAAGCGTGAAACTGGAGGATCCGCGCATCCACGTGGTGAAGGATCCGGGAAGGGTTGACGCCGCCTGGCCAAGCCGCCCAAGGAAGCCACCCCGCCGGAGAGGGAGGCCGGCCAGCCGGTCTCGCTGCTGCTGGCCGCGCTGCGGCTCGACCGGGGCGTCGTGCGGTTCACCGATCACACCAAGGGCGTCAACGCCGTGGACATCGTGGTCACCAACCTCACCGTCGCGCTGGACGGCATCCAGGCTGGCCCCGCGCTCTCCGGCGCCCCGGCGGAAGGCGCGGCCCGCGTGGACTTCGCCATCGTGCAGGCGGCCGGCACCAACGCGACGGGGCGGCTGCTCGCCCGTCTCGCGCCGCTGCGGCCCGGCGTGGAGCCCTCGGTGGCGGCGGTGTTCGGCTGGCGGGATTCGAGCTGACCACGGCGCCGCCCCGGCAAGGACGTCATCGGGTTTCTCGGGGGATACGGCCTCGATCTGAACGCGGACATTCTCATCGCCCCGGTCTGCTCGACGTGAAGGGCGGGATGGTCAACGAGTACGGACAGGCCAACGATCTCCTGCGCGTGACCGGCACGCTGGCCGGATCCCAAACCCGAGATGGCGTCGGCCATCGCGGGGTGCTCAACATGCCGGTCGCAGCCCTCTCCGCCGTCGCGGGCAACGTGGTCAAGACCGGCGAGCAGGCGGCCGGGGCCGTCATCCACACCGGTGAGGCCGTGTTCAACGAACCCTGTCAACCGTCAATTCGCTCGCCAGCGGCCTGTTCTCCTCTGGCGAAAAACTGGTCAAGGGCGACCTCTCCGGCGCCGGAGGAGTTGGTCAAGGGGGT
Source organism: Kiritimatiellia bacterium (assembly GCA_046346795.1). Classification (GTDB taxonomy): domain Bacteria; phylum Verrucomicrobiota; class Kiritimatiellia; order SS1-B-03-39; family UBA6053; genus JAXMHJ01. The sequence goes on from JAXMHJ010000063.1 coordinate 15,476, forward strand.
TGGGGACACCGCGTCCTCCGCCGCCGGAACTGCGGCGGGGGCGGAAAGCGCGGCGGCGGGAGGTCTGGCCGCGGCCGGCACGGCGGTCGGGGGACCGGATGGCGAAGTGGCGCGCGGAATCGCCGGCCCGGTCTGCGGCGCTGTTTGCCGAGGCGGAAAAGAAGCTGGCCGGCCAGGCCTTCCCGCCCGTGAAACCCTGACCGGGGCCCTCCCGGCGCCTCCGGACGTCTACCGCATGACGGGTTCGTCGAACGACGACGTCCGGGGCGGTGTCTCGCGCGCAGGATTTCGGCGCGGCGCTCGTGATTCAGGTAGTGCATGATGCCGTCGGTGACCGAGGCCGCGATCTTCTCCCGGTGTCCGGCGTCCAGGATGTTCTTCTCCTCCGTCCGGGTTGCTCAGGAATCCGCACTCCACCAGCGCCGCCGGACAGGGGGCCTCCCGCAGCACCGAAAAACGCGCGCGCCGCACCCCCCGGTCGCCGTCCACGCCCCGGTCCAGCAGCCCCCGCGCTGGATGCAGTACGCCAGGGACCACGTTGGCTTCGTCGAAGCGGTTGCCGGGATGGATTCGCGGGGCGTTCTGCCCCTCCGGGTCGTTGGACGAGGGGGTGCCGGGCAGGCTGAGCGCGAGCTCTCCACCCGCCCGCCTCCTCGCTGGAGCCGGAGTTGAAGTGAGGCTGACGAACAGTCGCCCGCGCGGCCGGCCGGGAGCGTTCAGGCCAGCTCGACAAAGCGGTCGTCCTGACGTGTCATCTTCCGGGAACGCCGCGCGCCTCCAGATGTCCCGGCGATGCGCGCGGCGATGTCGAGGCTCATGGTTTTCTCGAGCGCGCCCCGCGGCCCGCGTGCGCCCGTGTCGTGCCCGCCATGGCCGGGATCCAGCACGACGAACTCCCCGTCGTTGGGGGCAGCGTCCATTCCGGCAGCAGGATGTGGGCCGCAGGGTCTTCTCCTCGTCCAGACGCGAGCGCCGGCCGGTCGGCCAGGTCCAGATTCGGCAGGCTCATCCAGACCAGACGGCCGTTCGCGGCGCGCCGGCTGCCCGTCGTGATCGACACCGACGCCCACTGGTTCGACGCGCCGTGGATGCGGTCGCCGATCTCGACCGGCGCGGCCAGCCCGGTCGACGCGGCGAATTCCTCCAGGCTCCGGTAGTCCGTGCGCAGCCGTTCCTCCTCCGCCGCGCGCCGGCGCCTCTATCGCCGGACTGGAACGCGGCAGCAGCACCGCCGCCAGGACGAGCAGGCGGAGCATCATCACGCAGGCGTGGCGGTGCGGGTTCATGCGTTCCTCCGTACATTCCCCAAAACGCCCGGCGATGCAATCCCCGCGTTGCGGCGGGCGTTTCTGGCCGGGAGGGGCGGCTACTCGACAAACACGTCCGGCCGGTCGGCGTCGCGGGTGAAGGTCGCCTGCAGCGGCGCCGGATCGCCCAGATGATGGAGCCAGATGAAGCGGTGGTTCTTCTGCTCGCTCCGAAGGCGATCCAGTCCGGCCGGTTCGACCAGGCCTCGTTGTCGAGGGTCATGCCCGGGGGGCGGCACCCGCCCGGTCTCCTGAACGAGGTTTGGAGGACGCGCAGGTAATGGTGGTCGAAATGATTGTCGGTCATGACCCGGCCGTCCGGGGAGATCGCGGCGGAGCAGCCCCGGCCCAGGGTGTTCCACTCCCCGTCGGGCAGCAGGCAGGTGTGGATTTCATGCCGGCCCTTGAGGTTGGTGGAGACGATGAGGTGTCGTCCGTCCTCCGAGACATCGACGGCGGCGGGGACCCGGATCTGGCGGACGGTGCGGACGGTGAGGCCGGCCAGGTCCAGCGACCGGACCTCGTCCTTTTCCAGGAAGAGGATTTCCCGGCCGTTCGGGTGGAAGGTGATTCGAGGAATCCGCGCGCCGGCGGTGTGGAGCAGCCGGTCGCCGCGCCCCCGGATCGACATGATCCGGATCTCGGCGTCTCCGCGCAGATAGGCCAACCTGCCGCCATCGGGGAGGGCGCGGATAGCGGCCGTCCCGGGTCAGGCGGTATGCGGCGGTTTCCCCGGGGGTTTTCCAGAGGCCGGTGTTTTCCGGGTCGCGCTCCCGTTCATACACGACCACGCCCGGACGCGTTCGCGCAATCGCTGCAGGGCCCGGACCTGGTATTCCTCGGCCGGGGGCACGGTCCGGTGCAGCGGGGGAAAGTAGCCGGCCAGGGTGGCAAGGCCCAGCCCGGCGACCGCCACCGCCGGCAGGAGCACAAGGAGCCGGAACCGGCGGCGGGGAACGGATCCCGTCGCCGGTGGAGGAGGGGAAGGGGAGGGCGGATTCATCGATGTCCGCCGCCTTTACCGACCGGCGCGGGGAATGCAAGCCGTGCCCCCTTCGCCGGGCGGACCCGGCGAAGGGAGTTCCGCGGCCTTACTCGCCGATGCCCGCGAAGAGCACCGTCGAGAGGTAGCGCTCGCCGCCGTCGGGCAGGACCACCACGATGGTCTTGCCGGCGTTGGCGGGATCGTGGGCGGCGCGCAGGGCGGCCACCATCGCGGCGCCGCAGGAGATGCCGGAGAGGATGCCTTCCTCGCGCGCCAGGCGGCGGGACATCTCGACGGCCTCGTCGCTGGTGACCTGTTCGATCTGGTCCACCAGGCCGAGGTCGAGATTGTCCGGCACGAAGCCGGCGCCGATGCCCTGGATCTTGTGCGGGCCGGGCTTGATCTCGGCCTTGGCGCGGGTCTGCGAGATCACGGGCGACTCCTTCGGCTCCACCGCGATGGTGGTGATGGCGCGGCCCTTCGTCTTCTTGATGAAGCGGGAGACGCCGGTGATCGTGCCGCCGGTGCCGACCCCGCTCACGAGAATGTCGATCTTGCCCTGCGTGTCCTCCCAGATTTCCGGACCGGTGGTCTTCTCATGGATGGCCGGATTGGCGGGATTCTTGAACTGCTGGGGCAGGAAGTACCTGCCGGGGGCGGAGGCGTGGAGTTCCTCGGCGCGGCGGATGGCGCCCTTCATGCCTTCGGAGCCGGGCGTCAGCACCAGCGTCGCGCCGAAGGCGGCGAGCACGCGGCGGCGCTCGATGGACATGGTCTCGGGCATGGTCAGCGTCAGCTTGTAGCCGCGGGCGGCCGCGACGAACGCCAGGGCGATGCCGGTGTTGCCGCTGGTGGGTTCGACGATCTCCACGCCGGGCTTGAGGAGGCCCTTTTCCTCGGCGTCCCAGATCATGGCGGCGCCGATGCGGCATTTCACGGAATAGGCCGGGTTGCGGCCCTCGATTTTGGCATACACCACGGCCTTGGCGCCGGCGGTGATGCGGTTGATCTTCACCAGCGGCGTCCTGCCGATGGAGAGGCTGTTGTCGTTGTAGGTGCTCATGGTTGTGCTCGGGGTTTGGGTTCGGGAAAGTCGGGCGGGGGGCTAGATCGAGTAGTCCTCCGCATAGATGCGCTGGTTGCGCGGATGCAGGAAGATGGTTTCGCCGGGCGTGACGGCCAGTTCGCGGTGGGCGGCGCGGGTGATCTCGGCGTGGGCGGAGCCGCCGCCGTCAAGCTGGACGGTGATGCGGACGACCGGTCCGACGGCCCTCACCTCCGACACCACCGCCCGCATTTCCTCCACCGTGGTGCGGGTGCGCGAGATGACCAGGTCATGCGGCCGCACATAGGACTCCCCGCGGGCGGAGGGCAGCACGTTCACACTGCCCAGGAAATCATGCACAAAGGGCGTGGCGGGGTTCTCGTACACCTCGTCCGGGGTGCCCGCCTGCTCCACGCGGCCCTGGTTCATGACCACGATCCGGTCCGACACCTCGAGCGCCTCCTCCACGTCGTGCGTCACGAAGATGGAGGTCACATGGATCTCGTCGTGCAGCCGGCGCAGCCACTGGCGCAGCTCCTTGCGCACCTTGGCGTCGAGCGCGCCGAAGGGCTCGTCCAGCAGCAACACCTTCGGCTCCACCGCCAGCGCGCGGGCCAGGGCGACGCGCTGGCGCTGCCCGCCCGAAAGCTGCGAGGGCAGCCGGTTGCCCAGCGGATCCAGTTGCACCAGGCGGAGCAGTTCATTCACGCGCTTGTCGATGACCGCGCGCGCGGGGCGGACCGCCCGGGGCTTCACCCGCAGGCCGAACGCGATGTTCTCGAACACCGTCATGTGCCGGAACAACGCGTAATGCTGGAAGACGAACCCGACCCCGCGGTTGCGGGCGTTCACCGTGGTCGCGTCCTCACCGTCGAACAGCACCTGGCCGGAGTCGGCCTTCTCCAGGCCCGCGATGATGCGCAGCAGGCTGGTTTTTCCGGAGCCCGAGGGCCCCAGCAGGGCGACCAGTTGGCCGGTGGGAAAGTCCACGCTGACGTCGCGCAGGGCTTGGAAGGACCCGAAGGCCTTGTGGATGTGGGTGGCGGTGATGCTCATTTAGTCTACAAAATCCATGGAGATTACCGAGCGCGACCCGCGCGAACGCAGCATGTCGGCCAGGGTGCGGCGGTCCAGAACGGCGGCGAGCGCATCCCGGGCCTCTTTCATGACGGAACGGATCCGGCAGGTTTCCTCGTCCCGGCATTCGGGGCAGGGGGCGTAGGCGGTCACGCTCACACACGGCACCGGGGCGAGGGGGCCGTCCGTCAGGCGGATGATTTCGCCCACCGTGATGTCCCGGGGTTCCAGTGCCAGCCGGTAGCCCCCGCCCCGGCCCTTGCGGCTGGTCAGCAGACCGGCCTTGTTCAGCTCCAGCAGGATCTGCTCCAGAAACTTCTTGGGGACGCCCGCCCGCACCGACAGGTCGGCGATCAACAACGGACTCCCCGACCCTTCGTCGGCGAGCACCAGAAGGGCTTTCAATGCGTATTTGGTTTTGCGGGTGAGCATAGTCTAGTTTTTCGACTGATGTGGGTGACTATCATTCTTTCATTGAGATTAGTCAAACAAAAAGTCGGAGGAGTTACAAATCTATTCAGTTGGTAGATTGACTGCCCGCCATGACTTCGCTCGACTTTGCCGCTGAAACTGGCATGCAACCGGAATGCACACGCTCTATTTGACCCCCGACCGCCGCGGAGAACACATCACCGAGACGTTTGCCGACGCCGGGGTGAAGGTGATCTCGCGCAGCGGCCTGCATCCGGTGGAGGCGGTCCTCATGGGCCAGATGCACACGTTGCGCAGTCCGGGCCGGCTGCTCGTGGTGGGAAACCGCACCGCCGGCGTGGCGCTGGCCGCCGCCGCCCTGCACGAAAGCTGCCGGCCGCTGGTGCACACGACCGACCATCATCACCTGAAGGCGGCCCTCCGGAACGTGTCGGCAAACCGGGGGGACGACCGGGTCGAGGCGGTCTGCGAGTCGGTCATCGGCCGGGCGGGTGAGTTTGACTCCGCCCTGGTCCAGCTCTGCGAGGGGGATCAGCCGGGCGAGCTGATCCAGGAGTGGATCGACGAGGTGCGGGCGGCCGTGAAGCCGGGGGGGCGGGTGATCGTGGCGGCCGAGCGCGCCAAGCCCTGGCTGGTCAAGCAGCTCAAGGAGGCGTTTGGCGCCGGGCCGACTCCGGTCGGCGGCGGGCTGGTGAGAATCTCCGGTTCCTCGCGCGGCCCCGATCCCCATCCCAAGTCCCGCGAATCCGCCTTCACCATGTCCCTCCCCGGCGGAGCGCGCACGGTGGAACTGGTGACCATCCCGGGGGTGTTTTCGCACCGTCGCGTCGATGAAGGCGCCCGGGCCCTGGCCGAGACGCTGGAGGCCCGTCCGGGTGACCGGATGCTTGATCTGGGCTGCGGCTCCGGGGCGGTCGGGATCGTCACCGCCTGCAACACGCCCCTGGCGGAGGTGACCTTCGTCGACGGCAGCGCCCGAGCCGTGGAGTGCGCCCGCGCCAACGCCCTGCGCAACGGACTGGTGCCCCCGCTCACCGGGTTTGTCCTCTCGGACGACGGCCTTTCCGGCCCGCCCCGTTTCACCTTGTTTGCCGGCAATCCCCCGTATTTTTCGCAGCATCAGATCGACGAACTCTTCATCCAGACCGCGCGTCGCATGCTGCTGCCCGGCGGTCGGGCGTATTTCGTCGCGAAGAATTCCTCCTGGATAGAGGCCCGGGTGCGGGAGGTCTTCGGCAATGCCGTCCTGACAAGCCGTCGTGGATACGGAGTCGTCAAATCGATCCGGCAAGAATGAGTCGAGCAGGCGTCGCGGCGGGTTGAACAAGACCGGGGCGGGCATGCGCCAGTTCGTCGCGAACAACACCAACTCCGGCGTCACCCAAGAGGGCATCCAGGCCGGCGCGGCCGTCCTGTTCCACTGCAAGGTCGCCGGCTCGGTGCCCGAACCCGCCTCGGCCGGACCGCTGGTCGCGGGCGTGGTGCTGATGCGTTCGCTGGTGCGGCGGAAACGCTGAGCCGGCTGCCCGGCGTTGTCCGGGCGTATGTTTTTCTGCGGTGGAATCTGGCGGAGCGGGTGCCCAGCCCCCGCTTTACCCCGCCCGCCGGATGTCCCGCAGGGGAATGCTCACAGCCCCTTCTTCTCAAACCACCGGAACAGAACGACCACGCCCGCCGCGAAGGGCAGCGCGATCACCCAGTGCGACACGCCGAGCGCGTCGGACAGCCCGATCTTGCCGAAATCCTTCCACGCCAGCACCGTCGCCTTGCACATCGGATACAGCTCCGCGTAGACGGCCGCGCCCAGCAGCATGCCGGCCAGCGCGAACAACGCAGGCCAGCGGCCTTCGCCCACCGCGCCGACCGCCGTGCCCGGGCAGTAGCCCATCACCGCCCAGCCTGCGCCGAAAAACGCCCCGCCCACCAGCAGCGCGCCGAGGTTCATGGCCTTGTGCCCCAGGGTGATGACCCCCAGGTCGGCCAGCAGCAGGATGCCCACCATGCCCACCACGATCGCGGAGAGCATGAACTTCATGATCGTCATGTCCTTCAGCAGCATCGCCCCCACCTGCCGCTCGAAGCGCAGCACGCGCCCCTTCTGCAGCAGGAAGCCGAAGGCCATCCCGGTCGCCAATCCCAGCCAGAGTCCGGCGTTCATGACGCCCTCCTTCCGTACACCAGCCGCGCCACGATCACCCCCGCGCCGAAGAACACCCCCAGCGCCACGAACGCGCTGGCCGAAAGCTGCATCATGCCGCTCAGCCCGTGCCCGCTCGGACATCCGTCCGCCAGCCGCGCGCCGAACATCGCCAGCGCTCCGCCGGCCACGGCCGCGGCCGCCCGCCGGCCCACCCCCGGCCCGAAACGATCCCGCCACACCGGCGGGGTCGACTCCAGCTTGAAGCTCCTGTCCGTCAGCGACGACAGCAGCGCCCCGAAGAAGATCCCCGTCACCACCATGAACTGCCATTCCACCTGGACCTTTTCCTTGGTGAAGTAGGCGTTGGCGGCCACGTGTTCCGGGCATACCGCCTGCTCCATCATCCCGGCGGCGCGCACGAAGGTGGTCGACGCCCCGAGGAAACTGCTCTTCCCGAGGACCCTGGTCGTGGCGACCACCGAGGCGATGGCCAGCAGTCCGACCAGCGCCCCCGCGAGGTAGGGACTCCAGCCCCCGTCTTCCGTTTTCCATTTCATGTCTGCGTCTCCCTGGGTGGTTTGATCCGGCGGACCGGAAGCCACGACACTGGTCGGTCGGTCCTGCGGTGCAACGCCTCAAAAAACCCGGCCATGGTGCCTGCGGCCGCACCGCGATCCTCCCGGAGCGCCACCGCCCCCGGTGGCCGGTGTTCTCACGCAGGCTGCCCGCCATCGGGGCGATGGCGGACCGATGCCACCGGGGCGGTGGCGCTCCGGGCTAGATCACCGCCAGCCGCTTGTCGGCCTCGTCGTCGTTGACGAACTTCTCGGCGGCGGGATCCCACTGGAGCGGGCGGCCGAGATCGAGGCAGATGGCCCCGATGTGGCAGACGCTGGTGGAGCGGTGGGCGACGTCGGCCGGGGTGATGGTGGGCTGGCCGCTCTTGATGCACTCGATGAAGTTCAGCTCGTGAATCTTCGACGCGTACAGCTTCACGTCGCTCTCCTTGCGCGGGACGCGGAGCAGATTGCGGTCGCTGGCGTCCAGCTCCGTGCGGGTGAAGACCCAGTCCTTGCCGTTCTCGTGCATGAACTTCACCCCGTGGCGGTTCCTGCCGGTGTCGGTGACGACGATCTGCCGGCCGTCGGCGTAGGTGAAGGTGAGTTCGTAGTCCATCACCGTGTCGAACAGCCCTTCCTTGGGGAAGTTGCCATGCCCCTCGACCCGCACCGGGCCGGTGTGCTCGAGGCCGAGGCCCCAGTGGGCGAGGTCGATGTCGTGCACCGCGTACCCCGCGATCCAGCCGGAGGGCGAAAAGCGCTTCATGAAGTACCAGCCGCGGAGGCCCGCGCCGGGAATGTCGCCAACGATGACGTTGCGGTAGTCCACCGGCGCCCCGGGGCCGGCCCAGAGCTTCCAGTCGAGCGTCGGCGGCACCGGCTGCGGCGCCACCGCGCCGATGGCCAGCCCGGGGGGCGAGCCGATGATCACCTTGCGAACGTTGCCGAAATACCCGTTGCGTACCAGCTCGCAGGCGGTGCGGGTCGTGGTTTGCGAGCGGAGCTGCGTGCCGTGCTGGAAGACCACGCCCGACTCCTTCACCGCCTTCACCAGCGCCTGGCCCTCGGCGATCGACACGCCCAGCGGCTTCTCGCAGTAGACGTGTTTGCCGGCCTTCGCCGCGGCGATGGACGCGGGGACGTGCCAGTGGTCGGGCGTGCCGACCAGCACCGCGTCGATGTCCTTGAGCGCGAGCATCTCGTGGAAGTCCTGGAAGCAGCGGGCCTCGGGCACCTTGAACGCGCCCGCGTAGCGGCCCATGTTCACGCGGTTGGGATCGGCCAGCGCGGTGATCTGCACCGGGGTGTTGTTGGCGAAGGTCTGCGCCCCGCCCCACGCCTTGCCGCCGCAGCCGATGACGGCCAGGTTGATGCGCTCCGACGGCGGGTTCTGGCCGCGGACGGAGGAGGGGATGATAGTCGGGAAGGCGACGGCGGCGGCGGTCGCCCCCTGGAGAAAGCGGCGGCGCGATGGACGGGAGGTCATGGGGTGGCTCCGGGTTTGGGTTCGTTGAATTTCCGCCACTCCTCCCGGGTGGTCTTCTCGTCCGCGGCCTCCCCGCCGCGAATCCAGTAACGGTACTGCAAGGTGAGGGGCTCGCCCTTCTTCAGGGCGTGGCGCTGGCCCGCCTTCGGAAAGGTCGGCTGGAACCACGGCAGCTCCGGAAACTGGATGTGGTCCGCCGGATAGCCGGGGTTCGTGGCCTTTTCAAAGATGGTGATGCTGGCGGCGTTGGTGGCCGCGCCCCAGGTGCCGGCGGCGCGGTGCCAGGCCATGGGGGTTGCGGCTGCGGCCGGATCGGCCTGGTGCGAGAGGGCCAGGCCCTTCACCGGGGCGAGGCGCGTGTTCAGGCCGCCGTATTTGTCCGTGCCGCGCCGGGCGATGGTCACGCCGTCCTCCAGCGCCTCCAGCGTGACGGTCAGATCGATGCGTCGGCCGTGCGGCCCGGATTTCTCCGCGCGCAGGACGACCTTTTCGTGCACGACCGGCGTCTTGTCGCCCCACATCCAGTTGCTTTCCGCGGTGATGCCGGCAGCCTCGTCCCCGGCGGTGAGGACGGGGGTGCCGGCGGGTCTGGCGAACACGCCCTGCAGCGCGTGCAGGTCGCGCGTTTCGCCGTTCCAGGTGACCTCGGGCCAGGCCCAGTAGATGCCGCGGTGGTGGGGGTGGTCGACCGCCCAGTCGAAGGTGAGTTCCTCGCCCGACGGGCCGTACAGCGGGTGGATGTAGTCCCCGCGCGGCTGAGCGTATTTGCGGTTGCCGGCGGCGATCTTCTCGAGTTTGCCGGGGGGCGGCTGCACGGCCTGGTGGTGGTAGACCAGGACCGGCGTGGCGTTTTCGCGGATCACGAAGTCCCCGGTCTGCGCGCCGTTGATCACCCGCATCGCGGGTTCGGCGGCGACGCCGGACGGGGCCGTGGCGGCCGCGGCTGCGAGCAACGAAAGGAGCCGCAGGACGGGAAAGCGCATGGTGAATTCGTCTCCGGAAAACGCGGGGGCGCGCGTAACCATGGGAATGGACGCGGCCGGCCGGCGGTTATTCGGAAGGAATCCTGAAGAACACCCATTTGCGGAGTGCCGCCGCTCGGGGGCCTGGCTTCGCGCATGGCTGATGAACATCGGGGGGTACTCACGAAGCCGCGAAGAATGGGGTTGCTGAACCGCTGTTCGCCCGGTCGACGCGTATCGAAAGGTCTTGTCAGCTCACCTCAACGTATGTACAGTGTACGCATGAACGAGATCCAATTCGAGTGGAACGAGAACAAGAGCCGGAGCAACAAGCGGAAGCACGGCGTCTCCTTTGAGGAGGCGAGGACGGTTTTTCTCGATGAGAATGCCATCCGGTTCTACGATCCGGACCATTCGGAGGAGGAGGAGCGCTTCCTGATGCTTGGCATCAGCTTCACGCTTCGCGTTCTGGTCGTCTGCCACTGCTATCGCGCCAGTGACACGATCATCCGGATTATCTCCGCACGCAAGGCTGACCCCCGGGAAGAAACCGCGTATTGGAACGAAAGGTGAACCCATGAGAAAACACTACGATTTCGAGAAGATGAAAGGTGAGCGGAATCCATACGTCAAGGCGCTCAAACAACCGATCACGATGCGCCTGGACAAAGCCACCGTGGCCTACTTCAAAGCCCTGGCCGGCGAACTCGGCATGCCGTACCAGAATCTGATCAATCTCTATCTGCGCGATTGCGCCCTGAACCACAGGAAGCTCGCGCTGAAATGGGCGTCTTGACCGCGGTCGGCCTCCTCCTCCCGAAGGGATGTCCCTCCCAGCCGCGGAATCCGCCGCAGTAGCAGAAAACCCGCGGCGAATACCGGTGGACAGCGGGCGTCGCCGCGCCGTAGGATGCCGACATGTCTGTCCAACCCTCACCCGCCCGCCTGGTCACATCCACCCGATCCCAGTTCTTATACCCGCGGGGGTAATCACTTGTTGGCCAGGAGAACGACCATGAAAATTAAAATGGCATGCCTGTGCGCCCTGCTTCTGGTGACTGGATGTAACAATGGGAACGTGGCCTCTCCACCGCATGATGCCCGGTCTTCCATCCCCGACACATTTGAGCAGGCGTGGGTGATGTCCTCCGGATGGTGCAACTACATGGGAGTGGCGATCGCCCTTACCCGTGACAGATATTATTACTGGTTCTACTCCGATGTGCCGTACGCAAAAGAGCCGGACTGGCCAATCGTTGGAACCTACCGTAACGACGGCGGAACCATCACCCTAAGCTCGAATCAATACATGTACGCCACATCCTGGATGGTCGCAACCAACGGAAACCGCCAATGCCTTTGGGCCGAACACGATGTCGGGGACTATCCGAGACTGCTGATCCCCGACCCTCACTTTGACCCGAAGGCTCCGTTTCAAAATCAAGCAACATTGAGGGCCAAACCGCCGGATGGCGGCGACGGGCACTACTCGCCAAATCCGTGACGTTTTTCCTCGCGCCCCCCCCCGCGAGAGTTGAATCCTGTCCATCCCGTCCAATCTCCCCCTTGGCGATCCACCGGGATTCCAGTCCCCGGAACGAATTCCTCGGGCGGGTTCCGGTCACCGGAAGCGAGGCGGTGAGGCCCGCGCTTTTGGCCGCAGCCGCAAGCTCCATGGCCAAGGCTCCGGGCCTCTGGTCGATAAACAAAGGGGGGAGTTTTTCTCACGAAGCCACGAAGGCACGAAGGAAGATTGGTTCGTTCATGCGATTCGCCGCAATAACCTCAAGCCGTGTTATGGGAGGAGGCTTTTACACGGCCAGGGACTTCTCCGTGTCACCGTGCCTTCGTGAGAGAAAACCGAATTCAATCACCGGGGCGTCAACGCCTGCAAGGCGGGAAGGGCATTGCCTTCCGCATCGAAGAGCGCGGCATCGCCATTCTTCCACACCTCCACCCCCTTGGTGCGGATGGATTCCGGATACCACCAGATGACGCCTCGTCCAAGCTGACCCGGTGTGGCCCGGACCGTTTCGACGAGGTCGCGAAGAAACTCCCGCTGGCCCCCGGGCGTCATCGGCCAGTCCATGTGTTTCGTCTCCCCGTGCGGACGCCAGGGATAGCCGGTTTCGACCACGATGATCGGCTTGCCGTAACGGCGCGAGGTTTGCGCCAGGTTCTCGCGCAGGCCCGCCATGTCGCCATGCCACCACGGATAATAACTCAAGCCGATCAGATCGAAGGGCACGTCCCGTTCGACGATGTGATCAAAGAACCAGCGCGTTTTTTCCACATCTCCGCCGCAATCGATATGCAGCATGATCCGCACTCGCTCGTTTTGAGTCAGCGGAGACTTCACCCCGCGAATGCCGGCCTTGAGCAATGCGGTGAACCGGTCCCAGCCGCCTTCCGGTGCATGGATCTTCCCCGCCGGCCAGAGCATCCCCGGGGTGATCTCGTTGCCGATCTGCACGATGTCGGGCCGGCAGCCCGCGTCCTGGAAGGACCGGATGACGCCCGCGGTATAGGTCTCAACCTGTTGTTCGAGGGCGGGGAAGGGCAGGGTCTTCCAGGCCTCCGGCATGTTCTGGTGCGCAGGGTCCGCCCAGGTGTCCGAGTAGTGGAGGTCGAGCAGCAGAGCGCCGCCCGCCGCCTTGATCCGCCCGCCCAGTGCGATGGCGTACGGCAGGTCCTGCACCACGACGTCCTTCATGGCGGGATTCACGAAGAGGCGCACCCGGAAACAGGTGCACCCGGCGTCGCGCATGATCCGGACCACATCGCCCGTCTTTCCGCCCACCCCATAGGTGGCGCCCAGCGATTCCAGCCTGGGCAGCGCCGAGATGTCTCCTCCGGTCAGGAATGGCGGTTCGGGTGGGGATGCTCCGACCGGGCCGGCAAGGAGCCATCCGATCAGCCCGGCGAGCATCCGTTTTTGATTCATGGCCCCCCCGGCGGCACGTTTCAGACGGTACCGACACAAGCCCCCGGGACCGGTCTGAAGGAAGACGTTCATCGTGCAAACGGTAGCGGAAGCAATGTCTGGTCGTCAAGGTGAGCGGCATGGCGTCCCACCAACCCTGGAGAAAACGGTGGTCCGACCCCGGACGACTGCTGCACTCTGCACACGGAGCGCCACCGCCCCGGTGGCATCGGGCCACCATCGCCACGATGGGGGAAGGGGAGTGCCGGTAAGTCCTGCCACCGGGGAAGAACCCATGCCGCCCTAAAGAAACCTGTGGTCCGACCCCGGACGACCGGATGTCAGTCCCCGCCGCCTCAGACCTTGCCGAAGCAAATCCGCGGCGAATCCCGGTGGACAGCGGGAGTCGCCGCGTCGTAGAATGCCGGCATATCCGTCCAAACCGCACCCGTCCCCTTGGTCAGATCCACCCCATCCGGGATGTTATGCCAGCGGGTTTAATCCCCTGTTCAACCAACATGAATAAGCCTTGGCTCATCGCGAATCTCGAAGACGCTAGACAGGAGTTGGAACGCGCTATCGGCGAGATTAAGGAGCTCGATGCACGCGACGAGCACGTCGCGCAGCAGTTGATTGCAGAAACCTACATCAAACTTAATTATGCATGGAACTCTCGAGCGTCCGCACACGATTCCTCAGACCAGGCAAGGTATGACGAATGGATCAAATATCCGAAGGTTATGGACATTTACTCAGGAGCAGAGGAAAAACCGTCGGTCTAACATGCGCTGCAGCGAACCCGGTATGAGCGTCGAGATTGCAATCGTCGCGTCCCGTGGGCCAGATCGCTGAGCCTGGGTCGATCGACCTGAAAGATCATGAAGACGATTCCAACAGAAGCTGACTGGATGGGTCATCCACTTGCCCGGGACGAGGCGTACGGACACGAACACTTCTTCGGAAAGACACTTCCGGAAGCGCGGGCTCTCTTTGTCGAGAATGCACTGCGCTACCAGGAAGACATCATGTTCATGCCGACGCCGTGCTTTTACTTCTACGCCCACGCATACATCGATTACCTCATGTCTGAGGAGAGTCGGGGTGATTCGGATGGTGCCAGTTGCTTCTTCGGTATTGCCGAAATTCGAGCGAGCGAGATTTCGTGTGCGCCTGATGAACTCCAGACGCGGATTCGTGATTTGATTCGTCATTTGGGTGAGCATCAGGACTGGTATGACGCGGAACCGGAAGTCTACGGCAGTTTTCGTGCAAGAGCTGAAGC
>JAXMHJ010000064.1:0-29532 GCA_046346795.1 Kiritimatiellia bacterium
GCGTACCAGGCGAAGCTCATCCGCGACGGGCAGGTCTGGATCGACATGCTGGATCACCGCAACTTACTCTCCCATACCTGCAGTCCGCGGGTTTTTGAGGAGGCGGTGGAAGCCATTCACACACGTTATCTCGCCGGGATCGCGGATGTGCGTGGTTTTTTGCGGGCCGAGGCCTCCAAATCGTGAAACCGCCGCTGCAACCGGCCGAACTCGAACGGGTGTGTTCCGTGTTGCGCCGGCATCCCGAGGTGAGGAGAGCCACCCTCTTCGGCTCGCGCGCCAAGGGCACCCACAACGACCGCTCTGACGTGGATCTCGCGCTGGCCGGCGATTTGAAGCCCCTCCGCGCCGAGGCGATCTCGTCCGAATTGGACGAACTCCCGCTGCCCTACCACTTCGAGGTCCAGGCCCTCAACCACATCCACCACCTCCCGCTGCGCGAGCACATCGAACGGGTGGGAGTGGTCATTTATTCGGCGGTCTGACGCCACCCGTCCCGCCTGAGTTTAGAGTTTAACGCCAGCAAGACCATGCGGGAATTTGGGCAGGCCTATTGTGGTTTGGCAGCAAATTGCTGGCTGCGGTCAGTGGGGCAGAGCCGCCTTGAAGGCGGCGGTCCCAGCGGGGAGGATTGGCTGCCGCGCGGTGGCTCCCCGTTTTTGGTCGCAGCCGCAACCTCCGTGGCGGGGGCTGGCAAACGAACGATTTTTGCCGGGTCGAGGTAAGCGCCGGACCAGCGCCTCGACGCCCTGGAAATCTCGACCACCCAGTCATCCGACCGGGTGGTAACGCTTGCCTGGCAGGGGATCGCGCAAGGCGGACCGGCGGCGGTGCTCGATGACGCGATGTGTCCGATGGCAGGAACGCCGGCGACAAATGTTTTCCGATGGCCGGAACGTCGGCGGCTCCGGCGTGGAGCGCGAGCCGCTGTTGTGATCCCCCGGAATCACTTCACGGTGACGAGGCCCAGCACGTTGGCGCCGTACCGGCCCGTTGCGTCCGTCCACCAGACGGTGTCGCGATTGGCCAGCCGCCAGTTTTGGGGGGCGTACCCCGCGGGCAGCCGGCCGCGCAGGGACGCCGGCTTTTCCCACGAGTTGAAGACATGGCCACCCGCGGGGAGGGCGATGTACGCCTCGGTGCGCAGGCCGCGCTCGGGGTTGCGCAATCCGGACCGGCCGCCGGGATCGGTGGGGCGCAGCCCGTGGAATTCCCCGGCATGCGCCGCAGCCGGGATCAGGAGACATGCAAACATCAATGCCCGCGCCATGTTCATGGTCTGTCCTTTCCGCAAGGCTCCGCCAGGGGGCGGGCGACCGTATGCGAAGAAAGGGACGGGCGGATGGCCGGGGCATTCACCGCGATGAAGCGGCAGGGTAAAACAGCAAAAAGGGATGGCGGGGGCCGGTTCTCGCCGGCGAGGGAGAACACGCCGGACGATCCAGCCCCCGCCATCCGGGGGAAAGGCTCAGAACTTGAAGCCGGCGCCGAGGATCAGGCCGGCGAGGTCGATGTTCAGTTCGCTGTTGTTCTTGCCCTCGAACTGGTAGCCGACGCGGCGGTAGCCGAGGCGGATGGACAGGGCGTCGGTCGCATCGTACTGGAGCTGCGGCTGCATTTCATAGACCAGGTCCGCGTCTCCGCCGCCGCCGATGGCGAGGGTGGAGTTGAAGCTCAGGCCGTTGATGCGCGACGGGAACAGGGGAACGCAGGGATCACCAGCATCGGATCGACCAGCGTGTTGTCGTTGCCCACCTTCGCCGCCCGAGGCCAGCGTCAGGTCCGTGTCGATGTTCATGTGCGGGGCGCCCACCAGGACGTCGAAGGTCTGGCCCTCGGCCCAGCCGTCCACCTGGTAGCCGACGGCGGCCTCGCCCAGGAAGAGGTCGGAGTCGATGGAGGCGCGCTCCGGCTGGTCCTCGACATCCAGGTTGTCGGTGCTGGAGGAGATCACGTCCAACTGCGCCCAGAACAGGTAGCGGTCGTACTGGGCGGTGGCCAGCAGCCCGGCGGCGAAATCGACGGAGTCGATCAGGTCGCTGAACTTCTTGTCGAACTCGAAGTTGTGGCCGGCGATCTGGCCGTCCCCTTCGATGCCGGCCAGCCAGGCCATGGGGGTGAGTTCGAACTGCCAGCCCTGCGGTTCGGCCGCGCGGGTGGCGGAGTTGGCCGCCAGGGCGAGGCCGGCGGAGAGCGCGATCATCGGGATGTTCTTCATGGGTGTTTCCTTGTGTGGTTTGTGGATGGACTCGGGGAATCAGGGGTGGGCGCCGGGGGCCGCTTCGGCGTCGCCGAAACCGTCGTCGCCGGGCATGAGCGGTTCGCCGTTCATGTTCTTCATGACGACCTTGAACTGGTCGGCCAGGAACAGCGGCTTGGCCGCGTCGCGCGCCAGGGTGTCGAGGCGGCGCTGCATCGCGGCGACGCGTTCCGGGTGCTTTGCGGCCAGGTTGGTGGTCTCGGAGGGGTCGTCGGCCAGGTTGTACAGGTCGGCGCTGGAGGGGAGCAGGGTGCGCCAGATGAGCTTCCAGTCGCCCTGGCGGACGGCGCCGCGGAAGGGCTCGATGTTGTAGACGATCTCCGCGCGGGGCGACGCCTTGCCGGCGGCGAGCACGTCCCAGACGTCGACCCCGTCGAGCGGCTTGCACTTCGCGGTGGGGGCTTCCGCCAGGGCGGCCAGGGTCGGGAAGAGGTCGACCGCGTGGATCAGGCCGTTGACGGCCTGCGGCTTGATGTGGCCGGGCCAGTTGGCGAACGCGCAGACGCGCGTGCCGCCCTCGAAGAGCGCGCCCTTGCCTTCGCGGTACGGGCCGTTGTCGCAGGGGATCCTGACCTTGGACATGTCGGCCATCACGCCCGCGAACATGGCGTTGCGGGTCCCGCCGTTGTCGCTGTGGAAGAGGATGAGGGTGTTCTCGCGCAGCCCCTTCTTTTCCAGCGCGGCGACGACGCGGCCGATCTCGTCATCCAGGCAGGCGACCATGCCGGCGTAGGTGCGGCGGGTGGGATCCGCGATGTCCTTGTAGCGGTCGATGTAGTCCTGCGGGGCCTGGTAGGGCGTATGCGGGGCGTTGAAGGCCAGGTAGAGGTAGAAGGGCTTCCCGGCCTCGCGGGACTCGATGTACCGGACCGCGTCCCGGCCGAGGAGCTGGGTGGTGTAGCCTTCCTCGGTGACCGGCTCGTTGTCGCGGAACCAGTCGAGCACGCCGTGCTCGGAATGGGTGAGTAATCCAGCTCGCCGATCATCGCGCCGTACTGGTACTCGAACCCGCGCTGGCGGGGCCAGTACTTCTTGTCGGCGTGCCCCAGGTGCCACTTGCCGATGATGGCGGTGTTGTACCCGGCGTCCTTGAGGCACTCGGGCAGGAGGACCTCGGAGGTGTCCAGCCCGTAGCCCGAGACGGAGGGATGACCGCCGTCTGCAGACCGTAGCGGAACGGGTAGCGCCCGGTCATGAGCGCGGCCAGGTGGGGGTGCACATGGGCTGGACGTAGAACTGGCCGAGGGTGGCGCCGCCCGCAGCGAGGCGTCCAGGTTGGGGGTCTTGATGTCCGCGCAGCCGTTGAAGCCGACGTCCTTCCAGCCGAGGTCGTCCGCGACGATGTGGACGATGTTGGGCCTGGGGGCGGCGGGGGCGGTCACCGCGACGGCGGCGGCCGCCAGCGCGATCAGGGTCTTGGGGATGATGTTCATGGGGTTTCTCCGGGGTGCTTCGTTGCAGATGCGGGGGATGTAACAGAATCGCTTCGCGGACGGCCATACGACCTTGGGCCTACCCGCGCGGGGTCTCAGGCGGACTCCTCCGGACGGATGGCCCAGAGGGTGGCGTCGATGAGGGCCTGGTCGTCCACCGGTTTGCGAAAGTACGCGACCGCCCCGGCCTCGCGGGCCTCGCGGCGGGCTTCGGGCGTGTCGTACGCGGTGACGAAGATGAAGGCCGCGCGCACCCCCTCGTCCAGCAGCTTGCGGTGAAGCTCCAGCCCGGTCATGCCGTGCATCTTCACGTCGGTGATGATGCACGCGTTGGCGGCGGGAACGCCGGCCCCGAGAAATTCCCGGGCCCCCAGGAAGCTGAGGGCGTGAAAGCCGGCGGACAGCAGGAGCCGCTCGAGGGCGACGCGGACGGAGGCGTCGTCATCGATGATGTAGACCGGACGCCGCGGCGGGCGGGAGGGTCGCGGGAGGTGGACGTTGGGCGCATGTCCACCCCATGGCGGGGAGGCGCGCCGGGGTCTATGGGACCTAGGGCCTATTCCCGGCGGGGGCGGGGAGCGGACCAGCGGGAGGGAGGCGGTGAACCAGGCTCCGCCGGACGGGTGGTTCCTGGCCGTGAGCTTGCCGCCGTGCGCCTCGACGAGCGGGCTGCTGATGGCCAGGCCCATGCCCAGTCCGTGCGCCTTGGTGGTGAAGAAGGGCCGGAACAGATCGGGCAGCAGGTGGTCGGGAATGCCCGGCCCGGCGTCGCGCACCGAAATCTGCACGCTGTCGCCCTCCGACCGCGTCTCGACCGTGAGCACGCGGTCGTCGGCCGGCCGCTCCCGCATCGCGTCCATCGCGTTGACCATGAGGTTGAGCAGCACCTGCTGCAGCTCGACCCGGCCGGCGGGGATCAGGGGCAGGTCGGGCTGGAGGTGCTGGACCAGCGCGACGTTGCGGGCGATGAGTTCGCTGTTCAGCAGGCGCTCCGCGTCGCGGACCAGGTCGTTCAGGCAGAGGGTTTCGGTCTCCGCCAGCTCCCGCCGCTGCACCATGGCGCGCAGGCGGTGGATGACCTCGCCCGCCCGCTTGTCGTCCCGGATGATGTCCTCGAGGATTTCGCGGATGATCGCGAGATCCGCCCCGGGCTGCGCGAGAAAGCGGCGGGCGGCCTGGGCGTTGCTGAGGATGGCGGCCAGGGGCTGGTTCAGTTCGTGCGCGAGGGAGGCCGCCAGCTCGCCCATGGTCGACACGCGGGTCAGGTGCGCCAGCTCCCGCCGCATGCCGTCGATCTCCGCCTGCGCGCTCTTGCGTTCGGTGATGTCGACCACCACCCCGCGCATCAGCCGCGGCCGGTCCTGCTCGTCCAGGTCCACCTTGCCCTGGGCGCGGATCCAGCGGTGGACGCCGGTCGGGCTGAGGCTCTGGTATTCGGCCTCGTAATCCTCGCCGGTGGCGAGGCTGTGGTCGACCGCCCGGCGGACCGAGTCGCGGTTCTCCGGGGCGACATACTCCAGAAAACGCCCGAAATTGAGCGCCTCCGTGCTGGACGCGCCGAACAGCACCCGGGCGCTGTCGGTGGCCCACAGGTCGTCGCGGCGCAAATCCCACACCCAGAACCCCATGGTCGCGGCGCGGGCGGCCAGTTCCATGCGCCGTTCGCTTTCGCGCAGACGGTCGGCGAGCTGGGCGGCGCGAAAGACATCCAGGCTGAGTTCGCGTCCCATGGCCAGCAGGAGCCCGAGAAAGGGAAAGATGAAGAAGAAGGGGGTCCGCAGCGCGCCGATCTCCACCAGTGCCGCGTAGAAGCGCGACACCAGCAGAAAGAAGACGATGCTTCCGCCGACCAGCACCGCCCGGCGGTGCTGTCCCGCCCGCCAGGAGCGATAGGAGGAGTGGATCACGAACACGACGAGCAGCAGCACTGCCGCGGACTCGCAGGTGGCCAGCAGCCCGTAGTCCATTTCCGCCAGGGTGAAACGGGCGCCCCACAGCGATTCCCCCAGGTGAAGGCGGGCCGCATGGCGGATGGTCATCCCGCGGGGCACCAGGAAATTTGCGACCAGGGTGGCGGTGGAGAGGAGAACGGAACCCAGGGCCACGCGCTTCCATCCGTTCTCCAGAAAGTTCCAGGTGAAGCCCGCCAGCGACCCCGTCATCAGCCAGATCGCCAGTTGTGCGAGGAGCATCAGCCGCTGGTAGACATCGAAATCCCGCATTTGCAGGAGGGCCAGCTCAAAACCTCCGGTCGCCGCCACCGAGAGCGCGCTGAGGGTGAAAAAGATGTGGGCGCGCCGGGAACGACCCGACAGGCGCAGGGCGATCTGGGCGTGGATGGCCGCGAGCGTCACGCACGCGGCGATGGCCATGGGCCAGACGATGGTGATCCAGTTCAACGCATTCCCCTTTCCCCCGGTTTCATCCCTTCGGCCGCGTCAGCCGTCCGCCCGGACCGGCGCGGGTTCGATCCCGGCCCGGGTGCAGAGTTGCACCAGCTCCGCGACGGAGGTCACGCCGAGTTTTTCCATCACGCGTCCACGGTGGATTTTCACGGTTTTCTCGGCGATGCCCAGCGCGCCGCCGATCTGCTTGTTGAGCTGGCCGGTGAGGACCTGGCGCATCACCTCGTGCTCCCGTTCGGTCAGCGTGCGGATCCGGGCGCGGATCGCGTCGGCCTCGCGGCGGGCCTCCACCTCCCGCCGGCTCCGGCCCAGCGCCTTCCGGACGGCCTGCAGCAGGGTGTCCTCGTCCACCGGCTTGGTCAGGAAGTCCGCCGCCCCCGCCTTCATGGCGCGGACACTCATGGGGATGTCGCCGCGACCGGTGAGGAAGACGACCGGCAGGGTGCATTCCTGCCGCTCCAGCACGCCCTGGAGGTCCAGCCCGGTCAGGCCGGGCATGTGGACGTCAAGCACCAGACAACCCTGCCGGTGCGCCAGCCCGGCGGACAGAAACGCCTCCGCGGAACCGAAGACGGTCGTTGGAAACCCGTGGGAGGTCAACAGCCGGTCCAGGCTGCGGCGGAAGGATGCATCGTCGTCGACGATGTACACCCGTTCCGGCGCGCCGGCGGAGGAGTTGTCATCATGGCTCGGGGACATGCG
The DNA here is from genome assembly GCA_046346795.1 of Kiritimatiellia bacterium. GTDB lineage: Bacteria > Verrucomicrobiota > Kiritimatiellia > SS1-B-03-39 > UBA6053 > JAXMHJ01. The sequence goes on from JAXMHJ010000064.1 coordinate 6,801, forward strand.
GCACGCCTAGCAGAGCCCGGGGAACACAGGCAAGTTCCGAGTCGGCGGGGCGCCGCCGCAGACGGGGAGGGGGCCGCCTATCGGCCGAAAGTCCTATGGCGCCGCCGTCGTGGTTCCCCTAGGGTGATCCGCGTCATGCGGCCGGTTTTCGCCCCGGAAACCACTTCGCCGCCCAACCCAACCGCCAAAGGCAATCCCCATGAAATTCCATCTCCTCTGCGCGGCCGCCGCGCCCCTGGTCGCGAATGCGGACGCACTTGAACTCAACAATGGCACGATCCTCCAGGGCACCTTCATGGGTGGCACGGCCGGGACCGTCCGGTTCGAGACGGCGGACGGCCTCCAGGTCATTCCCCGGACCGAGGCCCTGGCCCTGACCTTCACCCCGCCGCCGCAACCCGCGGCCGGGGTGGCCGCGGCCGCACCGGCAATCCCCGCCGCGCCCGCCGCCACGCCCGCCACCCCCGCCGCCGCACCCGCCGCGCCGGCCGCCCCCGTCTCCGCCAACGCCCCCGTCACCCTTCCGGCCGGAACCCTGCTGACCGTGAAACTGGATGACGCCGTTGATTCCCGCACCGTCGCCGGCCGGAAGTTCGGCGCAAAGCTGGTCGCCGACCTGACCGTGAACGGAATGGTGGCGGCCAGGGCCGGAACCGGCGTCATCGGGGAAGCCGCGCAGGCCAGGCAGGGCGGCCGCCTCGCCGGCAAATCCGCCCTGGTGATCACCCTGACCGGCATGAATGTGGGCGGCCGCCTCGTCCCCATCCAGACCTCCACCTACGGGGAGGAGGGCCCCGGCGCCCTGAAGAAGACGGCCCGCAACGCCGCCCTGGGCGCGATCATCGGCGAGGCCACCCGGAACGACGCGGGCGGCGGCGCCGCCATCGGCCTCGGAACCGCGGCGCTGGGCCGCGGCGGTTCCATCAATTTCCCGGCCGGCACCCTGCTCGAATTCGAACTCACCGCACCGCTGGACGTGCCCGCGGGGAAATCATGAATCCCCGCGCGTTTCTCCTGTTCTCCGCTCTTCTCCTGACCCCGGTCCTGCTGCCCGCCGCGGAGCCGCCCCAGCCCGCGGCGCATCGCCCGAAAATCGGCCTCGTCCTCGGCGGCGGCGGCGCGCTGGGCATGGCCCATGTCGGCGTGCTCAAGGTGCTGGAAGAGCAGCGCATCCCGATCGATTGCATCGCCGGGACCAGCATGGGCTCCATCATCGGCGGTCTCTATGCCAGCGGCATGTCGCCGGAGGAGATCAAGACCTTCCTGGAGAGTCTCGACTGGAACGAAGTGATGAGCGACGACACGCCCCGCCGGGAAATGTTCTTCCGCCGGAAGGGGGAGGACCAGCGCTACCTGTTCGAGCTGGGTTTCAAGGACGGCGGATTCCGGGTCGGCACCGGGATGGCGGCGGGCCAGAAATTCAACAACATCATGCAGTTCATCACCCTGCGCACGATGGGCACCACCGACTTCGACCGCCTGCCGATCCCCTTCCGCGCGGTGGCCACCGACCTGCGCAGCGGCGAGCCCTTCGTGATCAAGGCCGGCAACCTGCCCACCGCGATGCGCGCCAGCATGGCCGTGCCGGGGGCGTTCACCCCCGTGGAGATCGACGGCCATCTGCTGGTTGACGGCGGCATCGTCGACAACCTGCCCGTGGACGTGGTCAAGACCATGGGGGCGGAGTTCATCATCGCCGTGGACGTCGGGTCCGACGCGGACAAGGTCAGCGACGAGACCTTGAAGTCGCTCGCCGGCATCCTGGGGCGCACCTACGCCATCGCCCAGCGGCCGGAGCAGATGTCGATGTACAAGCTGGCCGACATCGGCATCCAGCCGAATCTGGAGGGCTTCACCGCCACCCAGTTCGACCGGGCCGCGAAGATCATCCCCGCCGGGGAGAAGGCCGCCCTGGAAAAGATTCCGCAGCTCTCGAAGCTGGGCGTGAGCCCGGAGGAGTACGCGCGGTTTCTGGCCGGCCACCGCCGGAAAAATCCGGACCGCCTCTCCCTCCGGTCCGTCTCGGTCACCGGCAACCAGCGCGTGGCCCATGACCTGATCCAGGGGCGCATCCGCCTCCAGCCCGGGGATGTCTTCGAGCAGAGGCGGGTGGAGGGGGATCTCAAACGCATCTACGGCCTGGACGAGTTCGAACAGGTCATGGCCCGCTTCGAGCCCGCGGGGGCCGACGCCTGCGATCTGGCCTATGATGTGAGCGAAAAGTCCTGGGGGCCCCTGTACTTCAAGTTCGGCCTGCAGTTGACCAGCGATTCGAAGGAGAACTCCGACTGGAGGATGCTGGTCAATTTCACGCGCATGAGCCTGAACTCCCTCGGGGCCGAATGGCGCAACGAGCTGCAGGTCGGCAGCACCCAGGACCTCCTCTCGGAATTCTACCAGCCGCTGGACTCCCGCGGATTCCTGTTCCTCGCGCCGAACGTCGAATACAAGTCCGACCTGCAGGACGTCTACCTGGCCGGCCGCAACATCGCCAATTACGAGGTCAACCGGACGACCGGCCGCTTCGACGTCGGCGTCCAGTTGCGCCACTTTGCGGAGTTCCGCGCGGGACCGTACTGGGGTCATGGCAGCGCCGGGGTGGAGACCGGGGCGGCCGAACTTCCGGAGCTGGACGAGAATCTGGCCGGCTGGACGACCTCGCTGACCGTGGACCGCCAGGACCGCACCCTCTTCGCCCGCTCGGGGTATTTCTGCAAGGCGCAGGGCAAGGTGGCGACCGAAGACATGGGCGGGGAGCGGGATTACGAGAAGTTCGCGCTGGAGTACAAAGGATTCCAGACCTTCGACGACCACACCTTCTCCCTCGGCTTGCAGATGGGAACCAGCCCGGACAAGGATCTTCCCGCCTACGACCAGTACACTCTGGGCGGGGCGTTCAGCTTCGCCGGTCTGGCCGAGGACCAGTTCCGCGGCCAGAACCTGGGCGTGGCCTCCCTGGGCTACCGCTACCGCCTGATGACCCTGCCCCCGACCCTCGGCCAGGCGGTTTACGCGATGACCCGGCTGGACGTCGGCAACGTCTGGCGGGACGACATCGAGACCGGCGACCTGCGGCAGGGCGTCGCCATCGGCGCCGGCGCGGACACCAAGCTGGGTCCGTTGTATCTGGCCTACGGACACGCGGAGGGCGGGTACGACCGCTACTACTTCTCCCTCGGCGCGGCCTTCTGACGGTCCGCGGTTCCGGTCACCGGAACCTGTTTCCGGCCGGAGTTCCGGTCACCGGAATTTCGTCGCGGCCGCAGTCACCAACGGCGGGGCGAACCCGCCGGGCGGGCCTTCCGGCGGCAGCGGCTCAGCGGGTCGCTTCGCCCCGCCGGCCCCGTGCTGATCCGGCCACACCTTCCCGGATTCGGCCAGCCGGCCGTCGTGGAAGACCACGCCCTCGGACTTGAGCAGCGCCAGTTTCTTCGCGATCTCCTTGCCGTCGGTCCGGCCGGAAAACCCGCCGATCTTCAGGTCCGCGGAGATGACCCGGTGGCACGGCACGTCCGGGGCGAACGGATTGCGCCGCAGGGCCTGCCCCACCGCGCGAGGGCTCCGGCATCCGATCACCCCCGCCAGCGAGGCATACGTCGCCACGCGGCCGCGGGGGATGCGCGAACAGGCGTCATAGACGGTCCGCTGAAACGGGGTGATGGCGGCAGTTTGGGCTTTTCTCTCCATGAAATCCTCCGATACTTGGTCCCCACATCCTACCACCATGTCGCGCGGAAACATCAGGTCCACCGAAAAAACTTCCTCCCCCGCCGGGCGCTTCATCGGCTCCGCCGTCGCGCTCGGCCTCGTCGGCCTGGGCGTTTACCTTCGCTCGACCCTGCAGCCCGCACCCGTGGCCGAGGCCGGCGGCGACATCGAATGGCCGCGCACCGGCTGCCGCATCGAGCTGGCGGAGGTGGACGTTCAAGCCGCCAGGAGCGATCCCTTCACCCCCCGGGTCGAATTCACCTACCGCAAGGACGGACTGGACCGTCGCTCCACGACCTACGCCCGGGAGCCCCGCTCCTACGACGATTACACCAAGGCCTGGCTCAAGCTCCGCGGCCTCAAGCCCGGCGCCGACGCCTTCTGCCACGTGAATCCGCTCAACCCCGGCGAGGCGGTCATCGACCCCTCCACCCCCGGCCGGACGGCGCTGAGCTTCGTCCCCTTCGCCATCATGGGGATTGGCGCCCTGATCCTGTTTGCCATCTGGCGCCCCCGCCGGCCGGCCTCCACCGAGCAGGCGCAGGCCCCCGGTTGCGCGCTGCTCTTTCCGCTGGTCTTCATCGGCGTCGGCGGCGCCATGTTCTGGTTCATGACCATTCCGGCCCTCCGCCAGCTTGTCTCCGTGCCCTCCTGGGTCGAAACCCCCTGCACGATTCTGTTCAGCGAGGTCCGGGAGAGCAGTGGGGACGACGGCCCCACCTATCGCGCCGACATTTTCTACGAGTACCACCACGGCGGCGAAACGTACCGCTCGAATCGCGTCGCGCTCGGCTTGAAGGTCTCCAGCAGCGGCCGCGGTGCGAAGGTGAACAAGGTCAACGCCCACCCGCCGGGATCGAAGGCGGTCTGCCACGTGAATCCCCGCGCGCCCTGGGAGGCCGTGCTGGAGCCTTCCTCGCCGTCGGTCCTTTTCCCGCTGCTTTTTCCCCTGCCGTTCCTGGGCGGCGGGCTGGCCGTCTTTTTCGCCATGCTGCGCGGCGTGCGGAGGCAGAAGCGCCGGGCGGTCGACCCGTCCCGGTTGATGTCCGCCCTGGAGCCGGTCGACCGGGCGGCGCCCGCCGCGGCGGCCGGTCCCGTCGTCCTCAAGTCCGGCAGCCAGCGCATGGCCAAGGCCGGCTGCCTGGGCTTCTTCGCCCTCTTCTGGAACGGCATCGTGCTCGCGGGCGTCGTCCACGCCGGGTGGTTCACCCTCTTCATGATTCCCTTCATCCTCGTGGGCCTCGGACTGCTCGGCTTCACCGGCTACCTGCTGCTGGGCACCCGCAACGCCCGCGTGACCCTGGTGCTCGCCGGCGATCCTCCCGCCGCGGGTGGAAAGTTCCGCGTGGATTACCGCCTGGACGGCCGGGTCCACGTCCTGCGGAATCTCCGCATCGTGCTCGCCGCGTACGAGGTCGCCAGGTACCGCCGCGGCACCGACACCGTGACCAGGCGCGGCCAGATCTGGCGCATCCCGGTGCTCGACACCTCCGATCCCGCCCTCTTTGCGCAGGGCGGGGCCGACCTCGCGATCCCCCTCGCGGCCATGCCCTCCTTCAAGGCCCGCGACAACTCCATCGAATGGCGCTTCGAGGTCCGCGCCGAAATCCCCGACTGGCCCGACATCGCCGACGACTTCGACGTCACCGTTTTACCCGCCACCCGGGTGGGATGAAAATTTTTTATCAGGAACTCATGAACTCAGGAAAATTCCAGCACGAAAACGGCGGCATTCCCATTGACTCCGGTCTCACTGCGGACGTTATCCAAGCCGCAATATCCGTTCACAAGGCACTGGGCCCTGGATTTTTGGAGTCCTTTTACGAGGAGGCTCTTTCCTTGGAATTGACGGCGATGCAAATCCCGTTTGAGCGGCAAAAAGCCGTCCCGGTGCGGTATCGTGGAAAAATCATCGGGGAACATCGCCTGGACCTTCTTGTTGCCCACACCTTGGTGGTTGAGTTGAAAACCGTGCAGAGCCTTGAGCCCATCCACTTTTCCGTCGTGAGGTCCTACATGAAAGCCCTTGGTGTTGACTCCGGAATACTGCTTAATTTTGCCGCAATGCCCTTGACCATCAAGCGGGTGGCACGGGAGTACCGTTCAAGTGAAATTTCATCCTCCTGAATTTTCCTGAGTTCATGAGTTCCAGATAAAACCCTCTCCCCTCCTCCCCATGAACATCGCGCATATCGAACTCGAAAACGGTCGCACGGCCTTCCGGCCCGGCGAGACCATCCGCGGCTTCGCCGCCTGGCGGATCGACCGGTCCCTCCGCCGCGTCGTCCTGCACCTCTCCTGGCGCACCGAGGGCGTCGGCACCAGGAACACCGACCTCGCCGGGCAGATCGTCGTCGACGACCCGCCCTCCACCGGCAAACACGACTTCGAGATCACCGCCCCGCCCATGCCCCACAGCTACTCCGGCCGGCTCCTCTCCATCCTCTGGACCCTCGACCTCTTCACCGAGCCCGACACCGAGTCCCATTCCGTCGATCTCGTCATCTCCCCCACCGGCGAGCCGCTCGTCCCCTCGCCGGAATCCGATGGACGCGAAAAGTAACCCGTTCCGCTCGGCCCGCGTCGAAGCCCTCGCCTTCCGCGCCGTCCCCGGCGTCGATCCCTTCGCCGTCCTCGCCCGCGCCGGTTTCCGCGGCCTCATCGCCGGCCCCAAGGGCAGCGGCAAGACCACGCTGCTGGAACAGCTCCGCGCCCGGCTTGAAGGGCAGGGGACCCCCGTCGCCCATCTCCGCCTCAACACCGACGACCGCGCCCGCACCTTCTCCCTGGCCCGCTGGGCGGACGCGCAGGATCCCGCCGGACTCTGGATCCTCGACGGCGCCGAGCAGATGTCCTGGCCGGACCGGCTGCGGCTGCGGCGGATTTTACACCGGCCCGCCCGCGGATTCCTCGTCACCTCCCACCGTCCCCTGACCGGCATTCCGCTTCTTCTCGAAACCCGCACCACTCCCGCCCTGCTTGCCGACCTGCTCCGCGAACTCGACCCCGCCTGGTCCGGCCCCTCCGCCGCCGACCTCTTCGCCCGCCACCGCGGCAACCTCCGCCTCGCCCTCATCGAAGCCTACGAGCACCGCAGCCGATAAGCGTCCCCGGTTTGCAGGGCTCGACCTTGGTCGAGCCGCAAACTGACCGCGTCCAAAAGCGCGCGATCATCAATACGCCTCGGAGGCCCGGCCGGGAGCGTTCGGCAAGCTTTCTGTGGCTAAGGGTTGTGATTCATGCTAGTGGGACGGAATGGATTCCAAGACGTTCTCCTTTCTCAGCGCAAAGTTCACCACGGCCGACATGGCGCGCGGGGGGGAGCTGTTCCGGGGCGGGCATGTCCATTTGGAGGAGGAGCTGGTCGGAATCCTGGATTACATGGTCACGGACGGCGGGGACGAAGACTCGGTCGCGCTGTTCTTCGACAGCGACGGACGTTCGGTGGACTGGGAGTGCATGTGCGACGCGTTCATGCGCGACGGCGTCTGCGCGCATTGCTGGGCCTGCCTGCTGGACGCGGACCGGCGCGGCAAGCTGGCCGGGCTGGTGACGACGTCCCCGCCCCCCTCCGCCCCGCTGATCGGGGCCGGGTACCGACCTCCCGTCGCCGCCCTCGCCCCCGAGGAGGCCGCCTGGAAATCCACGCTGTCCCGCCTCGGCCAGATCTCCGGGGTCGCGCCGCGCCCGCCGCGGAACGTTCCCGTCCAGCCGGGCGAGCAGTGGATCTACCTGTGGAGCGAGTCGCATTACCGCGACGCCCCCGCGCACATCAGCATCCTGAAGACCCGCCCAAAGAAAAGCGGCAAGGGCCACACCAAGGCCGTGCACGTGACGGTGGGCGGCAACGAGAAGCTGCAGCCGCCCACCCCCGAGGACGGGGAGATCTGCCGGCGGCTGATCGGATGCCGCCGGGTCGATCCCTACGCCTACGATTCCGGCGCGACCCGCAGCCTGACCTTCGAGGTTGATCCGGGATTCGACACCGCCCTGCTGCAGCGGATCTCCGACACCGGCCGGCTCCACTACGAGGTGACCCTGGGCGGCCGGGGCGCGCACGAAGGCCCGGTGACCCTGCGCACGGACCAGCCGCTCCGGCTGCGCATGGAGATGATCGAGGTGGAGCAGGGCTGGTTGTCGGTGCGCCCGCGGCTGACGAACGGCGACGGCGGGGAGATCTCCCTCGCCCGGGTGTTGCTGGCCCTGCCGCTGCACGCGCTGGACCGGTCGACCAAGACCCTCCACCCCGTCTCCGAATGCCCCGGCCGCGCCTGGTACGACCAGTGGGTCGGCATGGCCCCGATCCGCATCCCGGTCCGCCACCTCAACGAGTTTCTCCAGACGTGGATGGGCACGCCCGGCTTTCCCCCGCTGGACCTGCCGCAAAACCTGCGGGACCGCGTCTGCGACGTCCAGCCCGTGCCGCGTCTCCGCATCCGCGACAAGCGGCTGTCCGAGACCCGCTGGGTGCTCGCCACCCTCAGCTTCGGCTACGCCGGTCACTGGGTCGAGCAGGCGGGGCGGAAGGTCGACACCTCCATGACCACCGCCGACGGCCGCGTCATCGTGCGCAAGCCCGAGGCCGAGGCCGCCTTCGCCGAACGCCTTCCCCCCCTCGGCATCCGCCCCATGATGAACTGGGAACGCCGGATGGTGGAGGAATACGAGGCCGCGCTGGCGACGCTGCCCGCGGCCATCGCCCAGCTCGTGCAGGAAGGCTGGATCGTCGAGGCGGGCGACATCAAGCACCGGGTCGCCGGCGACTTCTCGCTCGCCGTCGCGTCGGGGGTGGACTGGTTCGATCTCAACGGCAGCGTGATGTTCGACGAATTCAAGGTGGGGCTGCCCGACCTGCTCTCCGCCATGCGCAAAAACGAGGGCTGGGTGACGCTCGCCGACGGCAGCCGCGGCCTGCTGCCGCAGGACTGGCTGAAGAAGCTCGGCGGCCTCCTCCACCTCGGCTCGCAGGAGAAGAATGGCGTCATCCGCTTCAAGAACTCGCAGGCCATCCTGCTCGACGCCCTGCTCGCGGCCCAGCCCCGGGTCGATGTCGACGCCGCCTTCTCCGCCGTCCGCACGCGCCTGCGGGATTTCCCGGCCATCGGTCCCGCCGATCCGCCCGGCACCTTCACCGGCACGCTCCGCGCCTACCAGCGCGAGGGCCTCGGCTGGCTGGAATTCCTCGCCGAATACGGTTTCGGCGGCTGCCTCGCCGACGACATGGGCCTCGGCAAGACCGTGCAGGTGCTGGCCCGCCTGGCCGGCCGCGCCGAGCTCCGCCGCAAAACGTCCATTCCCGCCGACCAGCGCCCCGGCCCCTCCATCGTCGTCGCCCCCCGCTCGCTCATGTTCAACTGGATGGCCGAGGCCGTCCGCTTCTGCCCGGACCTGCGCGTGCTCGACTGGTCCGGCTCCGACCGCCCCCGCGACCCGGACGCCTTCGAGAAGGCCGACCTCATCCTCACCACCTACGGCGTGCTCCGGTCCGACGCCGCGTTCCTGTCCACCATCCCCTTCGACTACGCCATCCTCGACGAGTCGCAGGCCATCAAGAACGACAAGACCGCCTCCGCCAAGGCCGCCCGTCTGCTGCAGGCCGGCCACCGCCTCGCCATGAGCGGCACGCCCATCGAAAACCATCTCGGCGAGCTCTGGAGCCTCTTCGAATACCTCAACCCGGGCCTGCTCGGCTCCTCCGGCAAGTTCGACAAGCTGCAGGCCGGCGAGGGGGCCGCCGACGCCCGCCTGCTGCTCGGCCAGGCCCTGCGCCCCTTCATCCTGCGCCGCACCAAGGAGCAGGTCGCCACCGAACTCCCCGCCCGCACCGAGAACACGCTCTATTGCGAGCTCGAGGGCCGCCAGCGCAAGGACTACGACGAGCTGCGCGCCTTCTACCGCGCCAAGCTGCTCGGCAAGACGGGCGGCGAGGACCTGCGCGGGATGACCATGAACGTGCTCGAGGCCCTCCTGCGCCTGCGCCAGACCGCGTGCCATCCCGGCCTGATCGACCCGGAGCGCGGCCGCGAGGAGTGCGCCAAGTTCGAGCTGCTGCTCCCCCGCCTGCAGGAGGTCATCGAGGAGGGCCACAAGGTTCTCGTCTTCTCCCAGTTCACCTCGCTGCTCGCGCTGCTCAAGCCGCTGCTCGACAAGGCCGGCATCGTCCACGAATACCTCGACGGCCAGACCAAGGACCGCCAGGCCTGCGTCGACCGCTTCCAGTCCGACCCCGCGATCCATGTCTTCCTCATCAGCCTCAAGGCGGGCGGGGTGGGGCTCAACCTCACCGCCGCCGACTATGTATTCCTGCTCGACCCCTGGTGGAACCCCGCCTCCGAGGCGCAGGCCATCGACCGCGCCCATCGCATCGGCCAGGTCCGCCATGTCATGGCCTACCGCGTCATCGCCAAGAACACGATCGAGGAGCGCGTGCTCGAACTCCAGGCCTCCAAGCGCGCCCTCGCCGACGCGATCCTCAGCGCGGACAACAGCCTCATCCGCAACCTCAAGCGCGAAGACCTCGAGATTCTTCTGAAATAAGCCGGTGCGGCCGCGGTCTCCGCGGCCGCGGAGTTCAAGGCGGCGGGGCGGCGGGCTTCGCGGCGAAGATGGATTTGAGCACCTGGCCGGCCGCGCGGTCGGCGCGTTCCACCGCGTCCCAGTCGAGCTTCTTCAGGGCCAGGGCCTCGAGCCTGGACCGGATCTTCTCGTCGGCGCGTCCGGCCAGGGCGACCCGGAACATGACCGCGCGGATCATCGTGCCCAGCGACACCATGTCGCGGAGGCCGCCCGTGTTTTCGAGGCGGCGAACGGGCAGTTTGGAGTCCAGCAACGCCTGCTCGGGCAGGTGAAACAGGTCGTCGGGGAGGGCGGGGTTGATCAGGATTTCATCGAGCAGCAGAACCGGTTCGGTGGGCGAGGTCTCCCGGTCGAAGAGTTCAAGCCGGGTGAAGGCCCCCTCCCTGCGCGCCGGCTCCACGCGGGCGGCCAGGCGGTTTCCGCGCTTCGACCAGCCTTCGAGGAGGTAGCGTCCCGCGCCGTCCGGCGCGGCGCGCAGCGGGGGCGCCGCCCCGGCCAGGATGGACGGGATGTCGATCACGGTCGGCTTGAGTTCCTTGCCGTCGGGACTGTTGAGGAAGAAGCCGAAGTTGAGGGTGTGCGCGTCCGGATCCTTCTTCGCCTCGTCCGAGTCAGGGGCGGGGGTGTCCATGCGCAGGGTGAAGGACGGGCGGACGTTCATGACCAGGACCTCGGAGGAGACGGGGTCGTACAGCATGGCGCTCCTGCCGGCGGCGACGAGGACGGGCGTTCCATCCCGCGGGTCGTCCAGGCGGAGGGCGATCCGGTCGGGTTGTTGGCCCGAGACCGTGAAGCGCAGGCTCACGGGTCCCCCGTCCAGCAGGCCGCTCACCCGGAAGGAGGAGAGTTCCTGGTTGTCCAGCGAAATGACGGGGGCCAGCTTGACGAGGGGCCGCGGCGTCCGGGGTGGCGGGATGGGCGGCGGTCGCGGACAGGGCGCAGGCCAGAAGGGTGGCGGCCGGACGGAGTCGGTTCATCGGGAATCTCCTTGCGGGTGGATCGCCCCTCAGCCGTCCAGGGACCGGCGGCGGAGGCCGGCGAACTGGAGGAGGATGCGGGCGACAAAGAGCGGGTTGTTGACCAGGTAGCGGCGCGCGAGGCGCCGGGGCTCCTGCACCAGGCGGTGCAGCCATTGCAGGCCGGAGGATTTCATCCACGCCGGGGCGTCCTGGATGCGGCCGGTGTGCAGGTCGAACGCGGCGCCCACGCCGAGCATGACGCGGGTGTCGAGGCGGTCGATCCAGGCGGCCGCGAAGCGTTCCTGCTTGGGAGTGCCCAGGCCGATCCAGAAATAATCGGGGCGGGTTTCGGCCACCTGGCGGACCAGTTCCTGCTCCTCGGCGGCGTCGAGCGGGCGGAAGGGCGGGGTGAAGACGCCCGCGATGCGGATGCCGGGAAACCGCGAGCGGAGGACGTCCGCGAGCTGTGCGGCGACGCCCTCCCGGCCGCCGTAGAGGAAGTGGCTGGCGCCGGTGTCCACCGAGCGGCGGCAGATTTCCATCATGAGGTCGGGCCCGTACACGCGGCCCATGTCGCGCAGTCCCTGCAGGCGTCCGACCCAGACCATCGGCATGCCGTCGGGCACGACCAGGAAGGCGCGGTTGTGAATCCGGCGGAGGGCCTCGTCGTGCTGGGCCTCGCTCACGCCGTGCACGCCGGTGACGCAGACGCAGCCCTTGCGGCCCTCGCGCACGGCCCGTTCGACCGCCCGCACGGCGGTGGTCATGTTGACGCCATGGACGCCGACCCCGAGCACGTTGGCCCGGGGCGGGAGGGCCGGCATGGCGGATGTGGTCATGCCGGCGGCGGGACGGCCTTCGGGCGGGTGTCGCAGCGGGTGAGGACGCGTCCGCAGAAGAACGGGCCGAGGTTGGTGAGGAATTCGGAGGTCTGCCGCGTCTTGCGCATGGTCTGCACGATGGCGGAGAGGGGGAAGAAGTCCTTGCCGACGAGGCCGACGACGAAGTCGTTGTCGTTGCGGTCCATGCCGAAGCAGGCCAGGCGGATGTCATGGGCGAGGTCGGCGCCGCCGAACGACGCGCCGATGGCGCCATGTTCGCCCAGGATGGCGTTCTGTTCCTTCGGGGGCAGCTTGGCGAAGGCGCCGGAACGGCGGACCGGGTACCAGACGACCCAGGGGAACTTCACGCTCAGGGCGCGGTTGCGGGGTCGTTTGACGAGGACCATGTCCAGGTCGTTTTCATAGCCGATGGAATAGCTGCGGCCGAACATGGTGAGTTCGTGCTTCTGGGGCAGGGCGCCGAGCGGGCCGGCGCGCAGCCAGGGGTTGAGCGTCTCCAGGAAGAAGGCGGGGTCCTCCGACATGGTGAGCAGGGCGCAGCCGCGGGGGTCGTGCAGGTCCTCGTACAGGACCGCGTCGAAGCCGGCGGCGGCGACGGCCGCGGAGAGGGCGGCGAAGTCGGTGACGCCTCCGAAGGCTTGGAGGAGCATGAACAGGCGGCGGTCGCTGTGGATGGGGGACCCGTCGGGGCCCTTGCCAACCTCGCGGAGGTCGGGGGGAGGGGGGGCTTCGTAACTCATGCGGCGGCCCATACCAACCTCCGGGACGCGGTCAACAACAGGCTGCTAGTGCAGGTGGGACTTCTGTTCGCGCTTTTTCCACTGGGCCTTCAGATTTTCGGTCAAGGTCTTGACCGTGCTCTTCAGGCGGTTGTTTTCGGCGGAGAGGTCGCGGAGCTGGACTTCGAGGGTGACGATGCGGCCGCGGCTGTTGCGGACCTCGTCGAGGATGAACTCCATGTCCGCGCCCTTTTCGCCGCTGCCCAGCTTGAGCAGGAGCTGCTCGGTCTCGTGCAGGCGGCTTTCGAGCATCTTGCGGTTGCGTTCCGCGTCGGAGGCCTGGCTGGTGGAGGATTCGGCCTCGGCGAGGCGGCGGACGAGGTCGTCCCGTTCGGTTTCCAGGGCGCGGATCCGGGCCTCCGCCGCGCGCAGGCGTTCGTCCTCCGCCGCCGAGTCGCGGCGGGTGGCGCGCTGGCGGGCGAGGTCTTCCTGCAGTTTCTGCAGGTCGAGGACGAGGTGTTCGGACCGTTCCCGGGCCGCCGCCAGTTCGGCTTCGGCCGCGCGGGTGCGGGATTCCATCTCGCGGCTGCGGGCCTCGGTGGAGGCGACATGGATCTCCATGTCGGCGAGTTGCTGGGCGCGGAGCTGGAGGCGCTGGTTGATGGACTCCTGGTCGCGCAGGGCGTTTTCCAGCACCTGGATCTTGCCGTTGAGGAGATGCTGCTGGTCGGTGGCGCGCATGAGCCGCTCGGAGGTGTGGCGGTCGTTCTCGACGCGGTTTTCCAGGCTCTTGTTGCGGTCCTGCAGGTCGCGCAGCTTCTGCTCGTATTCCTCGCGCAGGGCCTTTTCCTGCGTGGCCACCTTCGCCTGGACCGCCTCGGGGGTGCCGCCGGATTCGCGGATCTTTTCCAGCTCCGCCTTGAGACGGCGGTTCTCGGCCGCGACCGCGGCGGCCTCCCGCTCGGCCCGTTCCGAGGCGACCTCGCGGGCGTTGATCTCGGAGGTGAGATGGTCGATCCGGTTGCTCAGGTTCTGGTGCAACTGGGCCATCTCGGCCGAGGAGCGTTCCTTGCGGTCCAGCTCCTCGGTGAGGCGGCGGGACTCCATGCGCAGGTCGCTCATCTGCGCATTCGCGGCGGCCAGTTCGTCCTGGAGGGCCTTGGCGCCCGAGCTGGCCCGTTTGAGCGCGTCCCAGCCGGAGCGGGCCTCGTCGAGCTGGCGCTGGGTGTCGCGCAGCCGGTCTGCGGCCGCCCGCTTTTCCGTGTCGAGCTCCCCGGCGGCCTCGGTCGCGCGGAGCTTCTCGCGCCGGGCCTCCGCCGCGGATTCGCGCGCGGAGGTTTCGGCGGCGGCGAGTTTCTTTTCGAGCCCGGCGACGCGGTCGCGGGCCGCTCCCGCCTCCACGGAGGCGGACTTCAGCTTGGAGTCGTTTTCCCGGGCGGTCTGCTGCGCGGCCTCCAGTTGGCGCCGGGCCTCCTGCGCGCGGGCCGCCGCCTCGGCGCGTTCCCGCGCGGCCGCCTCCCGTTCCTTTCCGGCCTCCTGGCGGGCGGCCTCCAGATCGGCGGCGAGTCTGGCGGCCCGCTCCTTCTCGCGGGCGGCCGCGGCTTCGCCCTCCTTGCGCGCGCCCTCCGCGTCGGCGAGCTTCTTGGCGAGGCCGGAGGCCTGTTCGCGGGCGGCCGCCAGGTCGGTGGCGGAGGTTTTAAGGCGGACCTCCAGGTCCTTCGCATCCTGGCGGGCGGTTTCGAGCTGGCGGCGCAGGTCCGCGGCGGCGGTCTCCGCGGCCTTCGCCGACTGGGCCGCCTCCTCCCGCAGCCGGGCCAGGGCCTTCCGCGTCTCGCCGGTCTCCTCCGTCAGCCGGTCGGCGCGCTCCTTCTCGGCCGTGCGCGCGGTGTCGGCCTGGCGGGCGCGGCCCGGCGGCGGAAAGTTTCTTCTCCAGTCCGTCAGCTCGTTCGCGGGCGGTCTCCGCCTCCCGGGTCAGGGCGAGGGCCTTTTTCTCGGCCTCGGCCAGCCGGGTGGCGGTGCCGGCGGCGTCCGCGGCCGCCTTGAGCAGGCGGTCCCGTTCCGAGGCGAGGGCCTTGAGGGCGAGGTCGCCGCGTTGCAGGGCCTCGCTGAGGCGGGCGCGCTCGGCGGTCTGCACCGCGGCCTGCTCCGCGGCCAGGGCCGCGCGGGCCTCCAGTCCGGTCTTTTCCTTGAGCAGGGCGTCGGCCCGGGTCCGCAGTTCGCGGACCTCCGCCGCCGCCGCGGCCGCCTCGGCGGCGAGTCCGGATTTTTGCCGTTTCAGCAGGTCGGCGGACGCCTGGATTCCGGACGCCCGCTTCGCCAGCGCGGCGGCGAGGGCCTGCAGGTCCTCGATGCGGCCGGCCGGCGCCCTGAGCGCGCCGAGGGCCTGCGCCTCCGCCTCCACGGAAATGCGGGCGGCCTCCGCCTCCTCGATGAAGGCCGCGAGGGTGCGGGCGGCGCTCACCGCCATGCGGCGGCGTTCCGCCAGGCCGGCGGTCAGTCCGGTGACGTCCTCGCGCATCTTGAGAAGTTCGGACTCGGCCGGTTGTTGCGTTCGAAAGGGCCGTGTGCGGGCCTGCAGGGCCTGCAACTCCTTGCGCAGGGATTCGGCGCGGGTCTGCGCGGCGTCGGATTTCGAGCTGGACCTGCCGATGTCCGCGAGCTGGTCGGAAAGGCGTTCGATCTCCTTGCGCAGCTTCTGCTCCGTCTCGGCGGCGGCGGCCGGGGCCGAGCCGTTCTTCTTCTCGTCCACCATGCGGCGGAAATCGTCCCGGCGCTCCTCGTACTCGGCCTCGACGGTCCAGAGGTCGCGCTGCACGCGCAGGCCGATGTTCTCCAGCTCGCGGATGCGCTGGTTGCGGTTCTTGATCTCCTCGATCGCCTCGGTGAGCTGGGCCCGCTTGTTCAGCAGCTCGGTGCGGTAGGGCGTCACGAACCGGTGGATGATGTCCTCGCGCGATTCCTTCGCGGCCTTGCCCGCCGGCGGTTCCGCGGCCGGGGGGAGGGGGATGAGGATGATTTCATGGCAGCGCGGACAGTCCACCTGTCCGCCCGCGGAGGTCCGCTGCACCGCGAGCGGCGCCTTGCATGCCGGGCATTGGAACTCGATCATCATGTCCGCTGGAATTTCCCCTGTGGTTCGCCCGCCGGCCAGGATGGACCGGCATGTCGGACGATAACCATCCCGCGGCGGGCTGCAATGCAGAAGATGGTCCGCGACCGGTTTTGCTTGGCAGGAGGGCCCGGGGGCCGCAACGTGGGGGGGTGAACGCGGAACCGATTCTTCACCTGCCCGGAAATCTCACGCTGTGGTGCGTCGCCACGGCCTGGATGACCGCCCAGTTCACCAAGTTCTTCGCGGCCCTGGCGCGCGAGCGCCGGATCGACGTCGCCTATTTCGTGAGCACCGGCGGCATGCCCAGCGCCCATTCGGCCAGCGTGTCCGCCCTGGCCTTTTCGGCCGGATTCGCCGAGGGGTTCGGGAGCACCTTCTTCGCCATCGCGCTGGTGGTGGCGCTGGTGGTGATGTTCGACGCGCAGAGCGTCCGCCGCGCCGCGGGCCACCAGGCGGCGCTGCTCAACCAGATGATCGCCGAGTTGTTCCAGCACCGCTCCTTCCCGCACGGGAAGCTCAAGGAACTGCTGGGGCACACCCCGCTCGAGGTCTTCGCCGGGCTCACGGTCGGCGGGTCCGTCGCCTTCGCCCTGCATGTGCTCGCCGGGGGGCTGGTGCTCTGATTCGGATCAATGCCGACGGGGCTTTGGGCGGCCCCCTCCTCCGTTTTCTTGAAAAATTGTTGTTGCGCAGCGCCTCCGCAAACGACAATCACGCCGCCATCCGGATGTTCCGGGCAACCACGCCAAACAAAATCAGGAGTACCCCAACATGGCCAAGGCAAAGACCAAGTCCCAAATCGTCGCCGGCATCGCCGAAGCGGCCGAGATCACCAAGAAGCAGGCGGCCACCGCCCTCGAGTCGCTCGTCGCGACCGCCTACAAGGAAGCCAAGAACGGCTTCACCGTCCCCGGGCTCGGCAAGCTCGTCGTTGTGGACCGCAAGGCCCGCATCGGCCGCAACCCCGCCACCGGCGAGCAGATCAAGATCAAGGCCAAGAAGGTCTTGAAGTTCCGCGTCGCCAAGGCCGCGAAGGACGCCTGCCTCGGCGCGAAGAAGTAATTCCACCCGCTGGAATTCGAAAGCCGCGACGCTTGCGCGTCGCGGCTTTTTTTGCGAATGCCCCCAGCCATGCACGACCTGCCCCTCTCCTCCCTGCTGTCCGCCGGACGTCCGCTGCTCTCCTACGAGTTCTTCCCGCCGAAGAGCGACGAGGCCGCCGCCACGCTGCGGGAAACCATCCACGCCCTCGTCCCCACGGCGCCGGACTTCGTCACGGTGACCTACGGCGCCGGCGGCTCGACGCGCGCGCGCTCGTCGGAGGTCGTGCGCGACCTCGTCTCCGCGCGCCTGGCCCCCGTCGTGCCGCACCTGACCTGCGTGGGCTCGACGCGCGTCGAACTCGCCGCCATCATCGGCGAGATCCACGCCTCCGGCCGGCGCAACATCATGTGCCTGCGCGGCGACCCGCCCAAGGGCCAGACCTCCTTCACCCCGCCGTCGGACGGCCTCAACAACGCCCTCGAACTCACGGCGCTGCTCAAGGAGCTGCATCCCGACCTCTGCTGCGGCGTCGCCGGATACCCGGAGACCCACCCGGAGGCCGTCTCGCGCGAGTCCGAGATGCCCTATCTCGCGCGCAAGGTCGCGGCCGGCGCGTCGTTCATCACCACCCAGCTTTTCTTCGACAACGCCGTCTACTTCGACTTTGTCGCCCGCTGCCGCGCGGCCGGCATCACCGTCCCGATCCTGCCCGGCCTGCTGCCGATCTCCTCGCTCGCGCAGACCCGCCGTTTCTCGAACCTCTGCAGCGCCACGCTGCCGGAGCGCCTCGTCCACCGCCTCGAACTGGCTCGGCGGCGAGGGGGAGGCGGTCGAGGACGCCGGCATCGAATGGTGCGCGGAACAGATCGACGGGCTCCCTGCGCCAACGGCGGCGCCCCAGGTGCATCTCTACCTGCTCAACCGGTCGCGCGCGGCGCTGAGCCGGCCGCTGGTCGACCACTTCAAGCGCTACAAGGGCGCGTGAGCCCCCCGGGAGATCCGCCATGTCCAACGAAGTCTGGAAATCGTTTGAAGACAACGAGATCACGCACAGCGGCGCGCTATCTGATGACCATCAAGAACCTCCTGGAACACCAGGGGTACGCCCGCGTCACCGACATCGCCCGCCGCCTCAACATCACCCGGGGGAGCTGCTCGCTGAGCCTCAAGCCGCTCAAGCGCCGCGGCCTCGTGGTCGAGGACGAGAACCGCTTCCTGCTCCTCTCCGACGAGGGCCGCCGCATCGCCGGCATGGTCGAGATGAACGACCGGATCATCGAGGAGTTCTTCGCGGCGGTCCTCGGCGTCGACGCCGACCAGGCCGAGGTCGACGCCTGCAAGATCGAGCACCTCGTCAGCATCGAGACCAGTCTCAAGCTGCGCGCCTTCCTGCTCGCCTGGCGGAAAAACGACGCCGCCGCCGAACCCTGCGGGAGGCGATGGAGGCCGAATCCTCCGCCTGTACGCACGACGCCGCCCACTGCGACGTCTGCAACAAGGTCTGCCTGATCGAGGTCCCCGCGCTCAAGCCCGGCAAGCCCTGACCTCCGCCCTCAACGTCCGCGCAGCGCCCGCTGGATCTCCCGTTCATCGGTCTTGCGCTTGAGGTCCTCGCGCTTGTCGACCTGGTCCTTGCCGCGGCCCAGCGCGATCTGGACCTTCATGCAGCCCTTGGACAGGTGCAGGTCGAGCGGGATGGCGATATTGCCCTGAAGCGCGCATTCTGGCCAGCAGCCCGCTCGCGCTCGGTCGGCTGACCAGCAGCTTGCGCGGCCGCACGGGGTCGTGGTTGAAGCGGTTGCCGTGCTGGTAGGGCTGGATGTGCACCTGCATCAATGAGTTCGCCCTTGTCCTCGGCGAAGCCCTCCTCCAGGCTCACGTTCGACTGGCGGGCCGACTTCACCTCGGTGCCGGTCAGCACGATCCGCGCAAGCTGCTCCAGATCTCGTAGTTCCGGCGGGCCTTCCGATTGGTAATTGTAGGACGGGGTTGAAGGATTGCGCGGGTGCTCGCGGGGGAACGGCAGGCCTCCCCGTCAGGATCGAAGCCCCGGTCGTCCTGGGCACCGGAACGGCTCAGAGGTGATGTCGTTGTCCTCGTTGATGTTGCGGCGGTCCTCGACCCACTTGCACGGGCTCGCCGGTAAGGAGGCCTGGGCCACCTCCTTGAGGGCGATACCGGCGGCCCTGGTTGGGATGGTCAACCCCGACATCGGACGCTGCCCGGCGTTGAGCTGGCGGACGCGGCGGGAGATGACGTTCACCAGCAACGGGACGTTGGGCACCGCCCTGCGGGCGCGAGTGAGGAAGTCGACGTTCATATCGGTTGGTTCTCCAAGAGGTCGTGAAGCAAGCCCTGTTCCCGTCCGGATGTCAATCTCTTTCGGGGGCGGGTCAAAAAGACGCCGGTCGCCGGCGGCCACCCTTTTCAGCGGGCCGGATTATTCGCCGTAACGGCCGTCATAGCCGCCGCCGCCGTATCCGCCGCCGCCGCGACCGCCGGCCGCCAGCTGGCCGCCACCGCCGCTGCCACCGGCCGCCACGACCACCGCCACCGCCGCCGCCAAAGCCAGCCGCCGCGGCTTCCCGCCGCCGCCATAGCCGCCGCCGCTGGCCGCCGCCATGGCCGCCGCTGCTGCCGCCGCCGTAGCCGCCACCGCCGCTACCGCCGCCGAAGCCACCGCCACGGGGACGTTCCTCACGCGGACGGGCTTCATTGACCTTCGGGGGCGACCCTGCACCGTTCTTGTTGGTCCCGTTGATGGCGTTGTTGCCCTCGGTGCTGTCTGCCATTTCCACGAACGCGAAGGCCTTTCGACCTGCCATTGAATTTGTCGGTGATCACCTTGGCTTTGGCCGTTGCCATGCCGCACGAAAAGCTGGCACGTCTTCATCGGTCGTCTGGTAATTCGGTTTCCCACGTAGATGTTCATCTTCCTTGTTCCTTCAGTTTCCTGTTCCTTCACGTTCGTGCCATGTGGGTTTGGCCGGTCGCGCAACGCATGACACGCACGCCGGGACCCGGATGGGCGCAACTCGGCCCCAAAAGGGGTGTAAAAAAGGGAGGGGAGGGGGGAGGTCGAAGCCGTAAACCGGGAAGGAGGCGGGAAGGAGAGTGTCGGTGTGATCGTTGCGTGGGTGCTTTTGGGCCGGAAGATGTGAAATCCCCCTCGGAATGCGAGCACACTCTTTCCGAATAACCGGAAGTTTGCAAGAAGAAAAATAAACTATTTTTCGGCGCGGCCGCAACCTCCCCGGCCCGATTTTCGTCCCGTCACCCCGCCATCGGCCGCGCAATTCGGCCAGCAGCCCGGCGCAGGCGTCCTCCAGGATGTCGAGCACCCGTTCAAAGCCCTCCAGGGCCGCCGGCAGCAGGGTCGGGCACGTCGGCCGCGTCCAGCTTGACGCAGAAATCAGTCATCTTGCGGATGCGGGCCTTGTGGGTGTGCCTGGTGGTCATGGCAAGCAGGTCGCGCTCGTTGAAGTCGTCCATCACCAGCAGCAGGTCGAAGCGGTCGAAGTCGCGCACCTGCACGCCATGAGCGGAAATGACGGATGGTGACGCCTCGCCGGGCGGCGCGTGCTCGATCATGGGCGTCGGCCGGCTGGCCGGCGTGGTGGTCGATGGTCCCGGCGGAGTCGCACACGATGCGGTCCTGCAATCCCGCCTTCCCGACCAGGCCGCGGAACACCGCCTCCGCCGCCGGGGAGCGGCAGATGTTGCCCATGCAGACGAAGAGCAGGCGGATCCGGTCGGGGCGTTCGGTCGAGGGGGTGGGGTCGCTCATGGCGGCCCGTATTAAAACCGTTTGATTCCCGGCGCAACAGTGTAAAATACCTTCATGAACTTCGACAAATTCACCGCCAGGTCGCAGGAGGCCGTGCAGGCCGCCCAACAGGCCGCGGAATCCGCGCGCCACACCGAGATCGTCCCCGCCCATCTGCTGACGGCGCTGCTCGACCAGTCCGACGGCACCACCACGCCGTTGTTGCGCAAGGCCGGGGCCGACCCCGCCGCCGTGCGCCGCGCCCTCGCCGACCTGCTCGCCAAACAGCCCGTGTCCGAGGGCGGCGCGGTGGTGCGCAACCCCTCGCGCGCCCTGCAGAACACCTTCAACGCCGCCGTCAAACTCGCCGCCCGCATGGGCGACGCCTACGTCAGCACCGAGCACCTCCTGCTCGGCGCGCTCGAATCCGATCCCTCCTTCGCGACCCTCGCCAAGGCGCGCGGGGTGGATCGGGCCAAAATCCTTGAAGCCCTCCAATCCATTCGCGGGAGCCAGCACGTGACCGACCAGCATCCCGAGGACAAGATGCAAGTCCTCGAAAAATACGGACGCGACCTCACCCAGGTCGCGCGCGACAAGAAGCTCGACCCCGTCATCGGCCGCGACACCGAGATCCGCCGCGTCATCCAGGTGCTCTCGCGCCGCACCAAGAACAACCCCGTGCTCATCGGCGAACCCGGCGTCGGCAAGACCGCCATCGCCGAGGGCCTCGCCCAGCGCATCGTCGCCGGCGACGTGCCCGAGGGCCTCAAGAACAAGCGGGTCATCTCGCTCGACATCGGCGCGATGATCGCCGGGGCCAAGTACCGCGGCGAGTTCGAGGACCGCTTCAAGGCCTTCCTCAAGGAGGTCATGGCCTCCAACGGCGAGATCATCCTGTTCATCGACGAGCTGCACACCCTCGTCGGCGCCGGCGGGGCCGAGGGCGCGGTCGACGCCTCCAACATGATCAAGCCCGCCCTCGCCCGCGGCGAGCTGCGTTGCGTCGGAGCGACGACGCTCGACGAGTTCAAGAAGCACGTCGAGAAGGACCCCGCCCTCGAGCGCCGCTTCCAGCAGGTGCTGGTGGCCGAGCCCTCCGTCGAGGACACCATCGCCATCCTGCGCGGCCTCAAGGAGCGCTACGAGGTCCACCACGGCGTGCGCATCCAGGACGCCGCCCTCGTCGCCGCCGCCACCATGTCCAGCCGCTACATCGCCGACCGGTTCCTGCCCGACAAGGCCATCGACCTGGTGGACGAGGCCGCCAGCCGCCTGCGCATGGAGATCGACAGCATGCCGGTCGAGATCGACGAGGTGGAGCGCCGCATCATGCAGCTCGAGATCGAGCGCCAGGCCATGCTGAAGGAGAAGGACGAGGAGTCCAAAATCCGCCTGGGCAAGCTGGAGGCCGAACTCGCCGCCGCCAAGGAGAAGAGCAAGGCCATGAAGCTGCACTGGCAGGGCGAGAAGGACATGATCGCCGGCGCCAGCAAGCACACCGCCGAGCTGGAAACCCTGCGCAACGATCTCGAGAAAGCCAAGCAGCAGGGCAACTACGCCCGCGCGTCCGAGATCCAGTACGGCCTCATCCCGCAAGTGGAGAAGCGCATCGCCGAGGCCAACGCGAAGCTGGCCGGCCAGCAGAAGGACCAGACCTTCCTCAAGCAGGAGGTCGACGCCGAGGACGTCGCCTCCATCGTCTCGCTCTGGACCCACATCCCCGTCAGCAAGCTGCTGGAGGGCGAGAAGGGCAAGCTGCTGCACATGGAGGAACGGCTGCGGCTGCGTGTCGTCGGCCAGGACCCCGCCGTCACCGCCGTCTCCAACGCCGTGCGCCGCTCCCGCTCCGGCCTGCAGGACCCCAACAAGCCCATCGGGTCCTTCATCTTCCTCGGCCCCACCGGCGTGGGCAAGACCGAGCTGGCGCGCGCGCTGGCCGAGTTCCTGTTCGACGACGAGCAGGCCGTCACCCGCATCGACATGTCCGAGTTCATGGAAAAGCA
>JAXMHJ010000065.1:0-29169 GCA_046346795.1 Kiritimatiellia bacterium
GAAGTCGCGTCGGAGAGTCCATGTAGGACAAGACCTACTGATCGTGCGGGAAATCGGGTTTGACCGTCCGGGAAAGGGGCGATAATCAGGGAACGGAGGAGATTTCGCCATGAACACCCTGTTTACCGCGCTTTGGAATTGCCGCATTCGCACCATGGGCCGGCCGCTTTGCCCGGCAGGCGCCCCGAAAACCGACCGCCCTCCGGTCTTTCCCGCGAACGCCTCCCGGTGGTGCGCCCTCCTCGCCCTCTTCAGCGGCCTGCCCCTGGCCGCGCCGGGGCAGGCGATGCCGCAGGATAATTGGTATGTCGCGGACTATTGGGACTTCTCGAAGCCAGAATACTCCGTGCTCACTTCTCCAAACTGCCTGGCAATCGGGCCAAACGGGGATATCTGGATCACGACGACCGGGGCAAGTCGGAAGATTGCGCGCCTCAACCCCTCCGGGCAGGTGCTGGCATCATTCGCTTACGATGGGAGTTACGATGCGATTGATATTACTGTCTCAACAAATCGTGTTTTTTTTTGCAACGGGCGCAGGCAGCGGTGCTTTATGGGCCAGTACGATTGGTGCAAAGAATTTGGACGGCAGTGATGTTGCCACCCTTTCCTTTCCCAAGGGAACGCTTCTCAAGCTCGACGTGGCGCAAAATGGAAATCTTTTTTCCCTGCAGCACACCAGCTCTGGTAGCGGGAAAATAGATATCTACTCGCCTGGTCTCGCTCTAATCAGTTCCATAACAAGTGATCCGGAAATCCCCGGGAGTGGATTTAGTAACGTGTCGAGCTTTTGCATGGATGCCAAAGGGCGCATGTTTGTTTCAACCCGGTATAACGGCGGGGGGGTCATCACGGATTACTCGACCTCTGTGTTTACCCTGCCATCAACCCGTGTCGAATATTGGGCTCAACAAAACATCACCGGCGGCAATGGTGTTTTCGCCGTGACCGATGACAGGATGTATACAGTCGACGGAACGGACATTTATGTGCGAAAAGAAGGGTCCTATGAGGTGTTGAGCTCGCTGAAGGCTTCATTACCCAAGGATCCCGCAAGCACGGCCGCGGCCGTTCGAGACGCAAAGCTTGGCGGGAACGGCAAGATCTACATTCTCGTTTCAGGGGGCATCCTGATCTGCCAGCGAACTTACCGGACGGCCTGGGAAAGGGGTCGGGTTCCACCCCGCCGGTCCCCGCCGTGGTCAATATTGCCCAACGATACGGTACCAGCCTGCTCGATATCGATTACAAGGTCGTTGACCCGGACAGTTCCTCGCTCACCACTGCCGCCGTCGCTTTTCAGGATGGAACGCAAAGCCTGGACAAGCTGATCCGGATGAACACGCTGGTGGAGGGCACCGGTTCGAATGTCGGGGCGGGGAAGGCAACCAATACAACCTACCGGCTCACATGGGACGCCGCCGCCGACTTCTCCACCAACTTTGTCAACCTGGCCGTGACCGTATTGGCCAAGGATGATCGGGACCTGCTGGGGTTGCACTTCCTCACGCTTCCCGCGAGCGGAGGAGATCCGGAATTGACGATCAACCGCTCCCCTGTGACACAGGCGGAACTGATGCCGTCGTGGTATTGGCTGACGGCCCGCAATGATTTGACGGGCGCCGTGTTCAGCAACTCCGCCGTGTATGCGACCACCTGGCTGCCTCCTGCGAGCGTCACCAACGGAACCGCCGGGATTTCGGCGACATATTTCAACGAAGTCACCTGGACTGGAACCTCGGTCTCGCGTATCGAGAGCCAGATCAACTATCCCACCGGTACGGCGTGGTTGCCTGTTGGTATTGACAACACATATTTCACCGTCAGTTGGCGTGCGAAGTTCGTGGCGCAAGCAACGGAAACGTTGACTTTCTACACCTCCACTGATGATGGAGCGATGCTCAATATCGACGGCGCGACCATTATCAGCAAATGGTCCTCGCAGGGAATGGCCGAGTCCAGCGGAAGCATCAATGTAACGGCTGGTCGCACGTATGACCTTGAGTTCGGCTACTATCAAAACACCGGGAACTACGGCGCCATCCTGCGCTGGTCATCCCCCAGCATCCCAAAGCAGGTTGTTCCGGCGAATCGCTTGTTCCAGAGCGCGCCTCCGCTCACGCCCCCGTACCTGCTGGCCACCGGGACTCATACCACCGCCGCCGGTCGTGCGTATCTCTGGGAACGTCTCGGCGTTCGGGAGGCCACTCCCGCCGAAATCCTGCGCGTGAAGGAAGCAGGGCATCCGGGGACGATCAACCGCTACGATCCGCGAGTGAAGGTCGGGTCCCACCCGGAAAAGGTGAACGAATACGGGTTCGACACCGGGACGTCCTGGTCGGCCGATTCCTACTTCGTCGTTCCGCTCGCGCCCTGATCCTATCCGGATTCGCACCGCGCATGGAATCAGAGCGACCAATTTTGGAGTGCGGCTTCTCGAAGCCGCTTTCAAGACCGGGTTCTCGAACCCGGGCGACAGGGCCATGTCCATGAGCCGGCCAACTTCAACGACGGACGCATGGGCCCGGGAGGACGCGAATGAACGCGGCTTCAAGAAGCCGCGTTCGGAAAAAGCGGTTTCAAGAAACCGCACTCCAAGTTATCCTGCTCCTCGCACCCCCGGCCCCGGCGGCCATCGTGGGGTTCACGCAGAACTCGAATCCGGCCGGGCTCATCACCACCTCGACGGTCAATGTGGATAGCGGCACCACCGCTTCACCCAGACCGCGCCCTCACCTCGGGCAGCTACACCTTCACCTGACTGACGGTGGACGGGTGCGGTGGCGGACGATGCCCCGGATTCGGCGAACCCCGCCTCGTTTTTGATTCGCAGCCGCAACCGCCACGGCCCAGTACACGCTCTCCACGCTGACGCAGACGGGGACGGGATGCCGGACTGGTGGGAGATCCGATTCCACGGGGGGACGAACACTTCCGCGTCCGCCGACCTGGATCTCGACACCGAAGCACCGCTCGGCAGGAATGGACGCGTGACACGGCCCCGCGCATTGCGGACAGCCTCCGGGACGGCGGGGTGAGCATGAACGCCGCGGCCGGTCTTCACCGCCATTCTTCAGCGCCGGAATATTACTGGTACACGCAACAGCCAGCCCAAGGGGCTGCTGGCGGAAACCAACAGGTGAAGGTGCTGAACAGCATGGTGACCACGCCCTACCTGACGGCGTGAACGGCCGTACCTTCATCCACTGGCAGGTGAACGTGGCCGCGCATGAAATGCGCGAATCACCTGCTGGGGCAGGTCACGATCCCCATCACCGAACGACGACCGGCACCGCGTTCTATGTGGCGACCACCGCCGACGGAGACGGGGACGGTCTGTCAGACTGGTACGAGTGGATCTACGCGGGGTCCACCAACGCCGTCACCGGCCCTGGCCGTTATTACGACGAGGGCTACTGGCTGACCACCTGGGACACCTCGCCATTGTCGCGATGATCGGCGACGGCGGCATCTCGATGGTCATGCTGATCACCATTGTCATGATCTGTGATACAGATGATATTGATGTAATGATATTATTTCCTGACAGTCTGGGAGATCAAATCTTTGGAACATCTGTGGATCGCTATTTTGATCTCGATAAGATGTTTCATGCTCAAAGAGGAGTGTTTACCCTCCGACCGGATCTCACAGAAGGCGAGCTGGCATCTGGGACGGTGGGTGAGCATGAATGCCTGCTCGTTATCCTTGCAACCTCGACCAGAACGGCCCTGCTGGAGACGGCTGATCCGAGTCGGCCTGGTCGGCTCGATCGCCGCCAACGAGCGGCAGCTGCCGGGTACTGGTGGATTGACCACGCCTAATCTGGGCTGGTGTCGGGCTATCAATTCGCCTCTTGGAGCCTTGACGGCGGTGCGGCAGGCCGACTCCGCCGGCATCGCCCGGGCCCAGTTCACCTTCACCGCCAACGCCGACACCGAGGCCATCGCGCACTACTACGACCTCGCCATGGACCCGACGGCGACGGCATCCTCGACTACAGGAGGCGGTGTACCACGGCGGCGTGCAGTTCGACGGCACTACGACGCGGACGGGGACGGTGCGGGTATCGCCCAGGAATACCCGCGACACGGTTCCTGGTGGTGCGCGATTTCATCCGCGACGGAGGAGTCTCGACGAACGGCCAAGCGCAGATCACCGCCGACCTGCAGTCCTTCCGGCGCATGTTGCGCGATGGCGGTGCAGGAGGACTTCGACCTTCCCGGCAAGCTTCACGGGCCTCTATGCGCGCGCGCCGCGAACACGCATCCGGCGATGGAGATCGATGGGGACGGAGACCTCGATCTTTTTGCGGGCAGCGCGGGAGGATTCCTCGACATCTTTGCGAACGAAGGCTCGCCCCTGGTCTTCAACGTGCAGGACCGAAGCGCCGCCTTCGCAAGCCTGACCAACATCTGGGCGGGCATCGCCAATCCCGCCCCGGCGCTGGGGGATTTCAATCAGGATGGCTTCGACGACCTGGTGGTTGGAGGGGAGGGCGGGCAACTGCACCTCTTCGTGTCGCCGGGCGACTTCGCCAGCGCCGCAACCTTCACCAACGTCTTGAACCTGGGTTCGGCCCGCCTTGTGCCGGCGTTGGGCGATGTCACCGGGGACGGTCGCGATGACCTGCTGGTGTTGCATCCCGACGGTCAGGTGCGGCTGCACCCGCACACCGGGAACAACGGCGGTCCGTACGACCTCATCCCCGCCAGCGCAAACCTGCTCGGCCTGGCGGTCACCAACGCGGTGGGAATGAGCGTGGCGGACGTGAATCGTGACGGACGCGAGGACGTGCTGGTCTCGGACGCCTCCGGGCAGGTGTGGGAATTCCGTCAGAATGCGGATCACGGGTTCCAGGTGATCAGCCGGATCTTCGGGGGCACCTTCGCCGGTTTCGCCACGCGACTCGCCGCCTCCGCCGCGGATCTAGACGGCGATGGAGATGGCGATCTGGTGTGCGGCTTCGCGGAAGGCGGGTTGATGTACCTGCGCAACGAGGAGGCCAAGCTGGCGGTATCGCCGCCGAGCCTCACGGTGCTGACCGGGTCGGCGCAGACCTTCAGCGTGCTGAATGCGCCGGCGTCCGTGACCTGGACGCTGGTGGTCAATCGATCGGGGGCGACGCTGGGCTCCAGCAGCGGCGCCTATCAGGCCGGGGCGGTCAGCGGCGGTATCGATGTGATCGAAGCGCGCGCCGCCAACGGGGTGATCGGCCGGGCCTACGTCAACGTCATCAGTCCGGCGGACGTCAGCGCGGCGGGCAAGGCCATCGTGATCGCCGGTGGCAAGAGCCTTTCCGACCCGGTGTGGCGCGCCAGCGAGCATATTGCGAACTTTGGCTACAACGCACTGCTCTATCGCGGCCTCTCCAAGGCGAACATCCAGTACCTGAGCTTCGGCACCACCGGAGATGTGGATGGCAACGGCCTGGCCGACGACATCGACGGCCCCAGCACCTTCGCCGGCGTGGCCGGCACCTTCACCAACTGGGTGACGCAGGGAACGGTGCCCGACCGGCTGTTCATTTACATGGCCGACCATGGCAGCAGCTCCGGCGGCAACGGGCAGATGCGCCTCAATGCAACCGAAAACCTGTCTGCCGCGCAACTCGACGCGTGGCTCGACGCCCTGCAGGATGAGCATGGCACCGATGTGATCCTGGTCATGGACTTTTGCTATTCCGGCAGCTTCCTCGACGAACTGACCTACTCCGGCACGGCCGAGCGCATCGTGATCGCCAGCACCGACCCCGGCCAGCTCACCTACTTCATCGCGGGCGGCTTGATCAGCTTCTCCGACGTGTTCTTCAACGGCATCTTCCAGGGCTTTGATCTCAACACCGCTTTTGCATTCGCGCAGGGGGCGATGGACCGGTATCAGGACGGCACGCTCGACGACGACAAGGACGGTGTGTACCGCGCCGGGCTGGATGGGAGCGTTGCGGCTGCGCAGAAAGTGGGCGCGAGTTTTATTCTCGGCCGCGACTTCCCGCTGATCAACCGGGTGATGCCCAACGTGACCCTCACCAACACCCTCAACGCGGCGGTGTGGGCCGGGGAGATCAGTTCCAGTTATCCGCTGAGCCGCGTCTGGGCGAGCGTCACCCCGCCCAGCCACAACCCCTCCGCCGCCAGCGGCGTGCCGGTGACCGACATTCCCGACATCACCCTGACCTACAACTCTTCGACCCGTCGTTACGAGGGCGAGTTGCAGGGCCTGTCCGAACCCGGCGTGTACCGCGTGCAGTTCTTCGCCCGCGACATCTGGGGCGGGGTCAGCCTGCCCAAGACCGCGTTTGTCACCCAGGGCGACTTCGACGAGCGGGTCATCGTCTTCGCTCCCGACAGCGGCAGCGTCGCGACCAACATTCTGTTGCAGGCCGTGGCCGACCAGGTGGTCGGCGCAATGCGCGTCCGCCGCCTCGAGCCCGGCCGCGTCCGGTACCTCTGCCCGGTAGCGCGCGACGCCGACGGAGACGGGCTGTCCGATGTGGATGCGGACGCCACCGTGACCAATCTGCTCGAATCCATCGAGACCTGGGCGGATTCCGCGCTGAAGCTCAGTGTGTTCATCGTGGGATCGGCCTCCAATGAGCTGGTGCGCGTCGGGGTCACCAACACCCTGTCCGCCGCGGACCTCGATGCATGGCTTGACGCCTGGCAGGCCAACGACCGAAAGGCGCTCGTCGCGCTCGAGTTTGATGGCAGCGGGGCCTGGATCCCGGCTCTGACCGCTCCGCCGGAGCGGGAACGCATTGTACTCGCCTCCACCCAGGCCCAGCGCCCGGCTTTGCTCAATGAAAGCACCGCCTTCCTGCCCGTGTTCCTGGCCGAGCTGCTGGGCGGTCAGACGGTGGGGGATGCGCTGATCTCCGCCCGGAGGACCGTGCGTCGGGCGTCGGGCGGGCTGCGCCAGAAGGTATTGATCGACGACGACGGGGACGGTGTGCCCAACGAAAAAACCGAGGACACGCTGCTGTCCCGCGCCCGCACCATCGGCAGCGCCTTCCTGACCGGCGAGGATGCGCCGAACATCGCCGCCGTCATGCCTCCGCAGGAATTCACCAACACGACCAGCGTTCTGCTGTGGGCCGACGGGGTGACCGACGCCGACGGCATTTCCAACGTGTGGGTGGAGGTGACCTCGCCGACAAATAGTACTGTCACCCCGCCCGCACTGGTCATTTTGACCAACAACGCTGCGAACGGCCGGTGGGAGGCCACGTTTGAAGACCTGGTGGAGCCGGGGCTTTACGGCCTGGTGTTCTTCGCGGAAGATGTGACGGGCGCCCGTTCGCCCGGGGTTGCAACCCGCCTGCGCAAGCTCGACCTGGTACAACATACGATCCTCAATCCTCATCTTCCCGACCCCTTCGAGCCGGACGGCCTGTGCGAGGAGGCGCCGATTTTCGACCTGCCGCTGATCCAGACCCGCAGCCTGCACGCGAGCAACGACTGCGACGCGGTGCTGTTCTTCGCCCAGAGCAACCTGGTGTACGACATCGAGACGGTGCATCTGACCAACACCGTGGACACGGTGATCGAGATCCACCGCGTGATGACCAACGGCACCACGGTGCTGGTGGACCGGATCGACGAGTTCGGGACCGAGGAAGGGGAGTTGGGCGGGCTGGATTATCCGGACGAGGGCCTGTACTGCGTGCGGGTGTGCCACGCCGACGGCACGCCGTTTGCGCCGGGGAGCTACGTGCTGATCATCCATGTGCCCGCGGGGTTCACGGGCATCAATGTCACTGCGCGCAACCTGGCGACGCAGGGCGCGCTGGCGGGGGCGGTGGCGCGCTTGTATTCGGTCGCCGGCGGCCTGCTGCAGAGCGCGACGGTGGGATCGAGCGGGGTGGTGAAGTTTGTCGCCCCGGTGGGCAACTATCGGGTGAGCGTGTCCGCGCCCGACGGCTACGCCCCGCTGTTCGACGCCAACAACGCGGTCAACGTCCCCGAGAACCCCAACTCCAGTTACGGCAATTACCGCAATCTGTCGAGCAGCGGTTTCGGCACGGTGACGTACGGGGCCGACGCGGGATCCACCGCCGCGTATCTCGGCTACTACTTCTTCCCCGGGGTGAGCGTGACCGGCAGCGTGGTCAGCGCGATCACCCACGAGCCGCTGGGCGACGTGGGGGTGAGCGTGCGGCGGACCTCCGACAACACCGTGTTCGACCGGTATCCGTGGGCCACCTACGGCACCCTCTGGAAGACCCGGACCGACGCCGGGTTCCCGAACCGGGTGATCCTGCCGTCCGGGACGGGCTTCTCGTTGACCCTGAGCAAGCCCGGCTTCACCAACGGCGTGGCCGCGATCAGCACGCCCCTGAACGGGGTTTTGAACCTGGGCCGTCTGACCCTCGGCGCGACCGACAGCGACAACGACGGCCTGCCGGATGCCTGGGAGATGGCGATGTTCGGCAACCTCGCCCAGACGGCGACCAGCAATCCCGACGGCGACGCATTCACAACGCTGGACGAGTTCAAAGCCGGCACCCATCCCAACCAGGGCGGCAGCGAGTTGAAACTGGTCGAGCCGACGATCTCCGGCGACACCGTGACGCTGACCTGGCCGGCGGTGGCGACGCGGCGGTACAAGATTCGCAGTGCGGCGACGCCCTCCGGTCCCTGGACCGAGGTCGCCGATCTTAACCCGCCGGTAATTTCAGCCGGCATGGCGAGCTGGACCACCCCGGCCCCGCCGGACCGGCGGTATTACCAGATCGAGACGGTGTTTTTACCGTGACCTACCAGGCCCGGTCGCCGGGGCGGTAGGAGGTCTGCACCTGGAAGAAGCGGAACTGGGTGGCGGGGAAGGCGTTGCCGGGGTCGCCGAGCTTGAGCTTGGGGACGAGGATGCGGCGATCGGTGGTGAGGTAGGCGGGCAGGGGGGCGGCGGCCCCGGCGACTTCGAGTTGCAGGCCCTCAAACTGGGAGTTGAGGAGGTCCTGTATGCCTTCGCCGCCGAACGCCACCGTGTCCACGCCGTCGCGCAGGCCCGACTCGGTCCGGATGACCTTGCCGGCCAGGTTGGTGGCGGCGAGGTCGGGGCGGATCTGGAAGGGGAACACGGAGCGGGTCAGGGTGAGGTGCGCCAGTTCATCCCGGTAATCCGCGGGCCGGCGCGTACCGTCGGTCGGATTGATGGCGATGGCCCCGCCCGGGGAGGACAGAATCATGGCGGCGCGATCCGGCCAGCGCGCGGTCTGGATGGCGGGCAGGGAGGCGCCCTCAAACCGGATGACCTCGCCGGGGCCGTAGCCGTACAGCGCGGCCAGGTGGTGGTCGCCGAAATGGAAGAGGTCGTGATATTTGTCCCCGACCAGGGGGGTGTCGCGCGCAGGCATGAAACTGAGCATGCGCCAGTTGATCAGGACGGGGCGGCGCAGGTCGCCGTCGTGATAGAACGGAAACGCCTTCTCCATCTCCGCGCGGGCGATGTCGAGCGGCTTGAGCAGCGCCCGGATGGGGCTGTGGCGGTAGAAGTCCTCGCGGAAGATGCGGGTGGATTCGCCGAAGCAGTTGTAGGGCAGGCCGGGGATCCAGTTCGCGGCGATCCCGAGCAGGCCGGCCGTCCATGCGACCCGGTTGGCGCGCAGCCGCAGCCAGACCGGCAGGATGACCAGGGCGGTGACCGGTCCCAGGAAGGCCAGGTAGCGGACCTGGCGCAGGTGCATGACGTGGAAGGCGGCCACCAGCACGATCCAGGCGACGGCGGCGGACTGCTGCAGGCGGTTTCCGCGGAGGGAGAGCCACAGCCCCGGCAGGACCAGCAGCATGGCCAGCGGACCGTAGGCGGGCAGGTTGCGGAGATAGACCCAGAGGGGCTCGGGGCGGCTTTTGTCATGCGCCTGCGAGCCGAGGTACTGGAGCTGCCGCGCCGCTCGCTCCAGGAACGGGGTGTCCGGAAACACCGCGCCCAGGGACGCGCACATCACCAGCCACGTCACCACCGCCCCGGCGAGCGCGCCGAAGCCGAGCAGCAGGAACCGGTTGAGGCGCGAGCGGGCGTCGATTTCGCGATCCAGCAGCGCCGCGACGCCCTGCGCGAGCATCACCGCCACCCAGAAGAGACCGAAGGTGAACTTGATCATCGCCGCCGCGCAGCCCAGCCCCGTGACCATCCACCAGGACGCGGCGCGCCCCTCCCGCCGCCAGTCGTCCGCCGCCGCCAGCATGCCGAGCAGCAGGATGCCGGGCAGGATGTCGTGGCTGATGAAGGGCGCGTAGCTGAAGAAGATGAAGACGGGCAGGGCGGCCGCGCAGGCGGCCAGGACGGCGGCGCGGTCGCCGAAGCGCTGGCGCAGGATCCGCCAGGTGAGGAACACACCCGCGAAGTGCAGCAGCGCCAGGGTCAGGTGGTGCGGACGGGTCTCCAGCGGGTGGAGTCCGAAGCCGGAGCGGACGGCCTCCGCGGGAATCAGCAACAGCCCGATGAGCGGCCCGCGCGTCGCCACGTACTCGGGCGACTGGCCCGTGTAGAAGCGGGCGTTGGCGACGGAATCGAGCCCGTCGTAGTATTCGATGTCCACCACCACCGCGGCGGCGAGGAGCCAGCAGCCCAGCAGCAGGAGGAAGAGTCGTTCCCAGGTTGACAGTTGACGCATGGGCCCCCGCTATCATGTCGGGACGGGGCTGGCAAGGTGTGGCTCGCCAAACGCGTCCAGTCCGGGCATAATGGTCACTGTGAACAGCGAAGCCAGTTCTACGGCGGGAAACTTGCCGGGGGGAAGGGGATGGGATCTCCGGAAGGTGGTTCTGTCCCTGGTGTTCGGATGGGCCGGCCTTTGCCTGGACCTGTTTCCGGTCGATCTGGACTTCAGCCCGCATCATGTCAGTTTCCTGTTCGGCCACATCCTGCCCATGCTCGTCGCGCTGTCCTGGGGCGGGCGGTACGCCTTCCTGGCCGCGGTGCCGGGCCTGGGGGGGGAGTTCGCCTGGTTTGTCTGGCCGGAGAACGGCGCGGCCAATCTGGTGTGGGCGGTGGTGCTGCCCTCGTGGTTTGTCTGGCACGGCGTCATGGCAACCCGGCGCCTGCGCAGTGGCGCCACCGACCGCGTGAACCTGTACGCGGCGGAGGCCATCTTCGCCGTCTTCCGGACCTTCGTGGCCGTCTATCTGGCGCCGCCGGCCTCGACCTTCAACCCCGTGCCCTGGGCTCCCGACGCCCTGCCGGACCTTCCCGACCTGGTGGCGCAGTCGATCGCCGTCAAGGAGATCATCAACGGGTTCCTGATCGTGTTCCTGTGCGATCTGCTGCTCACCCAGCCGACGCTGCGCAAGCTGCTGGGCCTGCGTCCGGACGAGCATGAGGCCGCCTACCGCCCGGTGCTCTCGGGCAGCCTGCTGCTGGGTTTTCTGATCATCCTGGTCGATTCCGGCCTCGATTACTATTTCAGCAATCCCGAGGGCCTGTCCTTCACCTTTTTCGTCCTGCCCTCCGATGACGGCGAAAAGGTGGTCGACCAGGCGCTCTTCCTGATCGCCTGCATGATGGTGGGGTTGATCGCCGCCGAGCAGTTGTCGCGCCGGCGCGCGGCGGAAACGCTGGCCAGCCAGAGTGAGAAGAGGTTCCGGCTGCTGGTGGAGGAAAGCCCCGCCCCCATGCTCGCGGTGGATGGCAACGACGTGATCCAGTTCGCCAACCACGCGTTTGCGCAGGTTTTCGGCACCGGGGCCAGCGAGCTGATGTCCATCCCCCGGCTCAACCAGCTTTTCACGCCCAAGGTGTCCGGGGGCGGCGCTTTCCTGGACCGGTGGAAGGCCATCCGCGCCGACGGATCCGGGGTCATCGAGGTGGAGATCGCGACGCCCTCCGGGACCCGCTGGGTGGAGTGGGCCGTCCGCCGCATCGACGACCGCACGCTGGTCATGCTGCACGACCTCACCGCCCGCCGGGAGATGGAGGAGTCGCTCAAGCTCACCGCCATCGGGGTCTCCTCGCGGACCGGGCCGGGATTCTTCCAGGCCCTGGCCGGCCACCTCGCCACCGCCCTGGGGGCCGATTCCGCCGCGATCAGCGTGCTGGAGGAGGGCGAGCCGCCGCGCGCCCGGATCCTGGGCTGGGTCCTCGACGGCCAGTTGAAGGAATGCAGCGTTTATCCGCTGGCCGGCACCCCCTGCGGCGGGCTCATGGAGGGCCGGCCCTGCGTGGTTCCCCGCGGCGTCCGGGGGCTGTACCCCGGCGCCCCGGAGGCGGCCGCCCTCGACGCCGAGGCGTACATCGGCGTGCCCATCCGGGACTCCGCCGGCCGCGTCATCGGCCTCATCAGCGCCATCTACCGCCATCCCGTGGACGACACCGCCCTGCCGGTCTCCATCCTCCAGGTCTTCGCCATGCGGACCGCCGCGGAAATCGAGCGGATGGAGTCGGAGTCGAGGTTCCGCCACGGCCAGAAGATGGAGGTCGTCGGACGCATGGCCGGCAGCATCACACATGACTTCAACAACATGCTCACCCCGATCACCGGCTATTCCGACCTCTTGCTGCGCGACCCGGCCCTCGCTCCCGCGCACCAGGAAATGGTGCAGCAGATCCTGGCCGCGTCGCGCCGCGCCCGCGACCTGACCCGGCGCCTCCTGGCCTTCAGCCGGCGGCAGGTCATGGACATGAAGCCGTGCGACCTGGGCAAGGTCATCTCCGGTTTCCAGCCGCTGCTCCGCCAGGTCCTCGGCGACCGCGTCGCCCTCACCCTGCGGCAGACGGGAACCGCGTGCACCGTGATGTGCGACCCGGGCCAGATCGAGCACGCCCTGATGAACCTCGCCGTCAACGCTTCCGACGCCATGCCGGAGGGGGGCGAGCTGACCCTCAGCGTGACCGTGCACGAGGTACTTCCGCACTATGCCGAGACCCACGCCGGCGTCCCGGTGGGCCGGGTCGCCATGGTCAGCGTGCGCGACACGGGGGTCGGCATGAGCGAGGAGGTGAAGTCCCACCTCTTCGAGCCCTTCTTCACCACCAAGGAGCGCGGCCGCCGCACCGGCCCGCCTGGCCTCGGTGTACGGCACCGTGCGGCAGCACGGCGGGGGCTGGTGGTGGAGAGCGCGCCGGGGCGGGGGACCGAGTTCCGGATCTACCTGCCCCTGTGCGAATCGGACCGCGAAGAGTCGCCGGGCCCGGACCTCCTGGCCGATCCCGGCGTGCGCGGCAGCGAACCGGTGGTGCTGGTGGAGGACGACGAGCAGGCCCGCGACCTGATGACCCGCCAGTTGACCGAGCTGGGCTACTCCGTCCGCGTGTTTCCCGGACCGGAGGAATGCCTGGCCTATTTCGCCACGGACGCGGCCGCCGAGCGCCTGCTCATCACCGACGTGGTGATGCCTGGCGGCAACGGGCGCGACCTGGTGGAAAAGCTGCATCAGACCCATCCCGCCCTCCGTGTCCTCTACGTGAGCGGCTACGCCGAGGACGTCCTGCAGGACGGGCGCAACCTCCCGGCCGGCTCCTGCTTCCTGCAAAAGCCCTTTTCCATGCAGGTCTTCGCCGCCCGCGTGCGCGAAGCCCTGTCCACCCAAACCTGACCCCGGACCACCCCCATGCGCCTGCTCCTCCTGCTGCTCTCCGCCCTGATCATCGGCTGGCTGGTGGTCACCCGGCTTCTGCCCCCGGCCGGCGGCCCTGCCGCCGTGGACACCTCCGGGACCGGGCTCCCCCCGCTCAAGTCCACCACCGTCCCCGGCCAGGCCCTCGAGCGCGCCCGCCAGGTCCAGGAACTCAACAACCGGCGCCAGGCCGAGGCGATGAAGAACCTGCCGTGAGGCCGCCGTTCCAGTCGCCGGAACCCCGCATCCATCCGGAACCCGTAGAGGAATCACCATGAAGGCACGAATTCCCACGATCACCGCCCTGCTCATCGCGGCGGGCGCGGTCCTGGCCCAGGTCAGGACGCATCCCTATCCCAAGGCCAGGGTCAGCTTCGACGATTTCAAGCGCCTGGTCGCCAAGGTGGAGCCCCACCGGGCCGAACGCCTGGTGGATCTCGACACCTACATCAACCTGTATGGCTACGGGTACCGCAACGTGTACGAGCTGGACGAGCTGGTGAAGGTCACCGGTCCTCGGATCCAGTTTGAAGGTTCGGTGGTGAGGCAACCCTGACCCCGCACCGGGGGCGAGCGACGCGGATGCATCCCCGCTTGCAACCGGCGGGTTTTGCCCTACATTGCCCCCCATGAGCGACACCACCAAGATCCTGACCATCACCATCACCCCCAAGGCCCGCGCGGAGCTGAAGAAGCTCGGCGTCCAGGGGGAGAACTTCCTGCGCATCCAGATCATCCCCGGGGGCTGCTCCGGCATGACCTACTCCGCCGCCATCGACACCGTCGTGCGCGAGGGCAAGGACGAGGTCGTCTATCAGGACGACGAACTGCGCGTCGTCGCCGAGGAGGGAAACTCGATCTTCCTCGAAGGCCTCGTCATCGACTATTCCGACGACCTCGTGAAGTCGGGCTTCCGCTTCAAGAACCCCAACGCCACCGGCTCCTGCGGCTGCGGCTCCAGCTTCAAGGCCTGATCATGGCCGTCAAACCCCTCGACCTCACCGGCGGCAAGTCCGTCTACTGCTTCAACGAGCACCAGCTCAAGATGGCCTTCGACCTCTTCGCCGACCCCGGCGAGAGCGGCGCCAAAATCCGCGCCGAGGTGGACCGGATCGAAAAAACGCTCAGCCGCAACGAGCGCGCCGCGGCGGCGTTCGTCCTCATCGACCGCCTGAGCAAATCCTCCGAATTCTGAACCCGGCGTAACCTGCGCCGGGGGGGCGGCGTACCCGGTGAACCATGCCGCCCCCCGCCCATTCCTTTTTCTCCCTTAATTCCTGTACAGGGGCCGCCGTCTGTGGAAAGTTCGGGGCCTCATGTTCCTCTCCCGGTGCCCCATGAAGCGATTCGTCCGACTCGTCCTCTTGCTCCCCCCCCTGGCCGCCCTGGCGGAGGATCCCGCCTCCATCCGCTACGTGTTGCGCGGCGGTGGAGAAGTGAAGGGTTTCCCGCTGAAGGAGACGCCTGAGCAGGTGGTGATCGACGTCGGCCCGTCGCTGGTGACGTTGCCGCGATCCGCCATCCTGGAGCAGAAGAAGGACGGGGCGGAAACCGCCGCGAAGCCCGGCGCCGCCACCGCCGAGGATCTCTACTTCGTCTCCGCCAGCCGCCCCGAAAGCCCGGTCGAAAAACTGGTCAACGAGGTCGGCGAGGCGGTGGTCGAGATCCGTTCCAAGACCTCGATCGGGTCCGGATTCGTCATCCACCCGGACGGGTTCGTGATGACCAACCATCACGTGATCAACGGCGAGACGAAGTTCACGCTGACCCTCTTTCGCCGCGAGGCCGGGACCCTGTCCAAGGTGCTGTTCAAGAACATCCGCATCGTGGCGATGGATCCCACCCGGGACCTGGCGCTGCTGAAGATCGACGACAAGGTCGAGAAACCCTTCCAGCACGTCACCATCGGCGACTCCGACTCGGTCAACCCCGGCCAGGGCGTGTTTGCGGTGGGCAGTCCGCTCGGGCTCGACCGCACGGTCTCGCAGGGCATCGTCAGCCTGCCCAACCGGCTGATGGAGAACGGGCTGCTGTTCATCCAGACGACCGCCCAGATCAACCCGGGCAACTCCGGCGGTCCGCTCTTCAACCTGAGCGGCGAGGTGGTCGGGGTGAACAACCGCAAGGCCGCGCAGGTGGGGGTGGAGGGGGTCGGCTTCGCGATCCCGTCCAACGTGCTCAAGTACTTCCTCAAGAAGCGCGACGCCTTCGCCTTCGACCCGCGCAATCCCAACACCGGCTTCACCTATCTCGCCCCTCCGCGCAAGCTCGCCCACCCGCCGGCGACGGCCCCCGAATCCCTCCCTCCAACCAAGGAATGACATCATGAAGCGCATCGCAATCCTGACCCTGGCCCTCGCCGCCCCGTGGCTGTCGCCCGCCGCGGACCCCGTCGCCTACGACCGCGTGTTCCCGCAGGACACCGGCGTCTATCTGGAGGTGGCCGATTTCGCCCGCACCACGACGCGCTGGAAGGCGAGCCCCATCGGCAAGGCGTGGGAAACCGACGAATTCAAGCCCATCCGCGAAAAGCTCGACAAGCTCATGGAGCCGAAGGGCGAGGAAGCCCGCGAGGGGATCGACAACCTGAAGAGGATTTCCTCCCACTTCACCGGGCGCGCCGCGTTCGGCATGGCCGATTTCACCGGCTTCATGGGCTTCATCCAGGAGTCGATCAAGCTCGACGAGGAGCGCAAGGCGCTCACGGGCGCGGGCGCTGACGCCCCCGAACTGGAAGAGGACATGGAGGACGATCCG
Organism: Kiritimatiellia bacterium; assembly: GCA_046346795.1. Classification (GTDB taxonomy): domain Bacteria; phylum Verrucomicrobiota; class Kiritimatiellia; order SS1-B-03-39; family UBA6053; genus JAXMHJ01. The sequence continues at coordinate 16,311 of JAXMHJ010000065.1, forward strand.
GCCGACCCCGCGGCGCCGGCCGCCGCCGCCGCGAAGCCGGAGGAGGACAAGATCAGCGCCGACGACCAGGCCAAGATCGACGCCCTGGACGCCCGCGAGAAGGAACTGATGGCCAAGGGGATGGCCGGACTGATGTTCCTGGCCGAGATCGGCGGCAACCGCGACGCCCTGCTCAAGGATCTCCGGGAGCTTTCCGAGAAGAGCAACGCGAAGGCCGACGCCACCTCGAAGGAGGAGATCGTGGAGTCGAAGGACGGGGACCTGACGTTCTACACCGTCAAGAGCGAACCGGTGGCCGGCTCGGAGAAGGAGGAAAAGGACGGGGCGCCCTCCCCCGATCTCGTCTTCACCTTCGCCGGCGAGCACATCCTCATGGGCTTTGACAAGGCCTCCCTGGCCAAGTCCGCCGCCTCGGTGGTCAAGGGCGGCGCCGCCTCCTCCCTGTCCGGGCACTCCGACTACGCCCGCATCCGCGCCCGTCTGACCGATCCCGACTTCGTGATGTTCCTCGACCTCGGCTCCGTCGGCCGCTTCCTCGACAAGGTGATGAACACCATGGAGGCCAAACCCAACCCCATGGGCTTCATGCCCGCGCAACTGGCCAAGGCGCTGGAACTCGACGCGCTCGCGCCCGTCGGCGTGGTGGTCAAGATGGAGGAGAAGGGCATCCGCTCCGTGGCCGAACTCGGATTCACCCGCGAAACCAAGCTGTCCAAGGTGATGCTGCCCCTCGCCCGCAAGGAGGCGGACAAGCCGGTGTTCATCCCCAAGGACGTGCTCTCGGTCAGCTCCGTGCGCATCGACCTGCCCGGCTGGTACGCCTCGCTCGTCGACCTGCTCAACGGCATCAGCCCGATGATCGGCATGGGCCTCAACATGGGCCTGATGCAGATGCAGCAGCAGATGGGCGTGGACGTCAAGACCGGCATCATCGACACCCTGGGCGACTCGATCGTCTACTCCCAGTTCCTCCCCGGCGAGGACGGCAAGGAGGAGGGCGCGATTCCCGGCATGGCGCCCACCATCGTCGCCATCGGCCTGAAGGACCAGGCGGCGCTCCAGAACTCCCTCGCCAAGCTCTCCAGCAAGATGGGCAACGGCGAGGAGATGATCACCAAGAGCGATTACCTGGGCGTTCCCGTCTACGGGCTGGCGGAAACCGCCGGCGGCGGCGCGTCCTCGTTCTCCTACGCGTTCCTGGGCGACTACATCGTCCTGGGGATCGGCTCCGCCGACGCCCTCAAGGCCGCCATCCGCGCGCAGAAGGACCCGGAAACCTCGGTCTGGGCGCTGCCCGACCTCAAGAAGTTCCTCGCCTCCGCGCCCGCCGGCGCGCCCACCATCGAATACAACCGCGTGCAGTCGATGATCGAGGGCTGGAGCAAGCTCGTGAACATGGGCGGCCTGGCCGGCCAGCCCGACCTCGAGGACCTGGAGGAGGATGATCCCGCCGCCGCGGCAGGCGCCAAGGTGGCCGGGGAAATCAAGGACCTGGACCTCAAGCCGTTCGCCAAGGTCGTGGGCAACGCCTTCGGCTTCGGCCGGTTCGAAGGGGGCCTGATGGTCTCCGAGACCTTCTTCAGCTACGCGGACGAGTCGGCGGATGCAGACAACAAGTAAGGCCCTCGCGGGCCTTTTCGTCGCCTCCGCCCTCCCGCTCTGCGCAGGGGCGGCCGACGCCCCCCCTCCCTTCGGATTCCTCGACGCCGAGGTGGCCAAGGCCGGCTGGCAGCTCCGCAGCCTGACCCCGTGCGACATCAACTCGGACGGCAAGACCGACGTCGCGGTCATCAACAACGAAAAGGGCCGGATCGACCTCTACCTGCAGCGCGAACCCGGCGCGGTCCTCAAGGACCGTCCCAAGACCCAGGTCGGGCGGTGGGACCCCGTCCTCGAGGACAGCCGCTTCCAACTGGAGTCGGTGACCACCGGGCAGTTCATGCTCAACCTCGCCGCCGGCGACCTCAATGGCGACAAGCGCGCCGACCTCGTCTGCACCACCAAGGGTCGCGGCCTGATGGTGTATTTCCAGCGCGAGGACGGACGCTGGGACGACCCGGTCAAGGCCGACCTCGACAAGCCCTCCGCCGCCGGCGAGTCGCTGGTCATCCACGACATCGACCGCGACGGCAAACCCGAGCTGCTGGCCCTCACCGACGCCTATCTCGTGTTCTTCAAGATGGGGTCGGCGGCAAACTGCAGCAATCCTCGCGGCTCGCCCTCTCGGCCGAGGGCTCCTTCGGCCTCAAGGTGCTCGACCTCAACGGGGACAAGCGGGACGACCTCCCGCTGATCGCCCCGTCCGAGCAGTTCGCCCTGCGCGCGCGCCTGCAGGCCGCGGACGGCAGCTTCGGCCCCGAGATGGTCGTCCGGTACGACATGCCCAGCGGCTACATCTCCGAACTCCGCCGCGACGCCGGCGGCGCCCCGGTGTTCGTCTCGGTGCAGCGGCGCAGCGGCCAGATCGAGATCTTCAGCCTCCGCCCCTCCTCCGGCGGCGAATCGTTGCTGCCGCACGCCCTCGAAGCCTACTCCGTGCCGGTCAAGAGCACCGCCCGCGCCCTCCAGTACGCCCGCGGCGACTTCAACGGCGACGGCCGGGGCGACCTCGCCGCCGTGGACTTCGCCGGCGCGCAGATCTTCCTGTACCTGCAGGAGGAGAACGGACAGCTCGGCGCCCCCCGGGGATTCCCCTCCCTGTCCGACATCAACAGCATCGCCGCCGCCGACCTCGACCGGGACGGGCGCTCGGAAATCCTGGTCGCCTCCGCCACCGAGGAGACCGCCGGCGTCTGCTCGTTCAAGGACGGCAAGCTCTCCTATCCCGATCCCCTGCCGCTCAAGGGCAAACCCCTCGCTATCGCCGCGGGGGATGTGGACGGGGACAAGATCCCCGACATCGTCCTCGCCACGCGCGACGGCGACCAGCGGAACGTCAGCGTCCTGTCCGGGCGCAAGGGCTCCCTCCCCGGCCAGGACGGCCCCGCCACCAACCTGGTGCTCAAGGTCGCGACCGACGACCCCGCGCAGATCGAGGTCCTCGACATCAACCAGGACGGCAAGGCCGACCTGCTCTTCCTCGCCCCCTCCAAGCCCCTGCACACCGCCCTGCAGACCGGGCCGCTGGCCTTCGAGGAAATCAAGGACCTCAGCGGGTACAGCCGCGGCCTCGTCAACAAGATCGAGCCCAAGGCCTTCGCCACCGCCGACGTCAACGGCGACGGCAAACCCGAGGTCATCCTCACCCGCCAGGGATTCGTCCGCGCCATCCGCATGACCGACGCCCGGGAGTTCGAGGTGGTCGAGCAGTACAACGCCTCCTCGCCCGAGGCCGAGATCTCCGCAGCCGTGTTCGTCCCCGTTGCGGACCAGCCCCGGCCGCTGCTCCTGCTGGCCGACTCCTCCGCCCAGCGCATCGACGTGATGAAGGCCGCCGAGGGCGGCTCCTACGAATCCGCCGAGCTGATCGACCTCGCCGACCCCCAGGTCAGCGGGGCCTGGGTCGCCTCCGGCAAGGACGGCACCGCGGTGTTCTGGGTGGGCAAGAGCGGCTTCTGGCGCATGGCCCTCAATGCGAAGACCGGCCTTCAGGTCAGCCGCCTCGTCACCCACGAGACCGACATCCCCGACATGCAGTACAGCGGGGTCGACGCCGCGGACCTGAACGGAGACGGGGTCAACGACCTGGTCGCGTTCGACAGCTCGGTGACCCGCATCCTCGAGTTCCTCACCGTCGACAAGGACTGGAACATCAAGAGCGAGATGCACTTCAAGGTCTTCGAACAGGACCCCGGCGCCGGCATGCGCGAGTCCGCCTCGCCCGTCGAACCGAAGGAGGGCCTGCTCAAGGACCTCACCGGCGACGGCAAGACCGACATCCTGCTCTACACCCACGACCGCCTCCTGCTCTACCCGCAGGACTAGGGCGGCGTTCGAACGGCGGGCGGGCCGGTCGGTTGCGAGGGTCCTGCGCTCGGTCGGTGGATCCTGCATCACTCGGCGTCCGCGGCAGCGGAAACGCGACGGATTCCCGGTAGCCGATTGCCCGGAATCAACGGCGCAGACGGTTGACAGTGGCGCGCTTCGTGTTGTATCGCGCCGTGATGAGTATCGTTCGGAACACTCTGAAATCTGACTGTTTCAACGCGGAGGCGTCGCTGCCTTACGAGTTGCGCCTGCAGGACTTCGAAATGGCCATGCAGGATGTTTACGACTTTTTCTACGACGTGAATTCTAGTCTTGCTGCCAAGGGGCTGCAGCGACTTGATGACATGCTTCGCCCCGCGATCATGTCCGGTGTGCTTTCCGACATGCTGACCGCAAGCCTTGCAAAACACTCCCGGGTTTTAACCGAAAACCGATACTTCAACGGCCATCCCGATTTAATCGTCCAAGGCGTTTACGCCAACAATGCGATCAAGGCCGGCGAACAAGGCGTGGAGATCAAGACGACCAGAAAGGTCGGGGGGGCGGTGGATACCCACGGGGCACGCAAACAATGTCTCTGTGTGTTTGTCTATGATGTTGACGTGGACACCCAGCCGGCCGCGAACCGCAAGCCCATGAGCTTCAAAGAGGTCTATATAGGGCACGTCAAAATATCTGATTTCCGGAAAAATGCACGGGGCAAGCTTGGGACCCGAACCGCGACGCTTCACAAGAGCGGAATCAAGAAGTTGCGTAAAAACTGGGTTTATATCTCCAATTCTTGAGCCTTCGGAGTATAGGCCGCGAGTCTGGGTATTGCCTTGCGGGCGACATCGAAGTAGCGGGCGTCCTTTTCAACCCCGATGCTCTGGTACCCTACGGCCAGTGCGGCGGCGAGGGTTGATCCGCCCCCGGCGAAAGGATCCAGCACACCGCCCTTGCCAAGCGGAAGGACCCCTCGCACCACTTGGCGCATAATTTATTGGGGTTTAAGGCTGGGGTGGGGGGCGAGGTCTCTCTCGGCCTTGCGGGTGGGCGCAGACGCGATCACATCCCCAAACGGTTTCTCCAGGCTGGGGCGTCGAAAGCCGCCTGTTCCCCACTTTCTGAGGTTGTCCTGCGCCCGCCCTTCCAAGGGCCGCCGGTACACCAGCCACGGTTCCCACATTGAGCGAGGCATTATGCTGGTTTCGGGAAATTCCAAATGGGCGTCTTTAGGGCGGTCACCACCCCGCATCGTCATCGTCAGACGGACGATTTCACCCCGGCGTTCCAGCCCGGCCTCCGCCAGGGCGCTGGAGATGATGTAGGACAGGAGGGGATTGGCCGCTAGAAGCACGTGTGCGCCGGGCACGAGCTTGGGCAGCAGCAATCTTCCCCACTGGGTGAAGAACTGTTTTAGTTCGGTGAGCTGGTCTTCCGTCAATGTGGTGAAGCGGGGCAGGGGGGACCGGGTATGGCCGTCGAACGACGGTGGAATTCTCCAGACTCCGCCTTTGCCGTTATGCAGCTTCTCCTGTTGGTCGGGGGCGTATTCATGCAATCCGTATGGAGGATCGGTTACCACAGCGTGAATACTCATGTCCCGCCGCGCCTTCAGCCATGCGAAGCAGTCCGCGTGGTATAGCTCGGCATCCCGATATTTGAAGGCAGGCTCCTGTTGCGGAACTTTGACTTCCGGAGGATCCATTGCCTCAAAGGTGCCCTGCACGGAATACAGCCCCCGTCCCTCGCGGACAAAAGACTGCGGAGTGTTCAGATTCAGGTAGGATCTCACGGAAGATTGCGGGGTGGGGCCGATGATTCGGGCGACCCGGTTCTCAATATCCTTGACCGACATGGGCTCGCCGGCGTCCGTCAAGACGCGGAGAATCGCATCCCGGACACGGCCTGGGCGGTATCGAACAGGTTTGGTCTTCATACGCGCAGATTGACGTCTAGACGTCAAATGTCAAGTGACAAACGTTCTCTTTTGCGGGCGGGCAACCTAGCATAAAACCTCTCCTCCAGCGGAGGCATGCTTTGGGATGATCATTGGAATCGGCACGGTCAGGAGCCGACTCCAAAGTGCGGCGATTGAGTGCTGCCGCGCAGTAGCGAAGCGACCGAACGCAAAAGTCCCTGAAGGATGTCGTTGCATGGATTATGGATTTGACCTGCAGCTTAAGAATCTTGGCTTGAATAGCTGCTTTGAATCTGCTTTTAGGTGCGCACTCAAGCGAAGCATAGTGAAAATAAACAGCGGTTAGATCCTACTAAAAGTATGGAGGTGGTATGAATAAAGCATGTGTGTATGTGTTGCTTTTGGCAAGTTTCGCGGTGACAAGCTGCGCGCAAAAAATCCAGTACCCTGAAGCTTACGGAACCTACATCAAGGATGGTGATAAATTTAGCCGCCTTGAAGTAAATACGCCGCAAGAAGCGCAACGAAATTTCACGGCCTCGGCGTCGATTCTTGTTTTTGACAGACTGTTGGCCAGCCCTCTCGTCCAGCCCAAGGAGGCAATCAAGCTCTTTAACAGACACTACGTCCGATTTAATGTAGACCTTGTTCAGCTAAAAGCAGAGGGTGAAATAGTCGAGCGGCACATATCCAAAGCCGGGGACTTCGCAAATCTTGGGAGTTCACTGGGGCTTGATGTTTATCCCGTGCCTGGACATCCGGACATGCTTGAATTCAAGCCAGTTGGAAATTTTAGCGCGGGACTATATACCCTGCTTGTCGATCAACAACAATACGCATTCGCGATTGGTCTTGGTGGCAAAACCGATGCAGAAAGCGAACATAATGGAATGGTCGACAGATACTTTGAGGTTACACCCAAACGAGGCGGGTTTACCTTTGAAGAGTTTGGAAAAGCCTCGGAGCGGGGGCCTTTTGCGAATAATTACCGCGATAACTACTTCATACAAAAAGAATACTACAAATCATTCGCAGCCTTGGATGGCGAAGTGAGGCAATGGAGAGAAAACTTTGAAAACAATATTAAGTCACAGAATTACCTGGGCTGCATGAACATTATAGAGTGCCTTGACGCTTTTGACGGAACGGGGCAAGCTCTGAAGGCTGGTCTTTTGGATTCGATGGCGGCGGGATTGAGGAAAGATTTAGACATTGATCCCCTCTTTGTCGCCGCGCGATCGGCGCAGTTCATGCGAATGGAACCTTTGGTTCAGGCGTTCCGTGATATTAATGAAATCGCTACAAAGCGTATAAAGGAAATCAATGCGAAAACTTCGAAACCTACAGACGAGGAACGCAAGACCCGACTGCTAAATTCCATCCTGTATGTTAGTCAACCTCTCCCGCAAGGAAATGAAAAAGAATTGATCGGAAAACTTGAAATCTTTGAAGATGGCATCGTTGATCACTTTAATCATAATGGCGTTGCCAAAAAGTTTGTCACGGACTTGGCGGGGATTTCCATAGGAGCACACTCTGATTTCCGCCACATTCGCGGCTTTTTTGATGAGCACCCTAAACAGTATTACGTTCTCGAGTTTAGTAAGAGCGGAGCCAACGGAAGCTACCACTTTCACTCCGCTCGGGAACGGGACGATGCGTCGGCGGCGCTTCAAAAGGCGGTGAATCAGTTTAAATCAAAGCTTGATTTACACGACAAGGTTACTGCCGGAAACGTTTCCATGGAGATTGACGGAGATACAATGGTTTACGTGGTGAAGAGTGTGCCATATTTGTGGTCGCCAGTGATTAACCTGCCGGATAACTGCGCGGCTGTATATTGGAAGCAAATTGAGCCGAATAGAATTATGGGAGGGCCTGATGACATCGAAGTCCAGTTGCAAAATGGAAAGATTGTCGATAGGTCGCAAATACCGTCTGGAAACTGCATACGTATAAGGTCGGCTGAAAACGAAGGGGTGATCACCGGTAAGCTCTACATTGTGCTCGGCCCGGCAACGCGGCCAGTAATCGCAGATCCCCCTGTCGTTCGCTCATCCAATGTTAGCACGGCAGAAACGTTAACTATGCCCCGATTCTATACGCAGACTGTAGAAGTTTACAATGTTACTTTCGACATGGTGCTCGTTCCCGGCGATGAAGCAGATGTTATTAAACCGATCTATGTTGGTAAGAGCGAGGTTACATGGCGCGAATTTCTTCCATGGGTTAACATTTCCGACCTGTCTGATTCTACACAAGCTGACAAACTTCGAATGAAGAAGTTGCGACCAAGTTTGCCTGATTGGGATATTACACGCGGGTACGGAACAAACAATTATCCCGCGCTAGGTATGACCCGATTAAATGCCGAAATGTACTGTGCATGGCTTTCAGATTACACTGGGAAAAAGTACCGCTTGCCGACTGAGAAGGAGTGGGAACACATCATAATGAAGGCAAACCTAGGCAAGACTGAATTGACCTCTACTGAAAAGGTCAAGGGGATTGCTGTCTCATGAGAAAAACTCTTGGATGGAAGAGGTCAGCAACTATCGGCCGAAGCCCTGCCAGACTATGGGTCCAGATGCTCTCGGTATTTATGATTTAGTGGGAAACGTGGCTGAATGGGTTACAGATACTGAGGAAGTGCGCGTCGTCCGTGGAGGTCACTATTCTAGTCCGATTTTGGAGTTGGGCCTGAGAGGGCGTCTAGTTGAGGACCTCGATTCCTGGAATAAGGCTTCTCCCGACGGACAAAAAAACCTATGGTGGTTCGCCGACGCACCTTGGGTTGGTTTCCGGATTGTATGTGAGCCTTGATCGACGATCTTTTGTGTTAAAAACACATGAAGTGTCTAAGTGTTACCCAATACCCCGTCCACCAGCCGGGGAATGCCCAGCGGGTTGGACTCCTTCAACTCGTCCGGCAGCAGCGCGTCGGGCAGGCCCTGGAAGCACACCGGTCGCAGGAAACGCAGCGCCGCGCGCGTGCCCACCGAGGTCGTGCGGCCGTCGGAGCTCGCGGGGTAGGGGCCGCCGTGCACCATCGCATGACACACCTCGACCCCCGTGGGGAAACCGTTGCAGACCACGCGGCCCGCGAAGCCCTCCAGCGCGGCGAGCAGGCCGGCCGCTCCGGCCAGCTCGGCCTCGGTGCTGTGCAGGGTCGCGGTGAGCTGGCCCTCCATCGCGCCGGCCACCGCCCCCATCTGGTCGAGATCGCGGCAGCGTATGATCAGCGTGGACGGGCCGAACACCTCCTCCCTCAGCGCGGGATTGGCGATGAACTGGTCGGCGTTGACCGTCATCACGGCCGCGCCCGCCAGACACCCGTCCGCGCTCGCGGGCGCCTGCGCGAGGGTCTTCACCCCGGGCGCGCCGGCGAGTTTGACCACGCCCCGGCGATAACCGGCCGCGATGCCCGGGGTGAGCATCACGCCCGCCGCGGTCGCGCTCATGCGCGCCGCCAGCTCCGCCGCGAACACGTCGGCCTCCGGACCATGCCGCACCACCACCAGTCCGGGATTGGTGCAGAACTGCCCCACGCCCAGCGTGGCCGAGGCGTGCAGCCCCGCCGCCAGCCCGGCCGCCTGCGCGGCCATCGCGCCGGGCAGGATGAAGACGGGGTTCACGCTGCCCATCTCGGCGAACACCGGAATCGGCTCGCGCCGCGCCGCCGCCAGATCCATCAGCGCGCGGCCGCCCTTGAGCGATCCCGTGAACCCGACGGCCTTCACGCCGGCATGGCGCACGAGCGCCGCGCCGACCCCGTGGCCGCCGTCGAATAACAGCGAGAACAATCCGCCCGGCAGTCCCTGCGCGGCCACGGCCGCGGCGATCACCGCGCCCACCAGCTCGGAGGTGCCCGGATGCGCCGGGTGCGCCTTGACGATCACCGGGCAGCCGGCGGCCAGCGCGGACGCCGTGTCGCCGCCCGCCACCGAATAGGCGAACGGAAAATTGCTCGAGCCGAACACCACCACCGGGCCGACCCCGCGCAGCATCGAGCGCACGTCCGGCTTCGGCAACGGCTGCCGCGCCGGGTCCGCGTGGTCGATGCGGGCGTCGAGGCACCAGCCGGCCTCCATCGTCGCGCCGTAGAAGCGCAACTGGTTGCAGGTGCGCGCCAGCTCGCCCTGCAGGCGGGGCGGGGGCAGGGCTGTCTCCAGATGGGCGATGGCGGTGAGGTCCGCCGCCGCCCCTTCCAGTCCCGCGGCGATCGCGCGCAGCAGGTCCGCGCGCACCTTCGCCGGCATCCGTGAGAACGCCGGGAACGCCGCCGCGGCCAGCGCCACCGCCTCGTCCACCTGCGCGGGCGTGTTGGTCCGATAGGCGGTCGGCAGCGCTTGCGCGGTCTGCGGGTTCACGCTTTGGAACGATGGCCCGGCGCCCGCAACGCGCGCACCGCCGATCAGGGAATGTCCGGTGGGGGTGGTCATAAGGCGCTCGGCAATATCCGGGATTTTGATGTCCCAAAGTACTCAGCGCTCATTGAGTTCTTCCCGGTTGAATTTTCGCCCGCCAGTGGAAACGCGGCTACCGAAATCGTCCATCAGTTCCTCAAATCCTCGAACCCGTTCACCCGCATGGGCAAGCGATTTCAGCCAGTCCAGGAAGAGGTTGTTCAACGTGGTGTGATGTGCCTTGGCAACCGCCTGGGCTCGTTCTATCAGATGCTCATCCGCGCTGAAGGTTATATTTAACATGCAACCAGTCTATATGCGCACTGGTTTTGTGTAAAGCCACGTCAGCCAAACCGCTCCGGATCCATCAGCGTGAGATCCAGCCCGGGGGTTGCGCCGGTCAGGAGGTCGGCGGTCAGGCGGCCGGTCACGGGGGCGAGGCTCATGCCCATCATCGCGTGTCCGGTGGAGAGAACGAGGTTGTTCCACTTGCGGCTGCGCCCCAGGTAGGGCAGGCCGTCGGGGCGACCGGGCGCAGGCCGACCCAGGGCTCGACGCCCTTGAAGTCCTCCGTGCGGAAACCGGTGTAATAGGTCGGGAACGAGCGGGTGATGCCCTCGATGCGCAGCGGATTGACCTTCTCCTCGCACCCGGCCACCTCCATCGTGCCGCCCACGCGCAGGGTGCCGCCCATCGGGGTGATGGCGATGCGGGCCTCGACGCAGATCGAGCAGATCTCCAGCTTCTGGCGGGGCTGTGCCAGCGTGAGGGTGTAGCCGCGCCCGGCCTGGATCGGCAGGCGCAGGCCCAGGTCGCGCGAAATCCGCGGCGACCACGATCCGCCCGCGATCACAAACTCGTCGCCGGCCACCTCGCCCGCGGGTGTGCGCACCGACACGATGCGCCCGCCGGAGGTGGTCCAGCCGGTCACCGGCGTGTTCCAGCGGTACTCCACGCCCGCCTCCGCCGCGCCGCGTTGCAGCGAGTCCAGGAAGCGCTCCGGCGTGAAATGGCAGTCCTTTGGGAAATACACCGCCCCGCGCACGTCCAGCGACACTCCGGGCTCCAGCCTGGCCAGGTCCGCCGGGGTCAGCACCTCCGACGGCACGCCCCACGCCCGGCCCTGCCCGGCCACGCGCGCCTCGTCGGCCAGCGCGTGCTCCGTCTTGCACAGCATCAGCAGCCCGCGCTCCACCAGGCCAAAATCGAATCCCGGCATCTTCGCCAGTTCGAGATAGTCCGCGCGGCTGGCCAGATGCATCTCCGCCAGAAATGGCGCGGCCCTGGCCACGCGGCCGGCGTTCGAGGCGCGCCAGAAGTCCAGGCCCCAGCGGATCAGATCGGCGTCGAGGCGCGGTTTGACGTAAAAGGGGCTGCGCGGATTGAACATCCACTTCAGCGCCAGCTTGAACGCGCCCGGCGCGGCCAGCGGGATGAAGTGGCTCGGCACCACCATGCCCACGTTGCCGGTCGAGCAACCCGTGCGCACCGGCCCGTTGCGCTCGATCAGGGTGACCTTGCAGCCGCGGCGCGCGGCCTGGAACGCGGTCGAGAGGCCGATGACGCCCCCGCCGACGATGACGACATGCGGTGTCTTGCTCATGAGATGCCCCAGCGGAAAGGATCGGTTTCGTCCAGCAGCAGAACGCCCTCGGCGCACACGTGCGCGCGCCCGGTGATGGTCGGGATGATGTCCGGCCCGGCCGCGCGGACGGTGCCCTCGAACACGCTGCCGACCACGCTCTCCTGCCGCCACACCCGGCCTTCCGGCAGCTTGCCGTCGGCGAACAGGCAGGCCAGCTTCGCGCTCGTGCCCGTGCCGCAGGGGGAGCGGTCGTACGCCTTGCCCGGGCACAGCACGAAATTCCGGCTGTCCGCGTGCGGGCCCGAGGCCGGGCCGAAGAGTTCCACGTGGTCCACCTCCGGGAAGCCCTGCTCGTTGCAGGCCCGGCGGATCTTCCACGACAGTTGCGTCAGGCGCTCCAGGTTGTCCATCGCGATGCGCTCGCCGTGCTTCGACACCAGGAAGAACCAGTTGCCGCCCCACGCCACGTCGCCGGTGATCCGCCCCTCGCCGGGCACCTCCAACTCCACGTTCGCGGTCTGGCGGCGGCTCGGCACGTTCTCGACCGACGTCCGCCCGTCCGCGTGCAGCGTGGCGGTCACGACGCCGACCGGCGTCTCGATGCGGTGCGCGCCCGGGCCGATCCGCCCCATGTGCGCGAGGGTCGTCATCAGGCCGATGGTCCCGTGCCCGCACATCCCGAGCGCGCCCACGTTGTTGAAGAACAGGATTCCGGCGGCGCACGAGGGGTCGGACGGCTCGCACAGCAGCCCGCCGACCATCACGTCCGAGCCGCGCGGCTCGTTGACCACGGCGGCGCGGAAGTTGTCGTGGTCGCGGCGGAAGCGTTCCCTCCGTTCCGCCATCGTGCCGGTGCCGAGGTCCGGGCCGCCGCCGATGACCAGGCGCGTGGGTTCGCCGCCGGTGTGGGAATCGATGAAGTGGATTTTTTGCATGGTTGTGCTCCGCCGGAATGGTCGCCTGGCGTCCTGATTGTTTGCCCGATGCCGGCCGGGATTTCAGCACAAATCATAGCGCCTTCACCCCCGGTGGCGCCAG
>JAXMHJ010000066.1:0-28343 GCA_046346795.1 Kiritimatiellia bacterium
TCCCGTCCTGCACTGGTTCATCGACCCCGCCAACCTGAGCGCCGCCAGCACCCTTGCCGGCACGCGGGCGTCCTTCTTCTTTCTCAACCACTTCTACGACAACGCGGCGATCAACCTGCACGGGCAGAGCACCTCCGGCTTCGCCAAGAAAAGCTTCAACGTCGACTTCAATGACGGCAACCGGTTCACCTGGAGCACCACCGAACCCCTCAAGGTCAAGGACATCAACCTGCTCACCAACTACGCCGACAAGGCCCGCGTCCGCAACACCCTCGCGCACGACACGGGCCGGCTGACCGGCACGGTGTACCACTTCGCCCTGCCCGTGCGCGTGCAGCAGAACGCCGCGTTCCTCGGCGTCTGGGACATGGTCGAGGACGGCGACGACCGCCTCCTGGCGCGCAACGGGCTCGACCCCGACGGCGCGTTCTACAAGATGTACAACCTGCTCGACAGCAGCACGAGCAACGTCGAGAAAAAGACCCGCAAGGAGGAAACGCAAAACACCGACCTGCAGGCCCTGGTGGACGGGCTCAACCCCTCCACCGCCCTCGCCGCGCGCAGGACCTACGCCTACGACAACGTCAATCTGCCGGCCACCATCAACTACCTGATCACCCGCCAGCTCAACAGCGACAGCGACCACGGCCACAAGAACTACTACCTCTACCGCGACACCAACCGCACCCGCGAGTGGCAGCTCGTGATCTGGGACGTCGACCTTTCGTGGGGCCACAACTGGAACGGCACCGACGGCTATTTCGACAACAACCTCGTCTCCACCAATCCGCTGAACGCGGGCGCGTCGGGCAACCGGCTGTACGATCTGGTCTACAACTCGCCGGAGCTGCGCGCGATGTTCCTGCGCCGCATGCGGACGGTGATGGACGGCATCCTGCAGGCGCCGGGCACGGTGAACGGGGAGCGGGAGACCTTCGCCCGGTCCCTCGTCGCGCTCATCGACCCCGACCCCGCCAACCCCTCGCCGTCCACCGACGGCGACCGCGATTTCACCAAGTGGGGAAGCTGGGGCAGTCCGCAGAACCGCCCGCGCGAGGAGCTGGAACGGGTCATCACCGGCTACCTCGCCCCCCGCCGCACCTTCCTCTTCAACACCACCGCCGGCACCCGCCCCACCCTCGGCGGAGACAACATTCCCGACACCCCGCAGAACGTGGCGCCCGGCGGCGTGGTCATCGAGTCGCTCGACTTCCTGCCCGTCTCCGGCAATCAGGCGGAGGAATACGTCGTCCTCCGCAACACCACGGCGGTGGCGGTCGACCTCACCGGCTGGACCCTGGCGGGCGCGATCGACCACGCCTTCGCGCCCGGCACCGTCATCCCCGCGGGGGCCGGAACCCCGGCCGCGGACTACATCGGCCTGCTGCACGTCGCAAAGGACGCCGCCGCCTTCCGCGCGCGCGCCCTCGCGCCCACCGGCGGCCAGCGGCGGTTCATCCAGGGCAACTACTCGGGCCAGCTCTCCGCCCGCGGCGAACAACTGACCCTGCTCAACCCCACCGGCGGCGTCATCCACACCTACGGGTACGCGGGAACCCCCACCGCCCACCAGACCGGACTGCGCGTTTCCGAGCTGGGCTACGCCCCCCCGGCCCCGACCCCCGCGGAAAGCGCCGCCATCCCCGGAGTTGTCGCGGGGGACTTCGAGTTCATCGAACTGGTCAACATCGGGACCGCCCCGCTCAGCCTCGCCGGCGTCACCTTCGCGCAGGGCATCACCTTCACCTTCCCCTCCGGAACCGTCGCCCCCGGCGCGCGCATCATCCTTGCCAAGAGCCCCGCGGCCTTCGCCCTGCGCTATCCCGGGGTGAGCGCGGCCGTGTACGGACCTTACGACGGCCAGATCGACAACACCGGCGAGCGACTGGAGCTGTCCGACCCCGTCGGCGAAAACATCTTCGATTTCCAGTTCAAGGACGGCTGGTATCCGGCGACGGCCGGCTCCTCCGGCCATTCCCTGGTCAACCGCGATCCCGCCGGCATCGCGTACGACCATCTCGGGATCGCCGTCTCCTGGGCCATCAGCGAAACCGCCGGCGGCGGACCCGGTGTCGCGGACACCGTGTTCGCCCAGGCGTATCTCGGCTGGGACAACGATTACTTCTCGCAGATCGAGCGCGACAACCCGCTGATCAGCGGCCCGGACGCCGACCCCGACGGCGACGGCCGCTCCAACCTGCAGGAATACGTCTTCGGCAGCCACCCGCGCCTCGTTGACGCCACCCCGGTCGGTCGCTTCGAGTGGGGATCGATCTCGGGCGTCCCCCATCCCGGCATGAGTTTCGTCCGCGCCGCGCGGGCGCTGGACCTCGACTTTGCGCTCGTGGCCTCGTCGGACCTCTCCGCGCCGCCCGGCGCATGGACTCCCGTGGCGACCGTCCCCCTGGCGGTGGAGGCCGCGGGCGCCCTGACCGAGCGCGTCCTGCTGGTGGATCCGGACTTCTCCTCCCCGGGGAAATACTACCGCATCCGCGCCACCTATTCGCCGTAACGGCCGCGGCCGTGACGAAAATTCAGGGCACGTTGACTTCGATGCGGTAGACCGCCCCCGTGGGGGGAGTCGGTGGCGGCGGAAATTCCAGCAGCGACCCGTTGCCGAAGACGGCGGACCCCACCGGAGTCCAGGTGGAAGGCAACCCGGCGGGAGTGCCGTGCGTGACCAACCGGTAGGTGCGCCGGGGGGAACTGGGCTCGACGGAGAGAACCGGATGGCCGTCGTTGTCCCGCCCGATTTGCGCCTGCAGGAAACTGGCGTCGCTCCCGGGCAGGGTGTCCGCGAGATATTCCTCGAGATTCGTATGGGCGTCGCCGTCCGGGTTGCCCGCGGCGATCCGCTCCGCCGGGGGCACCCCCCGCTCGTCCCACCACGAGTCGGGGATGCCGTCGGTGGAGGGAATGTTGATCGCGCTGACCGCGAGGGTGATCGCTCCCTGCTCCCCGTCGTAGCCGTCGACCGCGAAGGAATAGCTGGTTCCGGCCGCGGCGGTGAAGTCGATCTGGCTGGAAAGGCCCGGCCCCTCGTCGTCATCGGACCCCAGTTGTACCAGCGAGGCGATCCCGCTCCCGGAATACACCGCGAGGATGGTGTCGAAGTCGCTCCCCGCCGTCGTCACGCGCCAGGTGCCCCCCGCCGGGGCGGTCCAGGACCACCAGACCGAGCTGCCCCCGAGGGTCTCGATGGAATGTTCCGGTTCCCCCGGTTCGAGGGTGGCGCCCAGATTCGACCCGGTTGCCGTCGCGGGGGCCGAAGGCAGGGCGGTGCGGTCGGCGAACTGGTCGTTCCCGGGGGGATCGCCGCCGCCGCCCACCAGCTCGAGAGTGAGCTGGATGTTCCCGGAGTCGCCGCCCCATCCGTCCACCGCGAACTGGTAGGTCGCGCCCTCATGGGCCAGGAAGGTGACCAGACTGGAGACGCCGATGCCGTTGTCGTCGTCCCCGGCCACGGTGACCAGGTTGGTCACCTCCGTTCCGGAATACACCCCCAGCAGGGTGTCGAAGTCGCTGCCCTCCGTGTGGAGCAGGATCACGGAGTTGGTGGGCGAGGTCCAGGTCCACCACACCGACTTTCCCCCCGTGTCGCCGCCGTGCAGCGGCTCCAGATCCTCCTTGCCGGCCCCCACGTTGGAGGCGCCCGTGACGTTGCCGGTGAAGGTCAACCGGTCCGCGAAATCGTCGTTGCCGGGAGGCGTGGAGATTTCGAACACGATCCCGCCAAACGCCCCCGCCTTGCCGTCCACGGCGATGTGGTACGTCACCCCGGCGGTCGCGTTGAGCACCGCCCGGCTGGTCGTGGTTCCGGAATTCGCGTCGTCGTTGCCCGCCACCGCCACCAGGCCGTCCGGCGCGACGCCGGTGTAGACGCCCAGCAGCGTGTCGAACCCGCTCCCCGCGGTGCTGATGGCGTAGGTGGCGCTCGCCGGCGCGGTCCAGGACCACCACACCGACCGCCCCCCGGCGATTCCGGCGTGGAGCGGCTCCCCGGGCTCCAGCGAGGCCCCCTGGTTGGCCCCGGTGGACCGGTACGGGCTGCCGGTCGCCACGATGGCATTGGCAAAATCGTCGTTGGCCGGGGGCGAGGTGATGTTGAGGGTGACCAGCCCCGCGGCGGCCCCCTTGCCGGCCAGGGCGAAGGCGTAGGTCACCCCCGCCACCGCGTGGAAGGTGAGTTCACTCGACGTCCCGCCCGCCGGCGCGTCGTCGTTCGCCGCCAGCAGGGTCAGCGCGTCCACGGCGGTTCCGCTGTAGACGGCGAGCACCGTGTCGATCTTGCTGCCCAGGGTGTCGGCGATGATCGAGCCGGTGGCCGGCGCGGTCCATTTCCACCAGATGCTGCCGGTTCCGGTCGGGTCGGAATGATCCGGCTCGGAGGCCTCGCGGGTGGCGCCGGAGGTCGAACCGCGCAGGTTGAACCGGGCCGGCGTCAGCACGGGCGCCGCCGCGAAGTCGTCGTTGAAGGGGGTGTTCAGCGGCGCGGCCAGGGCCGCGGCGATGTTCAGCCGGCCGCCGTTCTGGGTGCGGCCTGCCAGGGAGGCGAGGGGATCGGCCGAGCGTTGCAGCCGGTTGATGAGCTGGCGCGGGGTGTCGAGGGGGAATTCCGCGCGCAGCAGCGCCAGCGCGCCGGACACGTGCGGCGTGGCCATGGAGGTGCCGCTCATGGTCGCGTAGCTGGAGTTGCTGGCGATGCCCAGCGACAGGATCTCCGCGCCCGGCGCGGCGATCTCCACGTATCCGACGCCGTAGTTGGAGAAGGAGGCCAGACCGTCGGTCCGCGTGGTCGCCGCCACCGCGATCACGTTCTCCTCCTCGTAGCTGGCGGGATAGCTCTTGGACGTGTCGTTGTCCTGCGCGTCGTTGCCCGCGGCGGCGAACACGATCCCGGCGGCGCCGGCCGCGGCGATGGCGTCGCGCAGGGCCTGCGAATACCCCCCGCCGCCCCAACTGTTGCTCAGGATGTGCGCGCCCTTGGAGCGTGCGTAGTCGATGCAGGTGATGGCGTCGGAGGCCGCCCCGCTGCCGTCCGCCGACAGGAACTTGCAGGCCATGATCTGTGCCGACCAGGCCACCCCGGCCACGCCGACCCCGTTGCCGCCCACGCCCGCGATCGTGCCCGAGCAGTGGCTGCCGTGGCCGTTGTCGTCGAGCGGGTCCCCGTCGGTGTTCACCGTGTCGATCCCGTGCACGTCGTCGACCCAGCCGTTGCCGTCGTCGTCCACCCCGTTGGTCTCGCGACCGCCGCCGCTCTCGCCCGGATTCACCCACATGTTCGTCGCGATGTCCTCGTGCGTGTAAAACACCCCGGTGTCGATCACCGCCACCACCACGCCGGTGGCGGTCGAGCGGATGTCCCAGGCCTCGGGCGCGTCGATGTCGGCGTCGGCCACGCCGCCGTTCTGGCCGGTGTTGTGCAGGCCCCACAGGTCGCCGTTCAGGAACGAGGGATCGTCCGGCTGCGCCTCCAGGGTGATGACCGGGTCGTATTCCACGTAGTCGTACGCCCCGCTCGCCCGGAGTTTCGCCAGCGTGCCGTCCAGGTCGCCGTTGCCGACCTGCAGGATTTCCACGTGGCCGCTGGCGGGGAAGCGCCGCGCGACCGAGACATTCATCGCGGTGAGAACGCCCGCGGCCCTGGACTTCAAGGCCGCGCTTTTCAGCGTCTTCGCCGCGGGCCGCGCCAGCAGGCGGTCGAGACGCCGCCCGAGGGCGATTTCCTTTTCGGTCGGCGCGCGGGAATGAAGGGCGGGCTCGGCCGTCCCGGCGGTGGTCGCGGCGAGGAGCGCGCACAGGCACGCGGCGGCGAACGCGGTTTTGATCTCCATGGCACGACCTCCAATATGGAACACGTACCCGAGATTCCGGGGATTGCCAAGCCGCATGGCGCAAGCCGATGGCGGCCCGAAGGTCGGCCCTCCATCATCCGCGCATCGGCATTGATCTTTCTCGCCCGCTCGCGCAGGACCAGACCCGTGACCTCCGCCCCCCACGATCCGCCCGGCCCGCTCCAGCAGGCCCTCAAAAAACACTTCGGCTTCGACTCCTTCCGCGAAGGCCAGGAGGAGGTCGTCGCCTCCGTCACCGGCGGCCGCGACACCGTGGTCATCATGCCCACCGGCTCCGGCAAATCGCTCTGCTACCAGCTCCCCGCCATGATGCTGCCGGGCCTCTCCGTCGTCGTCTCGCCCCTCATCGCGCTGATGAAGGACCAGGTCGACGGCCTCTGCGAAAGGGGCCTCCCCGCCACCACGCTCAACAGCTCCCTCGAAGGCGCCGAGTTCATGGCCCGCCTGCGCGACCTGCGCACCGGCAGGTACAAGCTGGTCTACATCTCCCCCGAGCGCTTCCGCGACGAACGCTTCTGGAGCCACCTCGGCGCGCTCCCGGTCGACCTGCTCGCCATCGACGAGGCCCACTGCATCAGCCAGTGGGGCCACGATTTCCGGCCCGACTACCTGCGCCTCGGCCTCGCCGTCGACCGCCTGCCCGGCGTGCGCGTCATGGCCATGACCGCCACCGCCACCCCGCAGGTGCGCGCCGACATCGTCGCCAACCTCGGTCTCGGCAAGGCCGGCCGCGGCGAACCCGCCGTCTTCGTGCACGGCTTCGCCCGCCCCAACCTCCGCCTGCGCGTCACCAGGGCCGCCTCCCACGACCACAAGCTCCAGCGCGTCGCCGACCTCGCCGCGCGCCTCAAGACCGGCATCGTCTACTGCTCCACCCGCGGCAACGTCGAACGCGTGCACGAGCTGCTCCAGGCGCGCAAAATCGGGGCGGCAATGTATCATGCCGGCATGGGCGACGCCGCCCGCACCGCCGCGCAGGAAAGCTTCATGTCCAAGGAGGTCCCCGTCGTCGTCGCCACCAACGCCTTCGGCATGGGCGTCGACCGCGACGACCTCCGCTTCATCGCCCACTGGGACGTGCCCGGCAGCGTCGAGGCCTGGTACCAGGAGATCGGCCGCGCCGGCCGCGACGGCGGCGACGCCGAGTGCGAGCTGCTCTACAACTACGCCGACGTGCGCACCCAGGAATTCTTCCTCGAAGGGGCCAGCCCCGGCCGCGATGTCGTGCTCGCCCTCTGGCAGGCCGTCAAGCGCGCCTGCGCCCACGGCCCCTCCAGCCGGCCGATCAAGGAGTGGACCGAGGCCGCCAAGGGCGTGAAGAACGACATGGCCATCCGCACCTCCTTCGCCGTGCTCGAGCGCGCCGGCCTCATCCGTCGTGAATACGACTCCTCCACGCGCGAGCAGACGGTCGATCTCGTCGCCGACGCCCCGCTGGCCGCGCTCGAGGAATCCCTCGCCGGCATGGAGGAGAAGCGCCGCCGCGACCGCGCCAAGCTCGACGCCATGCTGCGCCTCATCAGCTCCACCAAGTGCCGCCACCGGCTCATCCTGGAATACTTCGGCGAGACGGTCGAGGCGCGCGGCCCCTGCGACGCCTGCGACAACTGCCAGCCCGGCGACGCCACCGACCGCCGCGCCCCGCGCGACGAGCACGAGTGGTCCGTCGTCCAGAAGATCCTCAGCGCGGTGGGCCGGCTGGATGGCCGCTTCGGCCGCGGCCGCATCGCCCAGATGCTCGCCGGCTCCAAGGCGCAGGACGTGGTCAAGGCCCGCCTCGACACGCATCGCTGCCACGGCATGCTCAAGGGCGTGCCCGAGACGGAGATCAAGCGCCTGATCGACGAGCTGGAGCGCGACGGCTGCATCTCCGCCGACTCCGGCGAGTATCCCGTGCTCAGCCTGACCGACCGCGGTCGCGAGGCCGCCTGGCGGCGCGTCGAGCCCCTGCTCGCCTGGGGCGACAAGCCTTCCGGCGTCCGCTCCATCGCCGCCATCGTCCCCGGCGAGCGTCCCGCCGATCTTCCCTTTCCCGAGGAATTGTTCCACGCCCTCCGCACCTGGCGCAACCACATCGCCAAGACCCAGCATCTCCCGCCCTATCTCGTCCTCGCCGACAAGGCCCTCCAGGCCATCGCCGCCGCCCGCCCCACCAACGAGGAGGAACTGTCCAAGGTCTGGGGCATGGGCCCCTCCAAGATGCGCAGCTACGGCGAGGAACTCCTCGACCTCGTCCTCTCCTTCCGGCCCCGGTAACCCGCGTTTCCGGTCACCGGAACGCTTTTGGCCGCCGAGTTCCTGTCACCGGAACTCCCGGCCGTGGAGGCTGCGGCTGCGGGGCGATTTTGCCACTATGTGCAAACCGACCCCTTCTCCCGGGGGAGGTTGAAAAACGCAACGCAGGATTTAACCACCGAGAACACAGAGGTCACAGAGAATGCATCTCCATCTCTGTGCTCTCTGTGGTTAAAATCGATCCGTTCAACGAATTCATATGGTGAGTGAACGGTATGATTATATTAGTAATGCTGGAATGCTGGAAAAGATTCTACTCGAATTTGAACTTGGACACTTTTTTCAGGAGTGTCGAATCCTCGGCAGCACTGAAACGAATCCGCAGAAACGTGTTAGTCGTGGGAAATACCCCCGTCGCTTCCTCCCCTCCCACGGTTACGGACAACGCATTTTCTTTCAGGGAATAGCTTCCCGGGATTTTGTCATAGTCCTTCTCTTTTGACCCGGGTGTCTCGAACTTACGATTCCCGTAAATGTGAAGTATAAGCTGACCATCCGGCAGAAACTCAAAGCCCCGCCCTTTGACCCATATTACCTGTCCCCATGTCGTTTCCGAAACCTCAAGTCCCTCCCACTTTCCCAATAATTGTGCCTGCACACCTGGGAGGACGTCTCGATCCGGGTCGTCGTATTTGCAGGAAGAGAGCAAGATCAAAGCAAGCGACCACGTAAAGCTGAATACTTTATTGTAACCGCCGGATTTCCGCGAAAGAGTCGGTGGCGGCCCACTGTGCACAACGGACTTCATAATTTTGCCTTCCCGTTCTTCTCCTTCCGACTCAGAACCCCACCTGTGATCCAAACGATCAATCCACCCAGGCAGATGCCGAGGGAAACGGCGCCAAGGAGAAGCCACACATCAAGATGACGGCGAAGCGCATCCCGGCTGGCCAGCGCCTCCGCAGTGATGAAATATGGATGAAGGATTCGGATGGCCGCGATGGCCAGGATTCCTCCGCAAAAACCGACCAGACCCAAGCGCGACCATGAACGAGCAGTCATTTTGCATTCCAAGTAGCTTTCATGAATCAATCCTTTGTCCCGGCGCGGGGGAGGGCGTCAACGGGAATAAGCGTTCGAATGCGATTCCGGGGGGCTCTTGCTGCGACGGGAAGCGCCGCTGAGCAACTACGAAAATGCGAAAGACGCGAAATGAAAACCGGATAACCTGGGGGTTGCGGCCGCTGCCGAGCGGGCGGGGGGGCGGACGCTGCTAGTCACGCTGAAGCCACGGTCAGTCGGGGCCGCACTCCAAAGTCCGGCTCACAGGAACGGATTCACCGTTGGCCGGGGTCGGACCACAGCTTTCTTTAGGGCAGCAAGGGCTTACGACACGAAAAGGGCGGAAACGGGGTCTTAGAGGCGTTTTTTGGGGCGAAAAAGGGCGAAAGCAGAGGTCAGAGGTCAGCCGGGAAGCGTGGAGCGAGTAGAAAAAAGCTGGGAAAAGCAGAGATCGGAGGTTGAGGTCGGAAATCGGGAGACGAGGGACGGGAGGCGGGGGAAAGGTCGAACGCACATGAGCCCCGTTCCCATGCCGCTCGGAGCGCCACCGCCCCGGTGTCCGGACTTCCCGGCACTCCCCTTCCCCCATCGGGGCGATGGTGGCCCGATGCCACCGGGGCGGTGGTGCTCCGTGTGAAAAATGCAGGGCGTCGGACTTCCGGGCGGAAGTCGTGGGAATCGGGATCCTGTTTTTAGAGTTTAAGGGTCGAACGGGGTCCGCATGAACTGGGGACGCACCATACGTTGGAGCGCCTGACAGTGACGTAAAAGGGTTGAATTGCAAATGGCTGAATCTGCGTGGCGTTTTGCCGCAGCCGCAGCAACCCTGGCGGGAGGTTGGCGAAGAGGAACGGGGGACGAGAAGTACGGCCATCTTGCGAGGCCGTCCCCGGTGGCCCGTGCCCAGAACGGGCGGGCGGGAGACTTCGACGGGCTTACGCCTTGGCCGTCGCCAGGGTTGTTGTGGCCGGGCGGCGGCGCTTTGCGGGTTTTGCCGGCATTCGCTTGAATGCGAGTCCAAGGCCGAGTGCCCGCGCCACCTTCATCACCGTCGCGAACTCCGGATTACCCGTGGCGGACAACGCCCGGTACAGGCTTTCACGGGTGATGCCGGTGTCCTTGGCCATCTGGGTCATGCCGCGCGCGCGGGCCACGACCCCCAGCGCATGAATGAGCAAGGCGGGATCGTTTTCGTCGGCAACCGCTTGAAGATAGCCGGCAATGTCCACCTCGGACTGGAGGAATTCGGCGCTATCCCATCGGGTGAGCATCAGTTTAGACATGTTCGTTCCTTTCAAAGTTGCCTGGCCATGCGAATGGCCTTTTGGATGTCGTCGCGCTGGGTACTCTTGTCGCCCCCGGCGAGGAGGATGACGCATTCGCTGCCGCGTTGCGCAATATAGATGCGGTAACCGGGCCCCTGATGAATGCGCATTTCGGACACGCCTTGGCCCACCGGGCGGACATCGCCCAAATGGCCCAGCCCCAAGCGGTCAATGCGGGCCAGGATCACCCACCCGGACCTGAAGGTCCCGAAGGCCTTGCAACCACTTGGCAAAGTCTGTCGTCCTCAGAATGTCCATGATGGGCTCGTAACCTATAAGCTACGCATGCGCAAGCCCAAACCGGATCGACACGACGTATATTGACAGTTCAAGAGATCGATTACTTCGTCCACTTCACCCCTCCCGCCCGGGCGATTTCCTTCAGATAGGATTCCTTCCAGGCGTTGAACTCCTCGTAGTTCTTGAATCGCCTGGAGCCGAAACGCGGCAGACCCGTGGGGGTGGGAAAGCCAACCACTTTCGGGTTGGCCGCCCATTCCCGCAGATGATCCGGAGCCGTCGTCTGGGTGGCGTTGATCATGAGGCCTTCACTAACTCTTTGACCCTCAAATTGCAAGGCCGTCGCCTCCACCAACATTGTCCCGCCTCTCGCAAAAGGCAGAAATCCGTCCCCCCGGCTCACAGAAACGGATTCACGACCCTGACCGCGCCGAAATCCTGCCCGGGGTTCAGGTCTTCCGAGAGCAGGGTGGGGCAACCGGCGCGGGCGGCGGCGGCGAGGATGGCCGCGTCCCAATAGGAAACCTGGTGGAGTTCCTTGAGCCGCAGGGCGGACTGCATCAGCGGGATGGACAACTCGACGACGGTGAATCGAAGCCAGAGGCTGATCAACCCGGTGGCATCGGCGTGGGAGAGCGGTTGGGTGCGGGTGGGGCGGGTGGCCTGCACATAAAACTCCTGCAGCACCTGGACCGACAGGGCGAGGTCGTCGCGCCGGAGGATCTCGCGCGCCTTCTCCGCCTTGGCTCGCTCGGCCGGGTTGGGCGATATGGCGTAGAGGAGGATGTTGGTGTCCAGAAACGTCATGACCGGTCGTGCAACGCCTCGCGGGGAAGGTTTTCGGAGCAGGTGAATCCGGGGTGGCGCTGCCAGAGCGAATCCAGCAACGATTCCTGCTCCTGCTTCAAATCCCGGGGAGCGGGCCCTTCCTCCACCAGCGAAACCAGATACTTTTTCACCAGGGCGGACACCGAGGCCTCCCGTTGCGCGGCGGCAACGCGGGCTTTGCGGTAGGTTTCGTCGTCGAGCGCTATGGTGATGTTCTTCATCTCACCACATTATCACAGTTTCACGGTCTCGCAAAAGAAGATTCCTTGGGAATGGCAAAGGCGATTCCGGGGGGAGCCTTGCCGGAAGCGGACGGTGTGTTCAAGGGGGCGTTTTTCCCTCGCAGCCGCAAGTTCCCCGGCCGCGGGACCGGAACGGACGAGCGGTTCGGCGGCAGGGTCACCGCCGCCCCTATCTTTTCGCGCCTTTCGAGTGTTTTGTAGTTTCTTGAAGCCCCGGAATTCAACCGGGGCTTCGGCCAGGCGGGGAAATTTCGAATTCGCCACCGGAGGAGTTCGTCGTTTCCGGCGGCATGAAACCAGGCAACCCCACCTCATGACCGCAGCTCTCCGGAAGACGCTGCTCCCGCTCCTGAGCCTCGCCGCCTGGGGTCTCGATGGGTTCGCGGCGGATGAAAACGCGGCGGGCCCCGTCGACGGGCAGGTGGTCAAATCGGTGATCGGGACCGAGCCGGCGGGCGAAAACCTGCTGACGACCGACGCCTGGCGTCCCTGGCAGTCGGGCTTCGACCGCGAGGACAACACCTTCGCATGCGCCAACGGACCGGACAACGTGGCCCGGCGGGGCGCAAGCCAGACGGTGGTGCTGAACCAGACCCGGCCGGAGCCGGTCGTGGCGGCGGCCTGGAGCAAGGCGGAGAAGGTGGGCGGCACGCCCGACTGCGACTATGCGGTGTATCTGGATCTGGAATATCAGGACGGGACGCCGCTGTGGGGGCGTACGGCCGCCTTCGACACGTCCACCCACGACTGGCAGCGGCGGCAGGTGGTGGTCGTGCCCGAAAAGCCGGTCAAGCGGCTGACCTTCTACCTGCTGCTCCGCAACCACTCTGGCAAGGCCTGGTTCCGTGACCCCGAGCTGCGGGTGGTGCGCGCCCCGGCCGGGGCGCTGCTGTTTGACGGCGTCGCGGTGATCCCGCGCGCCCCGGCCGCGCCCGGGTTTCAAGTGCGGGACGTGGCGGCCGGATCGGATTTCGTGCGGCTGGAAAAGGCCGCCCTGGGACTGCGGCTCGACGCGTCCCGACGGGAGCGGGCGGATGCCTCCTTTTGGGAGGTGACGGTGACGGACACGACCGGGCGCGATCGGGCGATCACGCTGTTGTACACCCTCCCCGTGCCCCGCGAAGGGCTGACCTGGTTGCAGGACCCCCGGCAGGAAGACGAGGTGGCGACGCCGCGTGAATATGTCAACGCCTCCTCCTTCCACGCCGGCGCGAACGGGCGGCTTTCGCGGTATCCGTTCGCGGCGGTCGCCACGGCGGAGCGCGGGACCGCCCTGGGCATCGACATGGCCTTCCCGGCGTTTTATCGCGCGGGCTGCAACGCGGCGACCGGGGAGCTGTTCCTGGCCTGCGACCTGGGCCTGACGCCGGAAAAGCCCTCGGCGCGCCTGCGCTTCTGCTCGTTCTCGTTCGCACCCGCGTGGGGTTTCCGCGCGGCGCTGGATCGCTACTACGGTCTGTTTCCCGAGGCGTTCGAGCGCCGCGTGCGGCGGCAGGGCCTGTGGATGCCGTTCGCGAGGATCAGCCAGGTGCCGGGCTGGGAGGATTTCGGTTTTCGCATCAAGGAGGGGGACGACGAGACCGCGTGGGACGACCGGCACGACGTGCTCACCTTCCGCTACACCGAGCCCATGACCTGGTGGATGCCCATGCCCCGGGGGATGCCGCGGACCCTGGAGGCGGCGGAGGCGGAGGCGCGCCGGCTGGCCGGAGAGGACCGCCTGCCCCAGGCCCGGGCCCTGTTCACCAGCGGCTACGCCGGCGAGAACGGCCGACGTCCGGCCCGCCTGCTGGACACGCCCTGGTGCAACGGCGCGGTGTGGAGCATGAACTCGATGCCCGGACTTCCGGGCGACGTGACGGACTACGGCTTCAAGTGGAACGCAACCCTGCGCGGACAGAAATACGGTCCCGCGGCCGGGGCGGTGCTGGACGGCGAGTACATTGATTCCTGCGAAGGTTACGCCTCGGATGAACTGGACTTTGACCGCTGGGCACGCGCCGCCGCCGCCACGCCGCTGACCTTCTCGCTGGCGTCGCGGCGCCCGGCGATTTTCCGCGGCCTGATCGCCTTCGAATACATCCGCGCATCGAGCGGGATGCGCGGCATGGACAAATTGATGATGGGCAACGCGACGCCGGCCGGGCTGTGCTGGCTGGCGCCCCTGCTGGATGTCCTGGGCACCGAAACCGACTGGCATCCCGGCCGGTGGGCGCCCATGTCCGACGCGGAGCTGCTGTACCGGCGGGCCCTGTGCAAGGGCAAGCCGTACTGCCTGCTGATGAACACGAAGTTCGAGGATTTCCCGCCGGAACTGGTCGGGCGATACATGCAGCGCGCCCTGGCCTACGGCATGTTTCCGGGTTTCTTCAGCCACAACGCCTCGCAAGGGCACTACTTCACCCGTCCCGAACTGTACGAGCGTGATCGCCCGCTCTTCCGCCGCTACCTGCCGTTGTGCCGGCTCGTCGCGGAGGCGGGCTGGGAGCCGGTCACGCTCGCCCGCGCCGACGATCCGGACATCCGGGTGGAACGGTTCGGCTCGCGGTACCTGACCGTGTTGAACGACGGCGACCGGCCCCGGACCGCCCGGATCCAGCTCGACGGGCTTGCTGCGCGGACCTGCCGCGAACGGGTTCGCGATCAGATGCTGGTCGTTGATCAGGGTCGGATCGCGGTGGAACTGGCGGCCGGGGAGGTCGCCGTGCTCGACCTGGATCCCGGACCGCCGTAGTTCCGGCGCGCACCGGTCGCCGGACACGGAGGAATTCAGGGCTTCTTCAACCGCCGGGCCGCCTCGCCGGCCAGGCGGAGGTAGTGGTCGGAGGGCAGGCCCTCCAGGGTCACGAACGGGGCGCCGGCGGGCGGGGAGTCGGCGCACTTGAAGATCGCGGTGCCCTCGTCGACCTCGTCGAACATCGCCACATACTGCATGCCGGCGCCGGCGGCGCGGTGGGTGTCGAGCTGGGCCTGGAAGAACCGGCCCTTCAGGCGCGGGATCTGGTCGGACGGCGACCCGGGGTTCATGTTGTGCCAGCTAAAACCCGGGAAGGCGACGGGCAGGAGGTCCACGCCGCGCTCGCGGCACCAGGCGAGATCGGGCGCGAGCGTGTCGCGCGCGTACGCCTCCGCGGCTTCGGGTGTCGCGTAGCGGCCGACGGTCCAGGGGGAGAGCACGTCGACCGAGGCCAGCAGCTCCGGCAGCGCGGGGTCCGCCACCGCGTCGCGCGTCCCCGTCCGCCAGTAGCACGGCACGCCGAGCAGGACCGCGCAGCCCCGTCCGCGAAAGAAGGCGACCAGGTCGGCGCACTGTGCCACGGTGTACGGCCGGTGGTCGGAAAAACCAACGCCCCAGAGCGCGACCAGCGGCTTGTCCCGGTGCCGGAGATACGGCGCGGCGCCGGTCAGGCGGCCGTCCGAATCCAGGCGGAGCCAGTCTTCCTTCACCTCCGGAAAACGCGCGCCGGGGGTGCCCGAGAGATCGTACATCAGGGCGAGGACCCGCCCTTCGGAGGCTGCGGCCGCGAGGCAATTCGTGAGCACGGTGTCGAGATTCCGACGGTGGACCGTATCGCGCAGCCCCGCGGTGAAGCGCTGGAGGAAGGCGCCGTCGATCCCGTACTCCCGCATCCAGCGGAAGTGCCGCGCCACCGTCTCGCGCGGGAGGGAGCTGAACAGGTCCGCCGTCCGCCCGTCCGCGTGTTTGAAGCCGGTGGCGAAGCGCTCCGCCGGGCCGAACTCCGACAGGTCGGGCCATAGGTCGACCCGGATGTTGTCCGGGGTGGGGAGGCGTCCGTCGCGGGTCCAATGGGTCCAGCCGCGCTGCGCGCGTCGCCCTCCCGCGGTGAACCAGCCCTGGTAGCCCGCCATCAGCTTGCCCTGCAGCGTGGACCGGTCCGCCGCCTCCGGGTCGGCGGCGGCGGCCAGCCCGCCCAAAGGAGAAGGAGGAGGAGTGGACGCATGAGGGTGTTTCTGACCCGCCGCCGCGGCCTTGGCAAGCCGGCAGGACCTCCTGGCAGGGCGAGGCAGCCTGTCCGCCTCTGGCGGAACCCCGCCGAGCCGCGCACCGCGCCGCCCTCCATGGGGACAGGCCTGACGGAATGGAGGGCGGACGTTCAGGCCGCCACGGCGAAGGGATCCGGCCGGGCGCGTTGGCCAGGCGGCGACAGAGCGCCGCCCTCCAGTGCGCCTGGGGACATGCGCCGTGGGGACGGGCCCGACGGAATGGAGGGCGGACTTTCAGGCCGCCTTGGCGAAGGGATCCGGCCGGGCGCGTTGGCCAGAGCGGCGACAGAGCGCCGCCCTCCAGTGCGCCGTGGGGACATGCGCCGTGGGGACAGGCCTGACGGAATGGAGGGCGGACGTTCAGGCCGCCTTGGCGAAGGGTTCCGGCCGGGCGTGTTGGCCAGGCGGCGACAGAGCGCCGCCTTCCAGGGGCGGGGCGGCTGAATTCGGCGGGGGCACGGGCGTCAGAGAGACGAGGGAACATCATCAACCCGAGTCTCCGCCGCGGGGGTGGAGGGGACGGATCAACCCGGTTCTGCACATGCGATGCCTTCTTGCGGGAGCACTGATCGTCGTTGGGGCGAATTTGCGCGGTGCAGCCGCAACCCCCGTGGCCGCGGCGTCCTCGGTTCATGACGGGGCGTTTTCCGCGGCGGCGGCGTGCGACGGCCGCCTGGACACCCGCTGGGCGTCCAGGGAGGGCGTGACCGCCCCGGAATGGATCTCGTTCGACTTTGGCAAACCGGTCGGCATGGACGGCCTGATCCTCAACTGGGAAACGGCGGCCGCGGGCGAATATGAAATCCAGCTTTCGCCGGACGGCGCGGCCTGGAAGACGGTGTTCAAGCAGGCCGGCGGCAAGGGGGGACGCGAGGAATGCCGTTTCCCTGCGGAGACCTCGCGCTGGGTGCGCGTGGTGTGCGCGAAGCCGGGCACGTACGGGCTCTATTCGATCTGGGAGGCGGAGTTCACGCATCCCGACTGCCGCGCCCTGGTCGAGGCGGAACGGGAGCGGGAACGGGCGGCGGCGCTGGAACGGGAACAGGCGGCGGCGCGGGAGCGGGCGCGCATCGAGGCGGAGAAGACGCGGGCGTTCAAGGCGGTGTTGACCGACCGGGGAATCCGCGAGGTGGTCTTCGCGCTGCGGAAGTTCGGGACGGACGGGCATTGGTACGCCAACTTCGGCTATTACGCGCAGGACACGGGCAGGAAGCCGCACCGGCCGTTCGGGCAGCTCTGCAAGCTCGACCTCGCCACCGACAAGGTCACCGTGCTGGTGGACGATCCCGGGGGCTCGGTGCGCGATCCGGTGGTGGACTACGACGCGGGGCGCATCCTCTTTTCGTACCGCAAGGGCGGGACGGAAAACTTCCTGCTCCACGAGATCCGCCCCGACGGCACGGGCCTGCGCGCGCTGACGTCCGGGCCGTACGACGATTTCGAGCCGTGCCCGCTGCCCGACGGCGGCATCGCCTTCGTCTCCAGCCGCTGCCGCCGCTGGGTGAACTGCTGGCTCACGCAGGTCGCGACCCTGCACCGCTGCGACGGCGACGGCGGAAACATCCGGCAGCTCTCGGCCAATCTGGAGCAGGACAACACCCCGTCGGTGATGCCGGACGGGCGGCTGATCTACCAGCGCTGGGAGTACGTGGACCGCAGCCAGGTGGACTACCACCACCTCTGGACCATGAATCCCGACGGCACGGCCCAGCAGGTGTACTTCGGCAACATGCATCCCGGCGGGGTGTTCATCGACGCCCGGCCGATGCCGGGGTCGGAGGACGTGCTGATGATCGACTCCCCCGGCCACGGCGCCAACGAGCACGTGGGCAATGTCGCGCTGGTGACGGGGAGCCGCGGCCCCGACGACCTCTCCGCGAAGCGCCACGTTCCGGGGGCGGGAAACTGCCACGATCCCTTTCCGGTCACGCCGTTCTCGTTCCTGGTCGCGCGCGACCGGCAGATCCTGGTGATGAACACGCAGGGCGACGCCGCGGAGATCTACCGCGTGCCGGACGACCTGGCCGCCCAGGGGGTGCGCGTGCACGAGCCGCGGCCGCTGGCGGCGCGGCCGCGGGAACCGGTGATCCCGTCGCGCGTCGTGCCCGGGCGCGTCAACGGACGGCTGCTGCTCGACAACGTCAACACCGGCCGCAACATGGGCGGGGTGGCCCCGGGCACGGTCAAACGGCTGCTGGTGATGGAGAGCCTGCCCAAGCCCATCAACTACACCGGGGGCATGGATCCGCTGACCTACGGCGGGTCGTTCACGCTCGAACGGATCCTCGGCACGGTGCCGGTCGAACCCGACGGTTCCGCCAACTTCGAGGTGCCCGCCAACCGGGCCCTTTTCCTGATCGCGCAGGACGGCGAGGGACGCAGCGTCAAGCGCATGCAGAGCTTCCTCACGGTGATGCCGGGGGAAACGCTCTCGTGCGTCGGCTGCCACGAGCAGCGCTCCTCCGCGCCGGTGATCAGCCCCGCCGTCCGCAAGGCCTTCACGCGCGAGCCCAGCCGCATCGAACCCGTGCCGGACGTCCCGGACGTCTTCGACTACGCGCGGGACATCCAGCCGGTCCTCGACCGCCTGTGCGTCTCCTGCCACAACCCGGACAAGCGCGAGGCGGGCGTGCTGCTCACCGGCGACCGCGGACCGTTCTACAGCCACTCGTACGTCACGCTCACCGTGCGCAAACTCTTCGTCGACGGACGAAACCAGCCCCGCAGCAACTACGCCCCGTATTCGATCGGGGCCGCGGCCAGCCCGCTGATGAAGCTGCTCGACGGGTCGCACTTCGACGCCCGCGCCACCGAGCTGGAAAAGCGCATGATCGGCTTCTGGATCGAGGCGGGCGCGCCCTATCCCGGCACCTACGCCGGCCTGGGCAGCGGATGCATCGGCGGGTACGCGGAGAACGAGCAGCGCGACCACAACGACGGCGGCTGGCCCGAGTCGCAGAAGGCGGCGGACGCCATCCAGCGGCGCTGCCTCACCTGCCACCAGGGGCCGACGCGCCTGCCGCGCATCCTCTCCGACGAGGCGGGGCTGAGCTTCTGGCGGCCGGACTGGAACGACCGCACGCTGCACTGGAGCCGTCACTTCGTGTTCAACCTCACCCGGCCGGACAAGTCCCTTGTCCTGCTCGCGCCGCTGGCCTCCGCCGCCGGCGGCTACGGGGCGTGCCGGCAGATCCTGCCCGACGGCAAGCGCGGCGACGCGGCGGAGGTGTTCAAGGATGCGAACGATCCCGACTATCAGTTGATCCGGGCGATGCTGGAGGCGGGCAAACGCAAGTTGGGCGAGATCACGCGGTTTGACATGCCCTGCTTCAAGCCCCGCCCGGAATACCTGCGCGAGATGAAGCGGTACGGCGTGCTCGGCTGCGATGTCGATCCCGCGGTGGAGCGGGTCGATCCGTACGTGCTGGACCGCCGGTACTGGGACGCGCTGGTGCCGGGGGTGGCGAAGGAGGGATTTCCCCGCGTGAGCGCCGATCCGCAGACCGGCCGGGTCACCAAGTTCGACCGCTTCGGAGAGCCCGTGTGGGTCTACACCCGCGTCCGCCCGCTGGGGGCCTGGACGCTGGACGACGGCTCGGTGCTGGTGCCCTATCTTCCCTCGGCGCCCACCGGCAACCGGGGCGGTGTCCGCCTGGTCAGCGAGGCGAAGCACACCCTGCTGGATTTCCGCCTGCCGTAGCGGCAAACGCTGGCGGAGGCGGTCGCGGCGGTCATCCGCAGGAGCGGGGGCTGACGCCGGCAAGATTTGGAGATGCGCATTGGGTTCCTCCGCCGGAATGTGGTAGTAAGCCGGGCCATGGAAGTCATCCTGCAGTGGTTCAAGCGGACGTTCTCCAATCCGCAGATCGTCATTCTCTGCGCCCTGCTGGCGGCGGGCCTGACGGGCCTGCTTTTCTTCGGGGAAATGCTGGCCCCGGCGCTGGCGGCGGTGGCCATCGCCTATCTGCTCGACGGGCTGGTGATGAAGCTGCAGAAGCTCCGGGTGCCGCGGCTGGCCGCCGTGCTGATCGTCTTCCTCCTGTTCATGGCGCTGCTGGTGATCACGCTGCTGCTGCTCATTCCCTACCTGTTCGAACAGAGCGCGGCGCTGCTCAAGCAGACCCCCGACATGCTGCGGCAGCTCAAAACCTGGATCGAAAGCCTGCCCGCCAAGCGGCCGGACTTCATCCGGCCGGAGCGCTTCGCGGAATTCGTCGACGCCCTGCGCACCAACACCGACCTCATCAGCGCCCTGCAGGGCCGGCTCGCCGCCCTCGGCGAGGGCTTTCTCGGCCGGTCCTTCGCCCTCGGCAAGGGCCTGGTCACCTTCCTGGTCTACATGGTGCTGGTGCCGCTGATGATCTTCTTCTTCCTCAAGGACAAGCAGATGCTGCTCGACTGGTGCGCGCGGCTGCTGCCCCGGGAGCGCGGGCTGGCGGTGCGGGTGTGGACGGAGGTGGACCAGCAGCTCGCCAACTACATCCGCGGCAAGGTGCTCGAGATCCTCATCGTCTGGCTGGCGACATACATCGTCTTCCGGTGGATCAACCTGGACTACGCCATGCTGCTCGCGCTGTTCACCGGGCTGTCGGTCCTGCTGCCCTACATCGGGGCGACGCTCATGACGATCCCGGTCGTGTTGGTGGCGCTGTTCCAGGCCGATTACGCCACCCAGAACGTCATCACCGCGCTCGTCGCGTACCTGATCCTGCAGGCCCTCGACGGCAACGTGCTCGCGCCCCTGCTGCTTTCGGGGGTGACCAAGCTGCACCCGGTGGCCATCATCATCGCGATCCTGATCTTCGGCGGGATCTGGGGCTTCTGGGGGGTGTTCTTCGCCATCCCGCTGGCGACCCTGGTCAACGCCGTGCTGCACGCCTGGCGGTCCCAGCCCGACAAACCGGCCCCGGTGCCGGACGAGCCCGGGTGGACACGGCAAACGAGGTTGGACGGTGAAGTATGAAGGTGGAGACTCTTCAGCTCCACCGAAACGCATTATCTTTTCGAGGATGCAAACTTCCTGGAACTCCCGCCCTACAAAAACGATCTTTCATTTTGGTATGATGAAGATTCGGTCCGACGCTTGCGAGAGGCAGGGATCCCCGTGGACAACCCGCCTGTCACGGTTAAAAATATCCATGGCGCATTTCAGGTGGAGCGATTCGTCATGGATTGGAATAATGACGTCCTGAAAGTGGTCGAGATCGTAGGCCCCAGTGGTTCCTATACGATCATCAGCCGTGAAGTCGTGGCTTCGGATATTTGGGCCCTCATGCCGAGCTATGAATAGGGAAGGGCCCCGCCTGGAGACAGGGAGCTCCGCTTTTCCATCACCCGGCGCGAGGACGGCCGGTTTTCGCTTTCCGCAATGTGGCCGGGCTTCGCGCAACATCCGCTGCCCGATTCTTCAAATGCCACCGTCCGCCCAGGGTAACCGGCCCGCTTCTTTCTCGATTTTCTTTTCACAGGCGTAGCGGGTGAGCATGTAGTCTTCAATTTCTCGTTGCCCGCCCTTGCCATGGGTGATCAATTTCGTGACGCCACGAAAATGATACATCGGGTTGTAACCCGTTGTCTTGCAAGACACTATGGCCCGCTGGATGGCCATGGTAAAGTTCTCCCAGCGGGCGTATCCGAGAGGTTCCTGATTGTCGCGCGCAAACCAGACCCAATGGCGTGGATCTTCGGGGTATGGATTTTGGCCAGCTCGTCAAACCGATCGCATTCAGAGAAATGATAGAGTCTCTTGTTCATCGCGCCGTTCATCCTTCCATGTTCCTTGTTCATCGCCGGCAACACTCTTACCGATGAGCGCCCATGCTATTCTTGAAACCAAACCGCACCCTTATCGTCCTCCGCTTCGCCTCCGGCTCAAGCTTCTCTATTGTGATCGAAAGTTTACTGGCCAGGTATCGCCGCGCGCACTTATCCCGGAGCGCCACTGCTTGATGGCGCTGATCTCCCTTATCCTCCCGGCCCCTCTCGTCCCTTCCGTCCTCTCCCCAACAAAAAACCCGGCGGACATCCCGCCGGGTTTCTGCGTGTCGCATGGAACTCGGAATCAGCCGATCGTGCGTAGTACGCGGCCATGTCGGCCAGGGACTTGCACTTGATCTTGCCGGCGTTGCCGGCCCGGCCGAAGGCGATCATGCGGGCTTCGTACACGGCCTTCATGGCGTCGCGGCGGAGCTTGAGATAGTCGCGCGGTCGAACTTGTCGGCTTCGGCGAACACCTTGCGGATGGGCGCCGGTGATGGCCATGCGGCTGTCGGTGTCGACGTTGACCTTGGCGCACGCCGTTGCGGATGCCTTCCTTGATCTCCTCGACCGGCACGCCGAAGGTGGGCTTCATCTTGCCGCCGAACTTGTTGATGATGTCCGGCCCTGCGGAACGCGAGGAGCCGTGCATCACCAGATGGGTGTTGGGCAGGAGCTTGTGGAATCTTGCGGATGGTGCTCGGCGGAGAGCACCGCGCCGGTGGGCTTGCTGCTGAACTTGTAGGCGCCGTGGCTGGTGCCGATGGCGATGGCCAGGGCGTTCACCTTGGTATTCGACGAATTCGGCGGCCTGGGCGGGATCGGCCAGGAGCTGGTCGTGGCTCAGCTTGCCCACGGCCCTGCGCCCGTCTTCCTGCCCGCCTTCGCCATGCCGAGGGAAACCGAGGGTCGAGCTCGCCTTCGACCGACACGCCCTGCTTGTGGGCGGCGACGGTGACGGTGCGGGTGACGTTGACGTTGTAGTCATAGTCGGCCGCGGACTTGCCGTCTTCCTTGAGGGAGCCGTCCATCATGACGCTGGTGAAGCCGGCGTTGATGGCGTCCTGGCAGGAGGCGTTGTTGCCGTGGTCGAGGTGTGCGCAGACCGGGATCTTGGGAGCAGCTCGGAGGCGGCGATGATGAGGTGGCGGAGGTAGTTGCTCTGCGCGTAGGAGCAAGCGCCGCGGGAGGCCTGGATGATGACGGGGGAGTCGGTTTCCTCGGCGGCCACTGCGGATCGCCCGGATCACCCCATGTTGTTCACGTTGAGGGCGGCCAGGCCGTAGTTGTTCTCGGCGGCGTGGTCCAGCAGGGATGCGCATGGGCATGAGGGGCATGGGAGTCTCCGGGGCTCGCTGTTAAACCCGGTCTGCGTAGCCCCCAGGCCCCGGTCAAGGCTTACCCCACGGAAGACGGTCGGCTCCGTTCGGGGAATCCCCGGGAAAACCTCAGCGGTCCCGGATCCAGACCACCGAACGGCCGCCGCGCGAGACGGGCGTAGTTGGGGACGGCGGTCATCTTCGATCCAAGTCGGAGAACGCGCCTTCTCCATGACCATGACCCCGCCCAGCAGGTCCGATCCCCAGCGCATGGCGAGCGGGGCGTCCGGCGCCAGCATGGGACCTTGTCGGGACGTCCTGGCCGTCCACGCTCTCGATGTTGTAGATGAGCGGACCGTATCGCAGCGCGACGCGGCCGCGGCCAGCCGCGACCCGCCTGTCGGCCTTGATGCGCTGGGGGGCCATCGGGACGACGAACCCGACCCGGTCCCCGCGTCCATTCGCGCGCTGGATGACGGCGTATCCGTCCTCGATCGCGTCGGCACGGGCTTGCCGTTGACCTCGAGTTGTTCCAGCCCGCCCGGCGCCGGGGGTGTGGGTGTAGAGCGCGCTCCCGGAGCGGTCCGAACGCGGCAGCCGCAGCAGAACGTCGCGGGTTTGTCCGGGCGCAGGGTGATGCCCAATTGCCGTCCCAGGGAGAAGTGGCTTCCGGACGATAGCTTACCGCCGAGGTCCTGGCGATCTCGTCCACGCGGACCTCGCCGCCGATGTAGATTGACGCGCAGGCCGTCGGCGCCGTGCGCTGTACATCCATTCGGGCAGGTTCAGAGTGGCCTCGCGGGATGCGTTGCCGACGCAGGGGCAGCCGTGCCACTTGTAGCGTTTCTCGCCGGAATCGAGCGCGTTGCGTAGGTGAAGTCTTCGCCGGCAGGTCGACGCCGCCGAGAACGGCGTTGTAGAGCGTGTCCTCGTACAGGTTGACGTACTGCGCGCCGTGCCAGGCGAGGGCGTGGTGGCGTTGAAGAAGAGTTCGTCGCGCCAACAGATTCGCAATAGCGCTGTTGCGCAGGGAATAGTCGCCGCCGAAGCCCTCGGAAGTCTCGCCGCTGCCCACCCCGCCGGTGACATAGAGCTTGCGGTCGACCAGGTTGACCAGGATCGCGCGCACGGCGCCGTGATACCCGGTGTCGCCGGTCTCCATGGCGACGTCGGTCATCGCCGGTAGTTGTACATGGCGCGCACGGCGTGGCCGAGGCCCTGTACTGGCGGGTGACCGGCAGATGCGACTGGTCGGGGATCACCGCCGCCGCGGCTGTCCAGCAGGAACTTCGCGAGTGGCCAGGTGACGCGGCTGCTCTTCCTTGCGACCTTCGGTGATCTCCTGGCGGTCAGGCGCACCAGGGCCATTTCCACGGCCTGGTGGCCGTCGTACCAGGTCTTCTTCGCGCGGGGCCGATGTTCGCGGGTGTCCCAGCAGTCGGCCGGCGGATCGCGGCGTCATACAGGCGCCGGGTCCTTGCCATCGTAGAGTTGCCGGGCGACCGCGGCGTCGATGAAGTACCCCGCGACGTAGCTCCTCGTGCTCGCCGCGGTCCAGCGCGGCGGATCCTTCTCGCCCTTGTTGCCGAGGGCAAGCGGGTCTGCAGGTAAATCGTCTTTCCTGCGCGGCGAGAATCATCGGGATCCACTTCTCCTCCAGGGTCTCGCGCAGCGACGTGTCCGGGCGGAGACCATCTTCGCGTCGCCGTTTGGATCGAGCATCAGGGCGTAGCAGATCGATTCCAGCGTGTTGAGGGTGTAGGCGCTGGACCAGGGCGCGCCGAAATGGCCGAACGGCCGCCCGGCGTTCTTGTTGCCGGCCTCGATGAAATTCTCGATGCCGCCCTCCGGCAGGCCGGGCTGGACAACTTGGCGATGCAATGGGGGATCCACGTGGGTGACCACATGCCTGCGCGCGCGCGTTCCAGAAAGGGCTGTTGATCGCACCCGCGGGCGGGCACGGGGTCGAGGATGCGCGGCGGGCGGCGCGAGCACGTTCACCTCCAGCGTGTCCGTGACCCGGTCGCCCTCGTCGCCGCCCGTGAGGGTCAGCACATAGGCGCCGGGGGCGGAAAAGGTGGCGGTGGTTTCCGCGGCGGCGGGATCGGCGAAGGTCACGTCGCCGGGGCCGGAAGCCTTGCTCCAGCGCAGCGCGTGCCGGCGCCGTTTTTCATCGACCCGAGAGTTGCGTGTGCCCCCGGGCATCACCACTCTTCGCCTGGTCCGCGCCGGCGTTGACCACGGGGAACTTCGGCGAGGCCCCGGTGTCGATCACCTTCCACTCCAGGATGCCGGTGGACGACTTGCCCTTGCCATCAAACTCCAGCCGCAGCCGCGGGGTCGTCACCGCGTCGAAGGTGGTCACGTTGTATTTTCCGGGTTCCACCCCGAGTCCGCGGGCGTTGGCGACCGGCGCGAAGGCCTTGCCGTCCCAGGCGAGCAGGCGGCAGGCCTTCGGCAGATCGATCCCCTGGCCGTCCTTCCACCAGTACACCGCGATTTCCTTGGTGCTGACCGCCCGGGGCCACGAATACTCGACCCATTGCGCGCCGGTCCGCGGCCAGTTGCCATAGGCGCCGTGACGGTGGTCGTTCTCCCCTGCGGGCTCGAACCCGTCCTGGACCGCCCCGAGGGTTTCATGCCCCGAGACGTACGAGGTGGTCGCCTCGGCGACGAGCGCCAGGTTGACCGGATCCGCGGCGGTGCCGGTGAAGACGGGCAGGCAGGTGGACAGCAGTCCGAGAAGGATCGGGGTTTTCATCCGGGCTCCGGGTAATGACGGGGTTTTCTGGGTGCAGAGGAAATTCACGGTTTCTTGTTGAGAAAACCGTGGGCCATTTTCGGCGCAGGGGCAATCCCGGGATTGATATTACTGTAAGATTTCGGTTGGTGGCTGCGGCGGCGACGAAGCGCCGCCCTCCAGGGGCTCAGGACTGACCGTTTGGAGGGCGGACTTCGGTGGTCGCCTCGGGATTGGCTCGGGCCGAAGGGGTTGGCGTGGCGGCGACAAAGCGCCGTCTTCCGTGGAATTCCTACGGCGACAGGAACACAAACGAGGTGCGCGCGGGCACCATGACGTGCGGAGCCTGGCCCTGCCCTCGATCGCGCGCGGAGCTGGGTGAGGTCGGCATGCACGGCGACGCCGTTCGGCGACCTGGAAGAGCCCCATTTGCCGGGCGGAAACACCGCCTCGAACCACACCGGCTCGGTCGCCGAATTGAGCAGGACGCAGAAGGCGGCGCCGGGGTGCTCGCGCTTCTCGTTGACGAAATAGCCGACCGCCTTCGCGTTGGGCGGATCGATCCAGCGGTAGTAGCCCGGAGGGGGATTCTCGTGCAGCCGGAAGGCGCGGCCGTGGTCGCCCTGGCGCAGCGCGATGAGGCCGCGGTAGTATTCCATCACCTGCGCCGCGAGCGGCCGCTTGCGGTCGTCCCAGTTCAGCGCGTTGTACTCGTCGCCCTTGTTGTAGGTGTTCCTGACGCCGCGCTTGCTGCGCATGAACTCCTGCCCCTCGGCGATCATGACCTTGCCGAGCGAGGTCAGGAGGGCCGCGGCCCCCAGACGGTGCACCGCGGCCATCCCGGGCGTGAGGATGGCGCCGTTGTGATCCTCGCGCAGGCTGACCTCGTCCGCCAGGGCGTAGTCGTCGTGGCTCTCCAGGTAATTGACGGCCATGAGCGGCCGGGAGGTCCAGATGTCCATCGACCCGAGCAGCGTCTTCTTGAAATTCTCCCGGTCGCCCTCCCCGCGCATGAAGGCCTTGCCGGCGTAGCGGAAATCGTCATTCCAGGCCGACCAGGTGGAGCCCTTGAGCAGGTGCTTGTGGTTGCCGCGGAAGCTCCAGGGCTCGCTGATGAGCAGGACGTCGGGGTTGAGCTTGCGCGCCTCGCGCTCGATCTCCTGCAGGGTGCCCCAGTCGATCAGCTCGGCCAGGTCGAAGCGGAAACCGTCGACCTTGAACTCGGTCATCCAGTACAGGATGTTCTCGACGATGAGGCGGCGCATCATGGGGGCCTCGGTGCGCGTGTCGTTGCCACAGCCGCTCCAGTTGCTGTAGCTGAAGTCGGGCTTGAGCCGGAAGTAGTACTTCTTGTCGATGGCGTTGAAGACGTTGGGGTTGCCGACGTGGTTGAAGACGACGTCGAACACGACGCCGAACCCGGCCTGGTGCAGGCCGTCGATCATGCGCTTGAGTTCGTAGTACTGCGAGCCGTGGAGCGGGTCGCGGCCGTAGGAGGCCTCGGGCGCGAAGAAGTAGGTGGTGGCGTAGCCCCAGTCGTAGAGGTTGGTGCCGTTGAAGAATTCGGCCGGGGGCATGAACTGCACATGCGTGGCGCCGAGGGCCTTGATGTGATCGAGCCCGGTCCCCGTGCCGAGCGAGGCGAGCACGCCTTCGTAGGTGCCGCGCAGGTCTTCGGGGACGCCGGAGGTCGGGTGCTTCGTCAGGTTGCGGACGTGGGTTTCGTAGACGATGACGTCCTCGGGCGGGGGCGGCCGCCAGGCGGAGTCGGTCCAGCCGGCGAACCACCGGTTGGTCTCGGACGGGTCGATGACGAGGGTGTTGTTCTGCGCGTGAGCGGCGGCGCGGGCGTAGGGATCGCCGAGCTGCGCGGTGGCGACGAAACCCTCCGCGTCGCCCCCGGGCCCGTCGACGTTGTAGGAGTAGTACGCGCCGCGGTCGAGGCCGGCGAGGGTGACCTCCCACGCGCCGTCGGTGTCGCGCCGGAGCGGATAGCGTTCGCGCGGCGGCAGCGGGGTCTTGCCGCGGGCGAATTCCGGCGTGTCGAACAGGCAGAGATGCACGGAGGTCGCGCGCGGCGCGAAGAGCCGGTAGGTGGTGAGGTCGTTGGTCTTGTCGAGGAACACGCCCATCGGCTTTTCGGACTTCAGGGTGTCGAGGATGTCGCCGGGGGTCAGGGTGACCTTTAAGGGCCGTGCGGACAGGCCGCTGATGGCGAGCACGTGCTTGCGGGAGAGGTCGAGCGGGGCCGCGGCGGTCAGCAGGAATCCGGCGGACGAGCCGGCGGCGGGATCGAGGCGGAGGTTGGTCGCGCCGTCGCCTCCCTCGGTCGTGGCGTTGGTCGCGCCGGGGGGCGGGGCGAGCCAGCGGGTGCCGTTGACCGTGAACTTGAAGAGGATCGGCTTGCCGCCCGTTCCGGCGAGGCTGGCCAGGGAGGTGCGGAATTCCCGCACCCCGCCGCCGCCGGCGACGGGGATGAGGACCAGGCCGTCGTCCTTGGGATTCCAGCCGTTGAAATTGCCGGCGATGCGGACGGTGTCGGCCGGATCGACCGGTTCCGCGTAGGCGGCGGGCTCGAAGCGGAACACCACCGAATCCCCCGCCATGGTGTAGCCCATCAGCGCGGAATTCTCCTCGGCCGCCATGAGGTCGATCTTGCTCAACGCGGGACCGCCTTCGAGCTGGAATCCGATTTTCCCGGCCGGGTTCACCCCGGGGCGGAGGTGCACGGT
>JAXMHJ010000067.1:0-27959 GCA_046346795.1 Kiritimatiellia bacterium
TGCTGGTCGTAGAAGGTGACCCCGGCCTCCGCCATCGGCAGCAGGATGTTTTTGGCAAAATTCTCATCCCCGGTGTAGGCGACATAGTCGAGCATCATGGCGCTCAGCTCGAGCACCGGCAGATAATAGTGGCGGGTGTAATCGGCGGGGTCCTCCGCGTTGACCTTCGACAGCCAGCTCCAGAACGGGCCGGTCTCCACGAAGTACGCGCCGTCGTGGCCGTAGTACTGGCGGCAGAGCTTGAGGTTCTCGCGGATCTGCCCGGAATACATGCGGAAGAGCGGCTGCATCAGGTCGAAGTCGCCCGACGCCATCATGGGCCAGTAGATCGGCCGCGTGTTCTGGAACCAATACTGATAGCCCCACATGCGGTAGTCGGCGGTGACCGGCAGCAGGAGTTCCGCGCCGTTGTGGTTCGTCTTTTTCGGCTCGGGGTTGTCCACGGTGAAGAGCGAGCCGTTGAACTTGATGGGAAACGCGCCCCGGCCGGCGCACGCGTTCTTGAAGCGCTGGAGCAGGTAGCCGGTGGTGACCTCGCGGGATTTCTCGCCGGCGGTGATGAAGATGTGGCTGCGGTTCCAGAAGTCCGACCACCACGCGCAGTGCTCCGTCCACGCCTGGGTCGGGCCGGTGGAGTTGTTGGAGGCCACGCGCGCGTCGAGCAGGGCGATCCATTCCTGCTCCGTGGCGCACTGGGCGGTGAGCGGGTGGATGCTCACGCGGTGGGAGGTTTGCGGCTGCGGTGAAACCAGGGCGGTGTCGCCCGCGCCGGCCAGCCCGGTGCCCTGGATGGCGGCGCCGATGGTGCGATTCACGAGCGGGGCGATGTCGGTGTTCTGCGACTTGTAGTACCAGACGACGCGGTCCTTCTGACCGGTCAGGATGGTGTCCGCGCCCAGCCAGGGGGTCGGGGCGGTGCGCCAGGATTCCAGCGAGGCCTTGAGGGTCGCCGGTTCGGCGCAGGTGGCCTCGACGCGGATGACCGGACGGTTGGCGTCGACCCACAGGCGCACGCGGGAGGTCTTGCCTTCCGGTCCGGCCACGACCTCGAACGCGCCTTCGCGGAGCTTGAGTTCCTGTCGGAAGTCGGCAGCGTTCGCGAAGGGATTGGGCGAAAGGGAAATCCGGATGCGCCCGTGCTTGATGAGGCCGTAGGCGCCGAAGTCCGGCGCGTTGAGCGATCCGCTCCAGGCGTCGGTCGAGGCGATGTAGAACAGCAGGTCGCCGGACGGCTCCACCCACGCGTTGAGTCCGATTTCACCGTTGCCCAGCGGCATCGAGCCGGCGGCGTCCGCGCTCGGCGTGTCCCAGAGGACGTTGTAGTCGTCGAGGTTCGCGGCGTAGACGGCCGGGCCGGACGCCAGCAGCAATGCGGCGAGCAGGGCCGGGGCGGACAGGAGTCGGATCACGCAATGGAGTCTCATGGTGAGTCGCGCCGGGTTGAAATTTTGGGGAACGGGCGGCATTAGACGTTGGAACATGCATGATATTCCAAGATTTCACGGCGCGGGTTCGTGTGGTCGCGGAAGTGTCGGGCGCGGCGGATATATTTAAAGATACATAAGATCACATCGAAGGGGAAAGAGGGCGTGTATTCGGGCGGGCCTGGGCGTTTTCAAAAGGCTGTCGGAGAAGACGGTTGTCTGTTGTCCGGCACCCCACAAGAACTTCAGAATAGTGAGTTGACATTGGTATTCAAGAGTACCAGCATTTGTGCAAGTCACGAACAAGACATTTTCCGCCTCGCTCTATTGGGATACGACGCCCCATGGGTGTAGAAAGGAGAACTCAACCATGAACCTGAGAAAAGCGGCGGCCTATGCATGCGCCCTGCAGTTTGTCCAGTTGCTTGCAGGTCTGTATAACTATCTCCGCCTGCTTAACAAGTTGGATTGGGAGGATAACTCCGAATTTCTTATCATTCAACCGATTTGGTTGCTGGCAAACGCGGCAACGGTGCTTTTCTTTTTCATACTGCAAGATGAACTGGGGAGTTGGGGTCTGCCCTGTACTTAGTACTTAAGCGCCTTCATGGCCACTTGGAGGCTCGGGCCAAAGCCGTTCCGGGCACCGGAGAGCATTCTCAAACCGGAATCCGGTCGCCGGAATTTTGGCGCGGACGCAAGCGCCATGGCGGTGTAGCCGCGGGCTAACGGGACGAAGGCATCGCCCGCAGCAGGCTGCGGGGAAGAACAGCGGCAGCAGGCTGCCGCAGTCTACGGGCGGGGGCGGCGTCAGGTGGAGTCGCTTCGCTCAATCCCCGGCTACAGGTTGGATTGCCTCCGGGAACTTGACCCACCGGATCGGCATACACGGAACCACTCGATCGATTGTGACGGAGGTCGGGGTCAGCGGACGGGCCGCCGCCGCCCCAAACATTGGCGCAGCCGCAAGCGCCATGGTCTCGTATAGCATGTCCCACAGCCCGTTCAATCGCGGCGACGGGATTGGACTTGCAAAAGTATAGGGGACCAGAGTATTCCATTTACAAACACCCCATAGGGCAAAGCCGCCCATCCGGGGAGCTTTAACATCCTGTTCGGCGCAAGACACGCACATTTAACCAATGACTACTGAGAACGACCTCTTCATCAGCTACTCACAGTCGGATGGCGATGTTGCGGCGGCTTTACTTGATCTCCTGCAAACAGCTGGAGTTAAATGCTTTCTTGCGGAGAAGAGCATTGCCCTTGGCGCTGAATGGGATGCTGAGTTGCGAAACGCGATTCTTCACGCAAAGCGTGTGCTTGTTTTAGTCACACCGAACTCAAATGCTAGCCCTTGGGTTGCAGCAGAGGTAGGCGCTGCTTGGGTACTTCAGAAGCCCGTCATACCTGCTCTACAAAGCGTGACGCCTAGCCAATTAGATGGCCCTATCAAGAAGTACCAGGCGAGACAAGTAGCAACACGACGAGAGATTGATGAACTCGTAGGTGAGATTGCATCACTCTGCGGTTGCAATGCGCCCCCCTCAGCCTTGGAGAAGCCTGATTCTACTTCGGCCGAATTATTTAACTCTGCCAGTACCTGGAAACATTTGCTCAAAGTTGGAGACTGGTCATACGATGAGAACACGCGTTTAATTCGTGGTGAGGGAACATGCCGCTATCTACTTTCCTCAGCGACGTACGGCTCAAAACCATATCGTATTACCTGTAGATTGAGGTTTTTTCCACTAGACCCGAAAAGTAAAATAGATGTGATTAACGCAGGGATACTCGTGGGCTGGAGCATCCCTGGTACTGTAAGAAAATATTTGAGCGTAACCATCTCTGGCCGCACCGTTTTCGCAGAAAAAGTTGGTTATCGAGGAAGAAACGAATACGTCGATTTCCAACACATTACCGGCGATGTACCGCTCGTTCTTCGCAAGAACGAGCCCTACGACTTCTCGCTGAAAGTCGAGCACGACGCCCTGACTGTCACATGCAATGGACAAATCCTCTTCCGCACTTCCGCTGGGGAGAAAATAACTGGTCGCGTCGGATTGAGGCCTTGGCGCAGCGTGGTTATCTGCGAGAAATTTGAAGTAAGTACGTAA
This sequence comes from Kiritimatiellia bacterium, assembly GCA_046346795.1. Classification (GTDB taxonomy): domain Bacteria; phylum Verrucomicrobiota; class Kiritimatiellia; order SS1-B-03-39; family UBA6053; genus JAXMHJ01. Next base: position 3,542 of record JAXMHJ010000067.1, read on the forward strand.
TCGTCAAATAGCCACCCCACCACCACCTAGGCACGCCCTCGAGGAGAAATGGGGGGGGAGAAATGATGTCAGCCCTGTACTTAGTATTTAAGAGCATCTTGAGCCTCCGATAGTTCTTGCTCCACGGCCCGGACCCGGCGCTGAAGTGTTTTGTCGGCGCCAAGGGCCGCCGCCAGTCGTTGCAGGTGGGCGCTGATCGCCTTGCCGGTCCCCACCCCGAATCGTTGTGCAATGTCCCGCTGGGATTGCCCGGCAAAGCGGCTCAACATACGCGCACCCACTGCGCGAACCCAACCGCCGCGACGCCGCAGCCGCTCCACCCCGGGCTCCACCTCCAAATGCCGGCATACGACCGCCATGGTGCGGTCGGGCTCCAGACGGTGAACCACGCGCCGCAAGGCCACATCTTCCCTTTTCGGTCATCGGGGTCGGACCACATGTTTCTCCAGGGCTGCAACGACTTGCGATGACAAAAGGCCCGTTTTAGGGGTCTTAGAGGCGATTTTCGGGGCGAAAAGGGGCTGTATAGGGATTGGCGCCCTCTTCACAGGCCGGGCACCGTCGTTGCCGGTCGGACAGGTCGTTCGCCTCCAGCCTTCGATCCGGGAGCCGGATTCCCGAAGACACGCCGTGCGGTCCATTGCGACGCTTCCCGTTTGTCCAATCGGCGGCGGGAATGTTCCCGCCGGGTCGGATGACCGGACCGCCCCCACGAATTGGCTGCAGCCGCAACCTCCACGGCCGGCGCGGCGCCGGCGCACCGAGGCCACCGGGGCGGTGGCGCTCCGGGTGGAAAGCGCCCCGTCCCCCCGTTTCGGGGAATGCCTGAGGGGGCGGAGGGGATTTCCATGCGGGCGGGACCGGGGTAAAATCGCCGCCGCAAACGATTGACGGGCCGGGGGGGAGTCCCGTAGCGTCTCCGGGACTTTTTTACGGGAAGTCCGTAAAACGGAACCAATCAACCCAGGAGAAAAACATGGCAGCAGTCAAGGTCGGTATCAATGGCTTCGGGCGCATTGGTCGCATGGTGTTCCAGGCGATCGCGGACCAGGGGCTTCTCGGAAAGGAAATCGATGTGGTGGCGGTGGTCGACGTCGGAACCGACGCGGACTACTTCGCCTACCAGATCAAGTACGACTCGGTGCACGGCAAGTTCAAGCACACCGTGAGCACCGCCAAGAGCAAGCCCGAGCTGGAAGAGGCGGACACGCTCGTCGTCAACGGCCACAAGACCCTGTGCGTCGCCGCCACCAAGGACCCCTCGCAACTGCCCTGGAAGGCGCTGGGCGTGGACTATGTGATCGAATCCACCGGCCTGTTCACCGACAGCGAGAAGGCCAAGGGCCACATCGCCGCCGGCGCGAAGAAGGTCATCATCTCGGCCCCCGGCAAGGGTGACGTGAAGACGATCGTCATGGGCGTCAACGACGGCGAATACGACGCCGCCAAGCACCACATCGTCTCCAACGCGTCCTGCACCACCAACTGCCTCGCGCCGGTCGTGCACGTGCTGCTGAAGGAAGGCTTCGGGATCGAAAACGGCCTGATGACCACCATTCACGCCTACACCGCGACCCAGAAGACGGTCGACGGCCCGTCCAAGAAGGACTGGCGCGGCGGACGCGCGGCGGCGATCAACATCATCCCCTCGACCACCGGCGCCGCCAAGGCCGTGGGCGAAGTGCTCCCCGCCACCAAGGGCAAGCTGACCGGCATGGCCTTCCGCGTGCCCACCGCCGACGTGTCGGTGGTCGACCTGACCTTCCGCACCGTGAACGACACCTCGATCGAGGCGATCGACGCGGCGCTCAAGAAGGCCTCGCAGAGCTACCTCAAGGGCATCCTCGGCGTCACCGACGAAGAGCTGGTCTCGACCGACTTCATCCACGACGAGCGCTCCTCGATCTATGACTCCCTCGCGACGCTCCAGAACAACCTGAAGGGCGAAAAGCGCTTCTTCAAGGTGGTCTCCTGGTACGACAACGAGTGGGGCTACTCCAACCGCGTGGTGGACCTCGTCCGCCTCATGGTGAAGAAGGACGGTTGGGGACGGCGCGGATTCGCGCGCCCAAGCGGAGGCAGTCGGAACGGGCGCGCGGGAGTGCGGTTGAGTCGGATGTTCCCGGAGACCTCGATTTTCTCCTCGCCGTGGACGACGAAAGCCGCGTGGGCGCCTTGCGGTTTCGTGACGAGGAGGGACGCTTTCAGGGCGGCGCGGAGGATGACCGGCGGCGAACGCCCCCTCTTCTGGAGATCGGCCACCTGCTCAGCGCCTCGCGGGCGGTGGAGATGAGCGCGGAAACCGGGCAGGACCTGGCCTACCTGCGCCGTCACCTCGTCTGGGGGACTCCGCCCGAAATGTTCCGTGCGGGATGACGACGGGCGCAGGCTGGCGATCGCGAAGTTTCCGAGGCCGACGACCAGCGGGCGGTCACCAAGGGCGAAATCCTGGCGCTGCATCTGGCCGCCCGCGCACCGCGCCGCGCAGGACGGCTTGCAGCCAGCGACGGTCTGCTGGTCGCCCTGATCAGCCGGTTCGACCGGCGGGTCGACGGGGCCCGGGATCCCGTACGTTTCCGCGGCAACCATGCTGGGCGTCGACCGGGACGATCCCACCCAGGGCACCTATGCCGACATCGTGGACGCTGCGCGTCCACGGCAGCAACACGCAGCGCGACATCGACGAGCTGGTATCGGCGCATCGCTCTCCATCCTTATCAACAACGTGGACGACCATCTGCATAATCACGGGTTTCTGCACGAGGCCACGCCTTCGGCCAGGTAAGCCAAGCCCGCTTTTGACATCAATCCCTTTCCCGACCGCCATCGCGAACTGAAGACCTGGATCTCCCCGAAAGCCGGCCCGGAGGCATCCCTGCAGGCCTTGCGATCCGAAGCGCCCTACTTCCGAATAGCGTCTGCGCGTAGCGAAACCATGATCAACGAGGTCACCCGGGCCGTAACCGGTTGGCGGCAGACGGGCGCTCGACTCGGCATGACAACGCGGGAGCTGGATGATTTCGCCGACGCGTTCGGTACCGACTCGTAAACCGGAATAGGGGTTGGCCCGGTCATCGGGGTCGGACCACATGTTTCTCCAGGGCTGCAACGACTTGCGATGACAAAAGGCCCGTTTTAGGGGTCTTAGAGGCGTTTTTTCGGGGCGAAAAGAGGCTGCAAGGGATTGGCGCTTTCTTCACAGGCCGGGCACCGTCGTTGCCGGTCGGACAGGTCGTTCGCCTCCAGCCTTCGATCCGGCGGGATTCCCGAAGACGCCGTGCGGTCCATTGCGACGCTTCCCGTTTGCTCAATCGGCGAGAATGTTCCCGCCGGATGACCGGACCGTCGAATACGCCGCCAACCTCCACGGCCGGGCGCGGCGCCGGGCGTATTCGAGGCCACCGGGGTGGCGCTCCGGGTGGAAAAAGCGCCCCGTCCCCCCGTTTCGGGGAATGCCCGAGGGGGCGGAGGGGATTTTGCGGGCGGACCGGGCAATCGCCGCCGCAAACGATTGACGTACGGGAGTCCCGTGTCTCCGGGACTTTTTTACGGGAAGTCCGTAAAACGGAACCAATCAACCCGAGAAAAACATGGCAGCAGTCAAGGTCGTCAATGGCTTCGGGCGCATTGGTCGCATGGTGTTCCGTGCGATCGCGGACCGGGGGCTTCTCGGAAAGGAAATCGATGTGGTGGCGGTGGCCATGCCCGGAACCGACGCGGACTACTTCGCCTACCAGATCAAGTACGACCCCGGTGCAACGGCAAGTTCAAGCACACCGTGAGCACCGCCAAGAGCAAGCCCGGTTTCGGAAGAGGCGGACACGCTCGTCGTCAACGGTTGCAAGACCCTGTGCGTCGCCGCGACCAAGGACCCCGCGCAACTGCCCCCGAAGGCGTTGGGCGTGGACTATGATCGACCACCGTCTACCACCGACAGCGAGAAGGCCAAGGGCCACATCGCCGCCGCGAAGAAGGTCATCATCTCGGCCTCGGCAAGGGTGACGTGAAGACGATCGCCGAGGGCGTCAACGACGGCGAATACGACGCCGCCAAGCACCACATCGTCTCCAACGCGTCCTGCACCACCAACTGCCTCGCGCCGGTCGTGCACGTGCTGCTCAAGGAAGGCTTCGGGATCGAAAACGGCCTGATGACCACCATTCACGCCTACACCGCGACCAGAAGACGGTCGACGGCCCGTCCAAGAAGGACTGGCGCGGTAAGACGCGCGGCGGCGGTCAACATCATCCCCGACCACCGGCGCCGCCAAGGCCGTGGGCGAAGTGCTCCCCCGCCACCAAGGGCAAGCTGACCGGCATGGCCTTCCGCGTGCCCACCGCCGACGTGTGGTGGTCGACCTGACCTTCCGCACCGTGAACGACACCTCGATCGAAGTGATCGACGCGGCGCTCAAGAAGGCTCAAGCTACCTCAAGGGCATCTCGGCGTCACTGACGAAGAGCTTCGGTCTCGACCGACTTCATCCACGACGCCTCGATTTACGACTCCTCGCGACGCTCCAGAACAACCTGAAGGGCGAAAAGCGCTTCTTCAAGGTGGTCTCCTGGGTACGACAACGAGGTGGGCTATCGCAACTGCGTGGAAATCTGGTCCGCCTGATGGTGAAGAAGGGCTGACTCCTTTCTCTGCCGGCACGCCGCAGGACGAGGACCCGCCGGCCCCTCTTTTCCCCCTTTGCCCAAACGACCCCGCACCCCCCGAATCCCATGGCCAAGCTGTTCATCGAAGACCTGAATCTCGCCGGCAAACGCGTGCTCATGCGCGTCGACTTCAACGTCCCCGTCAAGGGCGGCGTGGTGGAGAACGACAAGCGCATCCGTGAATCCCTGCGCAGCATCAAGTACGTCCTGGACAAGGGCGGCAGCCTGGTCCTGATGAGCCACCTCGGCCGTCCGGACGGCAAGCGGGTCGAAAAACACAGCCTCAAGCCCGTCGCCGGCAAGCTGTCCGAGCTGCTCGGACGCCCGGTGACCTTCCTCGACGACTGCGTCGGCCCCGCGGTGGAATCCGCCTGCGCCGCGCTGAAGCCCGGCCAGGTGATCCTGCTGGAAAACCTCCGCTTCCACATCGAGGAGGAGGGCAAGATCAAGAACAAGGACGGCACCAGCGTCAAGGCCGAGCCGGCCGCGGTGGAGGCCTTCCGCGCCTCGCTGACCCGGCTGGGCGACGTGTTCGTCAACGACGCCTTCGGCACCGCGCACCGCGCGCACAGCTCGGTGGTCGGCGTCAACCTGCCCCGCGCCTCCGGCTACCTGCTCAAGAAGGAGCTGGATTTCCTCGGTTCCGCGCTCGACCAGCCCAAGCGCCCCTTCGTCGCCATCATCGGCGGCTCCAAGATTTCCGGCAAGATCGACGTGATCAACGCCCTCCTGCCCAAGGTCGACCACCTCCTGATCGGCGGCGGCATGGCCTACACCTTCCTGAAGAGCCAGGGCATCCAGATCGGCAAGTCCCTCTGCGAAGAGGACAAGGTCGCCCTCGCCGGCGAGCTGATGGCCAAGGCCGGCGGCAAGCTGGTCCTGCCGGTCGACTTCCTGGTCACCACCAGCCTCGACTTCGACAACCGCAAGCTGGGCACGCCCCCGGTGGCGGTCGACCAGAAGGGCATCCCCGCCGACATGAACTCGGTGGACGTCGGCCCGAAGACGGTCGAACTGTACGGCAAGCTCATCCGCGAGGCCGGCACGGTGGTGTGGAACGGCCCGATGGGCGTGTTCGAGATCGCCGAGAGCGCCCAGGGCACCTTCGGGGTGGCCCGCGCGCTGGCCGACGCGACGGCGAAGGGCGCGATCACCGTGATCGGCGGGGGCGACTCCGCGACCGCGATCGAGGTGGCCGGGCTCGAGACCAGGGTCTCCCACGTCTCCACCGGCGGCGGTGCGAGCCTCGAATTCCTCGAAGGCAAGGCGCTTCCGGGGGTCACCGCCTTGTCGGACAAGGCCTGAAGAGAGCCGTTTAGCTATTAGCTGTTTAGCTTTTAGCTCTTCTGCCACTCAGTACCCCAAAAGCTAAAAAGCTAATCCCTAAACCGCTAAACCGCTCATCCCCGAACTACGAATCCCAAACCGCTCACCCCCACATCCCCATGCGCAAAAAAATCATCGCCGGTAACTGGAAAATGAACAAGACCCCCGCGGAGGGCGCGGCCCTCGCCGCGGAGATCCGCAAGGTCATCCCCGCCGGCTGCAAGGTCGAAGTGGTGATCTGCCCGCCCTACACGGCGCTGGCCGGCGCGGCCGAGGCGATCAACGGGTCGGACATCCGCCTGGGCGCGCAGAACTGCTGGCACCTGCCGCAGGGCGCGTACACCGGCGAGATCTCGGTGGACATGCTCCGCTCCCTTTTCTGCAAGTATGTGATCGTCGGCCACAGCGAGCGCCGCCAGTATCTGCGCGAGACCGACGCGGACATCAACGCCAAGGCCAAGGCCATCCTGGCCGGCGGCCTGCGTCCGATCATCTGCGTGGGCGAGACCCTGGCCGAGCGGGAAACCGGCAAGACCATGGACGTCATCGGCACCCAGGTGCGCGGCTGTCTCGACGGCATCCCCGGCGGCCAGATGAAGGAGGTCGTCATCGCCTACGAACCCGTCTGGGCCATCGGCACCGGCAAGACCGCCACCTCTGCGCAGGCGCAGGAGGTCCACGCCTTCATCCGCGCCCAGATGGCCGCGCTGTATGACGAACCCACCGCCCAGGCCGTCCGCATCCAGTACGGCGGCAGCATGAAACCCGGAAACGCCAGGGAATTGCTCTCGATGCCCGACATCGACGGCGGTCTGATCGGCGGGGCCGCCCTGGAGGCGAAATCTTTTGCTGACATCGTCGCCGCGGGCGTGTAAGAACGCCGCCCTTTCAGAAGGGAAGAGCTCATGATCAAAATCCTGTTGTACGGCGTGGAAATCGTCACGTCGTTCCTCCTCATCCTCGTCATCCTGGCCCAGCGCAGCAAGGGGCAGGGCGGATTGGGCGGCGCGGCGTTCGGCGGCATGGGCGAGTCCATCTTTGGCAGCCGGGCGGGCAACGTCCTCACCAAGGCCACCATTGTTCTGGGCAGCATTTTCCTGCTCAACACGCTGGCCCTCACCCTGATCATGTCCAAGGAGGCCGCCGCGCGCGGCAATCTGGCCTCCAGTCTCCATGTGCAGGCGCCCGCGGTGGCGCCCGGCGCCGCCGCCCCTGCGGCGGGAGCGCAGCCGGCCGGTTCGGGAGCCGTCCCGGTTCCTCCCGGCGGCGGCGCGGTGAGCGTCCCTGTGGACGTGTCCCCGGCCGCGGTTCCGGCCCCGGCGGAAACGCCCGCCCCTCCGGCTCCCGCCCCCGCCCCGGCGGCTGAAACACCCGCGCCGCCGGCCCCTCCCGCCGCCCCGGCCCCCGCCACCCCCTGAGCGTTCCGCCGGGAGGAGGCTTGCGGGACGGGTGCATCCCGGACCGCCGGCGGCCCCGCCTCCGCGCTTTCGCCCATCTGGAGGACTCATGAAGATCACCATCGTCGGAACCGGATACGTCGGCCTCGTCACGGGGCCACCTTCTCCGAACTGGGTCACCACGTCCTCTGCGTGGACAACAACGAGGAGAAGATCCGCAAGCTGCTCGCCGGGGTCATGCCCATCTACGAGGAGGGGCTCGACGAACTGGTCGCCCGCAACGTCAAGGCCGGCCGCCTCGCCTTCAGCACCTCCATCGAGGAGGGCACGCATTTCGCCGAGGTCATTTTCATCGCCGTCGGCACCCCGCCCGGGTACCTGGGCGAGGCCAACATGTCCTATGTCGAGCAGGTGGGCCGCCGCGTCGCCGAATGCATGACCGATTACCGGCTGCTGGTCGAGAAGAGCACCGTCCCGGTCAACACCGGCGAGCAGCTCAAGCGCACCATCGCCAAGTACGCCCGCGCCGACGTCAGCTTTGACGTCGCCAGCAATCCCGAGTTCCTGCGCGAGGGCACCGCGATCGTCGACGCCTTCGCCCCGGACCGCATCGTGGTCGGGGTGGAGAGCGATCGCGCCCGCAAGTTGCTGGAGCAGGTCTACAAGCCCCTGCTGGAAAAGAGCGGCTGCCCCTTCCTGGCCATGAACATCGCCAGCGCCGAGCTGACCAAGCACGCGTCCAACTCCTTCCTGGCGATGAAGATCTCCTTCGCCAACGCCCTCAGCCGCTTCTGCGAGCTGGCCGGCGCGGATGTGGAGCAGGTGACCCACGGCATGGGGCTGGACAAGCGCATCGGCCCGGCCTTCCTGCGCGCCGGGGTCGGGTACGGCGGCTCCTGCTTCCCCAAGGACGTCGACGCCTTCGTGCACATCGCCGACAAGCTGGGCTTCAACTTCGGCCTGCTCAAGGAGGTTCAGCGCATCAACAAGACCCAGCGCGAGCACCTCATGCAGAAGGTCCGCCACGAGCTGTGGGTCGTGCAGGACAAGAAGATCGCCGTGCTGGGCCTGGCCTTCAAACCCGGCACCGACGACGTGCGCGAGGCGGCGTCGCTCTACTTCGTGCCCGAACTCAAGAGCCAGGGCGCGAAGCTCAAGCTCTGGGACAACATCGCCCGCGAGAAGTTCGAGGAGATCATCCCCGGCGGCGATTACGCGGAGACGCCGCTCGACGCCTGCCGGGACGCCGATCTCTGCCTGATCCTGACCGAGTGGGACGAGGTGAAGAAGATCGATCTGGACCGGCTCAAGTCGGTCATGAAGTGCCCCGTCATCATCGACGGCCGCAACATCTTCCGCCCCGACGACATCCGCAAGAAGGGCTTCACCTACATCTCCGTCGGCCGGGAATAGGGGTACAGCGGCCTGCGGACCCTCGATCCCCCGCCGCCGCCTTCCAGCCCCTCCGGGCGTTTCTCGCCGGCATGACGGCCGCAGCCGCAAGCCCCGCGGCCCCGCCCTTCCTCAGCTCCTGAATTCCGGCTTCAGCCAGGAGGGCAGGCGGCGTTCGATGGCCTCCTGCCAGTCGATGTCGCGGAGCGACTGCAGGGCGTTGCGGGCCCAGCGGACGGGGTTCTTCTCCAGGCGGCGCCGATCTCGGCCGCGGTGGCGCGCACCGCGTCGGCCCCGGCGGCGCCTCCCCAGGCCAGCGCGGGCAGGTCCTCCTCCAGCGCCATGGCGCGGCGGAACCAGTCGTCGATGTCCGGCGCGGCGGCCGCCGTGCTGCTCGGCGGCAAGCTGGGAGTCGGGGTGATAGGGAAAGGGCTCGACGCGGTGGTCGGGCAGGCCCATCTTCACGAGGGCGTGGTAGACGCGCGCCGCCTCGCCGGGGGATTCCTCGGGTCCGCCGATCCAGAACACCGCGCGGGCGTCGACGCCCTGGGCGCGGAGCCGGCGCAGCGTCCCGCGCAGTTGTTCGGGGCGCAGCAGGCAGCCGTATTTGCGCAGGTTTTCGGGGTCGCAGCTCGGGAAGAGGAAATCGACGCGTCCGCACCAGGAATTCCGCAGCCGGGAGACCAGCTCGTCCGGCAGCACCGACGGGATGAGGGTGAGCGACCACTTTCGGCTGTTGCGGCAGGCGTCGAGCATGGCGCACCATTCCCCGAGCGTCTCCAGATCCCAGGCCCCGGGGGGATCGTCCATGGCGATGGAGGTGACGCCGAGGGAGGCGAGCTTGTCGAAGAGCACGGCCATCTCGCGGAAATCCATCCGGCGCACGGGCTGGCCCAGGCCCGGATGCGCCCGGTCGCACGGCAGCCCGGTGTGCCCCCGGGTGAGGCGCAGGCGGCTTTCCTGCGAATCCGGTTCCAGCAGCGTAGCGGGATCGTCATGCCAGCAGGAGGTCCAGTAGGTGAGGTCGCGGCCCTTCAGGTTGTCCATCCAGGCCGGGCCGGGGTGGACGGGTGGATTCTCGATCCACAGGCCGGGCACCTTGGTCACGCGCTGCGGCAGGCCGTAGAAGTCGAGCATGCCGCGCATGACCGGCTCGGGATCGCCGCTAATGACGAAATCGACACCGGAGAGTTCGCGGGCCTGGCCGGGGAAGACGGTGGGGAACGGCCCGAACCAGCCGATGCGGAGATCGGGGAAGGTTTCCCGCGCGAAGAGGGTGAGGGCGATGGACTCGGGCAGGGAGGAGAAGGAGACGCGGATCAGGAGCAGCCGCGGCAGCGGGGTGTCGAGGATGGCCTGCCGGAGCGCGGCGGGGGGATCGCGGTGCATGTTGAGATCGATGACGCGGCAGCCATGGCGGCTGCGGGCCGCGAGATGGGCGCTCAGGCACAGCAGCGCCCCGTCGGGAAACGCGGGCACGGCGGGGGGGCCGAGGGGGTGGTCCCTCGCTGGCTGGATGGGTTCTGCTAGGATGACGTTCATCGCCGGGCTTGGTCAGGCTAGACAAGTTGTGCAAAGTTATCGACCGAAAAGAACAGGGGAAACCCGACGGCTACGGCGTGGTGATCCGGCCCCCGTCGACCAGGCGGTCGGTGGGGTGCAGCACCACGACGTCGCCTTCGGCCAGCCCCTCCAGCAGTTCCGCCTGCCGGTCGTTGCGGTGGCCGATCTTCACGGTGCGCAAGGCGGCCCTTTCCGGTCCGGCGACGAACACGGCCCAGTCGTCCTTTTGCCGGAAGAGGGCCGCCAGCGGGAGCTGGAGGACGGCGGGGGACGACCAGGTCGTGATGCGGGCCTCGACGCGGAAGCCGTCGCCCAGACCCCGGAGCGCCGAAGCATCGCCCTCCAGATCCGCGATGACGTTGACGCGCTGCTCCTCGACGCCCAGCGCCGACAGCTTGGTGAAGGCCCCGGTTTCGACGTGGCGCACCCGGGCGCTGAGCGGCGCGGGGCCGCCCCAGTGTTCGAGCAGCACCCGCGCCCCGGGGGCGATGCCCACGGCGTCGGAGGAGAGCACGTCCACCTCGATCTCCAGCCCGGCGGGATCGCCCACGGTGAGCAGGGGCTGGCCCGGGGCGACCTGCGTTTCGCTCTCCTGCGCGACGCGGAGGATCCGGCCGTCGACCGGACTGCGCAGTTCGATCATGGCGGCCCCGTCTCCGGGGTGATGCGCGGCCAGGGCGGCGCGGGCCTGCACCAGCTCGAACCCGGCGGCGATGGCGGCGAAGCGGGCCGCCCGCTGCCCGGCCGCGGCCGCGGCCAGTCCGTGCCGGGCGGCGTCGAGCGCGTCCTGCGTGGCCGCGCCGGTCTGCGTGAGGGCTTCCGCGCGCGTCACCTGCACGGCCGCGTAGTCGAGATCGGCCCGCGCCTTGTCCGCCCCGGCCCGGGCCTGCTCCAGCGCGGCGGTGGCGGCTTTTTCGCGGGCGGCGGCGGTGGCGCGGCTCCGCGGATCGAGCAGGGCGGCGGGCGAGGGTTCGATCACGGCGAGCACCTGGCCGTTGGTGACCGCCGCCCCGGCTTTCAGCTCAATGCGGCGCAGGCGGCCGGCGACGGGCGCGGTGATCTCGTAGCGCTCCCGCACCCGGGTCCTGCCGTCCTCGTCGACGGTGACGCTCATGGGGCCGCGCGAAACCCGACCGGTTTCGACGGCGACGGGCTTCGGTCGGAAGCCCCACGCGAGGAGTCCAAGCAGTGCCAGCAGGGGGATCAACCATTTGAGGATGCGCATGGGGGCAGCGTCGTCCCGGAGGCCGGGGAGGTCAAGCGGGAAGGTGGGTTGCTTCGATCGCCGGCTGTCGCGGCGGTCCACGCCTCTCTGTTGTATTCATTTTCGGCGCAGCCGCAGCGGCGAAGACCCGGGATCTCTCACTCCCGCGCCTTCAACACCGACACCAGGTTCAGGTGGTCCAGCCCGCGGCGGACGACCAGGCTGGAAAGGGTGGCGGCGAGGAGGACCACGGTGGCGGAAAAGGCGAAGGTGTCGTGCGCCACCACCAGCGGAAAACGCTGGCTCTCGGTGGCGAGAAACCAGGTGGCCAGCGCGGCGAACCCGTAGCCCAGCCCGAACCCCGGCAGGATTCCGGTGAAGACGAGCGCGCCCACCTCGCCCAGCAGGATGGTGCTGATCTCCCCGCGCGTGAACCCGATCACCCGCAGCGTCGCCAGTTCGCGGCTGCGCTCGCCCAGGGCGATGCGCGCGGTGTTGTAGACGACGCCGAAGGCGATGATGGTCGCGAACATCACGTTGAAGAAGCGCATGCGCAGGATGTTTTCGGCGAAGGTCTTCCGGAAACTCCCGATCGCCGCGCGGGTGGACGACACGGCGGCGATGCGCGGAGTCTCCTTGATGGCGCGGGTGAACGCGGCGTCGCGCGCGGCATCGACCTTCACGAACGCGCCCGACCAGGTCTCCGGCTCCCCCAGCAGCCGGCCCAGCTCCGCGCGGTCCATGTAGGCGGCGATGCCGGCGAAGTCGCGCAGGAACCCGCCGACGGGCAGCTCGAGCACCCGGCGCCGGCCGGAAAGCACCTCCACCCGCACCCGGTCGCCGGGCCGGACGCCCAGGGCCTTGCCGAGGGTCTCCGAGATCAGCAGCGCCCCGGGGGCCAGGCGCGCGGGGCGCAGCTCCATGTCGAGGAGCGGATAGAGGTCGCGCCCGGGTTCCAGCCCGGTGAGGCCCAGCCGCCGCTCCCGGTGCCCCGCGCGGATGCGCACGGGGGCGGCGCGGAAGGGTTCGGCCCGCAGCACGCCGGGCAGATGAAGCAGGGTGGAGAAGGCCTCGTCGCCCGCCGGTTCGACGAGCGTGACCGTGTAGTCCTGCCGTTGCGAACCCTGGAACTGCACGTCCATCACGTAGTCGATCGTCCCGCGCACGAAGCTGCCCAGCACCAGCACGGCGGTGGCGAGGGCGACCCCGATCACCGCGAAGAGCGAACGCAGGGGCCGGCGCTCGAGGTTGCGGAACACCATGCGCGCCGGGACGCCGAGGAACCGCGCGAAGCCCAGCCGCTCCGCAATGGACGGTCCGTGGTCGGACGGGGCCTCCGGTCGCATCGCCTCGGCCGGGGGCAGCCGCGCCGCGCGCCACACCGCCCCCAGCACGCCCGCCAGCGCCGCCAGCAGGCAGAGCCCCGCCGAGCCCAGCGGCAGGAGCGGCGACAGCCGGTAGCTGTAGTCGGGAATCCGGAAAAACTTCATGTACATCCGCGTCATGTCCCCGCCCAGCCAGGCCCCGGCCGCGGTCCCGATGAGCATGGCCGAGAAGACGATGCCCCCCACCATCCACAGGTAGTGCGCCGCGACGCCCGCGCCGGAATAGCCGAAGGACTTGAGCATCGCGATCTGCTCGCGCTGCGTGCCGATCAGCCGGGTGAGCACCACGTTGAGCAGGAAGGCGGCGACGGAGAGGAAGATGGACGGCGGAATGAACGCCATGCTGCGCATCTGCGAGATCTCGTCGGAGGTCATCTTGACCGACGTCTGGTCCGCGCGCGGGAACGCCCCGGTGGAGCCGTGGGGTTCGAGCAGGCGGTCGAGCCGGTCGAGGATCTCCCGCACCGGCGCGCCGGGGTGCGCCGCCAGGCTGACGTCGTTGAACGCGCCCTCCAGGCCGGCCGCCGCCGCGAGCGCCCGCCGCTCCATCCACATCACGCCGAAACGTTCGTTGTCGGGGAACATCGCGCCGGGGCGGATCTCGTAGACGTACTCGGGCGAGAGGGCGACGCCGGTGATGCGCAGGTCCTCGCGCCGTCCGTTGATCACGGCCGCGAGGCGGTCGCCGGGGCGCAGGCGGCGGGCGGTGGCGAAGGCCTCGCTGGCCACGGCCTCGCCGCGGCGGCCGGGTTCGGGCCAGCGGCCGTCCCGCAGGGTCAGGCGGTTGAGCCCCTCCGCGGGGTCCGGCGGCAGGGAAACCAGGCGGCCGGTGACGGCGTCGGGCTCGCCCGGGATGTCCAGGTTCACATCCACGACCACGCGCGTCTGCACCCGGGCGACGCCCGGCAGGTCCGCGATGCGGGCCGCGAGCGCCTCCGGGGCGCGCTTCACCGAGGCGAAGACGTCCGCCAGGGCGCGGGTGGCGTAGTAGCGGTCGAGCGCGGCCTGCAGCGACGAGCGCGTGCTCATCGACATGGTGAACGTCGCCACCCCGCAGGCCATCACCAGCGCGATGGCCAGGGCCTGGCCGCGCATCAGCCAGAGGTCCCGGAGGGATTTGCGGATCAGGGCGCGCATGGCCGGCCGCTCACCACACCAGGTCCGCCGCGGCGGTCTTGCGCGTGTTCACGCGGACCGACGAGATGTGGCCGTCGAGGATGGACACCACCCGGTCCGCCATGCCCGCGATCACGGCGTTGTGGGTGATGACCACGGTGGTGGTGCCGAGTTCGCGGTTGGCGCGGGAGAGCGCCTCCAGCACGAAGACCCCGGTCTGCACGTCGAGCGCGCCGGTGGGCTCGTCGCACAGCAGCACGTCCGGCCGCTTGGCCAGGGAGCGCGCGATGGCCACGCGCTGCTGTTCGCCGCCGGAGAGCTGGGAGGGGAAGTGGTTGAGGCGGTGGTCCAGGCCGACCAGCGCGAGCGCCTCGTCGACCGGCATCGGGCGGGTGGCGATGTCGGTCACCAGCGCCACGTTTTCCCGCGCGGTGAGGCTGGGGATGAGGTTGTAGAACTGGAAGACGAAGCCGACGTGGCGGCGGCGGTAGGCCGTGAGCGCGGCCTCGTCGAAGCGGGTCAGCTCGCGCCCCTGGAAGAACACCTGGCCGGCCGAGGGCACGTCCAGGCCGCCGAGGATGTTGAGCAGGGTGGACTTGCCGCTGCCGGACGGCCCGAGCAGCACGACGAACTCGCCGGCGAAGAGGTCCAGGTCCACCCCGCGCAGCGCCTGCACCTCCGCCTCGGCCCCCATGGCGTACACCTTGGTGATGCCGCGGGCCTGGAAGACGGGGGTTGGCGGGGTGGGGGACATCCCCTCACGAAAGCACACTTGCCGCGAAAACGAAAGGGCCGCTGTGCGCGGCGCCTTCAACCCGTTTCCGGGCGTCATTTTCCTCCATTGACCATGCCGGGGTCGCGGCTTAAAGTATCCGGCCATGATTTTTTCACCACTCCAACGACTGTTGCCGGCCGCCGCCGCCCTCCTGCTGGCGGGGTGCGGCATGCTGCGCCAGGGGGCGGTGGGGCTGGTCGCCCCCGTGGCCGACAATCTGGCGCTCTCGCTGCAGCGGCAAACCGACCTCCAGCTTGTCGAGGACGGGGTGCCCGCCCTGATCCTTCTGCTCGACGGCCTGGTGCTCTCCGCGCCCGAAAACACCGGGCTCCGCCTCGCCGCCGCCGAGGCCTACACCTCCTACGCCGGGGCCTTTTCCGACCCCGACGACAAGGCCCGCGCCGCCGAACTCTTCGGGCGGGCGAAGACCTACGCGCTCGACGTGCTCGGCCGCAACAAACGCTTCAAGGCCGCGCTCGACGATCCGCAGGCTGACTTCGACGCCGCGGTGAAAAACTTCCGCAAGCGCGACGTGCCCGCCCTCTACGCCGCCGCCACCGCCTGGACCGGCTGGATCATCAGCAACTCCGACTCCGTCGCCGCCACCGCCGACCTGTCCCGCGCCATGGCGCTGATGCAGCGGGTGATGGACCTCGACCGGGGCTACCGCCAGGGCGGTGCGGACACGTTTTTCGGCATTTACCGCTGCATCCTCCCGCGCGGCGCCGGCCAGGATCTGGCCCGGGCCCGCGAACACTTTGAGAGCGCCATCCGGTACGCCGGCCCGGACTATCTTTTCCCCAAGGTCACCCTGGCCGAGTTCTACGCGCGCTACTCCTTCGATCGCGAGCTGCACGACCGCATGCTTAACGACGTGGTCGCCCGCACCGGCACCCCCCCGGAATTCGGCCTGATGAACGCCGTGGCCCGCAAGCGCGCCAAGGCGCTGCTCGCCGCCGCCGACGACTGGTTTTAACTCCCCACCTCCCCACGATCATGCGCAAACACCTCCCCTTCCTTCTGCTCGCCGCCGTCCTCCAGCTTCCCGCCGGCGCCGCCGTCACCCTCAAGTTCGCCACCCTCGCCCCGGACGGCAGCACCTGGATGCAGTCCTTCGACGCCGTCCGCAAGGAAGTCGCGGAGGTGTCCGGCGGCAACGTGAAACTCAAGGCCTACCCCTCGGGCGTGCTCGGCGAGGAGAAGGACGTGCTCTTCAAGATGAAGGTCGGGCAGGTCGACGGCGCGGGTTTCCTCGGGGCCGGCACCAGCCAGGTCTGCCCCGACGCCGACGCCCTGATGATGCCGATGCTTTTCCGCACCTACGAGGAGGTCGACGCGGTGATGGCCGCGGTGGGCCCGCGCCTCGAGGAGCAGGCGCTCAAGAACGGCTTCGTGCTGCTGGGCTGGACGGAGATCGGGTTCAACTACCTCTACAGCACCGTGCCGGTGCGCTCGGTTGATGACCTGCGCCACGCCAAGCCGTGGACCCTGCAGGGCGACGCGACGATGGCCGAGTTGTTCAAGGCGGGCAAGGTGAGCGGCATCCCGGTGTCGGTCGGCGATGTGCTCGTCGCGCTGCAAACCGGCCTGCTGCAGACGGTTTTCGCCCCGCCGCTGGCCGCCGTGTCGATGCAGTGGCACACCCGCGTCAAATACCGCAACGATACGCGCCTGATGTATTCCGTCGGGGGGTGTTCGTTTCGTCCAGGTCCTGGGAGAAGATTCCCGCCGACCTGCGGCCGAAGGTGAAGGAGACCTTCGCCAAACACCTGGCCGCACTCCGGGCGCAGGTGCGCAAGAGCAACGACGAAGCCCTGCAGGTCCTGGAAAAGCAGGGCGTGCGGGTGGCCGCGAGCACCCCGGAGCAGGTGGCGGAGTTTGAGGCGCTGCGCGACGCCACCGTGGCCGGGCTGAAGGGGAAGGACTTCTCCGACGAGACCTGGGCCGAGGTGGTGCGGCACCTGGAGGCCTTCCGGGCTTCCGCGCCCAAGCCATGAGCGACCGGGGGCGCATCGAACGCTGGCTCGCCCGGGTCGAGCTGGCGGAACAAACCCTGCTCGGCCTGCTGGTGGGCTCGATGATCGTGCTGGCGGGCCTGCAGATCGCGCTGCGGAATTTCTGGGGCCGCGGCATCGCCTGGGCCGACCCCTTCCTTGGCTCCGCCATGCTCTGGATCACGCTGCTGGGCGCCCTCGCCGCGACGGGGCGTCGCAAGCACATTTCGATCGACCTGGTGTCCAATTTCACGCCCGCCGGGGCCCGCCGGGTCTTCCGGATCATCACCGACCTCGCGGCGGCGGCGGTGTGCGGCTGGCTGGCCGCGGCCGCGGTGCGATACGTGGGTTTCCAGCGCGACATGGGCGACGAGGCCTTCGCCGGCATCCGCCAGTGGGTGGTGCTGCTCATTCTCCCCGCCGGGTTCGGCCTGATGTCCCTGCGCTTTTTCGCACAGGGGGTGTGGGCGTTTTTTGCAGGGGCCCGGCTTGCCGGGGCCGCGAAAAGCGACGATGTCGGCCAGCCACCCCCGGGGGGCTCGTCATGATCCCCTCGGGCATCGGCCTCATCGTCCTGCTGGGCGCGCCGCTGTTCGTCGTGTTCGGCGCGCTCGCGCTCTGGCTGTATCACGGCGAGGGGCTCGACGCCTCGCTGATCATCTCCGAACTCAGCCGGCTGGCCACGATGCCGCTGCTGCAGAGCCTGCCCATGTTCGCGCTGGCGGGCTACGTGCTGGCGCGCAGCCGGGCGTCGGAACGCATGCTGCGCCTTTCCCGCGCCGCCTTCGGGTGGATGCCCGGGGGCACGGCAGTGCTTTCGGTCGTGGTGCTCATGTTGTTCACCGCGTTCACGGGCGCGTCGGGCGTCAGCATCGTCGCCATGGGCGGGCTGCTGCTGCCGGCGCTGTCGTCCGAGGGCTACCGCGAGCGCTATTCCCTCGGGCTGGTCGCGGCGGGCGGGACGATGGGCGTGCTGCTGGTGCCCAGCCTGCCGCTGATCCTGTACGCCATCATCGCCAATCCGATCGCCAGCGAGGCAACGGTGGACCGGTTGTTCCTGGCGGGCCTCCTGCCGGCGCTGCTGGCGGTCCTGTTCCTTTCCGTGCATGCGGTGCGCCGGGCGTGGGCGGACAAGGTGCCCCGGGCCGCGTTCCGCTGGAACGAACTCGGCCGCGCCCTGTGGGCCGCGCGTTGGGAACTCCCCCTTCCGTTCATCGTGCTGGGAGGCATCTACGGCGGCAAGCTGGTCGTCAGCGAGGCCGCGGTCATCACGGCGGCCTACGCGGTGATCGTCGAAACCCTCCTCAACCGCGAGGTGCGCCTGCGCAATCTCGCCGGGGCGGCCTACGAGAGCATGATGCTCGTCGGCGGCATCCTCATCATCCTCGGCTTGGGGATGGCCCTCACCAACTACATGGTTGACCAGGACATCCCCGCGCAACTGGTGGACTGGGCGGAGCAGCACATCCACAGCCGCCTGACCTTCCTGCTGATGCTCAATCTGCTGCTGCTGGTGGTCGGCTGCCTGATGGACATCTACACGGCGGTGATCGTGGTGGTTCCGCTGGTCCTGCCGGTCGCACTGCGGTTCGGAGTCCATCCGGTGCATCTCGGCACCATCTTCCTGACCAACCTGGCCATCGGCTTCTGCACCCCGCCGGTGGGCATGAACCTGTTCATCACCAGCCTGCGCTTCGACCGCCCCCTGCTCCCGGTCGCCCGCGCCTCCCTGCCGTTCCTCGGCGTACTGTTGCTGGTGCTCGCCGCGGTGACGTACATTCCCGCGCTGAGCTTGTGGATGATCCCGTAGTTCGGAGGGCGGTGGCGCTCCGGGGTTTTCCTCGCACTTTTCCGCCCAGCCGCTAAACTGCCCCCATGGAATTCGTCATCCAACCGGAAGTGCACGACGCGCTGCAAGGCGGTCGCGCGGTCGTCGCGCTGGAGAGCACCGTCATCACCCACGGCCTGCCGTTCCCCGACAACCTCGAGGTCGCCACCGACCTCGAATCCATCGTGCGCGCCCAGGGCGCCATCCCCGCCACCATCGCCGTCCTGCGCGGCCGCGTGCACGTCGGCCTGACCGACCTGCAGATCAGCGAACTCGCCCACAGCCACTCCGCCCGCAAATGCAGCCTGCGCGACCTGCCCGTCGCCTGCGCCCTCGCCCTCGACGGCTCGACCACCGTCTCCGCCACCATGCGCCTGGCCTTCCGCTCGGGCATCCGCGTCTTCGCCACCGGCGGCATCGGCGGCGTCCACCGCGAAGCGCCGTTCGACGTGAGCAACGACCTCTCGGAACTGGGCCGCACCCGCATGACCGTCGTCTGCGCCGGCGCCAAGTCGATCCTCGACCTGCCCCTCACCCTCGAACGCCTGGAGACCGAGGGCGTGACCGTCATCGGCTACGGCACCGACACCTTCCCCGCCTTCTACTCGCGCTCCTCCGGCCTGCCCGTCGACATCCGCTGCGACGTCCCCGAGGATGTCGCCAAGATCATCGCCTCCCGCGAGGCCCTCGGCCTGGAGGGCTCCACCCTCGTGACCGTGCCCGTGCCCGCCGCCGACGAGGTCCCGCCCGAGATCATCGAGCAGGCCCTCGCCCGCGCCCTCAAGGAAGCCAGGTCCCAGGGCGTCGCCGGCAAGGACACCACGCCCTTCCTGCTCGACCGCATCAGCAAACTCACCGGCGACGCCTCCAAGCGCGCCAACCTCTCGCTCCTCCGCCAGAACGCCTCCGTCGCCTCCGTCATCGCCCGCGTGCTGGCCGACCGCGAGAAGCGCGGCCTGCCCGGATGATTTTCCCCCTTTCCTGAACAACCGCCCCGCCCGGGTGTCGAACCCCCGCAAAGGAACCTGCGCATGAATCTTTCCAGAGCCCTCCTCCTCAGCCTGCTGCTCCTGCCCGCCGCCCATGCGCAGGAGGCGAGCCAGGTGCGGGCCCGGCTGGTCGCCGGGGTGACCGGCGCGCAGCCGGGGAAGACCCTGCGCGTCGGCCTGCTGCTCACCGCCCCGGAAAAATGGCACACCTACTGGCGCAATCCCGAGGACGCCGGCTTCCCCACCACCGTGAAATGGAAGCTGCCCGACGGCTGGAAGGCGGGCGACCTGCAATGGGCCGCGCCCCATGAATACGACCTCTCCGGCGTGGTCATGTACGGCTACGGCGGCGAGACGATGCTCTTCGCTGACCTCGAGGTCCCCGCCGGCGCCCCCGCGGGCGACGCCATCATCTCCGGCAAGGTGAAGTGGCTCGAATGCGACGACGCGTCCTGCGTTCCCGGCTCCGCCAGCGTCACCCTCACCCTCCCGGTCAAGGCCGACGCCCCCGGGCCCTCGCCCGACGCCGCGCTCATGGCCGCGCACGAAAACTTTCTGCCCGCCGATCCCGCCGGATGGACCTTCACGCAGGAACGAGGTCCCGCCTCCATCAAGGTCGCCGTCACCCCGCCCGCGGGCGTCGCCGGCACGGTCGCCAAGGCCCGGTTCTTCCCGCATGAAAAGGGGGTCGTGACCGCCGGGGCCGACCAGAAATGGACCTGGGGCAATCCCGCCACCTTTGAACTACCGCTGCAGGCCAATGCCGAGGCGGCGAAAATTCCCGCCGTGCTGGAAGGCGTGCTGGTCAGCGAAACCGGCTGGCCCGGCCTGCCGCCCGGGCGCACGGCCATCGCCGTTTCCATCCGTCCCGCCGGGGAGGCGAAGGCCGCGCCCGCGAAGACGCCCGCAGCCGCAGCCTCCGCGGCCCCGGGGGCTGCGGCCGCGCCGAATAAACCCGGCCTTCTCGGCGCGATTCTCGGCGGTCTGCTGGGCGGGCTGATCCTCAACCTCATGCCCTGCGTCTTCCCGGTGCTCTCGCTCAAGGTGATGGGCTTTGTGGAGGCCGCGCACGGGAAACGGGGCCGGGCGCTGGAACACGCGCTGGTCTTCGCCGGCGGGGTGCTGGTCATGTTCTGGGCGCTGGCGGGACTGCTGCTGGCGCTGAAGGCCCAGGGCGAGCAGTTGGGCTGGGGCTACCAGCTCCAGAATCCCAAGGTGGTCATCGGGCTCGCCGTGCTTTTCACCCTCATGGCCCTGAACCTGTTCGGCGTATTTGAAATCGGCGAATCGCTCACCGGGGTCGGCTCCAAGCTCACCGGCAAGGGCGGGTGGGGCGGTTCGTTCTTCAGCGGGGTGCTCGCGGTGATCGTGGCCACGCCCTGCTCCGCGGCGTTCCTGGGGGCGGCGGGCGGATATGCGCTGACGCAGGCCACCACGGTGGAGGCGATGACCATTTTCACGGCGGTGGCGGTCGGGATGGCGCTGCCCTACATCGTGCTGACCAGTTCGCCGGCCATGATGAAGCTGGTGCCGCATCCGGGCGAATGGATGGTCACCTTCAAGCAGGTGATGGGCTTCTTCATGCTGGCCACGGTGGTCTACACCCTCTTCATCTATGGCAAGATGCGCCATGAGGACGGCATGGTCCGCCTGATCACCGGCCTGCTGGTCGTGAGCCTCGGGGCGTGGATGTACGGGCGGTTGGCGGCCTCGCACCAGCCGGCGCTCAAGCGCCGGATCTCCGCGGTGATGGCGGTGCTGCTGGTCGCGGGCGGAACGGTGATCGGGGCCTCGCTGCCCAGGGATCACGGCTGGACGCCGTGGACGCCGGCCCTGGCCGCCGAGCTGCGCGCGAAGGGCGAGCCGTTCTTCATCGACTTCACCGCCGCCTGGTGCGCGAGCTGCCAGGTGAACAAGAAGGTGGCGTTGCACGTGGAGGAGGTGGAGAAGGCTTTCGTCACCTCGGGCGTTCGGAAGCTGGTCGCCGACTGGACCGACGAGAATCCGGAGATCACCCGGGCCCTGGCCGAATACAACCGCGCCAGCGTCCCGATGTACCTGCTCTATGGCCGGGACCCCGCCGCCCCCCCGCAACTCCTGCCCGAGACCCTGACCCCGGGCATCGTGCTGGACGCGTTGAAGAAGTTGTGAGCGCGCCGGAAGGCCGGCACCATGGACTGCGGAAGCCCGCTGCCGCTCTGAATTGGGCGCAGCCTGCCGCGCCCATTCGCGACGGTGTGACGGTGGACCTGTGAAGTTGCCGTCCGGGGGACTTAACGGGTCGATCATTTGCCGCGCTTGAAGCCCCGCCAGGCACGCGTCCCCTCCTGCGGTCCCGGATGTGGAAGGGTGATCAACTCCGCCGTTTCCGGCGACCGGACGGCAAGTTCTGCATTTGTTCCGGTCCCCGGAACTTTTTTCCGGACCGGGTTCCGGTCACCGGAATTTCGTCGCGGCCGCAAGCTCCGTGGCGGCGGGGGGCCGATGCGGGCGTCGCAAGCAACGCCCCTACGCTTGCGGGCCGGAGCACTACGGCGGGCGTCGCAAGCAACGCCCCTACTTTTTAGGGAGGAGGTCCTGGAAGGCGGCGGGGTCGCGGTACTTCACGGTCTGGATGTGCTCGCAGTAGAGGACGAGTTCGCCGTCGTTCTTGAAAACCTCGTAGCTGGCGCGGTAGAGGCCGAGCTCGGGGTACTTGGGCGACTTCTCCATGTCCGTCTTGATGGTGTAGATGGTGTCGCCGATGAAGACCGGCTTGATGAAGCGGAGCTTGTCGTAGCCGTAGCTGAAGGCGTTGACGCAGTTGGTGGCGACCAGGCCGAGGCCGACGCTGAAGACCATCGCCCCGGCGACGAGACGGCGGCCGAAGACGCCCTCGGTCTTCGCGAAGATCTCGTCGGCGACGTACGGGTGCATGTCGAGCACGAGGGCGTTGAACTGCATGCTCTCGCCCTCGGAGATGGTGCGGCGGATGGAACGGATGCGATGGCCGGGGACGATGTCCTCGTAGAACCAGTTCTCGGCGTTCCAGACGGGGATGTCCTTGTGCCTGGCGGGATCGGGATTGGGGTTTTTCATGGGGGTCCTTGCTGTAGGGCCTCAGCTTGCCTGAGGCCGCGAAATCACTGTGGCGGCTCGACCAAGGTCGCGCCCTACGAGGCCTGTTGTCCGAGGTAGTTGCCGTAATCGAGAAGCAGTTTGCCGGCGATGAGCAGGGCGATGGCGGCGGCAAGGGTCCACTTGGTGCGGACGCTGCTGCCCTTCCATTCCTTGAACATGACGCCGGCGAGCGTGCCGAGCAGGATGAGCAGAATCATGTGGATCGCCCAGCAGGTCTGCTCGAAGCCCTTGACCTTCATGATGTAGAAATGCCCGAAACCGTAGAAGAAGAACTGGCCGTACCACAGGCAGCCGGTGAGGATGGCCATGGTCCAGTTGAGGCCCAGGCTGGGTTTCCCGGGACCCGCGGGCAGGGAGACGATCTCGCCGAGGGTCTTGTGCCGCCGGTGCAGGTAGAGGCAGTACAGGGCCGTGGTGAGGAAGGCCCCGGCGTTGGAGAAGGGATAGATGGCGTTGCTGCTGAAGGTCTCGGCGTCGATGCCGAGAACGGTGTGGCCGGCCGCGCGCGCCGCCGCCAGCTTGGCGACGGGAGCGCCCTCGGTCAGGGAGATGCCGTACACGGCGGAGAGCACCCCGGCCACGACGCAGAGCATGAGGCCGATCGCCATGTTGCGGTCGCCGGAGGCGGCGTTGCCCGGGGCGGAGAGTTCGCGCTCCTTGCGCCGGCCGGCGAGGCCGCAGAACACAATGCCCACGATGCCGACGGCGATCCCGCCGAGCACCCATCCGGAGCCGGTCTTGGCCAGGAAGGCCTGGACATGCAGGGCGGTGTCGGCCAGGCTGGTGTCCCCCTTGGCGATGGCGTAGGCGGTGCCGACCACGGTGGAGATGCCGATGGCCATGGCATAGGTGATGGAGAAGCCGACGTACTTGAGCGCCACGCCGAAGGCGGTGCCGCCGACGCCATAGGCCGCGCCGAGGAGGAAGGAGCGGAGCATCGCGTCGTGCGGGGCGTCGCGGACGACGGAGAGATAGTCGGGCACGGTGAGGAACGCGCCGACGACGGGCAGGATGAACCAGCAGAACGCGGCCTGGATCAGCCAGAAGGTTTGCCAGGACCAGCCCTTGACCCGCTTTTGCGGGGTGTAGCAGAAGGCGGCGGACGCAGCGCCGATGGCGTGGAAGAGGATGCTGGAGTACAGGGGGTTCATGAGGCTCCCGGGGGTTGCAGGTGGAACTCTTGCGTGATGCGATCGGTGTGCTGCCCGACGCGCGGGGCGCCGCGGGGGGACTTGAAGCGCCGGCCGTCGATGGTGATGGGGCAGCGGGTGGTCTTCATGGTCGGACCGTCCTCGCGCCGCACCTCCATGACCCAGTCGAGCTCGGCGAAGGCGGCGTGGGCGAAGAGGTCTTTCCAGGTGAGCACCTCGGCGCACCAGTAGTCGGCGGGCACCAGCCGGTCGAGCCAGGCCTGGGTGGTGCGGGTCTTGAGATGGTCGCGCAGCAGGGCCTTGATCTCGTCGCGGGCGTCGAACCAGGACTCGGGGTCGGTGTAGCGGGCCAGGGCCGGGAGTTCCAGCAGTTCGCCGAGGCGCGGCACGACGCCCATGGCGAGGGCGAGGAAGCCGTCGGTCGTGGCGTAGATGCCGTAGGGCGCGCCGAGGTAGGCGTGGCCGTTGTTGATGGTGCTGCGCTGGGGCAGCTTGCCGCCGTCGTTGAGGAAGGTGGA
>JAXMHJ010000068.1:0-27886 GCA_046346795.1 Kiritimatiellia bacterium
ATACCCCGCCACCGCCGGCATCCTGCTCGGCACGGCCCACCCGGCGAAGTTCCTGGACGTCGTCGAGCCGGTGACCGGCGGCCCCGTGGACATCCCGGAGCGCCTGGCAAAACTGGCCGCCGCGGAAAAGCGCAGCGTCCGCATCACGTCCGATTACGCCTCCCTTCGGGAAGCGCTGCTCTCCCTCCCGGCGGACTGAGGTCAGCCCCGCAGTTTGTCCAGGCCGCCCGCCGCGATCGACTTCTTCATCGCGTCGTATCCGGCCTGGATGGTCGCGCCGGCGTTGTTGAATTCCAGCAGCCCGATCTCCCCGAGGTCCGGCCGGATCAGCAGGTCGGGCGGATGGATCGTCATCCGCGCGTCGGTGATCTGTTCCTGCATGATGCGCACGGTGTTGCTGATCACGTCGAAGATGTTCGGCACCGGATCCGGGGACAGCCATTTGCGCAGCCGCCCGAGGTTGGCGGGGGTGAGCTTGGCGAGCCCTTCGTGGATCCGGTGGGCCAGGCCCGAGAGTTTCGGCGCCTTGTCGGCCGCCTTCGCCACCTGCTGCTTCGCCTTCTGGATGAGATCGGGCGGGATGGACTTCTCCGCCTTCCGCAGCAGCCCGTGGTTGATGTCCACCGCGATCACCTTCGTCGCGCCCATCGCGCGGACATGTTCGACGGGCACCGGATTGAGGATGCCGCCGTCCACCAGCACCCGCCCGTGCGTGTAGACGGGCGTGAAGATGCCCGGCATGGAGATGCTGGAGCGGATCGCCTCGATGAGGTCGCCCGAGGAAAAGACCACCTCCTCGCCGGCCAGCATATCGGCCGCGACGGCGCGGTAGGGCAGCTTCAGTTCCTCGATGGTTGCGGCTCCGATGTTCTTGCGCAGGAACTCCGCCACCCGCGCCCCGTCCACCAGGCCGGAACGCGGGATGGAGGCCTGCACGAAGTAGTAGATGACCTGGCGGAGGTCGATCTCGAGCGCGGCCTGCTTCAAGACCGCGAGGTTGCCCGCCGCATAGGCCGCGCCCACCAGCGACCCGATGCTCGTTCCGGCCACATAAGCGGGATGAATGCCTTCCTCGTGCAGGGCTTCCAGGACCCCGATGTGGGCCCAACCGCGGGCCGACCCGCTTCCAAGCGCGATACCGATCGACATGTTTCACCTCTTGTCCGACCCCGCTAGCACAGGCGGGAGGCCGATTCAACCCGCGGCTTGCCCTCCCTTGTCGGAAGGACGCCACGGCAACCGACTGACAGCTCCGCCCGCAGGACTTCATCGGGAAGGCGCTCACGGAGGCACGGAGATGGGTGGGCACGAAAACTTGAAGACACCCGGCTGGATCCACAACGGATTTCTGCCGGAGGCCGATGACCCAAAACACCGACATCTTCTTCCGTCTTCCTCTCCGCGCCTCTGTGCCTCCGCGAGAGACTTCCTTCCGGCCGATTGCGGCTGCGCCAAAGAATTCACGCCCGCTTCGCTATTGAAGAATTCCCCCGGGCCCGCTATGGGAAACACATGCTGTTACAACAAGGCCAGGTCTGGCAAAAAGGCGCGCAGTTCTTCCGGATCGTCAAACTCGAACGCCTCGCCGTCGATTACAAGGAAATGCCCGCCGCGGTGACCCTGGATGGACGCCACCACAGCGTCACCAAGAAGGAATTCTGCCGCCTCATCAAGGGCGCCACCCTCGTGCCCCCTCCCCCGCCCTTCAAGCGCGTGGAGTGACGAGCCGGCCGCAGCCGCAAGCTCCATGGCCCGGGGTTTTTCAGTTCAGGCGCGCCGGGGGCGGAACGGGATCATGGCGCCGGCGCGGGGGTGGGTTCGTAGCGGTACAGCCGGAAATCCGCGGGTTGCTGGATGGCGAATCGGGCGGTGCCGTCGGGGCCGACCTTGAGTTCGTTCTTCGCGCCGGTGCGCAGATCGGTCAGGGCGAGGGTCCGGCCGGCCAGGAATTTCAATTTCAGGGTGTGCTCGGCGTCCGGATTGTGGAGCTCGCGGAAGAGCAGCAGATGCCCGCCCGGCCGGGTGGTGCTCTCCATCTGGAACCCGGACCAGCTCGCGTTGTCGGGGAGGTCGCCGACGGGATAGGTCAGGCTGGTGAAGATGTCTCCGCGGGCGGCCTTGTAGATGGCGATGAGGGCCTTGAGTTCCTTCCGCCCCTCCTCGTCCAGAAACTGCGCGCATTGGAAGAATTCCGGCACGAAGGGCAGGCCCATGGCGAAGCAGTAGGCGTGGCTGTGCAGGGAGGCGTCGCTGATGTCCTTCCGCGTGCGCTTGGGATTCTGCAGCATGACCTGCAGCTTGTTGGCGGGAAAATACTTCGCCATCAGCCAGTGCTGGCGCAGGACGTGGAACGGCACCATCGTCAGATGCGCGGGCTTTCCCTCCTGGATGTTCTGAAAATAGATGCTGCCGTACTCCTTGGCGAAGTACCAGCCGTAGCGGGGATCGTCATATTCCGGACACAGGGTGAACTGGGTGTCGGGGGAATACTTCATCAATTCGCGATACTTGGCGATGCGCGCCTCGTAGTCGGCGCGGCTGGACAGGTGGTCGAAGTCGACCTTCCAGGTGATGAAGCCCAGTTCGTCGAGATCCTTCTTGAGGTCGGCGAGGCTGGCGTTGCGGATGGCCACCCACAGCCCCAGCCGCACCCCGGTTTTGTCCGCCGCGGCCTTGATGTTCTTCCAGCCGTCCTTGTACTTCGGGAGGAAGCCGCTGGCCCCCGGGCCGCCCCCGCTCTTCTGCCAGCCGTCGTCGATCTGCAGGACGTCCACGCCGAGATCCGCCAGCAGCGGGAACTCCTTGAGGACAAAATCCTCCGCGGTGAACTGCGCCCCGCCCGGATTCGCCGGGCCCCAGGTGTTGGAGAGGATGAAGGCGTCGCGCTTCACGTTGACGGGATAGCGCGCGGCGTCAAACTGCTTGAGCGCTCGTTGCAGGCCGTCGTCGCCGCCCTGATACACGATGGTCCAGTCGGCCCAGCCCTCGCGGAAACGATCCGGCACGATCTCCGCGGGAGTCAGGCCCCAGCCGGTGATCGACACGCCCTGCGGCCCCGAGAAGAACGCGCCGGTGTTGTGGGCGGGTTGATTCACGCACTTGGGCGATTCCTTGACGGTAATCACGCCGGACTCGCCGTACTTCACGGCCATGCCACTCGCCCAGTCGATGTCCTCGCGCAGGAAGACCGGCCAGCCCTTCACCACCTGCTCGCGGAGCATGTCCTGGCTCTGCTCGTGCCGGTTGCCGGGGTTGTTGTAATAGCCCCAGTACAGCCGTTCGTTCGCCACGGTGAAGTCGAGGGGCAGGTAGTCGGCGCGGGGGCCGGGCTTGAGGAAGGTGGCGCCGCAATCGGTGTACGTCCCGTCCCGGTCCGGGAGTCCCTTGGGGTCGAATCCCGGGAGGGCCCTGGCCCGGATCTGGGTGCGCAGACCCGGGGCGCCGGGGAAGACCCAGACCACATGCTGGATCTGCAGGCGGGCCTGTTCGTACCGGATGGTGTTCACCACTTCGAGGTGCCGGCCGCTGAACCCCTCGTCGTCGCTCTCCCGCACCGTGCTGCCGATGAGCACGCCGGGGGTCGAGTCGTTGAGCAGCCCCGGCAGATCCCAGTCGCAGGCGCGGGCGGGGGCCTTGGCGCGCTGCACGCCCGAGCGCAGGTCGCGCAGACCGGTCGTGACCAGTCCCCTGCCCGTCCATTTCCAGGTGCGCTCGATGACCCCGGTGCTGACCGTCATCTCATTGGTGCCGCAGC
The DNA here is from genome assembly GCA_046346795.1 of Kiritimatiellia bacterium. Taxonomy (GTDB): domain Bacteria; phylum Verrucomicrobiota; class Kiritimatiellia; order SS1-B-03-39; family UBA6053; genus JAXMHJ01. The sequence continues at coordinate 3,755 of JAXMHJ010000068.1, forward strand.
GCACGCTTGCGGCTCCGAGGGTTCCGGCCGCGGCCAGGGGAACGGCCGCGGGAGGCGGCGGGCGGCGTGCCAGTTCCGCGGACGCATGCACCATCGCATCGGCCCAGTCCGCGTGATCGCAGTAGTTGCCGTCCCCGGCGTCGGTGACGACCAGGGCCAGTTCTTTGACGCCGGCGAGATCCACGTCCACGGGTTTGGCGGGCGTGTTGATCTTCATCACGCCGCTGTCAAACAGGAGTTTTCCATCCCCCGTGACCTGAAAAATCACACTCGATTCCCGGTAGCCCGACATCGCCGCGTCCACGCCCACGAAGGCGGTGAAGCGCGCGCCCTTGCCGCCGAGCGCGTACACGATCCGGCTGGCGGCGTGGGTGGCGAGGCCGTGTTCAAACGAGCGTCCCGCGATCCTGAGCCCGCCCCCGGCCAGATTGTGGTCGAGCCCCGGCGACCCGTAACCCTGTTGTTCGGAGACCGGGGCCAGCTCGGTCAGCGGCACGGCCTGGATTTCCGGCGCAGCCGCAGCCGTCCAAGGACCCGGGATTGCGACGCCAAAGAAGGCGCAGAGATAAATATACCGGGGAGTTTTCATGCGGAATGCAGTCCTTGGGTGTTGCCGGGCATTTTCACTTACCAGCGCTCCAATCGCTTCAAAATTTCGCCCTGCCGGTTTTCCGGGGCGGCGATGCAGAGAAACAGTCCCTCGGGCCGGGTTTGCGCGATGAAGGGTTCCAGCTCGTGCAGTTGCAGGTCCACGATCACGCCCTTGCCGGCGGCCTGGATCTTTTGAATGACGGGGATCCATTGCCGGATGGGTGCGTCGTCGCCCACGCCGTGCACCCACTGGATGGCGTGGATTTCCGGGATGGCGAGCAGACGGTCGAGATGCCGCAGCATGCCCTTGCCATCGAGGTGGAACACGTTGTGGGTCATGTGGCGCAGTTCCGACATGAGCGAGGGCAGGTAGAACTCCTCGAAGGCGGCGGTCGAGATCATGCTGGTGAAATCGCAACTGGAGACGTGCATTTTGCCCGGGGTGGGGATGCCCATCCAGGTGACGGACATCTGCCCGGCGGCCTTGAGCATCGCGTCGAAGTGGTCGAAGACGGGGAGGAAGTTCTCGTTGGCCAGCTTCACCATGTCGTGCACGAAGGCGGGATCGTCCACCAGATCGAGGCACAGCTCCTGCGGGTCGCGCCAGTCGGCCGCGCAGTCGAGGCTGCCGTGCAGGTCGGTGTAGCCGACCAGGTATTCCCCGGCGCAGGATTGAAGGGCGAGGCGGGTCATCTCCTCCAGTTTCCGGAAATACACATTGTCGCGGGTGAAGCGGAGGTTCTTGAGGTCCGCCGGGCCGTGCACGCAGTGCTTCACCCAGGAGGTCACCTCGCCGTATTCCAGTTCGGCGCCGTGGAACGCGGCGTACACATTGGGCCCGAGGTTCGGCCAGAAGACCGGAAAGGTTTCGCCGTGGAAGGTGCGGCCTCGGAGCGAGGCGCGGAACGACTCGACCTGGTATTCGGAGTCGAACCAGCGCGCGCGCAGATCGGGCCAGGTGCGCCCCGCGGCGGACGGGGCGTTGGCGTATTCCGCGTTGTGTTCCGCGAAGCGGACCGGCGGCCGGTCGATCATGTCATGGGCGAACCAGGCGTCGAGGCGTTGCCGGGCACGGGCGAAGTCGGGCTTGCAGGAGAGGTCCATGGATTCCTTCGAGGGGTGGCGGAGGCAGCCGGAGGACCGAAAACCTATACGAAACCCGGCGCGGAGGCAATGGATGGAAAGGACATTGGTATGGATGATCCGGACTTCATGGTTTTGGTTGCCATCGAATCATTGACTGATTTATAGGTTGGCATGGACAAAAATTCACGGGGGAAAAAGGCGGTCCGCGCAACCCGCCGCCCGCCGGCGCCGGTCCCCACCGAGTCGTCCAACGAACCGTTCTTCACACGGCAGATGCGCGGGTACGCCGACTGCTACCGGTGGATTCTGCCGGATGCGGAGCGCGCGGCCTGGTGCGGGTCATCGTCGCCGGTGCTGGGCTCCCTGCGGGTGTTCAGCGCCGGCATGTTCATGGAGGCGCGGGGCCACTGGTGGGAGCGGACGCACCTGGACGAGGGGGTCCTGATCTATTGTTCCGCCGGGCGGGGCTGGTTCCGGCAGGACGGCCGGGATTGGGAGGTCCGCCCCGGCGACCTGCTCTACGCGCCCCGCCTTTCCCATCATCGGTATTGGGCGGACGCGAAGGAGCCCTGGTCGATCCACTGGATGCATCTTTCCGGCGGGCATCTGCCGCACTACGAGCGGCTGCTGGGCCTGCTCGACTCCGGCCGGTCCGGCACATCGGCCTGCATCCAGGACATCCTGGCCGACTTCACCCGGCTGGTGCTGCAGCATGCCCCGACACCCGGCGCGGCTTCGTGGTTTGTCCGGCAGGCCGGGGTTCTCTCGGTGTTGGGCCGGATCGCGGCGTTGCCGGCCGACATGAAGAACATCGGCACCGCCTACGGTCCGGTCCAGCGGGCGCTCACCGCCATGGACGCGGCGCTTGACCGACCCTTTGATCTGGCCGCGTTCGCGCGCGAGGCGGGTTGTGGCGGCCGCCACTTCAGCCGGCAGTTCCGCCGGGTGACGGGACAGGCCCCGGGCGAGATGGTTCATCCAGCGGAAGATGCAGCGCGCCTGCGCCCTGCTGACCCAGCCGGGCATTCCCATCAAGGACGTCGCCGCCCGGTTGAGCTACGCCGACCCCCTGTATTTCAGCCGCCTGTTCCGGCGCGTCATCGGCCTGTCCCCGGCCGCCTATCAGCGCAAGGCCGCGCGGGAGTTCGGGCTGGAGGCGAGGCCGCTGGGGTGAATTGAGACACCTATTCTCCACCGCCGAAAGGAGAACCCCATTGTGAGGAAATCAGCGCTGGGCGAGCAGCGACGCAATTCGATCGCGCAAGGTTCTCAACTCTGGGCAAAGTTCCAGCAACAGCGGAAGATTGCGGAGGGAGGACTCTATCATCAGATCGCGACCGGCGCCGGCCCGACGGGAATCACCATAACGCTTGAGCAAGGGTTCGAAGACATTCTCCTTCATTCGTAAATCTTCCCGGGCGGAGTTCCATCCTTCTGGAATTTCCGAACGATAGGCGGCGCATGCGTAAATCTCCACCTCGGGCCGGGCCGGGCAGCAGAGTAAGTTCACGCCTTTCCCATGGAGGTATGCTTCCAGTTGCTCCATCGCCGTGGCGGAAGCGCGGTCCGCATCCGGCAGAAAGATCCAGAGGTCCCAAAACCCATAACGGTCGGGAAGATCCCTCCCGGATGGCCTTCACCGCGTGGTTATACCCCATCAGCCGCGGATTGGACAATACGTCACCCGGGCCTGCGGCCGGCCCGCGTCGTCCAAAATCGCCTGCACCAGCGGCTTGAGAATGTATCCGTTATTCGTCGGATCCTCGGGGATCACCAGCACCTTGAAACTCATAGGGCGGCCTCCAGCCAACCCTCCGCAAACAGGTCCGAAATTGGCTGCTTCTTAACGAGATCGGTAAAATGGGGAACTTGCGGCAGGGAGCAAATTTTCGACTCCCCCGTGGCCGCGTCCCGCTTGCAGAAAAAGGTGGTGGCGTACTCCGGCTCTTTCAGCCAGGCCAGCACGATGGGAGAATGGGTCGTCGCCATGATCTGCGTCCTGCCCGCGTCCGCCTGATTGCGCAGGAGTTCCACCAGCAACCGCACCCGACTGGCGTGAATGCCGTTCTCGATCTCCTCGATGGTCATGATCCCCGGCATGTCCGGCTGGAAAAACGAGGCGATGATCGCCGCAAAACGAAGCGTTCCATCGCTCAGTACCGGTGCGGGCCATTCCTGGCCGCCCTCCTTCAGCATGAACAGGGGTTCCCCCACGGCGCCGCTCAGGGTACCCACATCGTCCACCTCCGCCGGGCGGAGTTGCCGCAGCCACGACAAGTAGGCGTCCTTGGCCTTCGGATCCTTGCAGATCGTCTGCACCAACGCCGCAAAATTTTCCCCATGCTCTCCCATGCGCGAGATCTGGTGGGCATGCGAATAATTGCGCAACCGGGCCGGCGACGGGTCCACCCGCTGTGTGTTCGTCAGCAGGGTGGCCACCTCCTGTGCCAACTCCGCGTCATCCTTTTTCCATTTGCCGTTGCCGCGGGCAAACTGCCCCAAAACGGGCCGGGCGCTTTCGAAGGAGAGGTGGGGTTGGGTGCCTCGCGTACCCCGGTAGTATTTCACTTTGATGACCGGGTCGCCAGGCAGATTTTTCGGAACACCGTCCGAAGCGTAGATTTCGCCGCCTACATTGAGGCTTTCCTGGGTTACCTTTCCTTCGGCGGGCGAAAATGTGATCTTGTACGACCAGTTTTTCGTCTGGAATTTCCCGCTGACGGTAAGGGACACTTCCCCCCCATGCTTGCCGCCGCCAAAACACGCCTTCGCACTTCCTCCCCGAATTCCGTCCCACACCTCGCTTGTCGCGCTCTTGGGCTTGCCGTCGAGAATCTCGCTGATGGTGAAGCCGTTTCCAATGCCCTGCAACACGCGCAGCGCGTCAAAAAAGTTCGACTTCCCGCTCGCGTTCGTGCCGATGAACAGGTTGAGCCGGCCCAGCGTCACGTCCACGTTCCGAAGACTCTTGAAGTTGTCGATGGTGATGCGTTCGATCATGGATGACTCACGGAAATGGAATGCCTGTGAGAAAGCTCTTCTCCTACGGCAAAGGTTTGACAGGGTCAAGGGTGGGCGGGAGCTGAGACCCGGGTATTGAGCGCTCGTCAGCAGATGCGGGGGAGCTGTTCGCCGCTGAGCAGGTCGAGAATGCGGTGGGCGCCGAGGATGCTCCGGAGGACGACTTCGCCGGCGGGCGCGGCGGCCACGGTGCCGATGCAGGCGGCCTGCGGATCAAAATCCCGGAGAAGGGTGAGAGCGGCGTCCCCGGCCTCGGCGGGCACGAGCGCGACAAAACGCCCCTCGTTGGCGACGTACAGGGGATCGAGGCCCAGCAGCTCGCAGGCGCCAAGCACGCGGCGGTCCACCGGAATGGAGGACTCGACGAGATCGATGCGCAGGGCGGATGCGGAGGCGATCTCCAGCAACGCGGTGGCCAGACCGCCGCGGGTGAGGTCGCGCAGGCAATGCACGGGAAGGCCGGCCTCGAGCAGGGCGAGGACTTGCGCGTGCAACGGGGCGCAGTCGCTTTCCAGGGTGGACTCGAACTCCAGGCCTTCGCGGCAGGCCATGATGGCCATGCCGTGGCGGCCGATGTCGCCGCTGAGCAGAATCCGGTCGCCGGGGCGGACGGAGGCGGGGCCGATGTCGAGGTCGCTTTCGAGCCGCCCCACCCCGGCGGTGTTGATGTAGACGCCGTCTCCCCGGCCCCGGTCCACCACCTTGGTGTCGCCGGTGACGATCCGCACGCCCGCGCGCGCGGCCGCGTGTCGCATGGACTCCGCGATGCGGCGGAGATCGGCGAGAGGGAATCCCTCCTCGAGGATGAAACCGGCGCTGATGTACCGCGGCCGCGCCCCGCACATGGCGAGATCGTTGACCGTCCCGTAAACCGCCATGCAGCCAATGTCGCCGCCGGGGAAGAAGAGCGGACGGACCACGTACGAATCGGTGGTGAAGGCGAGCCGGCCCTCCTCGCGGGGCAGCACGGCCCCGTCATGCCGGCGCGCCAGCTCGGGATCATCGAAGGCCTTGAGGAAGATCTCGTCGATCAACCGGCTGGTCATGCGGCCGCCCCCGCCGTGCCCGGGCTGGACGGTCTCGTGCCCGTCGATGGGCAGGGGGCAGGAGAGATCGTCGGCGGAGGTCATGACGCGGCCGGCTCCTTTTGCCGACGGTATCGCAGGTAGGCCGCGCAGGCGCCTTCGCTGGAGACCATGGGGGCGCCCAGTGGATGTTCGGGGGTGCAGGTGTTGCCGAAGGCGGGGCATTCATGCGGCTTGATGACGCCGGTCATGATCTCGCCGCCGCGGCAGGCGGCGGGTTCGACGGCGGTGAGGCCCGAGACGCCGAAGCGCCGCGCGGCGTCGAACGCATGGAAGCGCTCCCGCAGGGCGAGGCCGCTGCGGGGGATTTCGCCGAGTCCGCGCCACTTGCGGTCGGTCACCTCGAACACCCTGGCGATCATCTCGCGGGCGGGCGCGTTGCCGCCGCGGACGACCGCGCGGGCATAGGGATTCTCCACCTCCGCCCTGCCCTGCTCCAACTGGGTGACGCAGAGGAGCACGCCGTGCAGGATGTCGGCGGGTTCGAACCCGGTGACCACCATGGGTACGCGGAATCGTTCGGCCAGCGGGATGTATTCCTCGTACCCCATGACCGCGCAGACGTGGCCGGCGGCCAGAAAACCCTGCACGCGGTTGGCGGGCGAGGAGAGGATCGCCTCGATGGCGGGCGGCACGAGGACGTGCGAGACGAGGATCGAAAAGTTGGCCAGGCCAAGCACCTGCGCCTGGAAGACGGCCAGGGCGTTGGCCGGGGCGGTGGTCTCGAATCCGACCGCGAAGAAAACGACCTCGTGCTCCGGATGCGCCTTCGCGAGTTTCACCGCGTCCAGCGGCGAGTACACGACGCGGACATCGGCGCCCTCGGACTTGACCGAGAACAGATCGGCCGACGCCCCCGGGACGCGCAGCATGTCGCCGAAGGAGCAGAAGATGACACCGGGGCGGCGGGCGATGGCGAGGGCCTGGTCGATCAATTCCAGCGGGGTCACGCAGACCGGACAGCCGGGCCCGTGGACGAGGGTGATCTCCGGCGGGAGCATGCCATCGAGCCCGAACCGCAGGATGGCGTGGGTCTGCCCGCCGCAGATCTCCATGATCGTCCACGGGCGGGTCACCCGGCGGGCGATGTCCCCGGCCAGCCGGCGCACCAGCGCCGCGTCGCGGTACTCGGTGAGATACTTCAAGCGCCGGTCCCCGTTTCATCGGCGCGCAGGCCGTGAAGTTCGTCCATTTGCGCGGCGTATGCGAAGATCACTTTGGCCTCCTCCTCATCCACGCGGCTGATGGCGGTTCCGGCGTGCACCAGCACGTAGTCGCCCACCACGGCTTCGGGCACGAAGGCGAGGTTGATCTCCTTGACGATGCCGCTGAAGTCCACGCGGCCGCTGCGGAACGGGGGCTCGGCTTCCACAACGCTCTTGATCTGTCCGGGGATGGCGAGACACATGCGTGTTCAATCCTTTCGTCCGGCGGCGAAGGCAAGCTGACCGTAGGCCAGGCCGCCGTCGTTGGGGGGCACCTGCTCGTGAAGGTACACGCGGATGGAATGCGTGGCCAGCCGATTTGCCGTCCATTCGGTGAGCAGGCGGTTCTGGAAGCAGCCTCCGGTCAGCGCAACGATGGAGGCCTGCGTGCGCAGCGCGACCAGGAGCACCATCTCCGCAAGCGTCCGGTGGAAACACGCGGCGACCCGGCCCGCCGGGCCCGCCGGGCACCAGCCCGGCTCTTCTCCTCCCTGGGCTCGCCGGGCACCAGCCCGGCTCTTCTCCCCCGCCCCGCGGCATCGCGCGGCACAAGGCCTCAACCATCCTCCCCCAATCCACCTCAAGAAGCCCCCGTCCACCTCGCGCACATCAAAGGGATAAGGCTGCGCCGCATGCGGGTAACTGCGGGCGGCGGCTTCCAGGCGAAGACCCGCCTGGCCCTCGTACTCCGACCGCTGGCAAAGCCCCAGCAGGGAGGCGACCGCGTCAAAGAGCCGGCCCATGCTGGAGGTGAGGGGCGAGCGCAGCGACTTCCCCAGCATCGAGGTTAGAAGGTGGATCTCGTCCCCAGTGAAGGCCGGTGCACCGCCGCAAACCTCCTCCCCGGGATCGCGCACCCGGTCCGGCCCGAGGGCGTGCAGCACTCCCAGCGCGCTCCGGCGCGGCTCGCGCACCGCCGGATCGCCGCCCGGCAGCGCGAACGGACGCAGGCGCGCGACGCGACGGAACCCGCCGGACGCGTCCCGGCAAAACCACTCCCCGCCCCAGACCGTGCCGTCGGGTCCGTACCCGGTGCCGTCCCACGAGACGCCGAGCGCGGGTCCGCGGACACCGTGTTCGGACAGGCAGGCGGCGACGTGCGCGATGTGATGCTGCACGGCCACCACCGGGAGGCCGAGGGAGCGGGCGTGCCGCGTCGAGAGATAGTCGGGATGCAGGTCGCACACGACGCGCGCGCAGGTCTGGCCGTGCATGTCGGAGAGGTCGGCGATGGCGGCGGTGAAGGCCGCAGCGTCTCCTCGTTCTCCAGGTCGCCGATGTGCGGGCTGATCACGGCGGCGTCGCCGACGCCGAGGGCGATGGTGTTCTTGAGGTGCCCGCCCACGGCCAGCAGCCCGTCGGCCGCGCCCGCCAGCGGCACGGGCAGCGGCGCGTATCCGCGGGCGCGGCGCAGGAGTTGCGGTCGACCGCAAACGACCTGCGCGACGGAGTCGTCCACCGGCCGGGCGATCGGGCGGTTGTGGTGGAGGAAGCCGTCGGCGATGCCGGCCAGTCTCACGCGCGCCCCGACCTCGTCGGTGCAGATCGGCTCCTCGGATCGATTGCCGCTGGTGGCGACCACCGGGCGGCCGAGTTCGTCCATCAGGAGATGGTGCAGCGGCGTGTAGGGCAGGATGAGGCCGAGCAGGTCGCCATCCGGCGCCACCTCGCGGCAGATCAGGGCCTCGGTTCCGGGTCGGCGGACCAGCAGCACGATGGGGGCTTCCGCGGAGGCGAGCAGGGTCTGTTCCGTTTCGTCCAGGAAGGCTGCGGCTGCGGCCAGATCGAGGCTCGGCACCATGACGGCGAAGGGTTTTGCGCCGCGGTGTTTTCGCGTGCGCAGGCGGCGCACCGCCTCCGGGTTGGTCGCGTCCGCGAGGAGATGGTAACCGCCCAGCCCCTTGGCGGCCACGATGCCGCCGCTGCGGATGAGGCGGATCGCGGCAGCCAGCGCGTCCTCGCCGGCCAGCGTCGTGGCACCATCGATGGATTCCCAGGCGAGCTGCGGGCCGCACTGCGGACAGGCGTTGGGCTGGGCGTGAAAGCGGCGGTTGGCGGGGTCGTGGTATTCCGCCGCGCACGCGGGGCACAGGACGAACGAGGCCATGGTGGTGTTGCGGCGGTCGTAGGGGATCGCGGTGATCATGGAGAAGCGCGGGCCGCAGTGGGTGCAGTTGGTGAAGGGGTAGCGGTGGCGGCGGTTGGCGGGGTCCCGCATCTCCGCCAGGCATTCCGGGCAGGTGGCGAGGTCGGCCGGCACCGTGGCGGTCTGCGGGCCGGAGGCCTTGCTGCCGCGGATCTCGAATCCCCGTTCACCCACCGGTTCGATCCAGACGCACTCCCTCGCCGTGACGCGCGCATGCGGCGGCGCCTCCGCCGCGAGCCGTTCGAGAAACCGTTCGATCCCCGCCCGCGTTCCTTCCACCTCGATCTCCACTCCCTCGCTCCCGTTGCGCACCCATCCCGCGAGCCCTTCCCCGGTGGCCAGCGCGTGTACGAAGGGCCGGTACCCCACGCCCTGGATCCGCCCCTGCAGCCTGATCCGGCAGCGCGCGAGGCCGTGAGGGCGGGGCTCCACGATCCTGGATGCTCCGTTCTCCGGCGGGTTTGGGAATTCATTCCGGGGTTTCATGCGACCCCGCCTTGCAAGACGCGTCCAAACTCCTCGGTCTTGTCCCCGTCGAAGGTCGAGAAGGTGAGAACCTGAGCCTGGCGGTCACGGCAAATGACTCCGATCAAAAACGGTTCACGATAGTGCGCTTGGGCACGAACCTCGACGATTGAACGAGCAAGCATTTCCTCCTCGCTGGTGGTAAGTCGCTCGATGCCCTCATCGACGAAATCGGAAGCCGGGTATGCGACATATCCGGCATCGTCAGGATCTCTCGGATGATACCCCGAGATGAGAATGTGAGGCTCGTCCAATCCCCATGCCTTCTGGTCGGCTTCCCCGTCGACAATCGTCTGAACAAATCCGATGGCGCTGCCCTCGTTCCACCAGATATGGTCGCCGACACGTACTGGGGTTCCGTCGGGGTATTTCATGTTCTTGCAGAACGCCTTGATTGGTAAAGATTGGCCTTCGCCCTCAATAGTCGCGAGGTTAGTCCCAGCCTTAGGCGCCGAGCAAGTCCAATCCGGTCGCCGCGATCTTGGCAACGCACTCCGCCCCAACTGGGCGGGACAAGCGGCGGGATGGTCGTTGCGACCGGCGAACGGCGTATTGACCGTATGCGAAAGCGGAACAGCCCATCCGTCGGGCCATGCGCTGGGTGGTGATGGGAGAGCCGGGCTGGTGCCCGGCGCGCCCAGGGGGGCGACCGGGATCGCCGGGCACCAGCCCGGCTTTATCTCCAATCAAGCGGCGACCTGGTGATACGACCGGCGAACCGCGTATTGACCGTATGCGAAAGCGGAACAGCCCATCCGTCGGGCCATGCGCTGGGTGGTGATGGGAGAGCCGGGCTGGTGCCCGGCGCGCCCAGGGGGGCGACCGGGATCGCCGGGCACCAGCCCGGCTTTGTCTCCAATCAAGCGGCGACCTGGTGATACGACCGGCGAACCGCGTATTGACCGTATGCGAAAGCGGAACAGGACACCCGTCGGGCCATGCGCTGGGTGGTGATGGGAGAGCCGGGCTGGTGCCCGGCGCGCCCAGGGGGGCGACCGGATCGCCGGGCACCAGCCCGGCTTTGTCTCCAATCAAGCGGCGACCTGGTGATACGACCGGCGAACCGCGTATTGACCGTATGCGAAAGCGGAACAGGACACCCGTCGGGCCATGCGCTCGGTGGTGATGGGAGAGCCGGGCTGGTGCCCGGCGCGCCCAGTGGGCGACCGGGATCGCCGGGCACCAGTCCGGCTTTTGTCTCCGATCAAACGGCGGGACGGTCATTGCGCCCGGCGAACGGCGTATTGACCGTATGCGAAAGCGGAGCAGGTCATCCGTCGGGCCATGCGCTGGGTGGTGATGGGAGAGCCGGGCTGGTGCCCGGCGCGCCCAACGGGCGACCGGGAGCGCCGGGCACCAGCCCGGCTTTTGTCTCCGATCAAGCGGTGGAATGGTCGTTGCGCCCGGCGAACGGCGTATTGACCGTATACGAAAGCGGAGCAGGTCATCCGTCGGGCCAGGCGCTGGGTGGTGATGGGAGAGCCGGGCTGGTGCCCGGCGCGCCCAATGGGCGACCGGAGCGGAATCCCGACGTCATCACAAATGCCCGCCCGGCGCGGATGTGGTGTACATCGTGAACTCGATCCGGTAGCGTGCCGGGCCAAAGGGAAATGCACACGTTCGACACAACCAATCGAATGATGACCGAGGCCCGCTCCCGGAGCCCGCGCCGCCAGCCGGAGCACCGCCATGCATGAACTGGCCATCGCGGAGGGACTGCTGCGGGCGGTGCTGACCGAACTGGAGCGCCAGCCGGCGGAGGCGCGGCTGAAGTCGGTGCGCGTCGTCATGGGGGAGTTGCACCAGATCGTGCCGGACTACCTCGAACACGCCTACCGGCTCCTGGGCGCGGACACGCCCGCGGCCGGTTCGCTCCTGCACCTGGAGACCCGGCCGGTGTCGGTGCGCTGCCGGACGTGCGGCGTCACCGGCCCCATCCAACCGCCCTTCTTCTCCTGCGGGACCTGCGCGTCCACCGACGTCGAGGTTCTGGCCGGCAAGGAGCTGTTCCTCGACGCGCTCGAGCTTGAATTCCCCGATTCCCCCGAGCAATCCTCCCATCCGGAGACCCTCCCATGAGCACCACCACCCGCGAGATCAAAGTCTATCAAGGCCTGATGGGCGACAACGAAGTCTGGGCGGCGAAGATCCGCCAGGTCCTGGCCGAGCATCGCATCCTCATGCTGAACCTCATCGGCGCGCCGGGCTCGGGCAAGACCGCCCTGCTGGAAAGCATGGTGCCGTTCCTGCGCGACCGCGTCCGCTACGCGGTGCTGGAAGGCGATGTGGAAACGACCAACGACGCGCAGCGGCTGGACGCCCTCGGCGTGCCGGTCAGCCAGTTGCTCAGCGGCGGGTCCTGCCACCTGGAGGCGAAACTGGTGCACCGCGCCCTGCTCGATTTTCCCGTGGCGGACCTCGACCTCGTGGTGGTCGAGAACGTCGGCAACATGGTCTGCCCGGCCGAATTCGACATCGGGGAGCACGCGAAGATCGCGGTGACCAGCGTGACCGAGGGCGAGGACAAGCCGCTGAAGTATCCCCTGCTCTTCCGCGAGGCGAAGGCGGTGGTCATCACCAAGACCGACCTGCTCCCGCACCTTCAGTACGACCTGCGGGCCTGCCGGGCCAACGTGGCCGCGGTGCACGCCGGCATTCCCGTCTTCGAGGTGTCCGCCCGCACCGGAGCGGGCGTGGAAGCGTTCGCGACGTGGGTGATGGACCAGGCGAAGTGAGGCGGGCCTTGGTGCTTGCGGCTGCGACGACCATTCAGATCTCAGGAAAAGATGAATTCATTTATGAGGAATGCTGGAAGGCAGGAAAAGATGGGGATTATCGCCCTTTGATTCCAGATGATGGCCCGGTCCTGTCAATCTTCCAAAATCTTGTCGCGGAGCCGCAGCCGGTCTGAAATCGTTTTGAGGCATTTTTCCAGCCTTCCAGCATTCCTCATGGACCTTCTTCCCGACCCTCCGATGGCCCGGTAAGGGGTTTTCCCCGATAACCGCTTCAGGTGCAAACCATTTGCCTCCGTCCCGAATATTCCCTCTAATTGCAGGTCTGGCCCCAGATTGGAACAATTCGCCTCCACCGTACCTTAACCCACGAGGATTCATCCGCCCCCGGCGGGTGTCCAGAGGAGAGAGTCATGGAGAAGATCAAGCTGGCCACGATCTGGCTGGATGGCTGCGCCGGTTGCCACATGTCCTTTCTCGACATGGACGAACGACTGCTGACCGTGGCGGGCTCCATCGAACTGGTCTACGGGCCGCTGATGGACGCCAAGGAGTTCCCCGATGACGTGGATGTGACGCTCGTCGAAGGCGCGGTCAGCAGCCAGGAAGACCTGGACAAACTGCTCAAAGTCCGCGCGCACACCAAGGTCCTCGTCGCCCTCGGCGACTGCGCGGTGAACAGCAACGTCCCCGCCATGCGCAACCGCTGGCGGCGCATCGACATCACCCGGCGGGCCTACACCGAGAACGCCGCCATGCCCGGACCCGCGCCCGATCAAGACGTGCCCCCGCTCCTGCCCCGGGCCATGCCCCTGCACGAGTATGTGAAGGTGGACGTGTTCCTCCCCGGCTGCCCCCCGCACGCCGCCACCATCTTCGGCGCGGTCGCGCATCTCCTGGCGGGCAGACCCGGCGCACCGGATGTGCCGGCGGTGTTTGGCTGATCCGGAACGAGGCCGACATGAAAAAAACGCTGACCATCAATCCCGTGACGCGCATCGAGGGCCACGCACGGATCACCATCCAGATGAACGAACAGGGCGCGGTGGACGACGCGGTCTTCCACGTGACCCAGTTCCGCGGCTTCGAGAAATTCGTCGAGGGCCGCCCCTTCCAGGAAATGCCCGGCATCACCGCCCGCACCTGCGGCATCTGCCCCGTCAGCCACCTGCTGGCGGCGTCCAAGGCCGGCGACGCCATCATGGCCGTCCGCATCCCCCCCAACGCCGCGCGCCTGCGCCGCCTGCTCCACTGCGGCCAGATGATCCAGTCGCACGCCCTCAGCCTCTATCACCTGTGCTCGCCGGACCTGCTGCTGGGCATGGACGCCCCCGTGGCCGAACGTCATGTGCTCGGCGTGGCCGCGAAGCACCCGGAGGTGGTCAAGGACGGCATCCGCCTGCGCCAGATCGGCCAGCGCATGATCGAACGGCTCGCGGGCAAGCGCGTGCACCCCGCGTGGACCGTCCCCGGCGGCGTCAACAAGCCGCTCAGCGCCGGGGTCCGCGATGAGATTCTCGCCGATCTCCCGGAGGCGCTCGACATCGCCCGCCGGGCCTTCGACCTCTACCGCGGGATCGTCGCGAACTTCACCGAGGAAATCGCCACCTTCGCCAACTTCCCGACCCTCTTCCTGGCCCTGGCCACCCCCGACGGCGGGCTGGAGCACTATGACGGCGTCGTCCGCGTGGTGGACGCGGACCGCAAGCCGGTCGCCGATCACCTCGACCCCGCCCGCTACGACGACTTCATCGGCGAGCGCACCGAAAACTTCAGCTACCTGAAGTCGCCCTACTACAAGCCGTTCGGCGTCGAAAAAGGCTGCTACCGCGTCGGCCCGATGGCCCGCCTGAACGTCGCCGAACACTGCGGGACCCCGAACGCCGACGCCGCGCTGGCGGAATTCCGCAAGCTGGGACAGGGCGCGGTGCTCAGCTCGTTCCACTACCACCAGGCCCGCCTCATCGAGATCGTGTACTGCATCGAGAGGGCCATGGAGATCCTGCGCCATCCGGATCTACTCGATCCCAACGTCCGCGCCGTGGCGGGCACCAACCTGCGCGAGGGTGTCGGCGTGGTCGAGGCCCCGCGCGGCATCCTCATCCACCACTACAAGGTGGACGACAACGGGCTGATCACCTGGGCCAACCTCATCGTCGCCACCGGCCACAACAACCTGGCCATGAACCGCGGCATCACCCAGGCGGCGCGGCACTTCGTGCACGGCGACCGCCTGACCGAGGGCGCCTTGAACCGCGTCGAGGCGGTGATCCGCTGCTACGACCCCTGCCTGAGCTGCTCCACCCACGCCGTCGGCCGGATGGCGATGCGCGTGGAATTGCGCGACCGCGACGGGAACATCCTCGATGAGCGCCAACGCGACTGAGATCATCTTCCGGACGCTCGTCGTCGGCTGGGGCAACCCGCTCCGAGGCGACGACGGAACCGGGCGCCTCCTCGCCGAGGAACTGGAGGACCACCCCGTGCCCGGCGTGGAAGCGGTGGCCCTGCACCAGCTCGTCCCGGAGGTCGCGGCGAAGGTGGCGGAGGCGGCTCGCGTGGTCTTCGTGGACGCCCGCGCCGACGCCTCCGCGCCGTGGGTGCGCCTGGAGCGAATCCACGCGGCCGCAACCGGCGGGCGGCTCGCGCACGCCTTCGCCCCGGCCGGTCTGCTGGAACTGGCCCGTGATGTGTATCACGCCGAACCGGAGGCCTGGCTGCTCTCGGTCGCGGGCTTCCGTTTCGACCACGGCGAGGGTCTCTCGCCGTCCGCCCGCCGCGCGGCCGCAAGCGCGCGCGCACCGTCCTGCATCGTTTGATCCGGGAGGACTCCGCGTGGCGGCCCCCCCGGCACCCCAACGGAGAACACCATGATTCTCGATACCAACGCCCCCCTCGCCGAAAGCGTCGTGGATGAAGTCGGCCTGTATCCCGATCCGACGGGAGACCTGCTCGGCATCCTCGAGGAGCTGCAAAAGCGCCACCCGGCGGAAGTTCCTCCCCGCCCCACCCTCTGCCAGGTCGCCACCAAGACGGGATTTTCCCGCTCGCGGGTGTTCAGCGTGGCCACCTTCTATTCCTTCTTCAACCTGGAGCCCCAGGGCGAGCATGTCGTCATGGTCTGCCGGGGCACCGCCTGCCACACGCGCGGCTCGAAAGGCCTGCTGGACCGGTTGCGCGAACGGCTGGCGCTGGAGCCCTGCGGCAGCGAAGGCGAGGCCTTCCGGACGGCGGACAACCGCCTCACCGTGCGCACGGTCGCCTGTTTCGGCCAGTGCGCCCTGGCCCCGGTGCTGTCCTCCGACGAGGACATCCACAGCCATGTGACCGAGGCGCAGCTCGACGAATTGATCCTGCGTCTCAAAAGCCGGAGCCGCGTCATGAAGATCCAGGGCCTCGACCATCTGCTCGATCTCCAGACCGTTGGTTTCAAGATGCTGGTGTCCGAGGACCAGCCGGTCCTGGGCGTGGGCATGGGCACCTGCGGCATGGGCACCGGCGCCGACAAGGTGCTGGAGGCGCTCCGCACGGAACTGGCGCGGCGGGGCGTCGGGCGATCCTCCGCCCCGTCGGCTGCTTCGGTTTCTGCGCGGCCGGAGCCGTTCGTGAACATCCGCCTGCCGGGCGGCCCCTGGTGATGCTGCACCAGGTCACCCCCGAGGACGTGCCCGACATCGTCGCCGCCATTTCCGCCGGCGCGCCCCCCCCGCGCAAGGTCTTCTGCAAGATCGAGGAGTGGGACCACCTCGCCCGCCAGATTTTCTACGGGCGCGGTTTCCCGGACGCGCACTGGCGCGAGACCTCTCCTTCTTCGGCGGCCAGTTGAAGATCGTCCTGCGCGACTGCGGCCTCATCAACCCGGAATGCATCGAGGAATACATCGGCGTCGGCGGCTACCAGGGCCTGCACAAGGCCTGAGCAGGGCCAATCCGGCGGAGGTCATAGAGGAGGTGAAGAAATCCGTCTGCGCGGCGCGGCGGCGCCGGCTATCCCACCGGCATGAAGTGGAGCATGCTGCGCGACGCCCCCGGGACCGGCAAGGTGCTCATCTGCAACGCCGACGAGGGCGATCCGGGCGCGTACATGAACCGCAACGAGATCGAGAGCGACCCGCACATGCTGATCGAGGGCATGCTCATCCGGGCGGCGCCACCGGCGCGACCGAAGGCATCGTGTACCTGCGCGCCGAGTACCCGCTGGCGGTCGGCGCCTTCGCGCCGCCATCGCCGACGCCCGCGCTGATCGGCCTGCTGGGCGAGCGCATCATGGGCACCGCCTTCTCCTTCGACCTCAAGCTGGTGGAGGGGCCGGCGCCTTTGTCTGCGGCGAGGAGACGGCCATGATCGCCTCGCTGGAAGGCAAGGCCGGCCAGCCGCGCCCGCGCCCCCCCTACCCGGCCTCTTCGGGGCTCTGGGGCAAACCGACCAACATCAACAATGTCGAGACCTGGGCCAACATCCCCGTCATCCTGGCGCGCGGCGGCGAGTGGTTCGCCTCCACCGGCACGCCCGACAGCACCGGCACCAAGGTCTTCTCCCTCGTGGGGAAGATCCGCAACACCGGCCTGGTCGAGATGCCGCTGGGCTCGCCCCTGCAGAAGATCCTGTACGACATCGGCCAGGGCAGTCCGACCGGCAAGCCCATCAAGGCCATCCAGACGGGCGGGCCGTCCGGCGGCTGCATCCCCGCCTCGCAATTCAACACCCCGGTGGACTACCAGTCGCTCGCCTCGCTGGGCGCGATCATGGGTTCCGGCGGCATGGTGGTGATGGACGAGGACACCTGCATGGTGGACGTCGCCCGCTACTTCATCGAGTTCTCCCGCTCCGAGTCCTGCGGCAAGTGCATCCCCTGCCGGGCCGGACTGGACCAGGCCCTGCGCCTGCTCAACCGCATCGTCGACGGCAGGGCGTCCATGCAGGACCTCAAGACCCTGGAGGAGCTGGGGCACATGATCCGCGAGGCGTCCCTGTGCGGCCTCGGCCAGACCGCCCCCAACCCGGTGCTCACCACCCTGCGCTACTTCCGCGCCGAGTACGAGGCCCACATCCGCGAAAAGCGCTGCCCCGGCGGGGTGTGCGACGCCCTTTTCCTCGCCCCATGCGAGAACACCTGCCCGCTGCACATGCGCATCCCCGCCTTCCTCGCCCTCACGCAGGAGGGGTGCCTCGCGGAGGCGGCGGAACTGATCTGGCGCGACAACCCGATGCCGGCCTCGACCGGGCGTGTCTGCCAGCACCCGTGCGAAAGCCGCTGCCGCCGGGCCACCCTGGACGCCCCGGTCAACATGCGCGAGGTGCACCGCTCGCTCTCCGACTGGATCTTCGCCGACGGCCGCCTGGAGGAACTCACCCGCCGCCTGGTCGCCAGCCGGCTTCCGGCCACGGGCAAATCCATCGCCGTGATCGGCGCGGGACCGGCCGGTCTCTCCGCGTCCTACTATCTCTCGCTCCTCGGGCACAAGGTCACCGTGTACGATTCCTTCCCCAAGCCCGGCGGGATGCTGCGCTACTCGCTGCCCGAATACCGCCTGCCCAAAACGATCGTCGACCGGGAAATCGGCGTCATCCGCGCCCTGGGTGTTCATTTCGAGTGCGGGAAGATGCTGGGCCGGGACCTGCGGATCGCCGCGCTGGAAAAGGAGTTCGACGCCGTCTTCCTCGCCATCGGCACCTGGACCGAAACCCCGGTGCGCATTCCCGGCATCGAGGGGCCCGGTGTGTTCACGGCGATCGAGCTTCTGGAGAAGGTGGCCTCCGGTCATGCCCCCGACCTGGGCCGCCGGGTCGCGATCATCGGCGGGGGAAACGCCGCGATCGACGCCGCCCGCACCTCCCTCCGGCTGGGCGCGGCGGTCACCGTGCTGTACCGCCGCGACCGCGCCGACATGCCGGCCATCGCGGAGGAGGTCGAGGACGCCGAGGCCGAGGGCGTCAAGCTGGTGCTCTTCGCCGCCCCGGACCGCATCGTCCGGGACGAAAAGGGCCGCGTGGCCGGGGTGGAGGTGTTGATGATGAAGCCGGGGGCCTTTGACGCCTCGGGACGCCGCCGCCCCGAGCCCACCGGACAGAAACGGTCCATGCCGTTCGACTCGGTCGTCCTGGCCATCGGCGAGGTCCGCGACGCCGAGCTGCTCCGCAAGCATGCCGTCTCGCTCAACCCCGACGGCTCCCCCGTGTGCGACCCCTTCACCCTCCAGACCGACCGCCCCGCACTGTATGTCGGCGGCGACCTGGTCCACGGGGCGTCGAATGTCGTCACCGCCCTTGGCTCCGGCAAGCGGGCCGCCTGGGCGATCGACGAGGCGCTCACCGGCCGGAACCACCGCCACGACGTCCTGGGCGACACCGTCATCACCATGGCCGTCCCCGCCGTCTACGACCAGGGATTCCGCAACCGCCCGGTCCGCCTTCCGCCCGAAAAGCGGCGCGGCGGCGACCAGGAGGTGGTCACCGGGTTCCCGACCGACATCGCCGCCGCCGAGGCGCGCCGCTGCCTGCGCTGCGATGTGAAGGAGAACTGCATGCACCGATCCATCCCCTCCCTCCACGAGGTGAAATCATGAAGCCCCCCGTCCAATTGACGATCAACGGCGCTCCCGTCACCGCGCGCCAGGGCGACACGCTCATGGAAGCCGCGCAGGCCGCCGGGATCTTCATCCCGGGTCTCTGCCACTGCCCCGGACTGGCCCCGGTCGGGGCCTGCCGCCTCTGCCTGGTCGAGGTCAAGGGCGTGCCCCGGCTGCTGCCCGCCTGCGTCACCACCGTGGCGGAGGGCATGCGGGTCGATACCGAGACCGACCGGCTCAAGGGCCACCGCAAGATGATCCTGGAGCTGCTGTTCTCCGAGCGGAACCATGTCTGCTCCGTGTGCGTCTCCAACGGCCGGTGCGAACTGCAAGCCCTGGCCCTGCGACTGGGCGTCACCCACACCCGCTTCGCCTACCGTTACCCCACGCACGACATCGACGCCACCCATGCGCGCTTCAACCACGACCCCAACCGGTGCATCTTGTGCACCCGCTGCGTGCGCGTGTGCGACGAGGTCGAGGGCGCCCGGGTGTGGGATGTGCGCGGACGGGGCATCCACTCCGACCTGATCACCGATCTCGACGAGCCCTGGGGTTCCTCCGTCTCCTGCACTTCCTGCGGCAAATGCGTGAATGTCTGCCCCACCGGCGCGCTCTTCGAGAAGGGCATGGCCACCGGCGAAATGAAGAAACGCACCTCCGTCCTGCCCACCCTCGCCGCCATGCGCGCCCACCGACGCTGACTGCGGGTCCTACCGGTCGGAAGGCCCGGTCCACCTGACCATCGCGCAGCCGCGCACGAGGGGCACCTTCAGGTTCAGGACCCCGCCGGTCGCGCCTGCGGCGACCGCCACCGGTTCGTCCACGCCGGGATGCAGGGCGACGGCCCGGAGATTTTCCAGACCCGGGACGTTCCGGACCTGCACCTCCGCGGTTTCCGCGGCGCCGCCGCAGGTCACCGGCAACGCGTAGCCGCCGGGGACTTCGAACAGATTGACCTTCACGCCCGGCGTGGTGGTCTCGACGCAGCGTGGCGCCAGCACCCAGGTTCTTCCCCGCATGGCGCCCAGCAACGGGCCGTAGTCGAGGTAGAGCCGGTCGGCCGACGGCTCGGGATTGATGCAATGGTTGTTGTTGGGATACGGCGCGGTGGGGAAAACGCCCATGTGCAGGTGCCGTTGCATGAAGGCGTCGGGGCCGGGCTGCCGGAGCGTTTCATTGTAGGTCCAGCCCACGACCGGCTTGCGCAGGCCGAGCAGCGCGGAGCCGTTGAGGGCGCAGCCGTTGTTGCCGAATTCGGTGTAGATCCCGTCGAGCTGCCGGCACAGCTCCAGGCGCATGGTCATCATGTTGGAGAAGATGACCTTGTCGGCCTGATGCATCAGCGGCCCCATCCGGGCCATGAGGTCGGCCCAGGACCGGTACAGCGAGCGGGCGGGCCGGCCGTCGTTCCAGCTCACGCCGTCGTCGGCGGTGATGTTGTAGAAGCGCAGCCAGTCGGTGCGGTCGATGCAGATCCCGTCGGTGTCCGGCAGCCAGCGGATGTTTCGCGCCGCCTGTTCGACCAGATGCGCAAGGTAATCGGGATCGCCCGGATCGACGATGGCGGCCCCATAGCAGTTGGACATCAGTCCTTTAAGCCCGTCCGGCAGCGCGACGGCGCCCCATTCCGTGCGGTCGCCCGCGGCGATGCGGAGCCAGGCCTGCGGCAGCTTCGCCTTCATGTACGCGGAACCGTCCTTCCAGAGATCGGGCTCGTCCGCCCTCCCGGAGGACAGCTCGGCCAGGCGGGGATTCACGTTCTTGCCATACTCGGTGACATTGAAGTAGCTGAGCACCGCGAACCCGTTGGTCTTCATGTAGCGGGCATAGTCGTTCATCTGCCGGGCGGAGGTCATCGGCCCCTTGCCGGGAGGGCAGGGTTCCGCGCAGGAACGCCGCCACTGCTCGTCGGCGTCCTTCACCGGCGGGATGAACATGCCCATGTAGGGGAAGTCGTCGGAGAGCTTCCAGTTGAAGCCAAACGCCATTTTCCGGAATTTTTCGACGTCGACCGGAGCTTCACAAATGGAATAGGCGCCGCAGCCGGCGATGCGGTGGGCGCGCGGATTCGGCGGGTTGAAGAATGCAGGAAAACGGGCGGTCAGGAAACGCAACCCGCCGCGCCAGGAGGCCTCGTGCGGGACCAGGTGCATCGTGAATTTGTTCGTCCCTCCACCGCCGAGCCGGTGCCGCGCGCGGGTGAATTGGACCCGCCCCGCCTCGGAGACGGTCAGATCCAGGTCCAGCAGGACGTCCTCCGGCGAAGGACGAGACTGAGTCCGGTGTCCGTTGCGGGGGCCAGGATCGTGCAGAGCGGCAGCACGGCGTAGTCGGCGCCCACCGGGCAGGCCTGCGTGACGTTGCCGTAATGCCAGGTGCGGTTGACAAAACCAACGGGGACCAGCGGGTCGCTCCAGTGGCCGCTCACCGAGGCCTTTCCCGCCTGCACCAGCGCGGTGAGTTCGGGCGTCAGTTGCCGGCCGGAATAATCGGGAGAGCCCCATGCGGTCCAGAGAAGGTTCTCCGCCGGCTTCGCCGACTGGATCCATGCCTGGAGGGGCGTCGACCAGAAGGAATTGGTGCTGGTGACGTCCGCTTCCCACCGGATGCCGTCGCCATCGGGGATGAAGCGCTCCGCAAGGGTGGCGCTGTGTCCCTGGCGGTCGGCGACCTGCCGTACAAAGGAACGGCCGCCGCCGCCCAGTTCCTCCGTCCGGGTCTTTCCGACCGTCCGGCACGAGCGCAGATCGACGCGGCCCGTCACGTCCAACCCCGAGGCGCCGGCGATCCGCCCCTCCTCATCCAGCAGCAACGTCAGCCCGGGGGCGGCCACCTTGAACACCGGGAGCCCGGCCCGGGGAATCGGTCCGCCGGTGAGCACGGGTTCGCCCCAGTCGGCATGGTCGCAGGAATTCCCGTCGCCGGCGTCGGTCACCACCAGCGTCAGTTCCGCGATATCCTTGACCCCCACCCTTGCCTCGCGGGCCGCGTCGCCCATGCGCATGATGCCGCTGTCGAACAGGATCTTGCCGTCGCCCATCACCTGGAAGACGATGCTGGCTTTCGGTGACTCGGGGTGGTTTTTCAGGAAATCGTCCACGCCGACCCAGGCCGAAAAGGATTCATATTCCCCGGCCAGGTCGTACGCGATCCGGCTGGCGGAATGGGTGCCAAGGCCCCGGGCAAAAACGCGGCCGGCGATGCTGAGGGGCGCGCCGGAAACGGACTTGTCCGTCTGCAGGGAGCCCCATCCCTGGGCGGAGGAATCAGGGGCAAGCCCCCCCAGGGGCTGCAGGCGCGCATCGGTGGAGACCGGAACGTCCTCCGCGGCCCGGCCGAAGAGGGCGAACCCGGCCATCAGAACCAGCACGGCTGTTTTGTTGATCATGCGCGACCACCTTCCCCTTCCCGCGTTGAAGCCACCGCCTTCCGCGACAGGGACCGGCCCCCCGGAAGGATGCTCAACCATAGGTAATCCCCGGCACCGGGTAAATGGAAGATATGGACTTCGACATGGAGAATACGGACAGGAAGCGGGCCGGGCGGCCGGGGACAGCCTGATCGCGCAGGCGGCCATGGCCGGAAGAGAGTAAAACGTGCAATCGGAAAACGTGAACCCGCCCGGGATGCGTCGGTTTCTTACCGCCGCCCGGCCTCGAACAACTGGAACTGCCCGCTGGTCGGCACTTCGGCCGCCTCCAGGATGTCGAGGCGGAAGAGGCGGGCCTTGACGGGGACGGGAAAGACGAGATCCGCATCGGTCCCGAGGGTGGTGCCCGCCAGGATGGTTTTCCAGCCGCCGCCGTCCGGCACCTGGATTTCGAATTTGCGCACCCGGTCAAAACCCGCCTCGCTCACCCGGGCATGGGACACGGTTCTCTCCTCCCCCAGATCCAGGTCCAGCCAGCCGGAGCGCGAATTCTCGGCGGCGCCCCACCGGGTCGCCTCGTCGTCATCACACGCCCGATCCGCCGCGTAGCCGGCTTGCGACCAGGTGGACGAGGCGCTGGCTTTTGCCTTCAGGGGCGGTCCCGCGTCGGCCCGGTCGCGGATCATTTTCCCCACTTCCCGCAGGGTCCGCACGTCGATGTCGCGGAGCCGGCCGGCGAAGTCCGGACCGACGTCGATCGAGAAGATGTTACCGCATTTCACCGCTCCGGCGTAGTCCTGGTAAAGCTTGCGGGCCGGCAGGCAGGAGTTGTCCAGCGCGGGCACCGAATAGAACCACATGGCCCCCGGCCCTCCGTGGCGCGGCAGGATGGGATAGGTGAATTCCGCGGCGATATACCCTTTGTAGCCCTTCATGTGGTCCCGGTTGAAACCCGCGCCGGAAGGATCGTCCAGCGGGGAGGGCCGGCCCATCTCGCCCAGGCGGATGCGGCCCGCCGCCGTGCCATGGTTGTAGCCGGGCAGGCAGTCGGGCTGCAGTTGGGCGACCCATTTGTCCGTCTCCTCGTGGCTCAGTCCTCCATCGCCCACGGCATGGTCGAACCAGATGTACTCGATCGGCCCGTAGTTCGTCAGCAACTCCTTGAGCTGGGCCTTCTTCATCTCCGGATTGCTACCGCCCCCCTGCCCCTTTCCGTCCACCGCGCCCGGCCAGTTCCAGTCCCCTTCGGAAAAATACAAGGCCAGCTTGATGCCGTGCTTGTCGCAGGACTCCCGCAGCTTCGCCAGCACGTCGATGCCCAGCGCGCTCTTCGTCACCTTCTTGTCCGTCGTGGCGGTGTCCCACAGGCAGAACCCGTCGTGGTGCTTGGTCAGGAACAGGATGTACCCCATTCCGGCTTCCTTCGCCGTGCGGCACCATTGATCGGTGTCACACCCCGTCGCCTTGAAAAACGACGCGTCCTTGTCACGGGTGGGCGTCCACTCCCGTTCCGAGAACGTGCTGAAACTCCAGCACACGAACATCCCCCATTTCAGGTCCGCGATTTCCCGCGCGCGAATCCCGTCGGGCTTGGCGGTCGTGGCGATCACCGGGGCCGCCATCCCCTGCGCGGTGGCGATGAACAGAGCGGAAAGGGTCGCGAGACAGGGCCTGGTCATGATGGATCTCCGGGGTGCGCGCGGGGACGGCGCGTTCGTCCGGTTTGACGTTGGGCCGCGGCCGTTATTCCTCCACCGCGCCGACGGTCTCGTTCCGGTGACCGGAACGAATGGATCG
>JAXMHJ010000069.1:0-27758 GCA_046346795.1 Kiritimatiellia bacterium
TATCCCTTTTCACCACTGCCACCGGCCCGGGACAGGGCGTCGGAGCGGGGGCGGCCGAATTGCACGAGCGCGCAGTCGAGCGGGCTGATGGTGACGCCAAACCGATCGTTGGAGAGGTCGGCGAAATGCTGGACGGGATAGGTCGCGGTGCCGGTGCCCGTGAACTGGTCGCGGATGGGTTCGGCGACGCCGCCCCCGCCGGTCTGGTAGGTGGCCTTGAAGTCCGGGATGTCGAACGGCAGCGCGACGAAGACGGCCTCCTTGCCGCGGAAATTGTTGTCGTTGTAGTCGCGGAGGGTCCGACCGGAGGGCTTCTTGTCCAGGCGCAGCGCGAAATCGATGCGCTTGATCGCGTGATAGACCGTGATGGTCTGCTCGAGCCGGTCGACGCCTTCCGCTTTGGCGCGGACGCGGTGGATGGTGGCGACGGGGCCTTCGGTGGTGGTGACGGTGGCGTCGGCGGGCGGTGTGCTCCACGACGCCGTCTTCTTTGTGCCGGCGTACCATTGGTAGAGGTATTGGTTGAAGGCGTGCGGGGTGTTGGTGCTGATGAGTTCCCGGTTGAGTTCCTGGTCGAAGAGGCTGGCGACGACACCGGTGTCGGGGTTGAGTTTCAACCGGTAATACTTGCTCTCGGTGGCCGGGGAGGCTTGTTCGACGAGGTGGAAGGTCCGGTAGCCGAGGGCGGGGACCTCCGCGGCGACGAACATCAACGCGCCGCCGGCGATCTTCTGGCAGGGTGTGGATTTTCCGGTGGCGTCATCCACGGCGACGAAGTTCTCACCGGCGGGCGCGGCAATGGTGACGATGTCGGTGCGGGGCTGGGCGAGGGAGTTGAAGACAGCGATGGAGTCGGGTTGCGTGGTTTTGATTTGGGCGGCGAGGCGGGAGAGGGCGGCGTCGAGCGTGCGGTCGGCCAGGGCGGCGGCGGTGAGGCCCTCTTCGCGGTGCTCGGCCAGTTCCGTTTCGTAGTGCCGGTAGCCGGCGGCGTTCTTGGCGGCCCAGGTCGCGGCGCCGAGGGTGTGCTCGCAGTTGGAGAGAAGATGGTGCCAGCCGGTCGTGAACTCAATCCAGGGATAGCCGCCGGGGGACGCGGTCATGGCGATCGCGGAGAATTTCTCGGCGGCGGGCAGGCGTTCGGCGGCCTGCCGGACGCGCCCGAAGAGCCATGCGTCGCCGAGCGGCTGGTCCATCCATTGGCAGGGTCCGGTTTTGCTGACGACGGGGGTCTTTTCCGGAGTCTGGCGTTGGGCGAGCGTGCCGAGATAGAGCGGCAGCGTGGACATCTGCACCTTGGGCGTGCCGGTGGCGTTCCATTCCCGGGCGGCGGTGGCCATGTCGAGCGTGGTGATGGCGAAGTCGTGGCCCTGCAGCCAGACGGGGAGGAACTCCGGCGTGATGCCCCTGGCGGATTTGGGAACGATGCCGGGAACTTCCTTCTTCGGATTACTGACGGCGTGATAATTGTACACGGAGCTGAAGGTCAATGCGCTGCCGGTACCGCCGGGGCCGACCCAGCGGACGAGCGGAGCGGATTCGAGTTCATTCATGCGGCCGCAGCCGTTGTGGCCGTTCGAGATGAACGGAACGCGGGCGGCTTCGCAGTAGATGGGGAGACTCCACGGGATGCCGATGACATCGTTGATGATGGCGACTTTGCCGGGAGGCGTGCCGAGCAGATCCGGAACGAGGCGGTTGCCGAGATAGAAGAAGCGCGCGGCGGACTCGGGATTGAAGCGGTCGGCCAGCGCCGTGCAGTGGGACGCGGCGACGTCGATGCGGCCTTCGGTGATGTACTTCGCGAGTTTCCCGCGCTGTTCCGGCGTGCAGGTGCCGAGGAACAGGGGCAGGGGCTCGGCCATTTCCTGCTGCCACCGGTATTGGGAATGGGAATCCCACGCGGCGGTCTCGTCGCAGTACCGGATGGCGCGGTAGAGATTCTCCAGCCGGTTTTCGGTGCGCAGGACATGCGGATAGGTCGCGTAGCCGAGGTCTCCATGGGAGTACGCGACCGAGTGGATCGCGTCCTCCGCATGTCCCGTGAGCCGGGCGAACGCGAGCAATGCGAGGAGGGCGGGATGTTTTCATGGGAGGATCAATCCCTGACTCCTGCCGGCGACGAATATTCAGGATCCAAAAATATTGCCGGCGCGCCTTGCAAGGAAGGGGAAGGTCGGCTGTCCGGCAAGGCTAATCAAGGGTTGGCGGAGCTGAGCGACGTAGGATTCCGCTCGGCCGGTTCGGAACCGCAAACCTTTGGTTTGCCTGGTCGACTGGCAAGGCCAACTGGGTGGCCGAGGCGGAGCGTGCCCGGCATGGGCATGAACACATCACAGGAAGCAAAGTGATCGGAAGGAGTGACAACAACCGTAGCGAAAGACAAGGCGGGCTCCGCAAGGAGACCGAATCGAAAGAAGTCTGTAGCAAAGGCACGACCCTAGGAACACGAACCGGCAGCGAGGCCGCGATGCGGGCGATAAGCGTGCGCAAGAACGCGAAATCCAACTGTCACCGAAAGACGCATCGGGTAGAGCCGGAGGGCGCGGGCCGAATGTTCATGCACCTTACCCGGGGAGGCCCGTGGCCCGAGAGGGACACGGGAGTCAGCAGAGGCCATTGTAGCGTGGAGAGCCCCGGAAACGGGGCAGGAGCGAAAGGCCGAAGAACCAAGAGAGGGCAGTCAGCCCCCGAACTCCCGAAAGGTGGGCGGGAAGGGCTTCGACACGGACCGGGCGCAGCAACTGCGGCAGCCACCCGGACCGGCGGACGGCGAACGGCGGGGTGGATTCCCCGAACGGGGCCGTGCGGGAAGTCCGAGTCCACCCCGGGGCGCAAGGAGGCGGCGGAAGATGCCCAATGAGACAACCACAAGGGAGGCCACGCTGGAAACGGTGCTGGCCTCCGACAACCTGCGGGCGGCCTGGCGTGCGGTGAAAGCCAACGACGGGGCCGCCGGGGTGGATGGGATGAACATCCAGCAGACCGAAGCCCACCTGCGCGAGCACTGGGAGACGATCCGGGGCAAACTGCTCAACGGGGCGTACGCCCCGGCGGCGGTGAGAGCCGTGGACATCCCCAAGGCGAACGGAGGGACTCGCACGCTCGGCATCCCGACGACACTGGACCGGCTGCTGCAACAGGCGATTCATCTACAGATGAGCCCGTTGTGGGAGCCGGAGTTCAGTGACCACAGCCATGGCTTCCGCCCCAACCGCAGCGCGCACGACGCGGTGCGGGAGGCGCAGGGGTACATCCTCGAAGGGAAGACGTGGGTGGTGGACGTGGACCTGAAGAGCTTCTTCGACGAGGTCCATCACGACATCCTGATGCACCGGGTGGGGCTCAAGGTGAGGGATAAACGGCTGCTGCGGCTGATCGGAGAGGTTCTCCGGGCGCCGATGCAAAAGCCGGATGGAAGCCGGGAGAAACGGCGGAAGGGAACGCCGCAAGGCGGTCCGCTCTCGCCACTGCTGGCCAACATCTACCTCGACCCGCTGGACAAGGAACTGGAGAAACGCGGGCTGTCGTTCGTGCGCTACGCCGACGACATCGCGATCTTCGTTTCGAGCGAGCGGTCGGCCTGCCGGGTGCTGGAAAGCGTGACGGAGTGGATCGAGAAGCACCTGAAGGTTCCCGTGAATCGGGAGAAGAGCGGAGCCCGGCGGACGGACGAGAGTTCGCTGCTGGGGTTCCGGCTGTACGCCGACGGCCGGGTGGGCGTGGCCCCGAAGGCCGTCGAACGGATGAAGGACCGGGTGCGCGAACTCTGGGACGCACAGCGGAGCATGTCCCTGGAACGCCTGCGTGTGGCATGGGGTCGGTACATCCAAGGATGGTGGAACTACTTCCGGCTGGCCGACTGGCGGCGGGAAGTGGAGAACCTCAGCGGATGGATCCGCCGCCACATGCGCAAGTGGTTCTGGCTGCGCTGGAAGACCCCCCGCGGGAGGTTCAACGCCCTCCGGGAGCACGGGGTTCAAGGGCGCAGCCTGGGGAATGCGCGCAGCAGCATGGGCGCTTGGCCAATGGCCTGTCACCGGGCCATGAATCAAGCGCTCAAGAACAAGGTCCTGCTGGATAAATACGGGCTCATCATTCCGTGGGTGCTCGCGGAGGCGTCGAACTGACGACCTCCGCCGGGTTCAACCGCCGGATGCGGAAAACCGCACGTCCGGTGGTGTGGAAGGGCCACGGGGCGCAATCCCCGTGGCCCCATCCGATCGCTCGAGCCGTAGGCTCAAGCTACGTTCCTCACGAGCCAAGTTGCGCAGCCTTGAAATCGCAGAATGCCCCATATATTCCATCCTCATGAAACAATCGATCCTCGCACCGTTCCTGCTCGCCCCCGCGCTGCTCGCAGCCGCAGCCTCCCCTCCGCCGGAAGTTCCCGGCTGGCTCGACGCATACAACGTCGTGCGGACCGAGCCCGGCGCGAAGGCGCTGCACTCGATGCCCTGGCGGCGGCGGCAACGTCGCGCTCAACGTCTGGACC
The DNA here is from genome assembly GCA_046346795.1 of Kiritimatiellia bacterium. Classification (GTDB taxonomy): domain Bacteria; phylum Verrucomicrobiota; class Kiritimatiellia; order SS1-B-03-39; family UBA6053; genus JAXMHJ01. The sequence goes on from JAXMHJ010000069.1 coordinate 4,493, forward strand.
ACGCCGGAGGCGCCGCCGTTCTACATCGCCTCGCCCGACAGTTGGAACGGCCGCACGCAGGTCAAGATGGCTGCGTTCGCCTGACCCTCTCGCCCAATCCCTTCGCGGGGGATGCGTTCCGGCAGGAACACCACCTTGCCGACAACAGCGTGCGGATCAGCGGCCGCGCCGCCGACGGCACGCAGGTCAGGCTGCGCGTCTGGGTGGACGCCTCCAGCCGGTGGTGCATGTGGAGGGGAGGCCGACCGCCCTGTCAGCGCGACCGCGGCGCTGGAGGTGCCGGGCGACGCCGAGGTCGGCTCGAGCTGAACACCGCCGTGTGGCGCGTCCGCATCGACGGACCGTCGCCCCAGCGCCTCGACCTGATCGGGAAGAACCACGCCGACGCCATCGCCGACGCGGTGCCCGACCCCATGGCCAACCACACCTGGGGTGGACGGCTCTCCGGCGCGGGTTTCAGCGCGGGCGAGGCCGGCCAGGCGCTCAACGAGGGCATCCAGAGCCGCGCCTGGACCATCACCACCCGCACGCCCTCCACTCCGCATCGATCTCCGCGTCACCCTGCGCATCGCGCAGGACGCGTCGGTGGACGCCTGGGAACGCGAGGTCGCCGCGCTGGAGTCGCGCACTCCGCGGCACCGCCGACGCGGACTGGCGCGGCACTGCCGCGTGGTGGGCGGGTTTCTGGACCGCAGCCACATCGTCGTCAACCCCGCAAATCGGCCGACGACCCCGCGTGGGAGATCGGCCGCAACTACCTCTCAGTTCTTCCGCGCCATGCTCGCCGCCAACCGCAGCGGCGTCATGCCGACCCTCAACGGCGGGCCGTTCCTGCTGGAGGCCAAGCCCAACGACCGCCAGTGGGCGCACGCCGGCTTCACCGCGCAGAACCAGCGCCTCGTCCACTGCCGATGCTGAAGGCCGGCGACGCCGACCTGCTCGCGGTGGAACTGGAACTCTATCAGGCGCGCCACGGCCTCGCCCTCGCCTGGGCGAAACACTTCTGGGGCATCGACGGCGCGGTGTTCACCGAGGACATCGACCTCTTCGGCCTGCCGGTCTACACCACCAAGGACGGCTCCGGCCACACCGACCCCGCATGCCTGCGCTATCACTACGTCAGCGGCATCGAGTTTGCGCTCATGATGCTGCAGTCCGGATCGTACTTCGGCACCGACCTCCGTCCGTACATTCCCGTCGCGGACGGCATGCTGCGCTTCTTCGATCAGTTCTACCGCGCCCGCCACAAGGCCGCCGCGGGTGCTGAACTCGATGCGAACGGCCGTCTCGTCCTCCACCCCGGCAACGCGGTCGAGTCCCATGCCGGCACCACCAACGACGCCCCGACCGTCGCGGGCCTGACCGCCCTCGCCGACGCCCTGCTGGCCCTGCCCGCCGACGCCGCCCCGGCCGAACGCCGCGCGTTCTGGAGCGCGTTCCGCGCCACCCTGCCGCCCGTGCCCGTGCGCGACTGGAAAGGCGTTCACCAGCTCGCCCCGGCGCAAGCATGGGAGTCGCAGCGCCCCGACTTCAACATGGAGCTGCCCCATCTCTACCCCGTCTTTCCCTTCCGCCTCTACGGGGTCGGCCTGCCCGACCTCGACCTCGCCCGCAACGCCTTCCACTTCGGCGACACCTGCCCGGCGAAACAGAAGGGTCACTTCTGCTGGTATCAGGCCGGCATCTTCGCGGCCGGGCTGGGCCTGACCGAGACCGCGCGCGAGTACGCCCTGGCCCGGTTTCTGCACCCGCGCCCGGGCGACCCGGTCGAGCACAACCACTGGGCCACCCAGAACCGGATGTCGCCGTGGGAGCTGCGTTTCGCCCGCAAGGACTGGGAGGTCCCGCGCTATCCCGCCTTCTGGGACGGCATGATTTTCTGCGGCCGGCCCGACATGGACCACGGCGGCGCGGGGATGGTGCAGCTTCAGGAAATGCTGCTGCAGACGCCCGGCGATGCGCTCCACCTTTTCCCCGCCTGGCCCGCCGACTGGGACGTGGACTTCAAGCTCCACGCGCCGCGCCAGACCACCGTCGAGGCCAGCCTGCGCGACGGCAAGCTGGTGAATCTCAAGGTCACGCCCGAGTCCCGCGCGAAGGACGTGGTCAACTGGCTCGGCCGCGTTCCCGCCGACACCGCCCTCCGGGAGGTCGGCGCCCGCAAGCCCGTCACCGCCAGCAGCACGTGGCACGAAGCGGGCTACGAAGCCGCCCGGGCCAATGACGCCGACGTGATGACCCGCTGGGCCTCCGCCGCCGAGGCGCGCGACGCGGTCCTCGAGATCGCGCTGGGGGAGGGGACCCCCGTGAGCCGCGTCTGGCTGGCCGAGGTGGATTTCGCCCTCACCCGCGAGTTTGTGATCGAGGTCCGCCAGGGCGGGGCGTGGAAGGAAGTCGCCCGCGGCGGCGAGATCGGTCCCGACCGCGCCATCGACTTCGCCCCGGTCCAGGCCTCCGCCGTCCGTCTCCGCATCCTGCGCGCCGACGGCCCGCTCAATGTGAACGAGTTCCAGGTCTTCGGGCCGTGAAGGCTGCGGCTGCATTCATCACGTCCATGAACGTCCAAACCGTCCTCGCCATCGTGCTTGCCGCCCGTGCCGTCGCCGCCGATCCGCTGGCGGACGGCTTCACCACCCCGCCGGCGGAGGCGCGGCCCTGGGTGTGGGCGCACTGGATGGAGGGCAACGTGGACAAGGGGTCCATCACGCGCAATCTCGAGGCAATGCAGCGCACCGGCATCGGCGGGCTCACGCTCTTCGACATCGGCGAAAACACCTTCGACAAGGATCACAACGGCATGCCGCCGGGTCCGCACGACTACCTCTCGCCCTCCTGGCGGGAGATGTTCGCATTCGAGATCGCCGAGGCCGCGCGGCTGGGACTGCAAACGATGTCGCACGCCGGAGCCCGGCTGGTGCGGTAACGGCGGGCCGTGGATCACGCCCGAACTCGCGGCGCAAAAAGTCGTCCACTCGGAAACCCGGGTCAAGGGCGGCAAACGTTACCAGGGTAAACTGCCGCAACCCGAGGCCAACGGCGGCTTCTACCGCGACATCGCGGTGTTCGCGGTGCGCGAGTCGGACAAGCAGCAGAAGTTCCGCATCGAGGACTTCGACTTCAAGCGCGTCCAGTGGCTCAACTACGTGCGCTGGCGCGGCACGCGCAGCGCGGCGCTCGACGCGAAGGCCCCCGCCGGCATGAGCATCGCGGCGAAGGACACGGTCAACGTCACCGCAAAGATGAAACCCGACGGCGCCATCGCGTGGGACGCGCCGCCGGGCGAGTGGACGCTCCTGCGGATCGGCCACACCTGGACCGGCCAGAAGACCCTTCCCTCGCCCAGGGGCGGCGAAGGGCCGGAGTGCGACAAGCTGGACCCGCGCGGCGTCCGCGCCCATTTTGCACACCTGCAGGAGCCCCTCGCGGCGCTGGCGGGGGCGTACAAGGGCCGGGAATTCATCGCCTGGTTCCTGGACAGTTGGGAGGGCGGCGGCCAGAACTGGACGGAGCGCATGCCCGCGGAATTTCAACGCCGCCGCGGCTACGACCTGACGCCGTACCTGCCCGTGCTCGCCGGGCGCGTGTTGAACGATCTCCAGACCACCGAGCGCTTCCTCTTCGACCTCCGCCTCACCGTCTCCGAACTGATCACCGAAAATTTCTGGGCCGAAATCCGGCGCCTGTCGCATCAGCAGGGCATGAAGCTCGCCGCGCAGGCGTACATCACCCCGGGCAATGATTTCGATGCGGCCAACCAGGTCGACGAACCCATGGGCGAGTGCTGGGCCTTTCCGTTCCAGCCCAACGACTACCGGCTCTCCGTCAAGGCCGCGTCCGACGCCGCCACGCTCAACGGGCGCGCCATCACGGGCGTCGAGGCCTTCACCGGCACGACCGCCGACCGCTGGCAGACGCACCCGGCGACGCTGAAGGCGCTGGCCGACGTGATCTTCTCCCTCGGCGGCAACCGGCTGCAGGTGCACTGCTTCGCGATGCAGCGCTTCCCGCAGTTGCGCCCGGGCATGATGATGGGCAAGTGGGGCACGCACTACGACGCCTCGCAGACCTGGTGGGAATGGACCCGCCCCTGGCACGACTACCTCGCCCGCTGCCAGTTCCTGCTGCGGCAGGGCCGCATCGTCGCCGACGTGCTGGTGGCCGCGCCGGAGGAACCGCTGCACCGCTACGAGGCCACCGACCTTCCGGGTTACAACACCATCGCCTGCGGCCCCGACACCTTCCGGCGCCTCACGGTGGAAAACGGTCGTGTTGTCGTGCCGGGCGGCCCCTCCTTCGCGTTGCTGGTGGTACGCCATCACGGCACGATGTCCCTCGCCCGCGCGCACAAGATCGGCGAACTCGTCCAGGCCGGCGCGCGCGTGCTCGCCGAAGCGCCGACCGCGACACCCGGTCTCACCAACTTCCCGCGCTGCGACGATGAACTGCGCACACTGGCCGCGAGGCTCTGGTCGGCGGAGTCCTCCGCCCCTTCTTCCGACGGACGCCTGTTCCGCGGCATCAGCGAGAAGGACGCCCTCGCGCAGATCGGCGTGACGCCCGACTTCACCGGCGATGTCCCGCTGTCCTGGCTGCACCGCTCCACCGGCGCGGAGGAAATCTACTTCATCGCCTCGGGTGCCAGCAACGCCGTCACGGCCACCTGCTCCTTCCGCATCGCCGGGATGCGCGCGGAGATCTGGGCCGCGGAGACCGGCGAACGGCACGCACTGGCGGTCACCGAATCCACTCCCGGCCGCACTAGCGCCATGGTGCCGCTGCGGCCCGCGGGATCGGCCTTTGTCGTCTTCCGACCCACCGACGCCTCCGCGCCGCCCGCCGCGCCCGCGCCCGATTTGACCGCAGCCGCAACCTCCACGGCCCCGGTGACGGGCCCATGGCGGATCGTGTTTCCGGCCGACAGCGGCGTCGCCGCGCCGGTCGTGATCGACGCGCTGGCGTCGTGGAGTGATCATGCGGATGCAGCGGTCCGGCATTTTTCCGGCACGGCGACGTATTCCAATCGGTTTGAACTTGCCGACACGAAGGGGCGCATCGAACTCGATCTGGGACGCGTAGAGGTCATGGCGCGGGTGCGGGTCAACGGCGTCGATCTCGGCATCCTCTGGAAGTCCCCGTACCGGGTGGACATCACCGCTGCGGCCCGGGTCGGTGAAAACGAGCTGCTCGTCGATGTTGTGAACCTCTGGCCCAACCGCCTTATCGGCGACGCAGCACTGCCCGAGGATTCGCCACGCAATCCGAATGGCCGCCTGGAGAGCTGGCCCGACTGGGTCTTGGAAGGCAAATCCAGCCCCACCGGCCGCCGCTCCTTTGTCACCCTGCCCTTGTGGAAGAAGGACGAGGCGCTGCTGCCATCGGGTCTGATCGGCCCGGTGGAAGTGCGCTGCAGGAAGCCTCGTTGAGCCGGGCGTGAAAGCGGGTGGCGACCGAGCGGCGACGTCCGGATCCGGGGCCGGAGGTTCGGGCGCTTCCGACTCCGACCTTGACCGCTGCCCGCGGCGCACACCCTAGACGCACACCATATATAAAATTCGACCGTCGAAACCCGCATGCCAACGCCCCTCCCCGCAACTTTTTCCACCTTTTCCGGTGACCGGAACGCCCGGGCGCCGGGGATTCCGGCCGCCGGAAATGACGGGTCAACACTTTCATCCCGACGCCCCCCAGGAGAACCCTCGTGAATCCAATCGTCCGTCTTGCCCTCTGCGGCGCCGCGCTGGCGTTGGCTGGTTGTGGAAAAAATCCGAAACCCCGGCCCCCGCCCCGCCGCCGCCCGTGCCGGTGGTGGTGTCCGAGGTGCTGGTGCGCGACCAGCCCGTCTACCTGGAAAGCATCGGCCAGGCGCTCGGCGCGCAGGACGTGGAAATCTGGGCGCGCGTCGAGGGCGTGCTGGAGTCGATGAACTTCACGGAGGGCAGCTTCGTGAAAAGGACACGCTGCTGTACGTGATCGAGCCCTACTCGCTCCAGGCCAGCCTCGACCGCAACAAGGGCGCGCTGGCGCAGTCGGAGGCCCAGCTCGACAAGGCGGCGCGCGACGTGGCCCGCCTGCAGCCGCTGTGGGAAAAGAACGCCATCTCGCGCCAGACGCTCGACGACGCGCTGGCGGCGGAGCGCTCGGCGCGGGTCGGGGTCGATTCGCCAAAGCCGCGCTGGAATCCACGCAGATCCAGCTCGGCTATGCGAAGATCTACGCGCCCATCGACGGCCTCGTCGGCAAGACCGAGGTCCGCCCGGGCAACCTGGTCGGCCGCGGGCAGAGCACGCTGCTGACGACGATGTCGACCATCGACCCCATCCACTTCCGCTACAGCGTGAGCGAGCAGGACTACCTGGCCTGGCGGCGGGCGAGGAGCCCGACGACGAGAAGGCGCGCGCGGACGCGTCGAACATCTTCGAACTGGTGCTGGCCGACGGCACGCCGCATCCGCACAACGGCGGCGTGGTCTTCGCGGACCGCAACGTCGATCCCCACCACCGGCACGCTGCTGCTCGAGGTGGCCTTCCCAATCCGGAACGGTTGATCCGTCCGGGGCAGTTCGGCCGCGTGCGCGTGCCGGTGAAGGTGCTGCCGGGATCCGGCGGCCCTGACTGGCGCGCGGTGAAGGAGACGCAGGCCATCTATTCGGTCTTCGTGGTGGACGCGGACAAGAAGGCGGAGTTCCGCAAGGTGACGCCGGGGTCTGGCGTGGACAATCTGATCGTGATCAGCGAGGGGCTCAAGCCGGGCGAACAGATCGTGGTGGAGGGAATCCAGAAGTTGCAGAACAACACGCCGGTGGCCCCGACGCTGCAACCGGCCGCCGCCGCCTCGGAAACCCCCGCGGCGGAGTAAGCCATGGCGCAGTTCTTCATCCGCCGGCCCATCGTGGCCATGGTGATCTCGATTCTGATCGTGATCTTCGGGGTCTCCACCCTGCTCAAGCTGCCCATCGAACAGTACCCGCAGCTCGCCCCGCCCAACGTGCAGGTCACCGCCACCTATCCCGGCGCCAGCGCCGAGGTGGTCGAACAGTCCGTGGCCACGCCGATCGAACAGCAGATCAACGGCGTGGACAACATGCTCTACATGAAGTCGCTGAACTCCAGCGACGGGCGCATGCAGCTCAACGTGACCTTCGAGGTCGGCACCGATCTCGACACCGCCAACACCCTCACCCAGAACCGCGTCGCCCAGGCCCAGGCGCGCCTGGCGCAGGAGGTGACCGCGCAGGGCGTGACCGTGAAGAAGCTCAACCCGAGCATCCTGATGGTGCTGTCGATCTATTCGCCCAACGGCACCTACGACGAGCGCTTCCTCAACAACTACGCGATGCTCAACGTGAAGGACGCGCTGCTGCGCGTGCCCGGCATCTCGCAGGTGGACATGAGCGGGGCGGAATTCGGCATGCGCATCTGGCTGGAGCCGGACAAGCTGGCCAAGCTGGGGCTGACCCCCGCCGACGTCATCAGCGCCGTGCGCGAGCAGAACCTGCAGGCCCCGGCGGGGCAGATCGGCGCCGCCCCCTCGCGCGCCGACCAGGAATTCACCTTCACCGTGCGCGCGCCCGGGCGGTTGAACAGCCCGGAGGCCTTCGGCGAGGTCATCGTGCGCTCCACCGAGGACGGACGCCTGGTGCGGGTCAAGGACGTGGCCCGGGTGGAGCTGGGGTCCGAGTTCTACAAATCGTTCGGGCGCTACAATGGCAAGGACGCCGCCGTGCTGATGATGTACCTGCTGCCCGGCGCGAACCAGATCGAAAGCGCGCACGGCGTGTACCAGGCGCTGAAGGAGATGAAGGGCTTCTTCCCGGACGACGTGGACTACGCGATCACCTACGACTCGACCCCGGCGGTGGAGGCCTCCATCGAGGAGATCGAGCACACGCTGTTCGAGGCGGTCGTGCTGGTGGTGCTGGTGGTGTTCATCTTCTTGCAGAACGCCCGTGCCACCCTCATCCCGCTGCTGGCGGTGCCGGTGTCGCTCATCGGCACCTTCGCCCTCTTCCCGATGCTGGGCTTCTCCATCAACACGCTCACCATGTTCGGCATGGTGCTGGCCATCGGCATCGTGGTGGACGACGCGATCGTGGTGGTGGAGGCGGTGATGCACCACATGGAGCACGGCAAGTCGCCGCGCGAGGCGACCGAGCAGGCCATGCGGGAGGTGTCCGGCCCCATCGTCGGCGTCTCGCTCGTGATGGCCGCGGTGTTCCTGCCGGTGGCGTTCATCGGCGGCCTCACCGGCCGGCTGTACGAGCAGTTCGCCCTCACCATTGCGGTGGCGGTGCTGATCTCCGCCTTCAACGCTCTGTCCCTCAGCCCGGCGCTGGCGTCCATCCTGCTCAAGCCGACCGACATCAACAAATCGCCGCTGCGCCTGTTCTACAAGGGCTTCAACCGCGTCTTCGCCTTCACCACCCGCGGCTACATGGGCATCACCGGAGCGCTGGCCCGCAAGTCGTTCCTGAGCCTCATCCTGATCGCCCTGGTGGGCGTGGGCGGCGGCCGGCTGGCCGGCAAAATCCCGGGCGGGTTCGTCCCGGTCGAGGACCAGGGCATCATGATGGTCAACGCGCAGTTGCCGCAGGCGGCCTCGCTGGAACGCACCCGCGCGGTGGCGGCGAAGGTGGAGCAAGATCCTGGGCGAAACCCCCGGGGTCGAATCCTACAACGTGATCGGCGGCATGTCCTTCCTGAGCAGCACCTTCTCGCCGAGCGCGGCGTCGTTCTTCGTGCGCCTGAAACCCTGGGCTGATGCCCACGCCGGAAACCGGCCTGCGCGGGCTGGTCATGGGCCCCAACCAGCGCCCGCGCCCTTCCGGAAGCGGTGGCCTTTCCTGTTCGTGCCGCCGTCCCTGCCTGGCTTCGGCGCCGCGGGCGGCTTCAACGTGCTGCTGCAGGACCGCAGCGGCAATCTGACCGTGGCGGAGCTTGGCGCGCAGACGCAGGCGTTCCTGGCCGCGGCTGCGAAGCGTCCCGGAGCTGGCGGCTCTCTTCACGGCTTTTGACCCCGGCGTGCCGCAGATCGCGCTGGAGGTCGACCGTGAGAAGGCGCGCACCTGGGCGTGCCGCTGCCCGATGTGTATTCCACGCTGCAAGCTCCTGCTGGGCGGGGCCTATGTCAACGACTTCAACCGCTTCGGCCGCCTCTACCGCGTCTTCGTGCAGGCCGGCGCCGACTTCCGCCAGAAGCCGGAGGACATCGGACAGTTTTGCGCAGCCGCACCACCGGCGCCATGATCCCGCTGTCCACGCTGGTGAAGACCAACCCCGAGGCGGGCGCGGAGCTGACTGTGCGCTACAACCTGCTGCGCTCGGTTGCCCCGGGCCAGGCCGCGCCCGGGTTCAGCTCGGGCCAGGCCATGAAAAGCGATCGAGGAGGTCGCCGCCGAGGTCCTGCCGCGCGAGATGGGCTTCGTGTTCACCGGCCTGTCCTATCGAAAAACCGCGCCCGATCCCGTGCCCACCTACATCATGGCCGTGGTGCTGGTGTCTTGCTGCTGGCCGCGCTCTACGAGCTGGTCGCTGCCGTGGAGCGGCCAAGCCGATCACCCTTTTCGGCGGTGCTGCTGGGCTCGATGCTCGGCGTGGCTGGGCAAGTTCGACAACAACGTGTTCGAAAAGAGATCGGCCTGATCATGCTGATCGGCCTGGCTACCGCCGCCAAGAGCGCCATCCTGATCGTGGAGTTCTTGCCAAGATGCTGCACGAACAGGGCAAGCGATCTGGTCACGGCCGCCACCGAGGCCGCGCGCCTGCGCTTCCGGCCGATTTTGATGACCGCGTACTCGTTCATTCTCGGCGTGGTTCCGGCTGATGCTGGCCACCGGGTCCGGCGCCAACTCCCGCCGCATGATGGGCGTGGCCGTGTTCTTCGGCATGCTGGTGGCCAGCGCTACGGTCATCGGCGTGTTTCCCGGACCGGCCTTCTTCGTCATCGTGGAGAAGATGGCCGGACGCGGAAGAAAAAGCCTGCGCCTCCTCCGCCGCCGACCGCTCCCCGGCACCCGCAACTTCGAGACGCGTCATGAAGCGCTGGATGCCTGCGGCTTTTGGATGGGTGCTCTACCCTGGCGGGATGCGTCTCCGGTCCGACGCGCCGCAGATGGTGCCGACGGCGCACGGCCGGGGCGACCAATGCCTCGATGGGCGCATGGGCGCGGGCCGAGGTGTACCGCGACCCCGTGCTGACCAATTCATCACCACCGCGCTGGCCAACAATCAAGATGTTCGCATCGCCGCCGCGCGCGTGGAGGAGGCCTTCGGCCAGGGCGGGCGTCCAGCGCGCCGCGCTCTTCCCGTCGGTCAACGGCACGGCCGGTTACAGCAAGGCGCGCGCGGGCAACATCCCGCCGCCGCTGCCCGGCGCGGAGTCGGAGCAATACAACCTCTCCGGCCGGCTCTCCACGAGCTGGACATCTGGGGGGCCGGGTGCGCCGCCTGAACGAGTCGGCCCGCGCCCAGCTTCTCGCCAGCGAGGAGGGCCGGAAGGCCGTCGAACTGGGCCTGGTCGCCGGCGTGGCAACGTCGTACTTCAACCCGTTGCGCGCCCTCGACCGCCAAGTTGGAAATCGCCCGCGACACCCTCGCCTCGCGCAACAACGCCCTGGAGCTGACGCGGGTGAAGTTCGACGACGGCCAGGGCATCGTCTCCGAGCTGGACGTGGCCCAGGCGACGCAGGTGGCCGCGACGCAGTCCTCCATCGCCAGCCTGCGCCGCCAGATCGCCCTGGCCGAAAACGCCCTGAGCCTCCTGCTGGGGGGCAATCCCGGAGCGATCCCGCGCGGACAGACGCTGACCGAGCAGTGGCAGCCGGCCGAGCTGCCGGCGGGCCTGCCGTCGGACCTGTTGCTGCGCCGGCCGGATCTGCGTGCGGCGGAGCAGCAACTCGTATCGGCCAACGCCAACATCGGCGTGGCGCGGGCGGCGTATTTCCCGGCCATCTCGCTGACAGGCGCGCTCGGCCTGCAGAGCGACGACCTCGGCGACCTGTTCGACACGGGTCTCCTCGTGACCTCGGTTTTGCCGCCGTCGCTCACCGCGCCGATCTTCCAGGCCGGCCGCATCCGCTCCGGCGTGCGCGCGTGGCCGAAGCCCAGCGCGCGGCCGCCCTGGCCTCGTACGAAAAGGCCATCCGGACCTTCCGCGAGGTGGACGACGCCCTTGCCAGCATCTCGCACATCCGCGAACAACTGGTGGCCGACGAGGCCGTGGTCACCGCCGAGCGCCGCCGCCTGGAATTGTCCACCCTGCGTTACGAGGGCGGCGTCGCGAGCTGCAGCGACGTGCTGGACGCCCAGCGCTTCCTCTTCAGCGCTGAAACTCACCGCCGTGCAAACCCGCAACGCTTCCTCCTGGCCGCCACCGTGCAGCTTACCGAGCGCTGGGCGGCGGATGGTGATGGCATAACGGACTCCGCGAGCCGCTCCCCCTCGACCCGCGCCTGAACGCAACTTGTCGCGAACCTGCTCTACCAATGCCGGCGCTCGCGGCCGGCCCACACCCGCCTTGAAATCGCAGAATATCCGACATAATTCGCCGTCCAATCCCGCCTGATCCTTCCGCCTCAAACCCATCTGGTCCCTGATGAACCTAAACGCACGTTGCGATCCTCTTGGCCCCCACCTCTTGGCCGCCGCGGTCTCTACCGGCGCGGCGGCCCCGGTGCCACAACTCTCCGAAACCCGGAACAGCGCGAGGAGCGTTCCGCAGTGGTTTCGCGACGCGAAGTTCGGCCTCTTCATCCACTGGGGTCCTTCCTCGATCTCGGGCGAGGAGATCAGCTTGGGAACAGCGACCGCATTGAGGCCGGCCAGCAGCACATGAAGGTGCCGCGCGACGAGTACATGAACCTGTACCGCCGCTTCAACCCGGTGAAGTGGGACCCCGACGCGCTTCTCCAGCCTGCGACCGCTGCCGGGATGAAGTACGCGGTTCGTCACCAAGCACCACGACGGCTTCACCATGTGGTCCACGGGGCAGAAGCGCTTCCTCGAGGGCGGCCTTTCCTGGTCCACTACTGCATCTCCGACACGCCCTACGGCAAAGACCTGGTCCGCATGATGCAGCAGGCCGCGCAGAAGCACGGCATGCGGCTCGGCTGGTACTACAGCACCCGCGACTGGACCCACCCCGACTACCTGCAGGGCGACAACCAGGCCTACAACGCCTACTACGAAACCAGGTGGAGGAATTGTTGCGCGACTACGGTCCGGTGGACCTGATGTGGTTCGACCACACCCTTTGGCAAATGGGACCAGTACACCATCCCGCGGTTGTTCGAAAAGATGTACGCCCGCAATCCCCGCCTGCTCGTGAACAACTGCCGCGCGCGGCCTGAAGGACATCCTGCCGGAGTTCACCGCGCTGGGCGGGGGATTTCGACACCCCGGAAAACCGCATGGGCTCCTTCCAGTACGGCAAAGCGTGGGAATCCCGCATGATCCTCTCGCCGCACGCCGACCACGGCGGCTGGCCTGCACTGGCCGGACGGGGTGACCCGCCTGCCGACCGAAACGCTGCGGCTGCTGTCGTCGGCGGTCTGTGGCGACGGCAACATGCTGCTCAACCTGGCGCCACCCTGCCCGACGGTTCGATCCGCCCCGAGGAGGAGGCGGTCCTCAAGGGCATCGCGCCCTGGATGCAAAAATACGGCCGCGCCATCCACCGCACCCGCGGCGGCCCGTGGGTCAATGGCTCATGGGGCGGGTCCACGCATCGAGGCAACCGCGTCTTCCTCCATGTCTTCACGCCCGGCGATCAGCCGCTGCGGCTGCGCGCCCTGCAGCAACTTGTGGTCGCCGCCGCGACCATCGACGGCACGGACATTCCTTTTGCACAGGCCGGCGGCGTGGTTTCGCTCACGATCCCGGCCGAGGCGCGCGACCCGCATGTCACCGTCGTCGAACTCACCCTCGACCAGCCGGTCACCGGCCCGCTCGACGGCGACGCCCTCGTGGACCCGATCGAGACCGACCCTCCCGGTACCCTTGTCCTGGCGCCGGCAGCCGCCCGGCTCCAGGGCGGCTTGCAGGCCCAGGTGCGCGAAGGCGTTGCATCGATCGGGTACTGGGGCAACCGGGAGGGAACCGCGGAATGGGACGTCGGCATCAATAGCCCGGGCACCTACCAGGTCCGCCTGTCGCTCTCCAATCCCAGATCCGGGTCGAAGCTGAAGCTGGAGATCGCCGGACAGACGCTGACGGTCGACGTGCCGAACACCGGCAATCACGACGTCTACCGGACGGTCGACGCCGGCCGGCTCACCTTCCCCAACGCGGAACAGGCCGTCCTGCGCGTGTCGGTCGCCGACCAAGCCACCTGGAGGCCCGCCAACATCCGCCATGTTAAGCTCGTGCCGTCCAACCGCTGATCCGGAGCCCGCGCATGATCCGCCGGACCGCCCTCGTCCCATTCACGGCAGCGTCCATGCTGCTCGGTTTTCTGGCCGCAAGCGCGGCAGGCGAAAATAGTCCCGCCACACCGTACGCGTATCGGCCCGTGAATGGCGGCGTCGAGATTCAGAATGGCGAACGGCGCTTCAACCGGCCGCTCTACAGCTCGGTGGACCGTCCCGAACGCCTGATCGCGATGGCGGGCGACCGGCCCGAGTTCATGGTGATGCGCATCACCGGAACCAAGAGCATGGACAAGCTTTCGGCCAACCTCAAGTTGGTCTGGACGGCCCTGGCCGACGAGGTGGCGCTGGTCCGCACGCGCTACGACAAGGGCGCAGCAGCATGAGATCGGCGCCGGAAAGAACGCGGTCATGGTGGACGCGGTGCGCGGCATGTCCTTCGAGGGCCCGCCGTTGCGGGTGCGCTGCGCGGGCAAACCGTCCGCGCCACTCGGTGGTGATGATCGGCGGGCGCGCCAACGCCAATTACGACCAGAATCCGAAGTCCGCCTTCAACCCCGCTGAGTGTGCGAACTCGCAGGTCACGTTCGCGGGCAACACCCTGACCATTGCCGGGGCCGGGCCCACGTTGCATGCCGTGTCCCTGACGCCGCTTCGATTCACCGCCGCGGAACCCAAGGCGGTAGCCATGGGTCCCGCCGCCCTGCTGGCCGCGCTGGTAAAGGGCGCGTCGGTGGGCGCGCTCACGCTGGAATGGCCCTCGGACGGCGAGATCCACCTGATGCTCACGACCGACGAGCCCGCCGCCGCGCCTGTCGCGGCATCCCTCCGCTCGCCCCGGGAAACCTTCGACCGCGCCGTGGAGGAGAATCGCGCGCTGGCGACCGCCGTCGGGATCGACACGCCCGATCCCTGGCTGAACGCCGCGATGCCGGGCGCGCTGCTCGGCTACAACGCCGCCTGGAACGCGCCCAGCTTCCGCCACGGAGCCATCGCCTGGCACGACACCTACGCCGGCTGGCGCGTCACCTATGGCGCGACCGTCGCGGGCTGGCATGATCGCGCCCAGTCGCACGCGAAGGCCTTCTACGACATCCAGCACAAGGACGGGCGGATTCCGGCCACCCTGCGCAAGGACGAGATCTACAACATGGGCGAGGTGCTGGTGGATCAGGCCCTCTACGACTACGATTGGACCGGCGACCTGACGCCGCTCCAGAACGGCGGCTTCGACGCCATCGCCCGGCATCTCCAATGGGGCGACCAATTCATGAAGACGCCCGACGGCCTCTACGAGAACTTCCTCAACGCCTGGAACACCGACTACAAGTGGCACAACGGCGGGGGCGGCGCGATCGCCACCGCCTACTTCTGGCGGGCCAACAAGACCATGGCGGAGATCGCCGGTCGCCTCGGGAGGGATCCCGCCGTGTTCAAGGCCCGCGCGGAGGCCATCGCCGCCGCCATGCGCGCTCGGCTGTGGTCGGAACGCGTCGGGGTGTTCGGCGAATACCGCGACGTCACCGGGCTGAAGCTGCTGCACGAGTCGCCGGATCTCTCCAGCATCTACACGCCCGTCGACGTCGGCTTCTGCACGCCCTTCGAGGCCTACCGCTCGCTGCGCTTCGCCCTGCGGCGGTTTGAAACCGTCACGGGCCTGCCGCGCGACGCCGCCCTGATCTACTCGTCCGAATGGCTGCCCAACCATTACAGCACGCGCGACATCTTCACCGGCGAGATCCTCAACACCCTGCTCGCGCTTTACCGCATCGGCCAGGGCGACGCGGCCGAGCCCTTCCGCCGCGCCATCGACGGCAGCTACTTCACGGGCCCCGCGCCGGGGTCGACCGGTTACGTCATCGGCCGCGACGGCGTACACCGTCCCCACACCGATTTCACCGACACCACCTCCATGTACGTCCGCAACGTGGTCGACGGGCTGTTCGGCCTGCAGGTGTTCGCGCCCGGCAACCGCGTCGTGGTGCAGCCGTCCTTCCCGTCCGACTGGAAGCACGCCTCCATCCGCTGTCCGGCCGCGGCGTATGAATACACGCTGGACGGCGCGAACGAGCGCCTGGTGCTCAAGACCCCGGTGGCGCGGGCCGCGACGATCCGCCTGCGCGCGCGGAGCGCGGAGATCCGGAAAGTGACCGCGAACGGAACGCCGGTAGAGCACACCGTCGAACCCGGCATCGGCTGCGCATGGGTGGTCCTCAACCTTCCGGCGACGATGGAATCGCAGGTGGTTGTTGAATATGGCGCGGAAAGCCTCCCGACGATCAGCGGCCCCGCCACCGGCGCCCCGGGCGCCGCGTGCACGGTTCGGATCGACCGCGGCCGGATCGAGGGCGTTCGCACGACCAAGGGTGGAGTAGGGGACGCGAAGATCTCGACCGACGGCCGGGAGTGCGTGCTCCCCCTGCCCGCGGAGCCGGGCACGCCGACCTTCTTCGTGGCGGTGCGGCACAAGGACGCACGCCTGTGGCTGCCGGTGGAGGTGGACGTTCGCGACGCGACGCCGGCCGCATCGGCGAAGCGGCGTCGAACCTGCGCGCAGCGATCGACCTTGGCCAAGTTCCGCAACCAGCGCCTCGCCGACCTGCACCGCAACCGCTACGCCCCCCGCATCGCCCCGTTCCCGTGGGCGAAGCGCGACGGGCTCCGCACCGTGCAGGCCAACGGCCGGAGCTGGTGGGAGCGCAACATGGTCAAGGAGTGGGACACCGCCACGCTGGCGGCCGCGAAGGGGCGGTTTGTGTCGGATAACGGAATTCCCTTCGACGTGCCCGCGACGGGGAAGGACGCGGTGTTCACCTCGCGCTACACCAACTTCCCGAACCGCGTCGAAATCCCGGTCAACCAGCGCGCCCGCAAGGTCTGCGTGCTTCTTGCGGCCTCGATCCCCATCATGCAAAGCCGCATGGAGAACGGGCGGATCACGGTCGTGTTCGAGGACGGGACCCAGCGCGCGGTGGCGTTGCGCGACCCCGAGACGATCGACGACTGGATCGGCTCCGGCTACGGCACTCCCTATCTGGAGAAGAGCGACAGTCGCCCCCAGCCGCTGGGTCGCAACACCCACGCGGTCCTGCGGGAGATCGACCTCGGCGACACGAAGGCCGTGCGATCGCTCATCCTGGAAACCTATACCAACGAGACCCTGATCGGGCTGCTGGGGATCACGGTGATGCAGGAAGACGATGCCCGCAAGTAGGCGGGGAGTTCCGGTGACCGGAACCTCCGCGTGAAAACTGTTCCGGTGACCGGAACATCATGATTTCGCGCCGGCCCGGTGGACCAGCCGGCGTCGGAACGCATCGGGGGATTCGCCGGTCTCCGCCTTGAAGGCCTTCGAGAGATGAAAGGCGTCGTAGAAGCCCAGCGAGCGGGCGATGAGGTCGAGCTTCAAGTCCGGTCGCTGCAGCATGAGCGCCGCCTGCTCCAGACGGCGGCGGCGGCGGAAGACCGCAGGGGATTCGCCGGTGGCGGCCTTGAAGGCCTTGCGGAAACGTTCAAGGCTCATGCCGGCGCCTGCGGCCACCTGCGCAAGCCCGGGGGCATCGGCGCCGCCGGCCAGTTCCCGGCGGGCCTTCTCGAAGCGGTCCGCCGGGGCCGAGGGCCGCGAGGCGATCAGGTCGGCGACCAGCCCGTGGACCTCCGCCGCCAGGGCGGTTGCCTGCGCCAGCGTGGCCGCGGGCCGGCGCAACAGCGTGAAGAACCGCCGCGCCCACCGCCCGCCGCCGGGCGGACGCCAGACCGGATGGGCGGGATCGAGGCCGCGCGAGCGCCAGCCGTCAAAGGCGGCGCCCTGAAAGGCGATGAAGACCTCGTCCCAGTCGTCGCCGGCCTCGGGCCCGTATTGATGCGGATGCTCGGGGAACACCACCAGCAGGTCGCCGGGCACCAGCCGCCGGTCCACGCCCCGCCGGTCGCGATAGCGGCCTCCGCCGTCGATGAGAAAAACCAACGCATACATGCCATAGACCCGGTACTGCCCGAAGCCCGTGCCGGTCGTCCCGCGCAACCTTCCTCCGAATTCGGCATTGCCAATCGGGGTTTCGGGGCCGGACAGGGAGATGATGCCGGACGGATGATCGGGGAAGCGCATGACCGGAATATACATGCGTTCATCCGTTCCTTCCATTCCTGTTTCGGGCCGTGCGGAGTAGAATTCGGGGACGCGCCCTCACCGCCCCCGCGCCCAACCCCCACCCGGAAATGCCATGACCCCGCGTGAACGCGTCCTCGCCGCCCTTGATCGCCACCCCACGGACCGCACCCCGGTCGATCTGTGGGTCACCCCGGAAGTGCTCGATTCGCTGCGCCGGCACACCGGCGAAACCGACGAGCTGGCCGTCTACCAGCGGCTCGGCCTGGACAAGATCGTCTGGGTGTTCCCCGGGTACGGTTCCGGCCGATTCGACCCGAACGAGGGCGAGGGCAGGACGATGTGGGGCGTGCCCACCCGCATGATCCGCGCCGGCGCGGCGACGTACCAGGAGTTCGGCGAGCCGCCCCTCGGCGCGATCGAGGATCCCGCCGCAGCTCGACGACTATCCGCCTGGCCCGACCCGGCGAAGTTCAACCTGGCGGGCGCCCGCGAGCGGGCGGAGCGCGCGCGCCGGTGCAACTTCGCCACCATCGGCCCGTGGGTCTCGCATTTCGAGATCTACTGCCAGATGCGCGGCCTCGAGAACGCCATGATGGACGTGGCCGCGAATCCAGAGCTGCTGGACGCCACGCTCGACCGCATCGACGCGGTGCAGACCACGCTGCTGGAAAATTTCCTCTCCTCGTCCGGCGACCTGCTCGACATCGTCTTCATCAGCGACGACATGGGCACGCAGGAAAGCCTGCTGCTCTCCCCAGCCGCCTGGGAGCGGCACTTCCGCGACCGCCTCAAGTCCTGGTGCGACCTCGTCCACCGGCACGGCAAGAAGGTCCTCTACCACAGCGACGGAGCGGTGCGCCCGCTGCTGCCCGGCATCCTCTCCTGCGGCATCGACATTCTCAACCCCATCCAGCACATCTGCCCCGGCATGGAGCGCGACGCGTTGCAACGCGAATTCGGCGACCGCGTCGCCTTCCACGGCGGGGTCGACAACCAGCGCGTGCTGCCCTTCGGCTCCGCCGCGGACGTACGGGCGGAAACACGGACCTGCCTGGACACCCTCGGGCGCAACGGCGGCTACGTCTGCTGCTCCTGCCACAACGTGCAGGCCGGCACGCCGGTGGAAAACATCCTCGCCATGATCGACACCGTTCACGCCTCCTGAAACCAACCCACGGACTCAACGCCCCATGAGCCAGCCGACCTTTCCCGACTACCGCCTCACCGGCGCCAACGCCGCCCTCGCCATCGAGCGAGGCCTGGCCGAGGCCGACTGGTACACCACGCCCGTGCCGAAGGAGGCGATGCGCGGCCTCCTGCAGCGGCGCAACGGCCCGGCGATCCGCGATACGCTGGTGCTGTTCGCGGTGCTCGCCGCGAGCGCCTGGGCGACCATGCACTTTTGGGGCTCGTGGTGGGCCGTGCCGTTCTATCTCGTGTACGCCGTCTTCTACGGCACCAGCTCGGACTCGCGCTGGCATGAATGCGGGCACGGCACCGCGTTCAAGACCGACTGGATGAACACGGCGCTCTACGAGGTCGCGTCGTTCATGGTCATGCGCGAATCCGTCGTCTGGCGCTGGAGCCACAACCGGCACCACAGCGACACCATCATCGTCGGCCGCGATCCGGAGATCCAGATCCCCCGCCCGCCCAACCTCCGCGCCCTGTTCCTCAGCCTGTTCAACGTGGGCGGCTATCTCGGATATTTCCCGAGCCTGCTTCGCCACGCGCGTGGGCGGATGACGCCGGACGAACGCACCTTCATCCCGGAGAGCGAGTTTCCCAAGGTCTTCCGCAACGCCCGCATCTGCCTGTCGCTGCACCTGGCCGTGATCGTCGCGGCGCTCGCGCTGCAAAGCTGGATTCCGGTTCTCCTGGTCACCCTGCCGAACTTCTTCGGCACCTGGCTGATGATCGTCCACAACACCACCCAGCACGCCGGCCTCGCGGAGAACGTGCTCGACCACCGGCTCAACTGCCGCACCGTGTACATGAATCCGCTCAGCCGCTTCATCTACTGGAACATGAACTACCACGTCGAGCACCACATGTTCCCGCTGGTCCCCTACCACGCCCTGCCAAAGCTCCACGAGGCCATCCGCGGCGACTGCCCGCCGCCGTATCCGTCGATCCTCTCCGCCTGGCGCGAGATCTGGCCCGCCATCGTGCGGCAGGTGAAGGATCCGGGCTTCCACGTCAAGCGTCCCCTCCCGCCCCCGCGCGAGAAGGCGGCCGACGGACGTCGCGTCTCCACCGCCGCACCCGACGACGACGGATGGGTCGACGCCGGGCCTGTATCGGGGCTGGCGGCCGGCGACGTGGTCCGCTTCGACCACGGCCGCAAGACCTTCGCGATCATCCGCGACGCCGGCGGCAACCTCTTCGCCACCGACGGCATGTGCACCCACGGCAACACCCACCTGGCCGACGGGCTGGTGGTCGGCGGCACGATCGAATGCCCGAAGCACAACGGGCGCTTCCATCTGGCCGACGGTTCGCCCGCCCGCGCCCCGATCTGCCGCGGCCTCGCCACCTATCCGGTCGAGAGCCGCAACGGCCGCCTCTTCGTGCGCGTGACCGCGCCCGGGGGCGCCGGCGCGCGGCCGGTGGAAACCCTCCGCCTCAAGGTGCTGGAGGCGCGCAGCGTGGCTACCTTCATCCGCGAGATCACCCTGCAGCCCGAACGGCCGGTTTCCTTCCAGCCCGGCGACTACCTCCAGTTCGACATCCCGGAGTTCGCGGAGATCCGCTTCGCCGATTTCGACATTCCCGAGCCCTACGCCGCCGTTTGGCGCGCGCAGCATGTCGTTGATCTGGTCGCCCGCAATTCCGCGAACGACAAGCGCAACAACTACTCGCTGGCCTCCGACCCCGGGTCCGAATCGGTGCTCCGCCTCAACGTGCGCATCGCCACCCCGCCGCCCGGCCAGGACTGCCCGCCCGGCGCGGGCTCCGCTCATATGTTCCGCGTGCGGCCGGGCGACATTCTCACCGCTTCGGGGCCCTTCGGCGACTTCCACATCCGGCCCACCCAGCGCGAGATGGTGTACATCGGCGGCGGCTCCGGCATGGCCCCGCTGCGCTCGCACATCACACACCTGTTCGAGACGCAGAAGACGGCGCGCAAGGTGTCCTTCTGGTACGGCGCGCGCTCCCGGCAGGAGCTGTTCTACCAGGACCACTTCAACGGCCTCGCCGCCCGCCACCCGAATTTCACCTTCCATCCCGCGCTCTCCTCACCGCTCGACTCCGACGCCTGGGACGGCCCGGTCGGTTTCATCCACGAGGTCGTGCTGGAGCAGCATCTCAAGAATCACCCGAACCCCCGCGCGGTCGAATTCTACCTCTGCGGCCCGCCCCAGATGATGAAGGCCTGCCAGAAGATGCTGCGCGATCTCGGCGTGGCGGACGAACAGATCACCTTCGATGAATTCTAATCCGCAACCCGGCCTCCCGATGAAGCGACTCATATTCGCGACCCTGCTCGCCCGCGCCTCCCTCGCCGTCGATCCCGCCGCGCCCACCGGACTTCTGACGAACGGCATTCGCGACCCGCAGGCCGTGGATGTCGCTCCGCCCGCGTTTTCTTGGACCATGAATGACCCTGACCGCGGCGAGGTGCAAAGCGCATACCAGATCGTGGTGACCGCGGAGGGCAAAACCCTGTGGGACAGCGGCAAGATTCTCTCCGCAGCCTCCTCGTCCGTCCCCTATGCCGGGCCGCCCCTCGCTCCTGCCACGCGCCACGCCTGGAAGGTCAAGCTGTGGGACAAGGACGGCCACGAGAGTCCATTCAGCGCCGATGCCGTCTTCGACACCGGGCTTTCAGCGACCGACTGGACCGCCGCGTTCATCTGGGACGGCACGACCAACGAGAACAACTTCGCGCACTTCCGCAAAGGCTTCACCCTGGACAAGCCGGTGCGCCTGGCCAAGGTGTTCGTCACCGCCCACAACGACTACCTGCTGCACCTCAACGGAACGCAGCTCGGCTTCGGTCCGGCGCGCTCGAACCCGACCACCTACGGCCAGTATGTCGGATACGATGTGACGACCCTGCTGAAACCCGGCCGCAACGCCTTCGCCGCCGAGGCGCACTGGCACGGGGTCTGGAACGACTCGGGCACCAACGCCTCGCCCGCCTTCCGGCTTGAATGCCGGATCAAGTTTGCCGACGGCACGACGCAGACGCTGGTCACCGACGACTCCTGGAAAACCCGCGCCGACACGCCTTTCATCGAGTCGGAGCCGCAATACTTCGGATTCGCCGGGGGTGTGCGCAACCGCGCCGCACTCCGCTACGACGCGCGCCGGGAGATCGAGGGGTGGAAGACGCCGACATTCGACGACGCCTCGTGGACAAACGCCACGGTGGTGGACCGCTCCTCCTACCGGCTCTTCGTACAACGCGTGGCCAATCAAACCGAGGAACAGGAGCTGGCCCCCCTGTCCTGCACGTCTTCCGGCGACCGATGGGTGGCGGAATTCGGCAAGTGCCTGTCCGGCTGGCCGCAGATCACCCTGCGCAACCAGGTGCCCGGCGCGGTCGTCCGCATCGAATACTTCCAGATGGCCGATGGCTCCGGTGGCTCGGGCTGGGACGAATACACGTGCAAGGGCGGCGTGGAAACGTGGCGCGCGAACTTCGGCCGCCACACCTCCTTCAAGACCCTGCGCATCTCCGGCGTCACCGGCCCGCTCGCCGCCGATGACATCCGCGCCGTTGTCGCCCACACCGCGGCCGAGGTCGCCGGGTCCTTCACCTGTTCCAGCGCGCTGTTGAACGACATCCACGAGATGTCCGAACGCTCCGCCCGCCAGAACGTCCAGCAGGGCATCATCAGCGTGGACGCCAACCGCGAGCAGTCGCCCTGGACCGCCGACTCCCACAACATCGGCATCGGCCTGCTCTACCACCACCGCAACACGCTCATCCTCGACAAGATCCTGCGCGACTACGCCGGCGAGCAGATGCCCGATGGCCGCTTCCGGGCGTGCAGCCCGTCGCCCATCTACGAGATCCCCGAGTGGTCCATGCACTGGCCGCTCATGCTGTGGCAGCAATACCTGTTCACCGGGGACTCCCGGCTCCTGTCCGACCTCTGGCCGAATCTCGTGAAGTGGATGGCCTGGGCCGAGTCGAACACGAAAGAGAGCGGCCTGCTCGACGCCCCCGGCTGGCGCATCGCCGATTACGCCGGCGGCATCATGGAAAACGAGGGCGAGAACATCGCGCTCAACGCCCTGTATTTCGGCAACCTTCAGGTCGCACGGGACGTCGCCCGCGTGCTCGGCCACGCCGCCGAAGCCGCAGCCTGGGACGCCCGCGCGACCGCGCTCAAAACCGCCATCAACACCCATCTCTTCGACGGCACGGCCTATCGGACCAAGCGGGGCGGCGGCCAGCGCATCGCCCTCGGCGCGGCCTACGCGTTCCGGTTCGGACTCGTGCCGGACGACGCACGCCCCAAGGTTGCCGCCTGGCTGCGCGAGCAACCGGCCCACGTCGGCGGGTACGGGGGCTACACGTATTATCAGGGGCTCTACGCGGCGGGCGGGATGGGCGATCTCGCCGTCGCGGACCTCATCCGCTACCAGTACATGCTCGCGGGCAACCGGACGATCTGGGAATCCTTCGGCCGCCCGAGCCCGGACAACGAAACCAATCACGCGTGGACCTCCTATCCCGCCGGAATCTTTCCGCGCCGCATCGCCGGAATCGCGCCGACCGGACCGGCCTTCTCCACGTTCTCCATCCAACCCGAGACGCGCGGTCTGACCTTTGCGGAGGC
>JAXMHJ010000007.1:0-97094 GCA_046346795.1 Kiritimatiellia bacterium
GTTCGTGAATTTCATACCCGGGATCCTTCGAAGTTTGTGTCATTGTAGAATAGTCCAGATTTGCCGCGGATGTCAAATGGCGGGAGGGGGGCGGGAGGCGGGGAGCGGGGAGCGGGGGACGGGGGACGGAGGAGGGGTTTAGGTTTTAGCGGTTTAGGTGTTTAGGAAGAGAGGGAAGAAGTCAGAGGCTGAACTGCGACCGGCTAAACGGCTAATGGCTAAACCGCTACCTGCGAAACCGCTAATCGCTAAACGGCTACCTGCCAAACCGCTAATCGCTAAACCGCTGCCTGCCCGGGCGCTGGCGGGGCGTCAGTCGTAGAGTTTGCGGAAGATGGTGAAGACGGCGGCGATGCGGTACTGGAGGCCGCTGACCTCGATGTTGAGGGTGGGGATGTTGCGGGCGGAGACGTGGGTGGTGATGCGGCGGACGCCTTCCTCGCGCAGGGAATTATACTGGAAATAGGCGCTGATGCTGGCGAGGCCGGCGTCCTTGTAGTCGGGGTGGACGCCGCCGAGGAGCATGAGGGCCTCGCCGTTGGCCAGGAGACGGTGAGTCTTGAAGGCGAGGACGCGGCCGGTGGCGCTGTCAACCAGGCGGTAGAGGCGTTCGTCGGGGCTGGCGAGGGATTTGCGGACGTAGGCGCGGTAGCGGGCGGCGGAGAATTCGGCGGCCTCGGGCAGGCCGGGATCGATGCCGATGCGGTCGACGGTGAAGGTGCTGGAGGCGATGTCGAGGACGGGGGCGAGGTCCTCCTCGCGGGTGACGCGTTCGTGCCGGTAGGGGAAGGCGGCGGTGTCGTAGGCGGGCTTGAGCCGGTAGGTGAGGCGAAGCTGGGTTTCGACGTAGCGGAAGCCGGCCTGTTCCAGGCGGTGGGCGGCGGCGAGGTCCTCGACGGGCAGCCGGAACATGACGTAGCGGGGGTGGTGGTCGCGGATCCAGGCGGCCTCGGCGGCGGCGAGGTCGTCCGCGGGGTCGAGGCCGGCGGCGTCGAGGACGGCGCGTCCGAGGACGGTGGAGTCGGGTTCGGTGCGGCGGACGAGCATGGGGATCAGAGGGCGAGGACCTCGCCGTCCACCACGTAGGAGGGGTCGAGGGGTCCGGAGGGGAGGGGCTTTTCGAGGAAGTAGTTGATGTCGCCGCGGATTTTTTCCTCGACCGCGGCGTAGGCGGGGGGCTCGGGCATGCTGCTGGCGAAGTGGTCGCCCGCGGGCTGCTGGCGGAGGATGCCGGACTGGAGGAGGTGGTCCTGGAACTTGGGCCCCTGGAAGGCGCGCACGCCGTGGTAGCGGACGAAGAGGGTGTGGGTGTCGGTCCAGGTGCGGTCGCCGTCGGTGATGGAGCCGGTGAAGGGGAGGTCGTGGCGGTAGGGGACGCGGAGCCGTTCCTCGACGTAATGGAGGTAGGTGAAGCAGTCCGCGGCGAAGGCGCCGAGGAAGGCGAAGCGGACGTCGGGGCCGCGCCGCCGCAGCCGGTCGAAGGTGCTGTCGGCGCCGATGGAGTGGCGGCCGACATCGCGGACGAGTGCGGTTTCGGCCCCGGCGGCGACCCAGCTCAGGATGGGGTCGAGCGAGCGTTCGACGCCGGGTTGTTTGCGGAAGTACTCGTTGAGCGCGCCCATCCTGGTGCGGGTGTTCTGGCGGTGGTAGGGGCGGTTTTCGCAGAAGCTGAAGGTGAAGGCGGGCATGACCAGCGTCGGGACGCCGAGGGCCAGGACGGCGTCGAGCAGGCCGCGAAGGATGTCGGCGCGGGAGAGGTCGGGGTTGGGGGTGCCGAGGGCGGCGCCGGTGTGCAGGACGAGGATGCGACCCTGGTCCGCGCCCACGTTGCGGAGGGCGGTGGTGATGTCACCGGCGGTGAGGGGGCGGCCGGCGCGGTCGTGGAAGAGGGGGATGGACATGGGGGGGCGGGGCGGGAGTTACAGCAGGGTCAGCCCGCCGTCGACGACGAGGGTCTGGCCGGTGATCCAGCGGGCCTGGGGGGAGAGGAGGAAGGCGATGACGCCGGCGACGTCCGCGGGTTCGCCGAGGCCGAGGGGGTGGCGGGCCTCCTCGCGGGCGTGGAATTCGGGGTCGGCGTTGTGGGAGACGGCCATGGGGGTGCGCACGCCGCCCGGGCAGACGCCGTTGACGCGCACGCGGGGCGCGAGTTCCAGGGCGAGGGAGCGGACGGCGCCGTCGAGGGCGGCCTTGGAGGCGCTGTAGGCGGACATGCCCTTTCCGCCGCGGATGCCGTAGGTGCTGGAGACGAAGACGGCCGCTTCGAAAGCGGCGGGGTTGGTGCGTTTGCCGAGCAGCACGCGCAAGAGGACGAGGGCGGACTCCAGATTGACGGCGAGCAGGTTCCGCAGCACGGCGGGATCGAGCAGGCGGGCGGGGCCGACGGTGACGGCGCCGGCGCAATGGACGAAGCGGCCGACGCCGAGGCCGCGGGTGCGGAGCAGTTCCGCGAGGCTTTCGCCGGCGGCGGGGGGATCGGAGAGGTCGCGCGCCCAGAGGGTGTGGGTGGCGGGATGGGCGCAGAGGGCGCGGGTTTCCTCCAGCCGGGCCTCGTCGCGTCCGTGCAGGAGGAGGGGCCCCTGCGCGGACAGGAGGAGCGCGGTGGCGCGGCCGATGCCGGAGGAGGCGCCGGTGATCAGGGTGAGGGGGGCGGGGTCGCTCATGCGGGGGGCAGTTTGCCGCGGACGACGTTCCAGAGGTCGCCGGCGGTGGTGCTGGCGCGGAGTTCGTCGGCGGAAACGGTGATCTTGAAGTCGCGGAAGACCATGGCGAGGATGGAGAGGGCGGTGAGGGAGTCCCAAACCTCGAAGTCGCGGAGGATGTCCCCGGGGTGGACGAGT
The DNA here is from genome assembly GCA_046346795.1 of Kiritimatiellia bacterium. Taxonomy (GTDB): domain Bacteria; phylum Verrucomicrobiota; class Kiritimatiellia; order SS1-B-03-39; family UBA6053; genus JAXMHJ01. The sequence continues at coordinate 2,841 of JAXMHJ010000007.1, forward strand.
TCGACTTCCAGGCAGGCGGCGAGGTTCTTGTAGAAGGTTTCCATGTCAGGCTCCGGGTTCGGGATATTCGATCCATTCGCAGAAGTCGAGCGGGGCGGTGTCAAGCAGCAGGGAGCCCCAGGTGAGGCCGACGCCGAAGCCGGCGAGGCAGAGGCGCATGGGGCGGCGGGTGAGGTCGGGGCCGAGGTTGAGCGCGGCGGTGAGGGGGATGGTGACGCTGTTGGAGTTGCCGAACTTCTCGACGAGGTTGGCGGGCATCCGGTCGTGCGGGACGCCCATGGCGTCGGCCAGCTTGTGGAGCATGAAGCGGTTGGGCTGGTGGAAGAGGAAGGAGTCGACCGAGTCGCGCACGACGCCGGCGGCCTGGAGGAGGGCGTCGATCATGGGGGGGACCTCGGTCATCACGAAGTTGAACACGCCGGCGCCGTCCATGCGGAGGTGGTCGAGGCTGCGCCAGTTGTTTTCGCCGGCGTCCTCGAGGCGGGCGGTGTCGGCGGTGGAGGGGGTGCGGAAGCCGCCGGCGGGGATGACGAGGGCCTGGTGGCGGGCGCCGTCGCACTTGAGGTTGCCGTGGACGGGCGGGGCGGCGGGATCGGCGCGGAGGAGGGTGATGGCGGCGGCGTCGCCGGCGAGGGGCCAGGAGTTCTTGTCCTTGCGGGAGACGCGGCGGCTGAGCACGTCGGCGTTGACGAGGGCGACGGTGCGGATGGCGGGCTGCTGCAGGAGCTGGAGGGCCTGGAAGAGGCCGATGACGTAGCCGGCGCAGCCCTGGTTGATGTCGAGGCAGTAGAGGTCGGGGGGGAGGCCGAGGCGTCCGGCGATGACGAAGGAGGTGGGGGGGACGAGGTAGTCGGGGGACTGGGTGACGAGGATGAGGGCGTCGATTTCCGCGGGTTGGAGGACGCCTTGGGCGAAGAGGTGCTGGAAGCCGTGGACGGCGAGGTCGGAGACGCAGGTGGAGGGGTGGGCGACGCGGTGCTTGTCGTAGCCCATGACCATCTTGAGCTTGAGGGACTTGGCCTCGGGGAAGTCGAACCGGCGCATGTCCTCCAGGAAGTCCAGCTCGGTGGAGGGGACGACGCCGAGGATGCCCTGGACGCGGGCGCCGGGGAAAAGCAGGTTCATGCGGCGCCGAGCCTCCGGAGCAGGGCGGCGATGGCGGCGAGGTTCTGGAAGTTTTCCGGGAGGATGTCGGTGCCGGGGACGGAGAGGGAGAAGGCGCGGTCGATTTCGGCGACGAGGGTGACGAGGTCGAAGGAGTCGAGCAGGCCGTCGCCGACGAAGTCCTGCGAGGAGGTGAAATCCGCCTCGGGGCGGACGGAGTGGAGGAGGTTGAGGAGGCGCGTTTCGAGGTTCATGGTTTCACGAGGATATAATCCACGGTGCCGTCCGGAGTATAACCAAATCTTTGGTGCATGCGCAGGACGCCGGTGTTGGCCTCGTCGACCCAGGCGAGGGCGGAGGTGACGCCGCGGCGGTGGAGTTCGGCGTAGGTGTTGAAGAGCAGGGACATGGCGTCGGCGAGGTCGGAGGAGCGGTTGAGCAGGTAGTTGTAGTTGCAGACGCGGCCCTGGAGGTGGAACACGGAGAGGCCGAGGGGTTCGCCGGCGGGGCCGCGGCTGGCGAGCACGGTGCGGTCGTCGATCCAGCGGGCGAGGTCGGCGCGGGCGGGGAAGTGGGAGTTGAGGGGGTCGAAGTGGGCGTGCAGCAGGGCGAGCACGGCGTCGGTTTCCTCCGGGCGGGCGAAGTCGAGCCGTTCGTTGGCGCAAAAGACCGGGAGTCTCGTGTTGCGGATGCGGCGGAAGACGCTGTGGGGCTGGAAGCCGCCGGCGGCGAGGGCCTCGGTGACGGCGGGCTGGTGGCGGTCGGCGCGGGTGACCACGTCGGCGACGGCGGGCAGGCCGGGGGGTGGCCTGCGCGGCGCGGGTGATGAAGGCGGGGGTGGCGGCGGCGAAGAAGAAGCGGTGCAGGGCGTGGTCGGGCTGGAGCCAGGCGACGCCGTCGTCGTCCGCGAGGAGGGGACGGGCGTCCGGTGCGGGCGGGGTGAAGCTGTTGAGGAGCAGCGCCGCGCCGCAGCGGGTGCGGAGGGCGGCGAGGCGGTCGGCGACGGGGGCGCTCATGCGGGGGCGGCGAGGAGGTCGCCGAGGGCCTTGCGGTCTATCTTGCCGTTGGGGTTGCGGGGCATTTCCGGCAGGTGGCGCAGCACGGTGGGCCACATGTACTTGGGCAGGTTGACGCCGAGCGCGGCGCGCAGCGCGGCGGGGGAGACGGGGGTGTCGGCCTCGTAGAAGAGGGTGATTTCCTTGCGGTCGCGCTGGTAGAGCACGCAGGCGTTGCGGATGCCGGGGACGGCGAGGCAGGCGTTCTCGATTTCGCCCAGCTCGATGCGGAAGCCCTGGTGCTTGATCTGGAAATCCTTGCGGCCGTCGAACATCAGCTCGCCGTGTTCGTTGAGGTGGGCGAGGTCGCCGGTGCGGTAGAGGATTTCCGGGTAGTCGGCGTGGAGGGGATTCTGGACGAATGCGCGGGCGGTGGCCTCGGGGTTGCGCCAGTAGCCGGGGGAGACGCCGGGGCCGAGCACGCACAGTTCGCCGCGTTCGCCCGGGGGGCAGGGGCGGTCGTGTTCATCCAGCAGGAGCAGGCCGGTGTTGGCGCAGGCGAAGCCGATGGGCAGGGGTTCGTCGTCGCGGAAGGGGCGTTTGACCTCGTAGTGGGTGCAGATGACGCTGATTTCGATGGGGCCGTAGTAGTTGACGAAGGCGGCGTGCGGGAGCAGGCGGCGCCATTCGTTGAGGTGGCGGGTGGGGAAGACCTCGCCGGCGAAGCCGACATGGCGGAGGGCGGGGAGGGGGGTCGTGGCGAGGGCGCCGGTGTTGGCGATGTTCACCATGACGGTCGGCACCCAGAAGATGAAGGTGACGCCGTGGTCGCGCAGATGTTCGACCAGACGGACGGGGAACATGGCGAGGGAGGAGGGAATGACGTTGACCTCGCAGCCGATCCACAGGGAGGAGAGGAAGCCGACGAGGTAGCCGTCGAAGTGGTAGGGGGAGAGGCTGCCCACGACGTCGTCCGGGCGCAGGGGGTAGGCCTGCTGGTGCCACTCCATGAAGTCGATCAACCCGCGGTGGGTGATGACGGCGCTTTTGGGGACGCCGGTGGAGCCGGAGGTGTTGATGATGCAGGCGGGGTCGGTGTCGAGGGCGTTGCGGCGGAGGTCGCGCAGGCGGGGGTCGTCGGGCGGCGGGGCGGCGTCGGCGAGGGCGGCGTCGGCGGTCAGGACGGGGATTGCCGGCGGGTTCAGGGCGGTCCAGGCGGCCTGGTGGGCGGCGAGGGTGACGACGGCGGCGGGTTCGAGACTGTGCAGCAGGGCCAGCAGCCGCGCGGGGGGCGACTGCATGTCCAGGTTGACGTAGATGTGGCCGCCGTAGAGCACGCCGAGATCGGCGACGAGGGTGGCGGCGGACTTGGGGAGGAAGACGACGACGGGCCGGCGGGTGCGCCCCGCGAGGGTGGCGAGGGCCGAGCCGATGCGGAGGGCGGCGTCGCGCACCTGCCGGAAGGTGGGGGCGAAGTCGCCGTCGCGGAACGCGACCTTGTCCGGGTGGGTGAGGGCGGCGCCCTGCTCCAGGTAGTCCAGCAGGTGGGTGGGTGGGGTGCGGTGCATGCTCAGGGGGCGTCGGAGGTGGTGTCCATCACGTGGTAGAGCGGGCGGCGCTTGCTCTCGTCGAAGGTCTTGCCGAGGTAGAGGCCGATGACCCCGAGCTGGACGAAGAGCAGGCCGTTGAAGAAGGCGACGAGCACGGCGAGGGAGGTCCAGCCCTCGACGGTGGTGCCGAAGAGGTAGTAGCGGATGATGAGGAAGAGGGCGTAGGCGAAGCTGAGCAGGGCGAGCCCGCCGCCCGCCTTGATGGAGAGGTGCAGCGGCTTGTTGGAGCCGGCGACGACGACCTGGAGGGCGAAGGAGAGGAGCTTGCGGAAGGTGTAGGCGCTCTGCCCGGAGGGACGGGCGGCGTGCTCCACGTCGATGTAGGCGCGGCGGAAGCCCATCAGGTGGACGATCATGGGGAAGGCGCGGTCGAGTTCCCGGTACTGGCGGAAGCCCTCGATGACGAGGCGGTGGCTGATGGAGAAGTTGGCGATCGTGCGGTCGATGCGGGCGCCGGAGAGCCACGCGAAGAAGGCGGCGAAGGCGCGGCTGGGAGCGCGCTTGGCGAGCGAGTCCTTGCGCTCGTGGCGGCGGCCGAAGACGGTGTGGTAGCCTTCACGGGCCTTGGCGTAGAGGCGGGGGATTTCCTCGGGCTGGTCCTGCAGGTCGCAGTCCATGACGACCACCCATTCGCCGCGGGCGTGGTCGAGGCCGGCGGTGATGGCGCGGTGCTGGCCGGCGTTGCGGCTGAGGTTGAGTCCGGTGACGCGGGGTTCGGCGGCGGCGGCCTTGACGATTTCGGCCCAGGAGCCCTTGGGGCAGGCGTCGTTGACGAGGAGGATCTCGAAATCGGAGGTGACGGGCGTCACCGCGGCCACGATGCGGCGCACCAGCCCGGCGACCAGTTCGGGCGCGCCGTAGACAGGGCTCACGATCGAGATCAGCGGGTGGTCGGGGCCGGGCATGTAGAGGTTTTACGGAAGATCACGAGGGACGCGAAGGAGGAAGGGTCTCCGCGACATGGTACAGCGGGCGGCGCTTGCTTTCGTCGAAAACCTTGCCGAGGTAGAGGCCGATGACCCCGAGCTGCATGAAGAGCAGGCCGCTGAAGAAGGAGACCAGGAACGCCAGCGTGGTCCAGCCGGGTACGGCCACGCCGGTGACGGAAAACTGGATCAGGCGGGAGATCGCGTACACCAGGCTGCCCGCGGCGAGGAAGAGGCCGAACTTGATGGAGGCGTACAGCGGCCGGTTGGTGCCGGAAACCAGCACCTGCAGCGCGAACTTGGTGAGCTTGAGCCACGTGTAGCTGGTCTTGCCGGAGGGACGGGCGGCGTGGTCGATGTCGATGGTGGTCCGCCGGAAGCCGGTCAAGAGGACCAGCCCCGGGAAGGAGCGGTCCCGCTCGCGGTACTGGCGGACCGCGTCGATCACCTTGCGGTGGCTGATGGAGAAGTTGGCGACGGCGCGGTCGGTGTCCAGCCCGGTGAAAAAGTCGTAGATCCAGGTGCAGATGTCGCCCCGCAGCACCTTGAGCTTGCTGTCCTGACGCCGGCAGCGGCGGCCGAACACGGTGTCGAAGCCCTCCCGCGCCTTCGCGTACAGGCGGGGAATTTCCTCGGGCTGGTCCTGCAGGTCGCAGTCCATGACCACCACCCATTCGCCCTGGGCGTGGTCGAGCCCGGCGGTGATGGCGATGTGCTGGCCGAAGTTGCGGCTGAGGTTGATCCCGCGCACCCGCGGCTCGGCGGCGGCGGCCTTGAGGATCTCGGGCCAGGAATCCCGCGGACAGGCGTCGTTGACCAGCACGATTTCGAACGACGGGGTGATCTTCTCCAGGACGGCCACCAGGCGGCGGACCAACTCGGACACCAGATCGGGGGCCCCGAACACCGGGCTGACAACGGAGATGAGCGGGACGGGTGAGGGGGAGTCGGTCATGAAGGGGGGGCAAGTTGCGGAGTCGTCGTGTAGCAGAACGCGCGCGGGTTAGGCAAGGTTTTGGTGGAAACACCCCTCCCACCAGGGCTGGGCGTCCCAGACATGGCTGAAGTGGTGCATCTCGGCGAGGGGGACCCAGCGCAGCGGGCGGGCGGCGGTGCGCAGGGCGGCCCAGCGGGGATCGGCGGGATCGCGCAGGGCGTGGCCGATGGTCTGGAGGTTCGCGGGGAGGAGGTGGACGGCCTCGCCGGGGCCGGCCCAGGTGACCGGGAGGGCGGCCGGTCCGGAAAACGCGGGCAGGCCGTGCTCGCCCGACGCGATCACGGCGCCGCGACCCGGGGCCACCGCCGCGTCCCAGCCGTTGGCGCGCGCCCACTGGAAGGCGAGGGTGTGGGCGGAGGCGGTGTGCCAGGGCGTCGGGTTGCGGATCAGAAGGGGCCAGCGCGCGATCATGCGGTCGCGCAGGGCGAGGGCGGAATCCCGCGACCCGCCGAGCAGCACCGCGACCGACGGCGAGGTGCAGCCGGCCTGGCCGTACACGGCGAAGACCTTGATGAGGGTGTCGACGACCTCGTCCGTCACCGCGCCGTCCTCGATCCACGCGACGGACCGGTGGTCTGCAAAACTGAACTGCACGCTGTCCGCCGGGTGGGGCAGGGCGTCGATGGCGGCGCAGGCCTCGTCGGACCCGAACACGATGCGCACCTCGGCCTCCGCCGCCCATTGCGCGTTGCGCGCGTCGGTGCGGTCGAAGCGCGCGGCCTCGACGCCGCTCGCGAGCCATTCCGCCAGCGGGCCGGCGTGGGCGTGGGCGCGGGCGAAGTCGAGGAAGGCGCCGGTGAGGTCGTCCGCCGCCAGCGGGCTTTTCACGCGTACGCGGCCGCCGGGGCTGAGCAGCACGAGCACGAGGGGGCCGAGCAGGCTGACGTTGTTGGGGGTCCAGACGGCGACGGGTTCGCGCGGCCGGGGCGGCTGCGGCCGCGCCGCAAAATGATCGCGCCACGGTTGCCGGAGCGCCGCGGGATCGAGGAAGGACAGCGAATGGCCTCCTCGCGGGCGAAGGCGTCGGGCTTGCGGCGGATCATGGCGGCGCGCACGACTCCCCAGCCGGCGATGACGCGCATCATGCGGTCGGGCGGGGCGAGGTCAGACATTGGCGCACCCCCGGACCTCGGCCTTGGGAATGCGGCCGATGAGTTCGAATCGTTTGACCCCCGGGCCGGGCACGAGGCGGCCGAGGTCCTCGGTCAGCACGCTGTGGCAGGGCGAGCCGAGGCTGAGGGGATTGAGGAGCTGGAGCTGGCCGGGGCGGTCGGCGAGCGGCTCGAGGGTGACGGGGTCGCGCACGATGACGTCGGCCCAGGCGGGCACGGGGCGGAGGCCGTCGGCGTCCATGGGGTAGATCATGCCGGGTTGCTCGACGAGTCCGTAGAAGTCGGTGACGCCCGAGCCGGGCGCGGCGTGGGCGAGGAGGCGGGCGTCGAAGGTGGCGCGGTCGACGCGGAGGGCCTCGAGTTTCCAGCCGCCGCTGTGGACGAAGCCGATGGTGCAGTTGGCGAGGGCGCGGGCGGCGGAGGGCGGGATGGATTCCCAGGCGCGCCAGAGGATCCAGGTGAAGCCGTAGACGAGCAGGCGTCCGTTTGCCGCCGCCCCGGCCGCGGCCGCACGGCCGCCCGTTTCGCAGGCGGGATCGTCGGGGGAGTCGAGCAGGAAGTGGAGTTCCGGTGGCGAGGGGCGGAGGCTGAGGGCGGCGGCGGTGCGGGCGCCGGGGTTGTCCGCCGCGCTGCGGGAGGAGCGGGGTGGTCGAGGATGAGCAGGGGGCAGTCGCGCACGGGCAGGGCGGCGGAGAGCAGGGCGCGGGCGCTTTCGGACTGGAGGCGGTTGCTTTCCTCGTCGAGCAAACGCGGCTGGAGGTGCCGGTGGAGGTGGCGGAGGAGGTGAGCACGCGGGTGTGGCGGATGCCCTCGGCGCGGGTGCGGAGGTCAGTTGCCCGAAGAGGCCGACGTGCAGGAAGGGCAGGTCCTCGACGCGGGTGGCGTCGTTGTCGCCCGGCCAGATGCGCGCGAACTCCGGGCAGCCGCGGCGGTGGTGGCGCGTGACGCGGTTCATCTCCGCGAGGAACGCGGCGGCGTCCTGCCGGGCCAGCGGGGGTGTGTTCAGCATGGAGCGGGAGCGGGGAGCTTGGGGCGGGGAGCATGGAGCGGGGAGCGGGGCGGGGAGGCGGGGGGGCGGGGGGCGGGGGAGCGGGGGGCGGGGGGCGGGGGGCGGGGGGCGGGGGGCGGGAATACGTTTTACAGAAGATCGCAAAGATCGCGAAGGGATTTTTCTGAAAGCGGCGGTTTAGCTATTTCGCTGTTAAGCTTTTGGGGAGTTTAGCGATTAGCTTTTTAGCGGGGGGCGGGGAGCTGGGAGCGGGGCGCGGGGAGGCGGGGGGCGGGGAGCTGGGGAGCGGGAGCAGGGAGCGGGGAGCGGGGAGCGGGGTTGCGGGGTGGTCGGAAGGGCTAAACGGCTAACAGCTAAATGGCTAAACCCCACCCCTTACATATCCCGCAAAAAACCCAGACGCTCCCGGCCGCACGAGCACCCCGTTCACCCTCGAACGCCGGTCGGTGAGTACAGCGCGCCAATGGGTTTGCGGGCAGGGAGGGTGGCGGCGTAGGCGGCGGGATCGAAGAAGGTGCGGAAGCGGGCGCGGAGGGCTTCGGGGTCGATGCCGGCGGCGGCGAGCAGGGCGGCGGGTTTTCGGAGTGGGCGAGATCGAAGTCGAGCACGGGCAGCAGGAAGAGCGAGCAGAGGCCGGCGTGGCCGGGGGCGAGGGGGCCGCGGACGCCGAGAGGGTTCGGGGTGTGGGCGATGCCGTGGATGAGGCCGACGCCGCTGGCGGCCTGGAGGGCGCAGGCGTGCGCGGAGTGGCGGAACCAGACGGGCGAGGCGCAGTCGTCGAGCGCGAGCAGGTCGCGCAGGAGGGCTGCGGCCGCGGCGCGGATTTCGTCGGTGGCGAGGGGGGAGATGAAGGCCTCGAAGACGTGCGAGAAGGCGTCGCCGATGCCGGCGCGGCGGAGGGATTCGGGCGTGGACGCGATGAGGGCGTCGGGGAAGGCGATGGCGTCGGGGAGGAGTTCGTCGCCGACGTGGATTTCCTTGCCGGCAGGGGTGTTGAGCACGGCGACGCGGGAGGCCTCGGCGCCGCTGCCCCAGAGGGTGGGGACGGCGATCAGCCGGAGGTGCGGGGCCTGGCGGGCGCGGAAGACCTTGGCGCGGTCGATGCGGTCTCCCCCGCCGGCGACGACGAGGGTGAGGGTGCCCGCGGGGATGGCGGCGAGGTCATGGACCGCCGGGAGCGCGGCGAGTTCCGGGATGGCCGCGACGCGCGCGGGATCGGCCCAGAGGACGGTGTGGTCGCGCGGGAGGGAGGCGAGGGGGATTTCCGGGGCATGGGGCGGGGAGCGGGGGGCGGAGGTCGTAGGGGCTTCGCATGCGAAGCCCTTACGCGGGGCATGGTGGGCATAGCATGCGAAGCCCTTACTCGGGGCATGGTGGGCATCGCATGATGGGGCATCGCATGCGATGCCCCTACGGGGACTCGTGCCAGGCGCCCCTGGCTTTCAGCAGGTCGATGATGTCCTGGAATTTCTGGATACCGTTGGCCTCGGCGGGGGTGAAGTGGTAGCCGAAGGTCTGGTGGACGCCGACGGCGATGGAGACGACGGCGAGGGAGTCCCAGGTGGGGAGGTCGGCGCGGGACAGGTCCATGCGGACCTCGGCGGGATCAACAGGAAAGATGTCGGCGAGGAGTTGGACGAGGGTTTCGCGGGAGGTCATAGGTGTTGTTTCCACAAAACAGGGCCGGGGGCGGATTTCAACGCCGGCGTGTCGATTTTTCCATTGGCGAGGCGGGGGAGGTCGTCGCGGGCCTCGATGCGCAGGGGCCAGTGGGTGCGGGGAAAGCGGTCGCGAAAAACACCCAGCACCGCGCGCACGGCGGCGGGCGCGGGGGCGGGGGCCAGCACGAGCACGTAGCCTTCCTCGCCGGCGGGATCGCGTTCGCGGAAGGCGGCGGCCTCGCCCGGGTGGACGGCGCGCGCGGCGGCGAGGAGATCGGGGAGGGCGATCTTTTCGCCGTAGCGCTTGAAGGCCTCGCCCTCGCGGCCGAGCAGGCGCCAGGCCGCCGGGCAGGGGTTCGGCGAGGTCGCCGGTGGGGAATCCGGTCGTCGTCGGACACGGCGCGGAACCCGTCGTCGGTGACGAAGCCGACGGCGCCGTAGAGTAGGTCCAGGCGCTGGGCGTCCACCGCGCGCAGGCGCACGCCCAGGAGGGCGGGCCGATGATCGCGGCCTCGTCCGCGTAGCCCCGGCGTCGCGCAGGGCGAGGCGGGGCATGGCCTCGGCGCAGCCGTAGTTGTTGAAGACGCGGGCGGCAGGAAGAGGTCGCGGAGGCGGCCGAGTTTTCCTGGGGAAGCGGCCGCCGGCGAAGTTGACGCGGGTGACGCCGGGGTAGGCGGCGGCGCCGGCGAGTCCCTCCAGCAGCGGCATCTGCGCGCCGACCAGGCAGAGCATGGCGTCGCGGGCGTCCGCCAGCGCGGTGCGCAGGGCGTCGGGTTCGGCGAAGCCGGCGGTGGGGGTCAGGCGGCGGCCGAGCGCGCGGGCCCAGCGCCACTGGTTCACGAAGGCGAAGCAGTAGGGCAGGGGCAGGGCGAGCACGGTGGCGGCGCAGGCGTCGAGATCCTGGAGGTCGTGCAGCGCGCGGGCGAGGGCGTCGGCGCGCGCCTTGCGGCCGACGACGAGCTTGGGGCGGCCGGTGCTGCCGGAGGTGAGCAGGGCGAAGTGGTCGCGGGCGAGGGCGGCGGGCAGTTGCGCGACGGCCTGCTCCACCCAGGCGCGGGAGTGGGCGCCGCGCGCGGGCAGGAAGGCGAAGGACTCCGGGGCGGCCCAGGCGTCGTCAAGCCGAGCGATGTCCTCGCGCGGACGGGTCTCGGTCAGGAGGATCATGGGGTGCGGGCGGGGGAGGCGTCCCAGGTGACGCGGTGTTCGCCCGGCTCGAGCCGCACGGCCTGGAACGCGCCGTAGGCGGGGAGGATGGGGGCGGGGCGGCCGTCGACGAGGCAGCGGCTTTCCGGATACCACAGCTCGGTGTTCACCATCCAGCAAGGGCGGGCGGCGGTCACGGTCAGGACGCTGTGTTCGAGGGAGTAGGATTCCAGCTTCGGAAGGCCGGGCGTTTCCGGCGACGGGGCCGTGTCGCTCCATCCGGCGGCGTCGCCGCGCAGGAGGAAGACGGAGGTGCGCAGGTCGTCGAGCGGGGCGTCGCCGAGGGCGTCGGGGGAGTCGATGACGCGCGTGCCCTCCGCCAGGAAGAAGCGGGGGAGGGCGTCCGGGTTTTCGTAGACGTACTGGCGGGGGCCCGGGTTGCGGCCGGCCAGGTAGCCGGAGAGTTTTTCCAGGAACGGCCGGCCGGCCCAGGCGTCGCGGGCGGCGTCGTCCCACGCGGGGGGGAGGAGGCGGAGGCGCGGATCGTCGACGGGCTTCTTCGCGACGAGGTAGCGGACGTTGGCGAGGGAGAGCAGGTCGAGGTCGTACCAGGCGGCGAAGGGGATGGCGCGGATCGATTCGTTCCACGGCTCCATGGAGTGGAAGAGGTAGACGCGGCTGCCCCATCCGGTGAAGTAACCCTTGAAGTGGGGCTCCAGCGCGTTGAGGGGGCGGAGGACCTGGCCCCAGAAGCGCTTGTAGCGATCCGGGTAGATGACCGCGTAGCCGTCGGCGGTCTCGAGGCCCGACGCCACGAGGTAGAGCGGGTGGTATTCGTGGTAGGCCCCGGCGGTGGCGCAGCGGAAGGGGTCGGCGCCGGGCGCGCGGGCGCGGCGGGCCAGCTCCGCGACGTCGGCGCCGCCGTAGAGTCCGCGCCAGGTCCAGCCCGCGTGCATGCGCCGGCCGTGTTCGAGCTTGAGGTCCCAGGAGGCGAAGGCGGCCGCGCCGGCGAGGAAGGCGAAGGCGGCGGGGAGGGCCGCGGCCGCGGCGGTTCCGGTGACCGGAACCCGGCGCTCCAGCAGGTTCCGGAGACCGGAAAGCGCGGCCAGCAGGAGCGCGAACGGGGCGAGGCGGTTGAAGCGGGTGAAGTCGAGCGCGTTGGCCACGACGCCGTGGTCGCGGAGCTGCCAGGCCGCGACCTGCAGCACCGGTCCGAGCAGGAGGCCGGCGCCGAGCAGCAGGACGGCCACGGCCTCCGGGCGGCTCCAGCGGCGGACGCGGAGCAGGAGCGGGACCGCCAGCAGGGCCAGCGGCCAGAATTCGAGCAGGAAGCGGAGGCGGCCGGAGCCCTGGAAGACCGCGGCCTCGCGCAGGCCCAGCACCGGCGTCCACGCGCCCCGGTGGCTGGCGGCGGCGTGGCCGAGCATGGAGCCGAGGGTCGGCAGCTTGACGGCGGCGGCGACGTGGGCGCAGGCCGCCACCGCCCCCGCGAAGCCGGCCCGGGCGCGGCGCGAGGACAGGTCCCGCCGCAGCAGGGCGGCCGCGACGACCGCCGCGGGGAGCAGGAAGGGCATGGCGTCCACCGGGCCCATGCCGAGCCCCGCCAGCACCCCGAGGGCCGCGCCCCACAGCAGGCTCCGGCCGGGGCGGCCGGCGGGCAGCACGGCGAAGGCCCACAGGAAGAGCGGGAGGCCCGGCTCGTTGAACTGGTGCATCAGGCGCATCTCCCCGTGCTCGCAGGGAAGCAGGGGGAAGAGCAGCCCCGCGGCCGCGGCCAGCAGCGGCGGCAGGCGGAAGAGGTCGCGCGCGACCCGGAACGCGAACCAGGCCGCGACGAAGCGCTGCAGGACCGAGAAGAGGCCGAGCGCGGCCCAGGGCGGGAGGAGCAGGAAGAAGGGATGGGCGCTGTTGATCCAGGCGCTGGCGGGCAGGCGCGCGACCCCGCAGAGCGAGGGCAGCGTCTCCGCGTTGAGCAGGCGGTCCGCCGACCGGGTGAGCCAGACGGTCACCGGCACGATCTGGTCGGCGTTGTCGTGCGGGTGGACATAGGAGGCCGGTCCCAGCGCCCAGGTTTCGGCGGTGAGCCAGAGCGCCCAGAGGAACAGCAGCGTGGCGGTGGTTTTGGAGGAGAGGGTCATGGGGAGGGGCGGGCGGGCCGGAGCATCCGCTCGCACTGGATCCAGTTGAGCAGAAAATAGGGCATCATGGCAACCGAGGAGGCGAGGGCCGCGCCGGTCACCCCGAAGCGGGGAATCCACCAGCGGTTGAGGGTGACGTTGAGGAGGATCGTGACGACCAGGAAGAGGAAGCGCCGGCCCGCCAGGCCGCGGTAGTTGAGCAGGGTGCCGGTGAAGATGCTCAGGGCGTTGAAGAAGACGTAGGGCATGAGGCCGGCGAAGGGGCCGACCGACTCGCGGTAGCCCTGCGGGAGCCATTCGCGCGGGAGCCAGGCGGCCAGGGCGAAGCCGGCGAGGGCCAGTCCGCCGTACAGCACCGCCAGCAGCCCCAGCAGGCGCCGGAAGCCGGTGCGCGCGGCCGGGTCCGCCTGCGCGGCCATGCGCGCCAGCGCCGGCACCGCCCCCATGGTGAACGCGACGCTGACATGCGGAAGGAACGCGACCAGTTGCTTGGGCAGGCCGAAGATCCCGGTGGCGCGGTCGTCCAGCAGCCCCCCGATCATGAGCGTGTCGATCTCGGTGGAGATGAACCCCGCGACCGACATGAAGAAGACGGGCACGCTGTACCGCGCCAGCGCCCCGGCGTCCGCCCCGGACCCCGCGACCGCGGCGGGCAGGTGGCGGTTCTGGAGCAGGCGTCCGCTGCCGGCCGCCGCCAGGGCCGCCGCGCCCAGCGCAAGCACCATGGCCCGCACGCTGCCGGTGGCCTGGTAGACCAGGAGGCACAGGAGCAGGCGCAGCGCGTTGTCGACCAGGTTGACCTGGAAGGTCAGGCGCAGCCGGTGGACCGCCTCGAAGGGACTTGTAGAATTCGACGATCCCGAACAGCGCGACCCACGGCGCGGCCGTGAGCAGCCAGCCGGCCAGCCAGGGTTTGCCGGTCCAGCGCGCGACGGGGAGGGCCAGGGCCAGGGTGAGCAGCCCCGCGCCCGCGCTCGCCCGCACCCCGCAGGCGCCACGCCGCGTGGATCCAGGCGCCGAGCGAGCGGGGGTCGCGCGCTTCCGCGAACCAGCGCTTGGCGGCGGTGTTCAGGCCCAGCTCGGACGCCTGGGTCAGGATGAGCAGCACCGAGAAGAAGTAGGACCAGCGGCCGAACTCCGCGACGTCCAGCCGGTGGACCAGGAAGAAGAGGAGCCCGTAGGTGCCCGCCAGCGCCGCGCCCTTGGAGGCGAAGGCCCAGGCCGTTTCTTTTGCGATTTTGCGCTTGCCGCCGTGGCGCGCAACCTGTGCAAGTGGATCCATGTCAGCCCGCCCCCTCACGATCGCCCGCCCCCTCACGATCGCGATTTCCTGCCGCGCCATGGGGCATTCCGTCGGCGGGGTGCGCGAATATGCGCGAGATGGTGGCGGGGCTGCTGGCGGCCGGGTCGCCGCACCGCTTCGTGCTCTACTACGCCGACGCGGACCTGCCGGGCACGCACCGCGGCCGCGGAGGAGGTCTTCCTGCCCGCGGCGCACAGCTGCTGTGGGACCATTGGGCGCTGCCGCGCGCTGCGGCGCGACCGCCCGGACGTCGCCTGGTTCCCGCAGAACGTCATCCCGCTGGGGTGCGGACGCCCGCGGTCGTCACCGTGCACGACCTGCTGTATTTCCGCGTCCCGGAGTTTCCCCACCGCGAATACCTCCGGCCCGACATCCTCTACATGCGGGCGATGATCCCGCGCTCCCTGCGCATGGCCCGCGCGGTGGCGTGCGACTCCGCCTGGACGATGCGCGACGCCGGCCGCCTGCTGCGCATCCCCGCGGCCCGGATGAGCGTGATCCCGCTCGCCCCCGGCGCCGCCTTCCGCCGGCCGGACGCGCCGCCCCCCGCGGAGATCCGCGCGAAGCACGGCCTCCGGAACCCCTTCTTCCTCTACGCCGGCACCCGCTCCGTCCGCAAAAACATCCGCGTGCTCTTCGAGGCCTTCGCCCGCTGCCACCGGGACATTCCCCACGACCTGGTGCTGACCGGCGGCGGGGGGCACGTCGTGGTCGAGGACCGGGCGGAGGACGTCCTGGACCGCCACGGGATCCGCGACCGCGTGAAGGTGCTGGGGCTGATCCCGCAGGCCGACCTCGCCGCCCTCTACCGCGCGGCCGAGGCGTTTGTCTTCCCCAGCCGCTACGAGGGGTTCGGTCTCCCGCCGCTCGAGGCCTTCGCCTGCGGCTGCCCGGTGATCAGCAGCGCCGCCACCTCCCTCGCCGAGGTGGTGGGCGGCGCCGCCCTGACCTTCGACCCCCTGTCCCCCGGGCAGTTGGAAGGCCACCTGCGCGCGGTCGCCGCCGACCCCGCCCTGCGCGAACGCCTCCGCACCGCCGGCCTTGCGCGCGCGGCGACCTTCCGTTATGAGGACTCCGCCCGCGCCCTCCTCTCCCTCCTGGAGACGGCCGCCGGCTGAGGATCCATGAGCTTCTACGATCATTACGCCGACCAGCAGGGAACCGCCGCCGGAACATGGCTGGCCCGCGCCATGGCGCGCCGGACCTTCCGGGCCTGCCGCCCGTTTCTCGGCGGGGAGGGCGCCGCCCTGCTCGAAATCGGCCCCGGCGCCGGCGAGCTGGCCGACGAGATCCGCGCCGCCGGCTTCCGCAACTATTCCGCCATCGAGCCCAACCAGCGCATCCGCGAGCGGCTGGCCGCCCGGGGTTATTCCGTGCGCGACGGGCTGGTGCCGCCCCTCGACACGCCCGACGCCGCCCTGGACGCCCTCCTGCTCTCGCACGTCTTCGAGCACATGGACGGCACCCGCGGCGCCATGGCCTTCCTGCACGAGGCGCGGCGCGCCCTCCGCCCGGGCGGCCTGGTCGTCATCGCCTCGCCGGACTACCTGCACTGGGGCGCGGACTTCTTCCATGGCGATTACACGCACGCCAACCTCGTCACCGTGCGGCGGCTCACCCAGATGTTCCGCGACTCGGGCTTCGAGACCGCGTTCTCCACCCACACCAGCGGACCCTTCGGCGAGCCGCTGGCCACGCCGCTGAGCCTCGCCGCCGGCACCGCCCTCCGCTGGTCGCGCGGCCAGGACAACCGCTCGCGCTGGTACAAGCTCAAGACGACCTTCCTGCGCAGCGTGCTCGTGGTCGGACGGCGGCGGCCATGAGCGGACGGACATGGAACGACCCGGCCTTCCGGCTCGACTTCCTCGGCATCGGCGCCGGCAAGTCCGGCACCACCTGGCTGGCGGACGTGCTGCGGCTGCACCCGGACGTCTTCATCCCCGCGACGAAGGAGCTGATCTACTTCAACCGGGACATCGCCTTCACCGAGGTCGAGCCCAACTACCGCTACGGCAAACCGCTCGACTGGTACCACGCCCATTTCAAGGGCCAGCGCCCCGGACAGATCGCCGGCGAGCTTTCGCCCACCTACCTCGTCCATGCCAACAGCGCCGCCGACATCCACGCCTACAACCCGGACATCAGGCTGGTCGCCATCCTGCGCGACCCCCTCCGCCGCTCCTTCTCGCAGTTCCAGTACTTCCAGGCCAAGGCCTTCATCCCCGAAACCGATTTCGCCTCCGCCGTGAAGGCGAGGCCGTACCTGATCGAGGAGAGCTTCTACGGACGCCAGCTCGAGCCCTATCTCGACCGGTTCCCGCGCGAGCAATTGCTGGTGCTGTTCCATGACGATCTCAAGCGCGACCCGCGCGCCTTCTACCACCGGGTGACCCGGTTCCTCGGCGTGAGGGACTTTTTCCCGGAGGGGCTGGAGAACCCGTCGAACGAAACCCGCGACACCCGCCTGCCCGGCCTCAACAAGGCCATCAACGCCGCGCGCATGTTCATCCACCACCGCGGGCTGCAACGGCTCCTGCCGCTGCTGCGCAGGACGGGGGTGGTCCCCTTCGCGGAGGCCGTGCGCGACCGCTTCAACACCCGGCCCGCCACGCGCACCGCCCTCCCGCCGGAGGTGGAGCGCGAATACCGCGGCATCTTCCGCGCCGACGTCGAACTGACCGAGCGGTTGCTGGGGGTGGATTTGACGCATTGGAAGGGTTGATCGGCGGTCGGGGAAGGAAGAGGATTTCAAGTTTGGAATTTCAGATTTGATACGGGTGGCGATCGTTTACGTATTCGTCACCCGATCCAGCGACGCCACGCGGCGAGCATCACCAGCGCCCACAGACGCTTGCCCAGGTCCTCCCGCCCGGAGAGGTGGCGCGCCTCCAGGTCCGCCAGCTCCGCCGGCTCGAACCACTCCGACAGCGGTCCCGACGCCGAGAGCGTGTCCGAAAGCCACCCGCGCAGCGGCCCGCGGAACCAGGGGCCGAGCGGAACGCCGAAGCCCATCTTGCCGCGCGCGCCGATGCCCGGCGGCAGCAGGTCCGCGAAGGCGTCGCGCAGGATCCGTTTCGTCGTCCGCCCGCGCACCTTGAACGACACCGGCAGCGTCGCCGCCAGCTCCAGCACCTCGTGGTCCAGCAACAGCGAGCGCGCCTCCAGCGAATGCGCCATCGTCATGCGGTCCACCTTCGGCAGCAGCGCGCCCGGCAGATAGGTGGCGGAGTCCGGTGGCCAGCGTGCGGTCCAGCGGATGACGAGCCGCCGCACCCTTCCACAGCGCGCACATCCAGGCCTCCGTCGCGTCCGGCCGCATGCATGCCGCGAAGTCCGGGCGGTACAGCCGCGCCCCGCTTTTTCGTCCGCCATGAAATAACTGCCCCCAGCGCAGGATGCTCGCCCGCGGTTGCGCGGCCGCCGAGGGCTTAGGCGGCGCAGCGCGGCGGCGACGTCGCGCTCGGGCGGCAGGTCCGCGCGGCGCGGCAGCAGCCGGGCCAGCAGGTTGGGCAGGCCCGTGCGCAGGAAGGCGGGGAAACGCCCCAGCAGGTCGGCCAGCGGATCGACCGCGTGACGCTGGTAGCCGGCGAAGGCCTCGTCGCCCCCGTCGCCGTTGAGCGCCACGGTCACGTGCCGCCGGGTCATGCGCGCGAGATGCCAGGTGGGGATGGCCGCGGGGTCGGCGAAAGGCTCGCCGAAGTGCGCGGCCAGCTCGTCGATCATCGCCGCCGGATCCGGCTCCAGCACGAACTCCTCGTGCCGCGTGCCGTACCGCTCCGACACCTTGCGCGCGTGGGCGCGCTCGTCGTAGGCGCGCTCGTGGAAGCCGATGGAGAAGGTGCGCACCGGCCCGCTGGAGTGGCGGGCCATCAGCGCGGTGACGACCGAGGAGTCGATCCCGCCGCTGAGGTGCGCGCCGAGCGGAACCTCGCTGATCAGGCGGATGCGCACCGCCTCGTCGACCTTCGCGCGCACCGCCTCCCGCGCGTCGGCGTAGGAGAGGGCGGTCTTGGGTTCGTACGACAGCGTCCAGTAGCGTTCCGCGCGCGCTGGCCGCCCTCGACGATCATGCGGTGCGCCGGCGGCAGCTTGCGGACCGCCCGCAGGCCGGTCATCGGGTCCGGCACGTACTGCAGCGACAGGTAGTGGTGGACCGCCTGCGGCTCGATCTCGCGCGGCAGCCCCGGCACGCACAGCAGGCAGGACATCTCCGACCCGAACCACAGCGCCCCGTCGTGCCGCGCGAAGTAGAGCGGCTTCTTGCCGGCGCGGTCGCGCGCCAGCAGAAGACGCTTGCGCCGGTCGTCCCACAGCGCGAAGGCGAACATGCCGCGCAGGCGCGTGACGCAGTCGTCGCCGAATTCCTCGTAGGCGTGCACGATGCACTCGGTGTCGGAGTGCGTGCGGAAGACGTGGCCGCGCGCCTCGAGATCGCGCCGCAGGTCCGGGAAGTTGTAGATCTCGCCGTTGAAGACGATCCAGACCGTGCCGTCCTCGTTGGAGATCGGCTGGAGGCCGCCGGCGAGGTCGATGATGGCCAGCCGCCGCATGGCGAGCCCGACCCCGGGGGCCTCGTGGAAGCCGTCGCTGTCCGGGCCGCGGTGGCGGATGGACGCGTTCATCGCGCGCAGCACGGCGGGGTCGCCGGTGCGGGCGGGGTCGTCAAAGGCAAATCCGGTGATGCCGCACATGGTCAGGAGGAATACGTTTTACAGAAGATCGCGAAGATCTCGAAGGGGGGTTTCACAGAAGGAAGCAAAGAGAGCAAAGGGGGGAGAGGGGAATGGATGAATGAGGAGGGATGCGAAGGTCAGGGGGAGGGGCGACCCGGTCATCCGACCGGGGAAGACCACTCTTGTCGCCCTTCACCTTGTTTGTTTGAAAACGTGAGCGCGGCGGCGTGCCAGACGACGAGGCCGGTGGTGTAGAGCAGCAGCGGGTCGAGCACCTGCACGAAGCGGCGCAGGCCGAAGGTCATGAGGGTGATGAGGGTGAAGTTCACGAAGGCGATGACCGTGAAGGGGTCGAGCGGAAGCCGCAGGCCGCGTTTCCAGGCGGCGAGGGCGGCCGCGGGGGTTGCGGCCGCGACCCAGACGCCGATCTCGGCGAAGGACGGATGGACGTAGCGCAGGGCGAAGCCGCCGCCGAGCAGCAGGCCGAGCAGTCCGAGTCGTTGCGCGGTCGCCCCGGGCGGAAGCCGCAGCAGGGCCGCCAGCGCCAGCCACAGCACCGTGACGACCAGGGCCTTGAAGGGCGGGAAGCGTTCGAAGGCCCGGTTGAACTTGTTGAGGAAGAGGCGCGGAGCCTGTTTCGCGTGCAGGACGAAGAACCCGGCGAGCTGCGCGGGAATGGATTTCGCGCGCACGTCCGGCCGGTTGTAGTACAGGGCGGAGGTGTCGACGCCGGACTCGATCCAGAAGGGCCGCTCCGCCTTGTATTCGGGGTGCCAGGCTCCGTCGAGCAGGCTGAGTTCGTTGTTGCCCTCCAGCAGCACCGCGTTGCCCTGGGTGGAGAGGAAGACGGGGCGGCCCTCGATGCGTCTGATGTGCGCGGACCACAGCGCGAGGGGGAGTCCGAGCGCGGCGAGGAAGGCGAGGCGGGGCCGCCAGCGCCGGTCGCGGTGCCGCCGCCAGGCCAGGGCCTCCAGCAGGAACGCCAGTCCCGGCATGAACACCAGGCTGCCCTTCACCAGCGGGGCCAGCCCGGCGGCCAGCCCCCACAGGGCCATCCGGAGCGGGGTGCGGTTTTTCCCGGCCGCGTGGAAGGCGAGGAACATCAGGAAGAGATGGACCACGATCAGGGTCTCGGTCATCAGCTCCGTCCCCATGTCGAGGCCGGTGGACAGGAACCAGATTCCGGAAAAGAGGCCCGCCGCCGCGCCCGCGTTCCCGGCGATCCACAGGCCGGCCGGCGGCAGGGCGAACGCCATGAGGATGAGCAGCAGCTCCTGGACCTGGTAGGCCCGCCGGGGGGAGGTTCCCGCCGTCCGGTACACCAGGCCGAGGAAGAGCGGATAGGCCGGGGTCCGGTAGGTGTGGTACGGGCGGGGATCCCGGCCGGCGCCCTCGAAGTGCTCCAGCAGGCGGGGGTGCGTCGCGAGGCCGTCGAAGCGGTAGTCGTCGAGCGGCTCCCGCCGTCCGGCCACCAGGCCGTGTCCGCGCGCGAAGTTCACCCCCATGGAGTGGTACTCCCAGGAGTCGCCGGCGAAGAGGGCGCTGTCCGGCGGCGGGGTGGCGGTCTGCCGGACCCCCCAGAAGAGCAGCGCGGCGGCGGCGCAGAGGGGGAACAGGCGGGCGGGGGTCATGACGCCGCTCCGCGCAGCAGGTCCAGATAGCGTTCCGCGGCCGCCGCCCAGGTGAAGCGCGACACCTTTTCCCGCGCCGCCGCGCCCATCGCCGGAAGCGCCCGGCGGTCCGTCGCCGCGCCGCGCAGCAGGTCGAGCAGGGCGCGGTCCTCCCGCCAGCCGACCGTCCAGCCGTTGACGCCCTCGTCCACGATCTCCGCCGTGCCGGCGGTGCGCGAGACCAGCACGGGCAGGCCGGCGGCCATGGCCTCGAGCATGGCGTTGCTCATGCCCTCGTTGTAGGAGGTCATGGCGAAGAGCCCGGCCCGCCGGTAGAGGGCGGGCAGATCCGCGCGATCCACCTCGCCCAGGAAACGAACGCGGTCCGTGACGCCGAGACGCCGGCCGAGGTCCTCGTACTCCGCCCGCGCGTCGCCCCCGCCCGCGAGCAGCAGTTCCACGTCGATCCCCTCCGCGGCCAGCGCGGCGACGGCGCGGATGAGCTGGTCCTGCCCCTTGCGCGCGATGAGACGCGCGACGCAGAGCACGCGCAGCGGCCCGGAAACCGGCCGGGGCTCCGCCGGGGGCTGGAACATGGCGGTGTCCACGCCGTTGGGGATGATGACCGGGTTGAGGGCGGGCAGGGCCTTGCGCAGCATGTCGCGCTCGCCCTCCGATTTCACGATGATCCCGCCGGAGGCCCGCCACACCGCCTTGAGCACGGGTTTGAGGAAGGGGTAGACGCGGTCGTAGCGTTTTTCAAAGCCGGGGATGTCGGCCCCGCCGACGCGCACCAGAAACGGCAGTTGGTGGAACCAGCGCAGCGGCAGCAGCGGCAGTCCGGCGGGCACGGCGTGCCAGGCCAGCGCGGCGTCGTAGGGACTGGCGCGGTGGAGCCGGGCGGCCTCGCGGCGCGCCCGGAACGCGAAGGTCAGCAATTCGCGGGCGCCCGCGTGATGGATGTCGCGGATCCCCGCCGGCAGGCGGATCAGGCGGATGTTGTCCGAGAAGGCCGTCTCCTCGCGGAGGTTTCCCGCGGCCGCGGTCACCAGGTCGATCCGCACCTCCGGCCGCTTCGCCAGTTCCCGGAACAGCATCCAGTTGGCGGTGGCGGTCCCCCCCCCGAGGGGCGGGAACTCGTTGTTGATCATCAGCAGGCGCACGAGGAGGAGATCAGGCGGGCGCGCTCACGGTTCCGCGGCCCAGGTCGCCCGGTGAAAGGTGGTCTGAATGGAGGGTTCCAGTAGGCGGACGCGGATCCGGGGGACGTCGCGGGGAAACGGGGGCTCGAACACGGCGATTTTTTCGAGGGCGGGGTGACGCGGCGAGGCGCAGAAGGCCATCCAGGCGCCGGGTTGCAGATCCCGGAGTTCCGGGGGGGTCGGGAAACGCGCGACCACCTGCGCATGGATCCGGCCGGGGCCGGCCACCTCGTCGTTGCCGATCACGCGGAGGTTCGCCGCGCGGTCCAGGTCGAGCACGAGCGAATTCACCGCGTCCGCGGCGGCGGCCGGTTTGCCGGACGGGCGGCGGAGCGCGAACGCGAGCGGAAGCACCAGGCCGAGGAGGGCGGCCAGCACCAGGAGGACGAGGGCCGCGGGCCGGAGCGCGCCCGGGGGAACGGGCTCCGGGTCGCACGGGCGCGGCCGGAACAGGCGTTCCGCGGCCGCCAGCAGGACGGAGGCTCCCGTCGCCAGCAGGGCGAGCGCCAGGGGTGCGGTCGCGGTGAAGATGCGGGAGTAGTTCAGCGAAAGGAAAGGAAGGGAAAGATAGGAGCCGAGCAGGGCCGCCACGAGCAGGGCGGCGAGGCGCCGCGCCGGGGGCGGGACGAAGCAGAACGGGGCGGCCAGACCGCCCAGGAAACAGAGCAGGAGGAAGCGCGGAGGAAGGGGTTGTTGAAACAGCACGAGGTGGCGGAAGAGGTTCGGCAGGCCGGACGCGTATTTTTGCAGGGCGGTGCGGGCGACCCCCAGCGGGTTCGACCGGATGTTGTCGATGGCGGCGTTGAAGATGATGCCCGTGACCTCCCGGTCGGTCAGGCCCGGCGCGGAAAGCCCGGGGACCGCCTGCTGGGCGTAATCCCACGGATGCTCGCCGGGCAGGGTGAAGTTGTACAGGTAGTGGGAGAAGTCCCCCATCTGGCGCGCGCCGTCACCCTCGGGGCGCAGGGCGAGGAACGAGAGCTTGTTGACGACCACGGCCGCGACGAGGGCGGCCAGGGCGAGGCCCAGCCGGGCGGCGATCCGCCGCCAGCCGTCGCGCCGCGCGTCCAGCGCCGCCCACGCGACGACCGCCGGCAGCACGAACATGGCCCCGGTGCGGGCGAAGAGGGCCAGGCCGAGGGTTGTCAGCGCGGTGAAGAGCCAGGCGGAGCGCCCCGTCAGGATCAGCAGGCCGAAACCGGCGAAGGCCAGGTTGCCGAGCACGGCACCGGCCGTCTCGGTCATCACCGCGCCGTTGGTGTAGTCGTAGGAGTAGGACAGCAGCGCGGCCAGCAGCATGGCGGGGAAGAGGCCCGCCAGGCGGCCCATGAAACCGGCCGCGAGCGACATCGACGCGGACACCAGCAGCACCTGCATCGCCAGCAGGGCGGGGAGATCCCGGCCCGAGAGCCAGTACAGCGAGGCGGTGAGGGTCGAACCCAGGGGGCGCCGGGCCGCGTACTCGTTGAGTTCGCCCGTTTCGACCAGCCGCATGGCCCCGGAGTAGTATCCGGCCGCGTCGCTGATGGGCAGGTGTCCGCCCAGCGAGAAGCCGCCGGTGTGGTCGCATCCCCGCCATTGTCCGAGGAGAAGGGAGAGGTTCAGGAGGAACGGCAGGAGGACGGCCAGCAGCAGGCCGCCCCGGTGCGCGAAGGTCAGCGCCCGGAACCAGCGCGTCTCCCTCCGGCCGCCCGCGCGGGCCCGCACGCAACGATACACCAAGTCCGCCGCGAGGGTGGCCGCGAGCAGGTCGGGGACAAGGCGCGTGAGGTCCCGGTGCGGGGGCAGCAGCGGGTGGGCGCCCAGCGCGGCGAGCAGGCGCGAAAGCAGGGCGAAGCCGGCCAGCGCCCCGAGGGCGGCGCCCGCAACGATCCCCGCGCGGCGCAGCGTCGGACAGGCGGCCGCGGGGCGGGCGGCCTCCATCACGGCAGATTGACCTCCTCGCCCACCACGTACAGGGGACGCTTGCGCACGTCGTTGTAGATGCGGCCGATGTATTCGCCCAGGATCCAGAGGAAGATGAACTGCGCGCCCACGAAGCCGAGCAGGATGACGGTCAGCCACTTGTGCAGCGGATAATAGCCCGCCTGGTGGTGGAGGAGCGAGTCGGCGAACATGTAGCCGAGGAACAGGACGGAAAGCAGGATCGAGCCCAGGCCGACCCAGAAGCCGATCTTGAGCGGCATGAAGGTGAAATTGAGCAGCCCGTCCATGGCCAGCTTGAGCATCTTGCGCAGCGGGTAGTGGGTTTCGCCGTGCAGGCGGTTGGGGCGTTCGAAATCCACGAAGTCGTGGCGGAAACCGAGCCAGGCCACCATGCCGCGCAGGTAGCGCGCGTGCTCGCCGAGGCGGACGAGGTTGTCCAGCACCACCCGGTCGACCAGGCGGAAATCGCCGACCTGCCGCGGAATGTCCACGTCGGAGACGCGCGTGAGCAGGCGGTAATAGAGGTCGGCGGTGACGCGCTTGAAGGCGTTGTCGGACCGGCCGGAGCGCCGCGCGTACACGATCTGGCAGCCCGCGGCCCACTTCTCGACCAGTTGCGGCAGCAGGGCGGGCGGGTCCTGCAGGTCGCTGTCCATGGTGACGATGGCGTCGCCGGTGGCGCGGTCGAGGCCGGCCGTGATGGCGGCCTGGTGGCCGAAGTTGCGGCTGAAGCTGATGATCTTCACGCGCGGGTCGCGGGCGGCCAGCTCGCGCAGGCGGGCCATGGTCAGGTCGCGGCTGCCGTCGTTGACGAAGATGATCTCGGCGTCGTACGCGGCCAGCGGGCCGGCGAGCACGGGGGCCAGCGCCTCGTGAAAGGGCAGGATGTTGTCCTGCTCGTTGAAGGCGGGCACCACGATGGAGAGCTTTTTGGGCATGTTCACCGGCGTTTGGGGGATGCGAAGGGGCGTGTCAAGCGGAGGGCTTGCGGCCGGCGGCGACCAGGTTCCAGCACAAGCCGCGCAGGAGGGGCTGCGGCAGGGCCTCGACCGCGGGGTCGAGGGCGCAGGCCAGCGCGGACGCGGCGGCGGCGAGGGGCTGCAGCGGCATGACCACCTCGGCGAAGGGGGTGGAGAAGAAACCCTGGCCGCGGACGCGGATCTCCTGGAAGCCGGCGCCGGCGTACAGCGAGCGCAGCTCCCGCTCGGACAGCTCGCGCTGGTCGTCGGAATAATGGTCGTCGGAGGTCTTGCGCACCTTGCGCATCCAGTGGACGAGGGGGTTGCCGGGCTGGGGCTCGTTGATGACCAGCCAGCCGCCGGGCGCGAGCAGGTCGCGCACCTGGCCGAGCACGGCCGGCATGTCGTCCACGTGGTGGAGCACG
This sequence comes from Kiritimatiellia bacterium, assembly GCA_046346795.1. Taxonomy (GTDB): domain Bacteria; phylum Verrucomicrobiota; class Kiritimatiellia; order SS1-B-03-39; family UBA6053; genus JAXMHJ01. The sequence continues at coordinate 27,634 of JAXMHJ010000007.1, forward strand.
CCGATCATGAAGGCGGTGTCGAAGAGGCGGGGCGGCCGGAAATCCTTCGCGTTGGCGACCTCGAAGCGGATGCGCGGATCGTCGCGGTGGCGCTCGCGGGCGAGGGCGACGAGCTTTTCCGAGTAGTCGATGCCGGTGAAGGAGGCGAAGCGGCCGGCCAGGTAGTCCGCGCCGAACCCGGCGCCGCAGCCCACCTCCAGGACGTGGCGGCCGGCGGTGTCGGGGACCAGCCGCAGCGTGCGGGTCTGGCGCAGCCGGCGGGCGCGGCGCGAGGCGGGGCGCAGGTCCTTGCGGCCGTAGTCCTCCGCGATGCGGTCGAACAGGGCGATGTCCTTCGCCTCGTGGTTTTGGTTGTCGGCGTTCATGGGAAAACAGTATGCAGGGGGGCGATGTCCCTTCTCAACCCCGCGCGCATGGCGAAATTCGGCGGCCTGACCGTCCTGAGTTTCGCGCTCAACCTCGGCCTGACCACCCTCCTCAAGGAGGTGGCGGGCTGGCGGGCCGGAAACGCGTACAGCGTGGCGCTGGGAGTGGTGCTGGTGGTGAATTTCCTGGTCATGCGGTACAAGGTCTTCCACTCCTCCGCGACCCATCCGGCGAAGCAGCTCGCCGGGTTCGCCGCGGGCAGCCTGGTGTTCCGCGCGCTGGAGCGGCTGGCCTTCGAGGGGCTGCACGGGCGGCTGGGGGTGCAGTACCAGCTCGCCATCGTGCTGATCTCGGGCGTGTTCGCGGTGCTCAAATACGTGTTCTACGGGCTGACGTTTTTCCGGCCGGGCCGGGAGGGGTGACGGCGGTCACTTCTGGTTGAGCTTGCGCGAGAGCACGACCAGCTCGCCCAGCAGGCCCATCAGGAAGACCTGGACCCCGGCGACCAGCAGGGCGACCGACAGGTTGCCGACGCGCCCCTGCTGCAGGTAGTCGATGCCGATGCCCTTCACCGCCCCCGCGCCCAGCATCAGCAGGGCGATGGGCAGGAAGATGCGCATGGGTGAGAAAAGCAACCCGAGACGGAAGGCGATCTTGAAGAAGCGGATGGTGTCGGCCACGGGCGAGATGGAGGAGGAGCCTTCGCGCTTGTAGTAGTCGATCGGGATCTCCTTCACGCGGAACCCGCCGCTGAGCGATCCCATCGTCATGGTGCTGGTGAAGCTGAAGCCCGGCGGGAAGAGGTGCCAGAGGTATTCCGCCAGTTCGCGCGTGAACACGCGCATGCCGCTGTTCAGGTCGGCGATGTGGGTGCCGGCGAGGAAGGAGGCGAAGCGGTTGAGACAGGCCTTGGGAAACCGGCGCAGCGCGGGGATGTTGACATTGCCGCCGGTGCGGGTGCCGACGACGGTGTCGTGCGCGGCCATTTCGCGGACCAGATCGGGCAGGCGGTCCACCGGGTAGGTTCCGTCGGCGTCGGTGATGGCGATCCAGGGCGCCGTCCCGGCGCGGAGGCCCGTCTTGAGCGCCGCGCCGTAGCCGCGGTTGCGCTCGTGGCGCAGCAGCGTGACCCCGTCGATTCCGGCGAAGGCGGCTCCGTCGACCGGAACGCGCGACCCGTCGTCCACGATGATGATGTCCGGCTGAACCACGCCGGCCTTCGCGAACGCCTCCCGCGCCGCCCGCACGGTGCGCGCGACGATGTCGGCGGTTTCGTTGTAGACGGGGATGATGAGGTCGAGCGCGGGCATGGAATACCTTTAACAGAAGATCGCAAAGATCGCGAAGGGAAACAGGGGCTTACTCCGGATCTGGGGTTTTCAGGACCAGACGGTGGAGTCCATCTTTCAGGCGCAGGGAGTTGAAATTCATGAGCAAGCCGATCGGGGCGGACAGTAGTTTCATGTAACTGAGTACCTGCGCCTTGAAAAGGGGGATGATTTCCTGAACCGATTTCAACTCGATCACGATGCAGTCTTCGACCAGAAAATCGACGCGCAGGGTTTCGTCGAGCACCACCCCCTTGTATTCTATTGAAGCCGGGATCTGTGTCTTGAAAGTCAGGCCAGCGAGCGTCAGCTCCCGGGCGAGACATTTTTCGTAGATGGATTCGAGCAATCCCGGCCCCAGGTGCCGGTGGACTTCGATGGCCGCCGCGATAACGCGCGAGGATAATCTCTCGGCTTTTTCTCGATGCGTTTCCATTTGGAGAACTCCTCCGCGATCTTTGCGATCTTCTGTAAAGCGTATTACGGATTCCGGCGGGCGTTGACAACGGAGGGGGTGTGGAGGGTGGGTTCGTGTCCGGGGCCGCCGCGGGCGAGGAGGCGTTCGGCGCACTCGTAGCCCTGGGCGAAGGAGTGATCCTGGTTGGCCACCTCGTACTTCCAGGCGCCGAACCGGCCGCGGCTGTAGATCTCCGCCGCCTCGAAGGCGCGCAGCGCCGGATCCACCAGCGCGTCGCGGCCCAGAAACGGCGTGGGATAGCCCTGCGCCAGCCGGCGGTGCGCGACCGAGAGGATCTCCGTCCCCTCCGGAATCATGCCGTCCTCGCGCAGCGCGCGTACGGTGTCGCCGGCCAGACCCGCCACGTCCACCGGCTTGGCGTCGCTCTCGGCGGTCTCGGTCATGAGCGACCACTGCGCGCCGGGCACCGGCACGTTCCCGGGGCTGTAGTTGCTGAACACGGTGACGCGGTAGTACGGGCTGTTGGACTCGGGGAAGTACATCCAGCACTTGGTCTTGAGATGCTCCGGCGGCTGCCCGGACAGGCCGACGCCCACCACGTTGGTCGCGGAGTACCGCAGCCGGTCCGCCACGCCCGCGTCGACCACGCCCGGGGCCATGCGGATGAGATGGTTGAGCGGAATGGTGCTGACCAGCCGCCGGTAGCGCCAGACATCGCCGTTTTCCGTGAGCAGGAACCTGCCCTTCGCATCGATTCCGGTGACCGGAACCCCGAGCGTCACGCGCTCCGTCGGCAGCATGGCTCCGACCGCGCGCCAGATGGCGCCGGTGCCGCCGCGCTTGGGAAACTGGAAGACCGCGTTGGGGCCCCACGACACGGCGTCCTCGCCGGTGCACACCGACTTCAGCACGCCCTTGAGCGCGGGCACCGCCACGCGTTCGCCGATCCAGCCGAAGTCCATCGTCTCGCCCGGCCACGCCCACACCTTGAAGTTGTAGGGGCGCATGAAGAGGTCGGTGATGCCCTGTCCGAAGGTGGCGACCATCCACTCCAGGAAATTGGCCGGCCGGGGGGCGCCCGGCTTCGCCGCCGCCTCGCCCGCCTGCAGCAGGCCCTCCAAGGCGGCCCAGCGGTCGGCGGGGTCGAGCCGGTGCAGGTTGTTCTGGAAGGGATAGGGCACCCAGCGGTTGCGGATCCACACCCAGCTCTCGCGCTGATGGGTGAGCCAGCCGTCGTCGCCCAGCGCCAGCTTCATGTACCGGTCGAAGGTGTCGTAGTGGGAAAACTGGACGTGTCCGCCCAGGTCCCAGGTGAAGCCGTTGTCATCGACGAACGAGCAGGCGAGCCCGCCGAACTCCGCGCCGGCCTCGAGGAGGTGCCAGTCGGCCCCCTTTTCCTGGAGACGGGTGGCGGCGCCGAGCCCGGTGGGGCCCCCGCCGATGATCAGGATGTCGGTCTTGTGCTCGGTCATGCGGTGTTTCGGTTTGGGATTAGCAGTTGCGCGACGGCCTTGGCGGCCTCGATCCAGAGGGGGCGTTCGAACGGACGGACCGCCAGGCCGAGCCGGCAGAACCAGAGCGCCCGCGCGGGACGCCGTTCCCCGCGCCAGTGGATGGCGTTGGCGCGGCAGGCCTCGAGGAAGACGCGGCGGACGAAGGCGCGGTCGGCGCGGCCCTCCCACAGGTCCGGCCGGCGCAGGATGCGCAGGTGCATCGGCGCGTCCTCGGGGCGCATGTGCCAGTTGCCCTCCTCCGCGCTGATCCCCGTCGGGGCCTTGCGGTAGCAGGCGAGAACGTCCGGCAGCGCCGCGATCGGGTGGCGGTGCGCGACCCGCAGGAACCACTCGTAGTCCTCCTTGGCGCGGTAGAACATGTCCTCGTCCAGCAGGCCCACCGTGTCGAGCACCGCGCGCCGGACCATCACGGTGCTGATGGAAATGAAGCAATGTTCCAGCAGGCGCAGGAACTTGTCCTCCCCGTCCGGCAGCACGCCGCCGTGGCGCACCCCCAGGGAGCGGTCCTCCAGGTCGATGTTTTCGCTGTTGCCGTGCAGCAGCATGAGGTCGGGGTGCTCCTGCATGAATTCGACCTGACGCCGGACCTTGCCGGGCTTCCAGAGGTCGTCCGAGTCGAGGAAGGCGATGAACTCGCCGCGCGCCCGCTTCAGCGCGACGTTGCGCGGCACGGCGGGGCGGCGGGAGTTTTGCGGCAGCACCACCAGCTCAATGCGATCCCCGTATTCGCGCAGGAGGTCGACGGTGCGGTCGTCGGACGCGTCGTCCACCACGATCACCTGCAGCGCGGGCCAGTCCTGCGCAAACACGCTGTCCAGCGTGCGGCGGATATACGCCTCGCGGCGGTAGGTGCCGGTGACGACGCTGACGAGGGGCGGGTTCACGGCGGCGGCACCGAGGTCAGGACGAGCAGGTGGGTGTCGAGCGGCTCGAACCGCGCGCCCGCCCGGCGGAAGACCGCCGCCAGATCGTATTGGGGGTCGCCCTCCCGGCTGTACACGACCACCCGGTCGTGTTGTGCGAGAAGTTCCGCGAGGCTGCCGCGGAGGGAGGGAAGGTCCGACCCGGCCGTGTCCGCGGGCGTCCAGATGCGCACGTCGAGAAAGCCCCCGCCCAGCCCCTCCCCGCGGGTGTGGTACTTCGCGATGTTCGCCTGCTGCCAGTGCGGGCACAGGAGGACGGCGGGCCCGGTGGTCGAGGTCGCGAGTGCGCGCAGGGCCGCGGGATCCGGACCGCCCCGGACTGCGCGGATGTATTGGTACCGCCCCGGGGCGTGCCGGAGGGCGACGGCGGCCAGCACCGCGGCGGCCACCGCGACCGCCCCGCGCACCGGCCGGCCATGCCGGGACAGCCCCCGCGCGGCCTCCGCCATCGCCGCGGCGAGGCCGAGGGCCAGGAAGCCTCCGAGCGGCAGGAGATAGTCCTGGATGTCGGCGATGCGGTACTGCCAGATCACCAGGACCTGGAGGGCCGCGCCGAGACAGAGGGCGGCCCCCGCGGTGCGTTCCCGGCGCACCAGGAGCGCCAGTCCGGCGAGCGCGGGCAGCGCCGCCACGGAAAATTCACGGCCCAGCAGGGCCGCCACCCACAGTGAACGGGCGCACGCTCCCTCCGCGCCGCCGGCGGGTCCCATGACGCCCCGGTATTGGGAGCCGGTCACGTAACCGAGAAACTCCCCGGCGGTGCGGATCCGCGCATAGACATCCGGGTCCGGCGCCATCCGGCCGCGCAGGAGGACGTAGGCGTACAAGGAGGCGCCCGCCAGGATCGCCACGACCGCCCAGGCCAGGGTGCGTCCGCAGGCGAACTGCCGCCGGTCCGTCCGCCAGACCAGCAGCACCAGCACGGGCAGCAGCAGCAGGGTCGTCAGGTGGTTGCCGTAGGAGAGCCCGTGGGCGAGGATGCCGGCCGCGAGCCAGCCCCGCTCCCGCGAGTCCCGCCAGCGCAGGAACAGCCAAAGGGTCAGGAACGAGAGCGCGGCATGGGGGGCGTAGACCTCGGCGACGGTGCCAAGGCGCCACCAGGCGTCCGTCGCCGCCAGCCAGCCCAGCGCGATGAACAGGCACCAGCCGGGCAGGTCGAGCCGTCGTCCGATCGCCGCCAGTGCGCCCAGCGCCGCCAGCGCGCAGAGCAGGGAGAAGAGGTTGATCCTCCAGGCCAGCGTGCCGAAGGGCAGCGCCCACTGGAAGGCGTGCGTGACCAGCAGGTACAGGGGATACCCGGTGGGATGGGAAAGCCCGAGCACCCGGCCCAGAAACTGGAACTCCGCGTTGTCGCCGGACGGGCCCGGCGCCGGGGAGAGGGTGGCGGCGTAGACCGCCGCCACGCACAGGAGGGCGGCGGCGATCCAGCGCGCGTCGTGCGCGGAGGCGGTGGCGGGGCGGGGATTCATGCGGGACGCCGGGACGGGATCATGGGGTCGGGACGGAGAAGTCGTAGGCGGAGGGCGGGTCCTCCGGCTTGAGCGCGAAGAAGTGATCCGAGAGCGACTGGAGCTGCGCGGGGGTGAAGGGGGCGGCGGTGCGCAGGAACAAGCGGACACTCACGCCCTGTTCCAGACGGAAGACCTCCCCGGTGTCGGTGTAGGCGCCGCCGAAGCCCCGCGGGTCGAGCAGGGCCTTGCAGGGGGCGCGGATGACGGCCTGGCGGTTTTCGCCGGCGAGGTGGACCTGCACCGGGTCGGCCACGACCAGCACGGCGGCGCGGAGCAGTTCGCGCGGAAAGCCGAAGAAGGCCGGATCCTTGTTGGTGGTCGCGCGGATGACGGCCCGCGGCCCCGGGGCCGGGGGAAGCACGCGCCGGCTGGCGCGCACCAGGTCGTCGTTCAGCGTCCCGGAGCTGGAGAGGACATACACCCCCCGGTCGGGATCGGCCGCGCCGGGCAGGGTGTCCAGACGCCGCATCATGCGGGTGAATTCCGCGAGGTCGTCGCGGACGAACGGATAGGCCCGGGCGGGGGCGAACAGCCGGAGCACCAGGCCGGGCGCCTTCTCGCAGGCCGGGACGAAGGCGAGCACGTCGCCGGCCGCGCAGAGGGCGAGGAAGACCACGGCGGCGCGCGTGCCGGCCCGCAGGAGCGCGATGTGGCAGAGCATCAGGAAGCCCGGAACGAGGACGTAGTAGTGATGGCGGTGGAAATCGGTGACCTGGAGCAGCGTGATGAACGCCACGAACATCTGGAGGATCCAGAAGACGCCGGCGCGGCGGAGGCGCGGGTCGAGCAGCGCGAGCAGGAAGCCGGCCGTCGCGACGAGCGAGGGGATCAGGCCGAAATACCCGATCCCCGAGCCGATCTGCGCCGGCAGGCCGCGCCCGCTCTGGTACATCCGGTAGAGGGCCGTGTAGTCGTTCTTCACCATGGCGACGGTCATCGGCGTGGAGACCGCCAGCATGACCAGGGCGGCGGCGAGGCCGGTCGCCGACAGCCGCAGCAGGGCGATCCATCCCGCCCGCCGCGTGTCCCGGGCCGCCAGCAGCGGCAGCACGTCCACCGCGCAGGCCGCCACCCCGAAGCCCACGACGAAATAGGCGTGGATGCGCCGGAAGAGGATCATGGCGGCGAGCAGGAATCCGACCAGCAGGATCCGGGAGATCCGCCAGCGGCTGGAGGGTTCGCGGATCCAGATGCCGTAGGCGATGAAGCCCGCGATCAGCGATCCCACCGCGACAAACCCGCGGAGCACCGGATGCCAGATCGCCGCCGAGGTGACCACGAGCGCGAACCCGAGCCCGGCCGCCCGCAATTTTCCGTCGCGGGCGTGCCCCGCGGCCGCCCAGGCGGCGGCGAACGCGGAGGGAATCGCGTAGAGATTGGTCACCCCGAGGATGTAGACGAGGCGGCCGGTGCCGAACACCAGGCCCAGGGGGCGAGCAGAAAGGCCGCGATGCCGTTGTACTCGGAATACCGGATCGAGCCGACCAGCTCCCGCAGCGCATCCACCGGCGAGTCGCGCAGCAGGCGGGTGTAGTGGTCGAAGAGGTTCCAGTAGTTCGCGAAATCCCAGAAGTAGATGGTCCGCTCGGCCGACACGTAGGCGGCGACGCAGACATTGACGAGCACGATCGCCAGCAGGAGTCCGGCGGCCGGGGCGGGCCAGGTCCGGCGTTTCGGGGCGGCGGTGTTCACGGGGTTTTCTCCAGCCACCGGCGGGGGAGATGGTCCGCCAGCCGCTGTTTCCAGCCGGCGGGCCGGCGGAGTGCGGCGCGCGGGACCGCCCGCGGTCGCCCGGGCGGCCAGCGGCCGGAAATGGGCGGCATACGCGTCCAGGCAGCGTTCGAGGTCGAAGGTTTCCGCCGTCGTGCGCGCCGCGGCCGCCATGGCGGCGAACGCCGCGGGATCTCGCGCGAGTTCCAGCGCGATCGCCGCCGCCGCCGCGGGCTGCCCGGGGTCGAAGAGCCGCGCGTTGACCCCGTCCGCCACCAGATCCCCGACCCCGCTGCGGATGCGGGTCACCAGGGGGACCACCGAGCGGGCCATGGCCTCGAGCAGCACCAGGGGCAGCCCCTCGTAGTCGGAAAAGAGCAGCAGCAGATGGGCGCGCCCCAGGGCGTCGAGGATCTCCGCCTGCGGGCGGGATCCGTGAATGCGGACGCGGTCGCCGAGGTCCGCCGCCGCGGTGCGCAGGGATTCCAGATCCGGTCCGTCGCCGAAGACCTCCAGCTCGAACGGGACGCCGGCCTCCCGCAGGGCGCGGGCGAAAACAGGCAGGTCCTGGATGCGTTTCTGCTCCCGGGCGATCCGGCCGGCGTAGACCAGGCGGAGGGGGATGCGGCGGCCGGCGGGCGCGCGGGCGAGGCCGGCGGGATGTCCACCCCCAGGGGCAGGAAAAAGACCCGGCCCCGCCGCCCGGGCGGCAGCAAGGGCTGGAATTTTTCCAACAGCCGGGGGCTGACGCAGTACTGTTCGTCCAGCAGGGGGTCCAGGGCCAGGGCCAGCTCCAGGTAGCGGGGGTCGGGGCGGTCCACATGCAGGATGTTCACGGCTGGAAAGCCCGGGGGCAGGCAGTCCAGCACATCCTCGCCGAAGCGGTGTTCGTGAAACACCAGCAGGCGGATGCCGCGGGCTTCCAGTTCGCGCCGCACCCGGCGGCGGAACCCGGCGGCGCCCTCCCACGGCCCCGGGCGGAGGGTGAGGATGCGCCGCCGCCAGCGGGACACGTCGACCTGGCCGCTCTCCGCGGCGCCGAAATCGAGCAGCCAGGTGTCGAGGCCGCGGCGCGGCAGGCCGTCGACGCACTGGTACAGCCAGGTGTTGACCCCGCCCAGCCGCGTCATGTCGTCCCACACCATGGCGATGGCGGGTGGCGCGTTCATGCGCCCCCGTCCTTGACCAGGCAGATGGCGAAGTGGGCGGAGAAGCGGCGGAGGGGGGATCTTTCCAGCCACGACTCGACGCGCGCCGCCGGGCGGGCCAGAAAGCGCGGCAGGAAGTCGGGCACGAAGGTGATGTACTCGATGTCGGGGCTCCAGGCCGCGCCGGTCACGGCGGGCAGGCGGCCCGGGGTCAGCCAGACCTCGGTGCCGTCGTCGATCTCCCGCAGGAATGGAAACACATAGGACATGTAGAAGCGGAAGAGCGGGTTGAGGGTGTTCATCTCGAACACGATCAGCGGGGCGCCGGGTTTCAGCACGCGGGTCACCTCGCGCAGGGCCTGCGCCAGCGTCACGGGGTCGGTGATGTGGTGGAACACGTTGATCGTGTAGGCGAAATGGAAATGGTGGTCGGGGAAGGGCAGGGCCTCGGCCCCGCACACGCGCAGGTCGGCGGCGACGCCCCGGCCCGCGCAGAAGTCCCGCGCCAGGGAGATCTGCCCGGCGGCCGGATCGCAGCCGGACATCGGATGGCCGTCGCGGGCGAACCGGGCGAGGTACCAGCCCTGGCCGCAGCCGATGTCCAGCCCCGCGCCGCCCGCCGGAACCCGCAGCCGCTCCAGGATGCGCGCCAGCACCGCGGACTTGGTGTCCACCAGCCGGTCGCGGATGTGTTCGGGAATCTGCCCCGCGTAGGAGGCCGACAGCTCGTCGAAGTGGCCCTGGCTGGCCGGCTGCGCGCCGGTGATCATCCCGTGCAGCGTCCGGCGGAAGAGGATCATCGTGGCGAGGCCGAGCGCGACCGAGAAGCCCACCGTCCCCCACCGCACCGCCGCCACCGCCCAGATGGCGGCGTCCGGGGAGGTGCCCGCGGCCAGCAGATGCCGGATCATGCCGCCGCCGGTGACCACGATGCCCGCGGGCATGCCCGACAGCGATCCGGAGAGGGTGGCGCCCGTGAACGCCTGCACCGCCCCCCGCCACGCCGGGGTCGCGCCCAGGATCTGCAGGGCGGCGAAAAGCCCCGCGGCCGCAAACATCCAGGCGATGACCGACAGTCCGAGGAACAGGTAGAGCCGGTAGGCGCGGCGCCAGAGCTCCCCGCGGCGTTCGACCGTGGAGAGCCAGAGGGTGGACCCCACGAACAGCGCGAGCACCGGCGCCAGCAGCCCGTGCGAGCAGAACACCGCCAGCAGCAGCAGCGAGAGCGCGTCCGCGCCGCGGGAGGCCAGCCAGACCAGGATCGCGACGCGCGCCGGATGGGGCGAGTGGCGGCGCACGCCCAGGAACAGGAGCGTCTCGCCGGCGGCCCACGGGGTCAGGATCATGGGCAGCAGCGACGTGAAGGCGAGCAGGGACTCCCGGGTGCGCAGGCGGACGCCGAAGGTGCGCAGCAGGAAGTGCCAGCGCATCCAGCGCACCGACAGGTTGGCCAGCGTGGCCGCGCAGGCGGCCAGCATCGCCAGCGTGAGCGCCGGCACGCGGGCGGGCGGAAGCCCGGGGCTGCCCAGCCACGCCCGCGTGGACGCCACCCCGGCGAACACGAGCACCAGGGCGGGCAGCAGCCAGCGCAGGAGGACGGGTTTCGGATTCATGCGGGAGCCCCCGGGAGGGCGGCGAGGACCGCCGCGGCGTGCGCGGCGACCCGGGGCCACTGGAAGCGGGTCCGCCAGGCCTCCCGCCCGGCCCGGCCCAGGTCCGCGGCCCGGCCCGGCCGGTCCAGGGCGTCGCGGATCGAGGCGGCCAGCGCGGGGACGTCGCCGAAGGGCACGAGCCATCCGTTCACGCCCGGGGTGATGAAGGATTCGCAGCAGGTGTCGAGACAGGCGATGACCGGGCGGCCCAGCCGCCAGGCGTCGAGGTACACGATGCCGAACGAGTCGCTGACCGAGGGGGCGGCCATGACGCGGCACGCCGCCATCGCCGAGTCGCGCTCCGCCGCGGGCACGTCGTCGAGATTCACGCACTGCCGCGTTCCGAGCGCGGTGGCGGCGAGATATCCCCGCAGCCATTCCGGCGGATTGTGGCGGAAGCCGGCGAGCACCAGCCACGCCTCCGGATGATCCCGCCAGACGAGGTCCATCGCCTGCACGACGTGCGTCACGCCCTTGTTGAAGATCTTGCGGCCCACGAACAGGACGACCGGGGCGTCCGGCGGGATGCCGTGCCGGGCGCGGAAGCCCGCCGGATCCGGCGGCTGCTCCACCGGGTCGGAGCCGGCCCACAGGGTGTGGATGCGGGCGGGGTCCCAGCCGCGGCCGGCCAGCCAGTCCTTCTCGAAATCGGTCAGCGTGCCGATGGCCCCGTAGCCGCGGTGGAGTTTGCGGTGGTCGGGGAACGCGGCCGTCTCCTCGTGCGGATGGAAGAGGGGGACGGCCAGGGTGCGGACGTCGCGCAGCCGCGGCAGGACGCGGGCGAGCTGGACGGTCCACGCGGTGGAGGAATTGACGAGCACGAGGGCGTCGAACCCGGAAAAGGTCGCGGGGTTTTCCAGCTCCGGGCAGACCGGACCGTACGACACCAGCCGCGTGGAACCCCCGCCGTAGAGGAGGCGGGCGAGCCGGTAGCCGCCGCGGCGGGTTTCAATGGACAGGCGTCGGCGGGCGGCGTTCTCCGCGTCCAGGTCGCGCTCCAGCAGGCGGGTCGCGCAGCCGCGCGTCTGCTCCTGTCCGGGGTCGCCGGGGCGGGGCGGTCGGCAAACACGGTCACCCTCATGCCGCCCGTGCGCGCCCATTCCTCCGCCAGCCGGCGGGTGTAGACGCACCGAGCCGCCGCCCGCCCACAGATAGCGGGGGCACAGGAGGGCGATCTTCACGGACGCGACCCCGCCGGGACCGGGGTGCGTTTCCGCCGGGCCGCTCCCCGACGGTCCGGATCGTGGCCGGGAGGGGACGCGGCCGCCAGCAGCAGGACCACCGCCGCGGCCAGCCGCTTCGCCCCCGGCAGGGGGTTCCGCCGCGCCGCCCAGTCGAGCAGCGCGTGGCCGGTCGCCGCGAGCTGCAGCGTTCCCGCCGCCAGGACCGGCAGCATGAGGTCCATCCGCCCGGGCAGCCGCGAGAAGCACAGCACCAGCAGATGGGTGGCCGCCAGCAGGCGGACGGCCTCCCCCGCGACCGCGTCCAGATCCGGCAGATACACCGCGCCCAGCAGCACCAGAGGCAGGAGGGCCCGCCATTGCAGCAGCACGCGGAGGCGTGCCCAGCGCGTGCCGGACGTGGCCCGCGAGGCTGTCCGCCGCGTCGAGTCCGAGCGCGGTCGCGGAGTGGACCGCGAGACCGGCGGCCAGCGCGACGCAGAACAGCACCCAGCCGGCGCGGGCCGGGGTCAGCAGGCGCTTCCAGCCGGTCTTCATCACCAGGTAGACCAGGGCGGGCAGGAAGGTGAGCGAGGGTTGTCCCAGGCCGAAGGACAGGGCGTACGCCAGCAGGGCCGCCGAGAAGTGCGCGTGCCGGTCGGTGTGATGCCAGCGGATCAGCAGGGCGAGCGCCGCCGCGATCAGCAGGGCGTGCGGCATGGCCGTTCCGGGCGTGGTGGCCAGCCGCCACCAGAGCGGACTGGTGCCCAGGGCCAGCAGGGCGCCCGCCACTGGCCGCGCCGCGGATCAGGAGCATCCGGCCGATTCCGGCCAGCGCCAGTCCCGCCACTCCGGCCGATCCCCAGGAGAGGAGGAGTCCGCGTCCCGGAGCGCCGGCGCCTGCAGCGCGGCGAGGAGGACCAGCGCGCCGGCGATCCACCTTGCCCATGCGGACGGGGATTCGGACGGCGCGGACGGGGAGGGAGGCTTCATGATTTCGGGTCCGGGCCGGTCGTGGTTTCCGGGAACAGTTCCAGATAACGCCGGGCCTGCCGGGTTCCGTCGCATTCCCGCCGCGCGAAGTCGCGGCACCGGTCCGACATGAGGGCGGCCTGGTCCGGCGTCTGGGCGGCCGCGGCGCGCAGGGCGGCGGCCAGCGCGACGGTATCGCCCCGCGGGGCCAGCCAGCCCGTTCCCCCGGGCGCACGACGTCCGGAATCCCGCCCGTCTGGAACGCGACGACCGGACGTCCGCACGCGAGGGCCTCGACCGCCACGCCGGGCAGATTGTCCGCCAGCGACGGCACGGCCACGACGTCCGCGGCGGCGTAGGCGAGGCGCAGCACGCGGTCGTCGTTCACCGATCCCAGGTGCAGGGCGCCGGCGGGAAAACGGGGAAGGTCGGCGGGCGGGATCCGTCCCGCGGAAAGCAGGCAGGCGCGGCCGGGCCGAGGGTTTCCAGCGCGGCGAGCAACTCCCCGGCGCCCTTCAGGCGCAGGGACAGGCGCTCCGCGACGGCCAGCACCAGCACCCCGCCGGCGTCCAGGCCCAGGGCCAGGCGGGCGGCGGCGCGATCCAGGGGTTTCCAGAAATCGAGGTCGAGCCCGCTGAGGATGTGCTCCACGCGGAGCCGCGCGCCGAAGGTGTCGCGGGCCACCCCGGCCAGCCAGGACGACGGGCTGGCCAGCACCAGCCGTTCCCCCAGCGCGGCCAGGGCGTCCCGTTCGGCCGCCGCGCGCCGGCCGCATGCGCCGGGCGGGGTTTCCCCGCGCCGCCCAGGAGCAGTCCACCCCCCGCGTTCGCAGAAATCGGTGTAGGAGCAGCGGCCTGACCGGCCACATGTCCGGCATGCGCCAGACCACCGGGGCGATGGCGGCCAGGTCGGGCACGATCTCGCGGCCGAACCCGACGCGCGTCCACGGGCTGATGTTGTGCAGGTGGATGACGTCCGGCCCCCATTCCCGGACCCGGCGCAGCAGGTTGCGGCGGTTGGCCGAACCCTGCCAGCGGCGGAACACCCCCGCCTCTTCCCATCCGGCGGCGCGCACCGCGGCGTTCATCACGGAGCGCAGGCGCCCGGGCTGGGTGAAGCACACCGCCGTGCTCTCCGCACGGTCCACCCGACCGGTGAAGTGGCGCAGCCGCACGCCGGGAACGACGGCGAGCGCGTCGTGCAGGCGGATGGCCGCCCGCGCCGCCCCGCCGGCGGACTCCACCCCTGAAATGAAGGCGATGCGCATGGTTGGATCAGGGGGTTGGCGGGGCGCGGCCGGCCCACTTCTTCACGGCCTGCCAGCCGCGGAACAGGGTGCCGCCCCGGATGCGGGCCAGCTCGGATTTGAGGGCGGCGTTTTCCCGCTGCGCCTCCTGGAGACGGGCCAGCAGGCTGTCCACGGGCGCGCCGAGGAAGCGCGCGTTCTTGGCGTAGAGGTAGGTGCGCACCGACTCGAAGTCGTGCTGCGTGTCGTTGCTGAGCGAGGGCGCGTTGATGCGCACGAAGTATTCCGACGTCACCTCGGGCACATGCAGGAACGGGTGCCGTCCGCACAGGCGCATCCACAGATCCCAGTCCTCGCGATGGCGGAGGGACTCGTCAAACCCCCCGGTTTCGTCCAGGCAGGAGCGTTCGTGCATGACCGACTGGACGGGCAGATAGCTCTTCAGGATGATGCGGTCGCGGTCGAACGGGATGGAGACCTTGACGCGGCGGACCTCGCGCAGGCCCCCGCGGCCGTCGGGTTCCAGTTCGATCCGCAGGCTGTCCGCGTAGGCCGCCCGGCGGACCTGCGCGCGCATGGCCCCGACCAGGGTGGCGACATGCCCGGGCAGGAAGCGGTCGTCGTCGTCCAGATAGGCGACGTAGGTCCCCGCCGCCTCGCGCAGCGCGGTGTTGCGCGCCGCCGCCAGCCCGCGGTTCTCCGCATGGGTGACATAGGTGAGGTCGAGGCGGTCCCGCCAGCGTTCCACGGCGGCCGAGGCGTCGCAACCCGCGTCGTTGACCACGATCACCTGCAGCGGCCGGTAGGTCTGCGCGGCGATGCTCTCGAGCGTCACCGACAGGGAGTCCGGACGGTTGAAGGTCGGCACGACCACGCTGACCAGGGGATTCGGCGCGGCGGGATTCATGCGGTCTCCCCGGCCGGCGCGTCCGGCCGCTTGCGCGCGTTGGCGACCACTCCGTTGCCGCCGTACACCACCTCGAGGTCCGTCGTGCCCGGCAGGTCCATCATGCGCCGCACCTCCTCGCGCGTCTTGGGCAGGTCGTAGCGCGCGCCGAGGGCGTCGAAGGTGTCCATGATGGCCCAGCTCAGCTTTTCCTCGCGCGAGAGGGGCAGTTCCGGATAGCTCCAGCACGGCACCCCGCAGAGGGCGCGCAGCCAGGGGCCGGCGCCGGGGATCCGGCGGAGAAAGGAGTCCACGGGCAGCCAGAGGGGCATGTAGGTCTTGATGATGGCGAGCAGGCGGTCCGGGTCCATGGTGGCGGTGACCGGCCGCCAGAGGTACTTGGGGGTCGTCCATTCGCTGACGTGGTCCAGCTTGAGATAGTAGTCGATCGAGATCCGGCCCCCGGGCTTCAGCATCCGGAACAGCTCCCGGTAGGAACGGTCGGGGTCGGGGGTGTGCTGGAGCACGCCGTGGCAGAAGACGTAGTCGAAAATACCCGGGCGGAAGGGCATCTCGTAGATGCTGGCCTGGCAGAGCAGCAGGTCGGGCGAACCGCCGTTGGCCCCGTGGTTGGCGTCCACGGCCCGGCTGAGATCGAACGACACCACCCGCGCGCCGGACGCCGCCAGGATCTCGGTGAAACGCCCGGCGCCGCTGCCCGCCTCCAGCACCAGCCTGCCGCGCAGGTCGCCGGGGTTCCAGCGGGTGTTGTTCCAGAACCGGTTGAAGGTGAGCGGCAGGCCGGTGTGGCTGTCGAGCTGGGTCAGGCGGAAATCGGTCCACTGCCGGCCGAAATTCGACGCGTAGTCCTGGTTCTCCACGAAGCGGGGCACGCCGTTCTCCACCGGCACGCGGCGGTCCGCGAAGATCCACTCGCCGCTCCGGACGTCGCCGTCCGGCCCGGTTTCGCTGGCCGCCAGCCGCGGCGGTTCCGCGAACAGAAACTCCCAGCCGGGTCTCACGGGGCCCTCATCCGGGGAATGCGCGCGGACGCGGGGGCCGCGCTTGCCAAGCGGGGGCGGGCGTGCAAAGGGTGCGCATCATGTGCGGCATCGCTGGAATCTGGAACGCAGGCAGGCCCGGAGACCCCGGGGACCTGCTGGCGGCCATGGGCGCGGCGCTCCGGCACCGCGGGCCCGACGCCGGCGGCTTCTGGACGGATCCGTCCGGCGGACCGGGCCTGGCGCACCGGCGGCTCTCGATCCTCGATCTCTCCCCCGCCGGCGCGCAGCCGATGCACTCGCACTCGGGCCGCTTCACGACCGTATACAACGGCGAGATCTACAACTACCGCGACCTGCGCGCGGAACTGGGCTCCGGCATCCCATGGCGCGGTCACTCCGACACCGAGGTGATGCTCGAAGCGGTCGAGGCCTGGGGCGTCGAGGCCGCGGTGAAGAAGTTCCACGGCATGTTCGCCGCCGCCATCTGGGACGCCCGCGAGCGCGTGCTGCACCTCTTCCGCGACCCGGCCGGCATCAAGCCGCTGTACTACGGACGGGTGGGCGACGCCTTCGCCTTCGCCAGCGAACTCAAGGCCCTGACCCTGCTGCCGGGCTTCGACCGCACCATCGATCGCGAGGCGGTGGCCGCGTATGTGCGCTTTGACAACATCCCCGCGCCCCGCACCATCTATCGCGGCATCCACAAGCTGAAGCCGGGGCACCTGGTCAGCCTTGCCGCGCCGGACGCGGAGCCGCGGCCGCGGGCGTACTGGTCGCTGGGGGAAGTCGTCGCGCGGCGGAGCCTTCCTGGCGGCGGGGACGAAACGGACCCGACGGACGAGCTCGACGAGCTGTTGCAGCGGACGGTGAAGGCCCACCTGGTCTCCGACGTGCCCGTGGGCGCGTTTCTCTCCGGCGGCGTCGATTCCAGCGTCGTGGTGGCCGCGATGTGCCGGGCCGGCGCCGGTCCCGTCCACACCTTCACCATCGGCTTCGAGGATCCGCGCTTCGACGAATCCGCCCACGCGGAGCGCATCGCAGCGCATCTCGGCACGCACCACACCACGTTCCGCGTCACCGCGCGGGACGCCCTGGACGTCGTGCCCCGCCTGCCCGGCATGTACGACGAGCCCTTCAGCGACTCCTCGCAGATCCCGACCCACCTGGTCAGCCGGCTCGCCCGGGAGCATGTCACCGTGGCCCTGGCCGGCGACGGCGGGGACGAACTGTTCGGCGGCTACACGCGCCATCACATGGGTTCCGCCTGCTGGCGCCGCCTCTGGAGCGCCCGACCGCCGCTGCGCCGCGTGATCGGCCGGAACGTGGCGCGGGTGCTCGACCGATGCACGCCCGGCCGCGATTCGCGCCGCTGGCACGAGCTGACCCTGCCGGACTTCAAGACCTTCTACGGTCATGTCATGTCGCACTGGAAGGAGGCGGGCGAGCTGGTGATCGGCGCGACCGGAGCGCCGGCCCTCGACTTCGACCTTCCGCCCGGGCTCGACTTCACCGAGTCGTTCATGTTCTGCGACTGGATGACCTATCTGCCGGACGCCGTGCTGACCAAGGCCGACCGCGCCAGCATGGCCGCCAGCCTGGAGGTGCGGGTTCCGCTGCTCGACCACGCCCTGGCGGAGTTCGCCTGGGGCTGGCCGAACGGTCTGCCGCATCGCGACCAGCCCAAGTGGCTGCTGCGCGAGGTGCTGGCCCGCCATGTGCCCCGCGCCTTGTGGGAGCGGCCGAAGCAGGGTTTCAATCTCCCGCTTGGACCCTGGCTGCGCCACGAACTGCGGGATTGGGCCGAGGATCTGCTCGCCGCGCCCGTCCTCGAGGGCATCTTCCATCCCGGGCCGATCCGGGAAAAATGGTCGCAGCATCTGGCCGGGTTGCATGACTGGAGTTTCGCCTTGTGGACGATCCTGATGTTTCAGGCGTGGAGCAGGGATGCCCTGCCGTCCGCCCCCGTCTGACGGATTCACCGGGGCCCGCCCGGACCGACCCGGTCCCGCACCCAGTTCTCCACCCGCCGGAGGAAGCCGGACACCCCGCTGTGCAACGCCGCGTGGCAGCGCTTCACCTCGCGCTCGTTCCGCAACCAGCGGTCGATCATCTCGTCCACCGCCCGCGTCACCTCGTCCGGATACTTGGAAAAGATGAGCGCCCGCGCCCGCAGGAAGGGTTCCGCGCTCGCGCTGGTCATGTTGCTGCCGTCGTCCACCATCCGGTATTCGCAGGTTGCCACGGGCACGTGCAGCACCTCGTGCCGGGCGGAAATGCGGATCCACAGGTCCATGTCCTCCGAGCGGGTGAGCCGCTCGTCGAAGCCGCCGCATTCCCGCACGCAGGCCAGCGTGTGCATAAAGGCGACGGGATTCAGGTAGTTGGCCAGGACCATGCGGGTGCGGTCCCAGGGTTCGTCCGCCACGGTGCGTCCGGACTCCGTGTATTCGCCGTTTACGCGGGTGTGGCGGACGCGGATCGCGTTGGCGTAACCGATGGCGGCCCCGGCGCGTTCCAGGGCGGTGACCAGGGTCTCCACGTGGTGGGGAAGCCACCGGTCGTCATCGTCCAGATAGGCGACATATTTCCCGGCGGCCGCCGCCAGGGCGGTGTTGCGCGCGGCGGAAAGGCCCCGGTTGGCGTCGTGGCGAAGGTATTGGTCCTCCGGACGGGTCAGGAACGGCTTCACCACCTCCGCCACATCGCACCCGGCGTCGTTCACCACGATCACCTGCAGTTCGCGCCACGTCTGGGCCGCGATCGAGGCGAGCGCGCGGGCGAGCAGCTCCGGGCGGTTGCGGGTGGGGACCACCACGGTGACCATCGGACGGGAAACGGGGGTCACGGCTTGACGGGTCTCCAGCGGATGCCGAACCGGTTGAGCGCCGCCCACAGCACGCGCAACCCGGCGTACCAGGCGACGGTGAAGGGGTGGGCGCGAAAGGCCCGGCCGAGGACGCCGGAGCGACGGGCCTGGCCGAGCTGGTCCACGCGGATGGAATTCAGCACGCGCAGCAGCCAGGCGCGGCGCATCCGCCAGGCCTCGGGCCGGACGACGCGCGGCTCGCGCAGGAAGGCGGCGAAGAGGTCCAGCACCAGCGCCGCTCCGCGCAGGGAGGCCGGGGTGGCGGGGACGGGGCAGGCCGGCCAGGCGAGGCCCGCCTCGTCACGCCGGTGAGGGGTGCGGTCGCGACCGGGCAGCAGGCGGCGCATGAGCGAGAGGGAGACGCTTTCGGCCAGGCGGGCCTGCTCGGGGCGGCGGCTGACGCTGATGCGGGTGTCGGCGTGCCCGTAGATCACCAGTGTCTCCGGCAGCTTGGCCAGGTGGCAGAGGTCCCACAGGCTCGCCCACAGCGCGTACTCCTGGGCGTAGCGGAACGCGGGGTCGTAGCCGCGGCGCAGAAACTCGCGCCGGACCATCACGGTCGGATGGGACAGGGTGTTGTCGAATAGCAGGCCGAAGCGCATGGCGGTCTCGGACACCGGCTCCTGAAAGAGAACGGCGGGCCGGCCGGGCGGACGCATCTCGTAGGCGCAGCCCACCACGCCGACCTCCGGGTGCGCGTCCAGGAACGCCACCTGCCGTTCCAGGGGTTCGGGCAGGGCGACATCGTCGGCGTCGAGCCGGGCGATGAACGCCCCCCGGGCCAGTGGAAGCCCCGCGTTGAGCGCCCGGGTGAGCCCGATGTTCTCCGGCAGGAAGTGGAGGCGGATGCGCGGATCGGTGAACGAACCCAGCATGGCGCGCGTGCCGTCGGTGGAACCGTCGTCGACCAGCAGAAGTTCAAAGTCGCGGAAGGTCTGGGCCAGAATGCTCTCCACGGCCGCGCGGACCGTCCCCTCCGCGTTGAACGCGCAGAGGAGTACCGTGACCCGGGGGGCCGGGCGGGCGGGAGGCGGAGTTCTGGGACGTGGAGATCAGCGGGGTTCCGGGGGGCGGGTTCGTCCGCAAAAGTCTGCTTCACCGAGCCGGGCAGGCGGGGTCCGAAATGTTTCATCGCGGCGCCCAGTTCCGCCGCCGCCTCCTCTCCGACCCCGTAGAATGACACCGTCTGGTTCCAGACGGGCAGGTAGGCGTCTTCCAGCGTCCAGTCCCCCGCGTGGACGAGGGCGGGGGGAAGATCCGGGAACCAGGAATTGTAGATCATCACGTAGCGCGTTCCCGTCCGCTCGAGCAGTCCGGCGATGTCCCGCGAGGTGAGCCGCCGCTGCTTGCGGAGCACGGTGACCTCATGGCTGCCCAGGCCCCACAGGTCCAGCACCCGGCATCCGCCGGCGTAGGAGACCAGCCCGATGTCGTTGATCGCGACGTGCGTGCCGGGCGGGAAGGACGACCTCAGGAACTCCGCGAGCTGCCGGTGCTGGCGGTGGATGTCACGGCTGGCCGGCACGATGTTCTCAAGCGCCTCCTTCCCCCGCTGGTGCAGCGGCCAGAGCAGTAGCACGACCAGCGCCACGAGGGCGATCTTGCGGATCCGCGCCTCCGCGCCCGCCCCCCGCGCCTCCGCCATCCGGGCGGGTCCGGGAAACAGGCAGGCCAGCAAAACCACGCCCAGGCCGACCAGGTAGGCTTCGTAGCGGAAGAACCAGCCGGTCTCGGCCAGTTGCAGGTGGATGAACATCGCGACCCCCAGGCAGGCCGAGAGCCAGAAAAGCGGCCCCGCGGGGGAGGGGAGCCGCCGCAGCCCCAGCAGCAGGAGCAGGAAGAGACTCAGGAGGTGGGGGGTGGAGACCAGTTTTCCAAATCCGTGGTACCCGAGGGTGCTGACCAGGGACTTCAAGCCGTCCGCGGAGGGGAAGTGGCCCTTGAGGGCGAGGGAATTGGGAAGGAAGTCGGAGCCGTGCGCCAGGGAGTAGGCCCCGAAGGCGGCGACCGGCAGGAAGGCCGCGATCGAGAGCAAGGCCCCCGCGCGGAACCGGCCCCGGAGCCAGAGCACCAGCGCGAGCGGGGCGGCCAGAAACAGGCTCTCGTAGCGGAACCCGGTGGCGAGGAAGGCGGCGACGCAGGTCTGCGGAAGGGAGGCCCGTTCCCCGTTTTCGAGGAGGTCGTAGGCCCGCGAGACCAGCAGCAGCATGAAGAAAAGGTGGGTGGCGTGCTCCATTCCCGTGGAGACCAGGGCGGGGAGCGGCGTTGCATACAGCAGCATCAGGCAGGCGGCGAGGCGGCCTGGTCCGCGCAGGCCCCGGGCCCGGCCGAACCGGTTGGCCAGCCAGAGGCAGCCCGTCGCGGACAGGGCCGCCCAAACGAAGGGCAGCCATTCCCGGTCGCCCACCAACCGGATGCCCGCCACCAGCAGCAGGCTCCAGAGCGGCGAGGAGCTGGCCGCGCTGAATTCGCCGGGATTGACGCCGAGCTGGCCGTGCTCCACCGCGTTGCGCGCCATGGCCAGGTGGATGTAGGCGTCGTCCAGGGTGTAGGCGGGGCGTCCGCCATTCGCGGTTCCCGAGCGGCAAACGAAGAACCCCAGAAGGGCGAGCAGGATCGCCGCGGAGAACCAAAAGGGGACCTGGGCCCGCAGAGGCGCACTCCGGAGGTTCATGGCCGGGCTGCGTTCCGGGGGCGGGGCGGAGGAAGGCGGGTTGTTCATGCTTCGGGCTTCTTGATCCAATGGTCCTCAATGCGTTCGTAGGGCGACGCGGACGTGCGGCGGATCAGGGCCAGTCCGTAGTTGTAGGGCAGGGTGATGACCTCGACTCCGGGCTTCCATTTCCAGCGGCGCAGCACCCGGGACAGGGCGCTTTTTGGGTGGATGGCGTCGTGGACGGCGAGGATGCCGTTGGTGGGCAGCAGGGAAAGCGCCGCCTTGAGTTCGCCGCGCACGAACGGGATGGTGGCGGCATCGGTTCCCAGATAGTCCAGAAAGATGAACTCGGCGCCGTGCAGCCGGAGATCGGGATCGGCGAAGGCGAGGGGGAGAAGCCGCGAAGGGTGCGGATCACCTTTTTCTCCCCGTCGGAAAACCAGGGGTGAAGTCCTCCGTGTCGCAGCAGAGGAGCGAGGCGTCGTTCTCCACGGCCACGCGCGCCAGGACGAAGGAGGAGCGGCCCGTGCCCACCTCCAGCATGCGGCGGGGCTTGAGCCCGGTCGCCACCGCGTACAGCGTGAGCAGGTGCTTGGAGGTGGAGTAGCGTTCGTTCGCCCATTTCATGAGCAGGGTGTCGTCGAGGAGGACATGCCCCTTGACGTCGTTCTCGAATTCTTGCTGGCAGTGCATGGCGTCGGGTCCCGGAGGGCGGGTTCAATCGGCGGGAACGCCCGCCACCCGCCGGAGGAGGGCGGCCTCGCGGCGGGCGATGGACGGGAGGGGAATACACGGACCCGGCTTCGCGACGGGCGTTGGCGCCCAGGCGGCGGGCCAGATCGAATCGTCGAGCAGGCGCCGGATGGCCGCGGCCAGCGCAGCAGGCTCCGCTTCGGCCAGCAGGCCGGTCTCGCCGTCGCGCAGGACTTCGCGGATGCCGGGTGCGCGGGTGGCCGCGACCGCCATGCCGCACGAAAGCGCCTCGATCAAGGTCTTGGGCAGGCCTTCATAGAGCGAAGGCAGGACATAGACGCGCGAGCGGTTCATGAGGTCGGGCAGGCGGGCGTGGGGCACGCTGCCCAGCCAGTCCACCTTCAGCCCCGTCCCGGCCGCGAACGCCTTCAGCGCGGGCTCCTCCGACCCCGTGCCCGCCACGGCCAGACGCACACCGGGCAGGAGCCGGGCGGCGCGCAGGAGCAGGCCGGTGTTTTTCTGGGGCTCCAGGCGGCCGACCGCAAGCAGGTCGTAGTCGTGTGCGGTCGGGCTCGGGGCGAAGAGATCGGTGTCCACATGGTTGGGCACGAGGTGTGCGCGCGGCGCGGGGCGGGGTGCAGGCCCACCATGCGGTCGAGTTGCGCGGCGGTGGAGAAGATCCATGCGCCGGCGTGCGTCGCGGCCTCGGCCTCGACCTTCCCGGCGTAGCCGATCTCCCAGGCCCCGGCGGGCAGGCCGCGGCGGAGGAAGTCCGACCAGTCGTAGCCGCTGCGCGCCACCCAGGGCTTGCGGTGGAAGCGCGCGCAGGGTGGGCGACCTCGGACCCGTCGGTCTGGTTGGCCTTGAAGACATGTCCGCGGGCCAGGCCGCGCCAGTGGAGAAGGGGCAGGAATTTCACGTAGAGATGGCGGGGCAGGCCCGGATCGTTGCCCAGGACCCGGAACTCCCCGCGCAGGGCGTTGATCTCGGCCCGCTCGGCCGCGCCGGAGCCGTAGCTCACGAAGGTCGTCTCGATGTTCAGCGCGCGGAACGCCCGGTAGAGCGAGAGTTCGCGGTCCAGCATGCCCAGCTCCCGCCAGCGCGCGAGCGACATGCCGGCGGTGAGAAAGACCACCAGGCGCAGGGTTGGTTGGGCGTCAGGCACGCCAGGCCTCGTCCACCTCGGGCACGGTGCCGCCGGTCTGGATGACGACCGCCCAGAAGCACGGGTCGCCGCCGTCCCCTTCCAGATCCTCGCGCATCGCCCGCTTCAGAGCGGCCTGGTAGCCCTCGGGTTCGGTTGCCCGCCGGTCGCCCCTGCCGGCCAGGACCGGGGCGGTGATCCATTCATGATGAACCCGGTTCCCGGCCGCGCCCCCAGTCCGACCAGCCGGCAGCGCGCGTCGGTGCCGCGATATCCGGCCAGCAGTCTCCCGACGCTGCGCGGCGTGTACTGGCGCACGCCGTGTTCGCGGTAAAGCGCCAGGCAGGCGGCGGAGGGGACCAGATGAACCTGCAGCCGGGGGCCGCCCGCGGTCATGACCCGGTCGCGCAGCAGGTTCATCAGCCGCGTGTCCTCCGGGAAATGCTCGAGGGCCGACTGCGAAAGCAGAAGGGTGGCGGATACCGGGTTGGCCTGGACGTACCGGATGATGTCCGACGCGTGGAAGGTCCGTCCCGGGCCCGCGTTTACGCCGGTCCACGCGTCGCGCGCGGTAAAATCCACGCCGGTGTAGCGGTCCAGGCCGCCGCTCCAGGCGTCCCACTGGCGGGCGTAGGCGCCGGAGCCGCAGCCGAGATCGAGCACGTCCAACCGACCCAGCGCGCGGCGGATTCCCTTCCAGGGCAGGCCGGACCAGAACCAGTTGCACCAGGCGCGGGACGGCGACAGGCCGGGCTGCATGGCGCTCCAAAACGCCTCGTCCCACTCGGGGCGGAAGCGGGACGTCTCCAGGCGGCCGGGACCGCGAGCGCCGTCCAGGCGGTGCAGCAGATGGTTGACAGCCATCCAGAGACGGATCGACCCCGCCGGGCGGGGCCGGTCCATGTTGAAGGAATGATACGAGGAACTGGCGGGCATATGGATTCGACCGGGTGGATCAGCCGTGAACGCGCTCAGGCGGCGGACCGCGTGCGACCGTCCCGCGGACGGGCGGGCGGACCTCCGCGGAGCTTCATGAGCCGACCGGGGCCGCGGGCAGATGAAAATGGGCGGCGAGGGCGTCCAGCATGCCGCGCACGCGGTGGACCCAGGTGTGGCCCGCCCGGACGAAGGCGAGGGCCTCGTCCGCCAGGCGCCGGCGCGCGTCTTCATCGCGGGCGTAGTGGAAGAGCTTGTCGTCGAAGTCCGCGAGGTCGGGGCGAAAGGTGACGATCGGCGCGCCGTCGGGAAAGGTGACGGCGTAGGAGGGGTTTTCCGAACACAGCGCCAGGGAGCCGCTGGCCATGCATTCGTAATAACGCAGACCGACCATGTCGTTGGGGGACGGCCCGTTGAGGGTGATGCGCGTCTCCGCCAGCAGGCGCGCGTACTCCTCCGCGGACACGCGCTGCGGCCCGCGCAAACCCTCGTTGATCCGGATCAGGAGGCGGGAACGGGGATTGGCGGCCCAGAAGAGCCGCAGATCGCGGTACCGGGCCCGCTTCTTGATCCGGAAATCCCGCCAGGAGTGGAACATCTTCTGCTGCACGCGCAGGCGCGCGTCGGACTGGCTGGCCGGAAAACTCGGATTGATGAGGACGCCGGTGAAGCACAGGTCGTAGATGCGCGGCAGGCCCTGGTCCCGGTAAACCCCGGGATTGGTGGCGAACCGGACGAACTCCGCGGGGATGCCCGTGGCCTTGCGGTAGATCTCCGTCTCATGATGATGGGTGAAGAGCAGACCGAACTCCATGCGCCGCGCGTATTCGAGCTTGGGCTTGAGCTGTGTGTACTCCTTGTTGAGGAAGAGAGCCTTGGGCCGCCGGCATTTCGAGAGGTCGAGCGCCGGATGCAGGCTTTCCTCCCGCGCCAGCGGGTCGTCGTGCAGCCAGGCGTGGCCGGCGAAGACCACGTCCGGCTCCCACGGACACTTGGTCCGGATGCGCTCCCAGTCGTCCGCGGGGTCGTAGTCCGGCCAGCCGGGGCCAATAGTGGACCTCCGCCTGGCGGCCGAGTTCGCGGATGATCTCCTCCTGGTACGAGGCCCAGATGTAGCCGTCCATGCGGGGGAGAGGTAGAGGATCTTCATGCGGAGGCGGGATCGGGGTGGCGGCGCGTTCCGCGTTCAGCCGGAACGGCTCCAGCGGTGGCGGGGACTGTAGACGCCGGTGATGCGCTGCTCGCTGCGCACCTCGAAGCGGCAGAGGTGGTCGCTGATCACCAGCGGGAAAACGAAGGACTGGTCGAAGATCTCGACTTCGACCCAGTAGGCGCCCGGGCTCAGCGCCAGCTCGTCGAAGTCGATGCGCACCGTCGCGCGTTCGTTCACCTGGTCGGGGCGGAAGCCCCCGTTCGCGCTGTTCATCCAGATGCAGCGCTGGCCCTCGGCGTTGAGGATGCCGACCATGAAGTTCGGGCGGATCAGCGGCTTCGCCACCGTGAACACGAACTCCAGCCGCGCCGGATCGCCCACGGAGAGAAAGTCCGGGCGCGTCCCGTCCGGGCGCAGCATCGAGACCGATTCGACCGCCACCTCGTCCGACACCAGCCGCTTGTCCTGCTGGGGGCCGGACGGGCGGCCGATCTCGCGCTCGTAGAGGGCGATGGCCTCCTCGCAGTTGCCCTGGTACAGGATCCCGCCGCGGTGCATGTGCAGGGCGCGCGAGCAGATGCGCTGCACCAGGTCCATGCTGTGCGAGACGAACACGACGCCGATCTCCCGCTGCATCAGTTCGTGGATCTTGCGGTAGCACTTCGCGCGGAAGGCCATGTCGCCCACCGCCAGCACCTCGTCCACCAGCAGGATGTCCGGGTCGGTGTGCACCGCCACCGAGAAGCCCAGTCGCGCGCGCATGCCGGAGGAATAGGAGCTGACCGGCGCGTCGATGAAGTCGCGCACCTCGCCGAAGGCGAGAATCTCGTCGTACTTCCGCGCGATCTCCCGCGCTTCATCCCCAGGATCGCCCCGTACAGGAAAATGTTCTCGCGGCCGCTCATGTGCGGATGGAAGCCCGCGCCCAGGGCGATGAGCGCCCCGACCCGCCCGCGCAGCACCACGTCGCCGCGGTCCGGAGGAAGATCCCCGCGATCAGGCGCAGCAGCGTCGTCTTGCCCGATCCGTTGTGCCCCAGCAGCCCCAGCGAGTCGCCCCGTTTCAGTTCCAGCGAGATCATCCTGGAGCGCCCAGAATTCGTCCGGGCGCAGGTCCGAGCGGGCGAGGGGCGGCCGACCGCGTTGCGCGCGAGGTCGCGGATGCCGTAGACCATGCTCCGCCGCAGGTTGCGGCAGAACTTTTTGGACAGGTTCCGGACCGAGACGAGCACGTCCGGGGCCAGTTCCGGCGGCTGGGGGAGGACGGCCATCAGATCATGCGCTCCACCAGTTGGTCCTCGCTCAGGAAAAAGAGCCGCCATGACAGCAGGAAAACCCCCAGCGCGAACAATGCGGACCAGAAATAGGCCGTCGGGTCGCTCAGCCGTCCGAACAGCAGCATGTCGCGGCACGAGCACACCAGGTGGGTCAGCGGATTCCAGCGGATCACCGCGCGCAGGACCGGTTGCTCCGCCTTGCCGTCGTGGATCACCGGCGTGACATACATCAACAGGCTGATGCCGAGGGTAATGAAGCGGCTGATATCCACCGCCACCACGCTGATCATCGCCACGAACAGCCCGATGCCCGCCGCCAGGAAGAAGAGCGGCAGGGCCACCAGCGGCAGCAGCACTCCGAGCGGATGCGGCGTCATGCCGTGCAGCAGGATCACCGCCACGTTGAGCGCCAGGGCCACCACGAACTGCGAGATCTGCTGGGCCGTCTGCTTGATCAGCAGCGCCTCGTGCGGATAGTGGATCTGCATGATGATTTCCTTGCCGGCCTCGAGCGTCTGGCTCGCCTGGTCGTATAGGCCGACGAACAGCCCCCACATCGACGTGCCCACCAGCACGAAAACCGGGTACGGGATGCCCACGTCCCCCGGACGCAGCACGCCGGCCTTTTGCAGGAAGACCCACGACAGGATGCCCAGGACCGGCATCAGGACCACCCAGCCCACCCCGAGGAAGGACTTCTTGTAGACCGCGAAGAAGTCGCGCTTGAAAAGCTGCCAGATCAGGTTTCGCGACGCCGCGATGTTCATGATCATCTGGCGGATGCCGGACAGCCAGCCGACGCCGTGGCGGGCGTGGGGCCGGTACCAGACCACCGGTCTGTCCGGGGGATCGGCGCTCATGTGCGGGTCCGCCGCGGCGGGCAAGGCTTCGCCCCCGTCGCGTCCCGGGAGGGCTCGCGACATGCGGGTCTGGATTGTGGGTGCGCGCGGCGCATGCCGTGCGGGACCGCTTCAGAACAGTTTCTGGAGCAGCGGATTGTTCAGCAGGAAATGGAGCTTGGCCCGTACCTTCTCGGCTTCCCTCAGACGTTGCAGCACGAAGATGGCGCGCTCGCCGGAGGCGTGGCGGTCCAGCAGGTCGCGGCACTGGCGGATCTGCTCGCGGGCGGAGTCGAGCTTGCGGTTCACCCCGTCGAGCACGCCCTTGCGCAGCAGGGTCCGCAGGTTGGTTTCGGCCTCGTAGAAATCGCGCCGGTCACCCTTGCGCCACACCGGCTTCACCGCCGCCAGGGACTGGAGCTGCCGGCAGGCGATGCTGGCGCTGGCCTTGCTCACCCCGAGCCCCTCGGCGATCTCCGCGAGGCACTGCGCCTCGCGGCTCAGGTAGAGGAACATGTAGATGCGGCCGAGCAGGCCGCTGATGCCGAAGGACTCGGCGGTGCGGCCGCCGGCTTCGATCATCTGCATTCGGGCTTCGACGAGGGCGTCCATGGCGGTGTCGTTTAGAATTTTCTAAATACAGCAAACGCCGGCGGGCCGTCAAGGACTCACAGCGCGATGGAAAAGTCGTGCCGGCCCCCGGCCCCGGGGTTTTCTCCACAATGAGGTTGACAGGGCGGCGTGGACGGTTTTCGCTCGGCGGCGTCCGTGTCACCCTCCGGAATCAAAGGCATGACCTGTGCGCGTGCAGGTCCTGCGGAGGGACTTCCACCGCGCACGCGAATCCCCATAACCCTACACTTTCCATGCCTCTCTTGAGCGACATCGCCAGAAGAAGAAAAATCGATTTTTTTCTGAAGCCCATCCCGAAGAACGCGGCGATTCTGGAGATCGGCTGCGGGTCCCGGTGGGTCGGCGAATATCTGACCGGCAATGGCTGGACCCGCTACACCGGGCTGGATCTGGTGCCCCCGGCCAATATCGTGGGGGACATCAAGGAATGGCGAAAGCTCGGACTGGCGGCGGAATCCTTTGATGTGATCATCGCCTTCGAGGTGGTCGAACATGTGGACGCCTTCCAGGAATGTCACGACCTGCTTCGCCCCGGGGGGCGTCTCCTGCTGACCACACCCGTTCCCGCGATGGATCCGGTCATGAAGCTGCTGGAGTGGGTGCGCCTGAATCAAAAGCGGACCAGCCGGCATGACCACCTGGTCGACCTGCGTCATGTGCGCCAGTTCGCGGACAAAAAAATCCGTGTGGTCTCGGGCCTGTCCCAATGGGGGGTCTTCACCAAGTCGGACCGTGATCCGCTTCCGTCGTCCGAGCCGGGTTGAGGAGCGCTCGCGATGGAACGCCCGAAGGGTGCGGCGCGGGTGAAGGGGTGGCGGAGGTTTGACCGGCTGGTTTTCTGGGCCGGGCTCTGCCTCTGCCTTGGGGTGCAGATGCGGTTCGCCCGTGATTTGATCCGGTTCCGGCACGAGCCCCCGGAGGTCGACGACAGCTACGCCTACATTCTCAAGGCCGTATACAGCGCCGACGGCGGGATGGCGAAGGACCACGCCGCCTTGCGGGATTTATGGGCGCAAACGAACGAGCCTTCATCCGTGGAGCCCGCCGGCTTCTACCGGTACAAGCAGCGGCACCAGGTGTTCAACTATTACCACCCCCTGCACTCCCGGGGATTGCGCACGCTGAACGCCGCGGGGCTCGACTGGCTCAAGGCCTACCGACTGATCCAGGCGGCGGGCGCGGGCTTCATCGTCCTCGCCCTGGCTGCGTTTTTGCGGGCCCTCCACGGTCCGGCGGGTGCCGGGTTGGGACTGGCCGTCCTTTCCGTGTTCGTCTTCAACGACCAGGGCCTGTTTGAGCTTGTGGTGCCGTCCAACCTCGCGTTCGGCGCCTTCCTCGGCTCGGCCGGTTGTGCGGTGGCGGGCGGCAGGATTCGCCTCGCGGGTTGCGCCGCCCTGGGGGTGGGAGCCATGCTGCTTCACCCCCTGGGATACTTCTTCCTGCCGGTGACCTGCGCCCTTCTGTTGTCCCGCTCCGGCGGTCCGGTCCGGAGGGCGCGGTGGATCACGCTGGCCGTCCTGGCCTTCGGCGTGGTGCTGGCATTCGGCATCCCCCGGCTGCATTCCATGCCGGGAACCGCCGCCGTGGGAGAAGTGGTGGGCAATCCGGGGGACTATTGGAGCGGCCTGCGCGGCAGTTGGGAGGTGCAGACGCGCCTGATGATCGAGGTTGTTCCGTTCGGGGTGGCGGGCTGGGCCGGCCTTCTGGCGTCGGCCTGCGCGGGCATCTGGCTTGCCCCCCCGCCGCTTCGCCGGCCGGTGCTGGTCACCCTGGTCCTCTCCACGGTCCTGCTGGCGGCGAGTCTGCTCCCCGTGTATCCCTATTTTCCGGCGAACATCTCCCGCCGTGCGTGGATGCTCCCGGCAATCCTGCTGATCGGGGCGTCGTGCTCAGCCCTGGCGGACGCCGCGCAGGCGGCCGCCCGCCTGCTCCGGGGCGCGGTCTCGCCGTCCGGAGGCCCGGTCGCGGGCCGGGGCGCCTTCGTCCGGGCGGCCCTGCTGGTCGCCCTGGCCGCCTGGGTGCCGGCCGTGCGGGGGATGGCCGCCCGGAAAGCGTGGACCTTGCGCCACATGATCGAGCGCCATCCCTTCCGCTTCGACCCGCAGTCGTGGGCGGTGCTCGGCCGCCTGGTCCCGCCGGGGGGGCGCGTCTGGTACGGCGATGACTTCTCCCTTTACGCACTGCTCTGCCGGGGCATGTTGAACCGGGGTGCGGTCTTCCGGCCCGCGCTGGCGGGCACTCCGCAGGAAGCCGCGTGGGCGGCCGCGGAACGGGACGTCCCGGCCCTGGCGGCATTGAACCCGCTGCACCGGTTGCCACGATTCGGCGGGGATGGTTTGTGGCTTGATCCCGCACGCCCTCTTCGCGTGGCGCTGCCGCGGATTCCGTCGGAAGGAGGCGTCTGGCTGGGACTGCGCAACGCGGGCCGGACCTCGCGTCTGACGGTCGCGCCGGCGGGGGAAAACGGCCTCTCCGGGGGGCCGCTGCTGGATCGGGAAATTCCGGGGGGATTCGAGGGGTTTCTTCCGGTGGAGTGCGGATGGACCGACGGGGCGGAAATCGTAATCCGGGTGGACGAGGCGTCCGACCGCTTGTTGTTGACCGGACTCCGCTTATCGTCGACGGCCGTCACCCGATGGCCGTGGAACCAGGGTGTCACCCTGGGGATGGGGCCGGGCGGGACGGGGGGCTCCGCGATTCTGTGCTTCGATTCGGCCACCGCCTTCCCCGGCGCCCCGGTCACGTCGGAAGTGGTCTGCGACGAGGGCAGTTTGGTGATCGGCCGCGCGGTTCCATCCGGGACGCCGCGCCCTTGATTCAGCCGCCGGGTTTCTTCACGTTCGCGTCTGTGGCCGGGCCGGTGCCGACCGCGCGCGGGATCTGCCGTCCTTCGTCCTGCCCGGGGCGGGCGCCGCCCTCGTGGTATTCCGCGTCCGAGTTCACATTCCAAACGTCGTAGAGATCGTTGCCGGCGATGATGTTTCTCGCGGCGAGCATGGCGGTCATCATGCTGTGGTCTTGATTGTTATACTTGTGCATGCCGTTCCGGCCGATCAGATACAGGCCCCTGTAGGATCGAATCCCCTCGCGGATGATTTCCACGTTCCGGCGGTATTCATGGTCGTACACGGGATAAGCCTTGGGCTGCCGGACCACGCAACCGTCCACGATCGACTCCCGCCGGGCCAGCCCGATGGCGGTCATTTCCTTTCTGGCCAGTTCGATGAGTTCGCGATCCGGCGTGTTCCACAACCCGTCCCCCTCAAAGCAAAAATATTCCAGTCCGTAGCAGGCCATGGCGGGGTCGGGAACCATGTGCGGACTCCAACTCTTGAAGTTTTGAATCCGCCCCACCCGCACCGATGGGTCGTGAATGTAAATCCAGTTGTCGGTGAACGTGTCCTGATCACGGCACACAAGCACCACGGTGATGAAATCCCGGTAGGCCAGGCGGCCGGCCGCCGCCAGGACCGGTTCGGGGGGGGCGGGCCGGAGCACCGGCATCAACTCCCGGATCGGCGCCGTTGAGAGAACATGATCGTAGGTCTCCCAGAGGCGGCCGCTCTCATCCTCGACCGTCCAGCGCCCGTTCTCCTGACGCAGGCTTTTCATGCCGGTATTCATGTGGAGGCGGACCCCCATCGCCAGGCATTTGTCGCGGCAGGCCTCCCACATCATGCCCGGACCTTTCCGGGGATAGCGAAACGTGTCGATGAGCGTCTTGATGGTCCTGGCTTCCCGGTTCCCCTTTCGCGGCTTGAAGATCGCGTGCCGGATGGCATTCGCCAGGGAGAGCCCTTTGATCCGCTGCGCCGCCCAGTCGGCTGAAATTTCGCGGCAGGGTATGCCCCAGACCTTTTCGGTGTACGTTTTGAAAAATATGCTGAACAGTTTTCGCCCGAACTGGTTGACCACCCATTCCTCGAAATTCCCGGGGTCGGGGTGGGGAAACAGGCGGGCGCGAAGATAGCTCATGACGCACAGGCCGCTTTGAACGAGGCCCAGCTTCCTGAGCGCTTCGCCGGCCACCAGCGGATACGAAAAGAACTTCTTGTTGTAATAGATCCGGGAACTGCGGGGACATTCCAGCATGTCGTCCCCCAAGATCTCCGTCCAGAAATCCTCCACCTCCCTGCTCTTCGAAAAAAAACGGTGGCCGCCGATGTCGAACAGATATCCCTTGTATTTTTCCGTGCGCGAAATTCCGCCCACATAAACGGGGTCCTTCTCGAAAACATCGATGTCCAATCCCGCCTTGGCCATCAGGTAGGCCGCGGTCAATCCCGCGGGGCCGGCTCCGATGATGGCGATTCGCTTTTTCATGATGGTTCGCGCCGATGGAGCGCGGGCGCCGGGGCCTTCATTCCCCGGGCGGGAGCCCGCGAGGGGACGTGGGAACCCGACGGGTGGGCGGCTTCCGCGAGTGACCGGATGTGCGGGATGATCATTCCATCTCGTTTGGCAGGGGGACGCCAGCCCCGCAAGCACGAACTGGTTCCACCGCCCCCGGCCCGCCCCGCCGGCGCCTGCCCGCCACCCGGTGGTTGACCTCGACCACCCCTGCCGTTAGGGCGTGGGCATGGCCCGCCCCCTGGACTGGAACCGCTCCGACACCCTGTTCGCCGCCGCCGCCCTGGCGTGGGCGGCGCTGCTGTTCGCGCTGCTGCCGGCCGACCGGGTGTTCCTGCGCGGGGACATGGTCTACTACGCGGGCCTCGAGCACGCGGTCCGCGAGGCCCTGGCCTCCGGACAGGCCCCGCTCTGGAACCGCTTTCTCTCGGAGCCGCTCCTGGCCAACCCGCAGAGCATGGCCTTCTACCCGCCCTCGATGGTGCTGCGGTCGCTCTTCGACATCCCGGCCTATCTGAAAGCCCACGCCGTCCTGCACGCATGGGCCGCGGCCCTGGGCCTGCATCTCCTGCTGCGCCACCGGGGGTTCTCCCGCTCCGCGTCCGCCGCCGGCGCCGCGACGGTGGCCTTCTCGCCCTTCTACGTGATGCGCGTGGTGGTTGGACACGTCACCCTGCTGCCCGTGATCGCCGCCTCCGCCTTCGTCACCCTCTTCCACCAGCGCTATCTGGAGGCCGGCCGCTTCCGCGACCTCGCGGGCACCCTCGCCGCCGCGGTGCTGCTCGTGCTCAGCGGTCATACGCAATACACCTTCACCGGGTGCCTGCTGCCCTTCGCCGCGCTGGTGGCGCACCTCGCCGGCCGCCGCGGCGTCGCGGCCTGGCGGACCGCGGCGGTGCGCACCCTCGTCCCCGGCCTGCTTGCCGGCGGCCTGCTCGCCGTCCAGCTCGCCCCCATGCTCGAATACTTTCCCCTCACCATCCGGGCCGCCGGTTTCTCCGCCGAACAGGCCGCCGCGTACGGGCTCACCCCCGGCCTGCTGCTCAACCTGCTCGCCCCCTTTCCCGCCATCGAGGCCGGCTGGGCGGTGATGACGGCCCAGGAAACCCTCGGCGTCACCACCGTCATGATCGGCGGCTTCGCCGCGCTGGCCGTTCGCTCCACCGGCGCCGCCCGGCGGACCGTGGTCGTCGCGCTGATCCTCGGCGTCGCCGGCGTGCTGCTCGCGCTCGGGTCCCACACCCCCGTATACCCCGCGCTCTCCGCCGCCCTGCCCTTCAGGCGCGCTCCGGGACGGTTCCTGCTGCTGTGGGGTTTCGCCGCCGCCGCGCTGGTGGCCGCCGGGACCGATGTGCTGCGGGCCGACCTCAAGGCCGGCCGCCCGCCCCGCGCCCTCTGGGCCGGCGGCTTGATCGCCGCCGCCGCACTGGCCTGGCTGGGGGTGCGGATGCTGCTGATCGAACGCTGGGGCCGCGGCCCGCACCTGCACGGTTTCGCCCTCACCGCCGGCGTGCTGGCCACCTGGCTCACCCTGCTGCTGCTGCGCCGGCGCATGGCCCCCGCCACCTGGTTCCGCGCCGCCACCGCCCTGGCCGTCCTCGACGCCACCGCGCACTCCGTCTTTTGCGCGTTTCTGGCCCGCCTACGACCGCATCTACCCCGCCCGCGCCGCCACGGTCCCGCCCATGGAATGCCTGCGCAACCGCCTCGACATCACCTCCGTCCGCCTCACCGGTCTCGCCCAGACCGGCGCCGCGTACAAGGGCAACACCTACGACGACATCTGCGCCGCCGCCCGCGCCGGCATCCCCGTGCTGATGGATTACAGCGCCAATCTCACGCTGCCGCACGGACCTCTTCTCCCTCGGCGCCCGGCGGCTACCGCATCCTCGGCGCGTCGCGGCCCCGCCCGCTCGCGCCCGCCGAAACCCCGCCGGGGTGGACCGCCGCCGAAACGGGTTGCGGCGTCCCGCTGCTGGAGGCCCCCGGCCGGCTGCCGCGCGCCGTTCGCCCGCTCCCTCCGCCGCGTCGATGAATCCCCCGCCGCCTCGCGCGCGCGCGGTGGCGGACCCCGCGTTCGACCCCGCGCTCGAAACCGTGGTGAGCCTGGACCCCGCCCGCCCGCTTCCCGCGGTGGACGGCGGCGACGGCCTCACCGCCGCCATCACCGCCACACCGCCAACGTCGTCGACGTGTCCCGTCGCCGCTCCGCACCCCGGCCTGCTCGTCCTGGCGGAAGCGCACTATCCCGGCTGGAAGGCATGGGTGGACGGCGCGCCGCCGGGATCTTGCGCGTCAACCACGCCCTTCGCGGCGTCGCCGTGCCCGCCGGCGCCCGCCGCGTGCGCCTCGCCTACGACCCGCCTCCGTGCGAAACGGCGCGCGCGTGACCGCCCTCACCGCCGTGATCCTGCTGGTCCTCGGCCTCGCCGCCGCCGTCGTCCGCCGCCGCCCGGAGCCGCGGCGTGATCGCCGCCCTCGCCACCCTGGCCGCCCCGATCGCCGCGGCGGCGCTGATCGTGCGGTTGCTCCGCCTCGGCAGCCTCACCGAGCGGGTGCTGGCCTTCTACTGCATCCACCACGCGTTGATCCTGACGTGCGGATACGCGCTTTCGGCCCTCAAGGTGCTGGGCCGGGTGGATGCCTGGGCGCCGGCCGGTCTGGTCGCGGCGCTGGGGGCCACGCCGGGCTCCAGCTCGCCCTGCGCCGCCGCGGCCCCGTCGAAGCCGCCGCCCCGCCGTGGCGGCCCGATCCGCTCACCCCGTTCGAGAAACGCCTGCTCGTTCCGATTTTCGCCACGGTGCTCGTCCTCGGCGCCGCCAATCTCGCCGTCTGCCTCTTCTCCTCGCCGCGCACCTACGACAGCATGGCCTATCACCTCGCCCGCGCGGCGGCCTACGCGCAGCACGGGTGCATCGATCACTTCGAGGCGAACTACTGGGCGCAGACCACGCATCCGCGCAATCCGGCCATCCTGCTGATCCACGCCTTTCTCGGGTTCGGGCGGGGTGAAAACATGACCCAGCTCGTGCAGTTCGCGGCCTACTGGGCCTCCGTGCTGTCGGTTTTCGGCATCGCCCGCCGCAGCGGACTCCGGTTCGCCGCCGCGCTGTTCAGCGCCGGCATCGCCGCGTTGCTGGTGGTGTGGCTGATGCAGGCCGTGACGACCCAGAACGACCTGCTCATCACCTCGTACACGGGCGTCGCCGCCTTCTTCCTGCTGGCGCAGCGCGCCGCCTCCGGGGCAAAGCCGCCCGCCCTCGCCGCGCTGGCCGCCGCGCTGGCCGTCGGCACGAAGTCCCCCGCGCTGCTGGCCCTCGCCGCCCTGGCCCCGCTGGCCGCGCGCGTGCTGCCCGCCGCTCCGGCCGGCGGCCGGCGCTCCTGGCGTCCCGCCGCGGGACTGCTGGCGTGGGGCGTGCTCTTCAGCGTTCTCTTCGCGCTGCCCTCGGGCTATCTCGACAACCTCCGCCGCTTCGGTCATCCGGTCGGACTGGAGGAGACGCGCAGGTTCCACTCCTTCGAGGGTCGCCCGCCCGCCTATGTGGCGGTGCACGGCGCGCAGAACATGATCCGGTACGGACTGGAATTCATGGCGCCCGACGGCCTCGCGGTCGTGCCCGGGGTGAAGGCGCTCAACCGGGTTTTCCGCGGCGGCTGCGTCTATGTCGCGCGGCGGGCGGGACTGGACCTCGAGGGCGACGAGGGCAGTCGTTCCGGCTTCGAGGCCTACAAACCGCCCCGCGCGCACGAGGACTACACCTACTGGGGCGTGCTTGGTCCCGCGCTGGTGTGGCCCACCGTCCTGATCGCCCTTTTCCGCCGCCGCACCCCGCACCATTGCGCGCGCTGGCCGCGTCCGCCGCGCTCTTCTTCGTGCTGCAGTCGCTGTCCGGACCCTACGATCCCGGCGGGGCCGCTGCTTCGCCGCCGCCGCGCTGGTCGCCGCGCCCGTCTGCGGAATGGCGCTGGAGGCGCGCGCGGCCGCCCTGCGCGCCGCCGTCACGGCCGTGGTGCTGCTGGGCTGCCTGTCCGCGCTGCTCGCCGTGACCTTCCGCGAACGCCGCGCCCTCCTGCCGGGCGGGCCCGACGGCCGCGCCGTGTTCGGCGTGCCGCGCATCGAGCAGATGTGCTCCGACTATCCCGGGGTGTACCTCAAACCCCTGACCGCCTTTGCCGCCACCGTGCCGGAAGACGCCGTCGTGGCCGTCCTGCTCGGTCCCAACGAATACGAGTACCCGCTCTTCGGCCCGCGCTGGACGCGCACCCTGCTGCCCGTGAATTCCTTCCTGCACGGCGTCCGCCGCATCCCGGACGAGGCGCAATTCCTGCTCTACAACGAACGCTGGTATCCCGGCGGCCTCCCCACCGACCAGTCCCTCGGTTCCGGCTGGCATCTGCGCCGGCTCGTCCGGGTCCCGCCGGCGGGCTGAATCGGGTCCCGGGGTCTCAGGGAGCCGCACCCGGCCGTTTGGCGCGCCAGGATTTTTCCAGGTCCTGGATTTCCCCGGCGGTCAGGGGCACCGCCCGCGGCTGCACCACCGCCCGGTGTCCTTCAACCGCCACGTTGGGGCGAAAGCTCTCCACGTATCCCTCCGGGGGCATCTCCCGTGCGCCATCCGCCGGTTCAGCTCCCGGGGAGGCGGTGCGGGCGATGACATGGTCGTTGAGTCCCAGCCGGTCGATGATGACGACATGGGGCAGCATCCACGCCGGCACGCCGACGCACCATTCGGCGAGCACCGGAAGGTCCGCGCCGGAGAGCTTCATCCCCTCCTCCCGCGGCGGGTAATGGTTGAGCTGGTCCAGGCAGAAGATCTTGTGCTCCTGGTGGCGGCAGCAGACCAGCCGCTGGATGAGCCAGTCCTGCGTGTCGTCGAACAGGGCGGCGTACGGGCGGAAAAGCCGGGGCCAGTGCGGCGCGACGGGCATGCGCAGGGTGAAGGTCTGCCCGCGTGTCCAGGTTCCGGTCAGCCACCAGTGCGACCAGGGAGTGGCAGGAGAGCGCCAGGGCGGCGGCCGGAATCAGGTTGGCCCGCGCCGGGCGAAGGGTCAGGCGGTCCGCCGCCCAGACCAGTCCGGCGAAGACCAGCGGGGGCAGGTGCGAGAAGACGCGGTACTCGAAATGGTCCCCGCCCACCACCACGACGTAATACAGCGCGTGGGCTCGAGAGTCGCCACCACCGCGGTGCGCGTCACCGCCCGCAGCGTCTCCGGCGCCCGCAGCATCCGCGCCGCTCGCGCGCGAGCCGCGCCAGGAACCCGGCCAGAAATCCGCCGGCGCAGCGCGCACAGGCCCAGGCCATGAACACGGCCGGAAACCAGAGCGCGTATTCCAGCACGAAGCTGAGCAGGTAGCGGAATCCGCTTTCGGGCCAGGCGTCGATCACTTCGGCATAGTAGGTGTTGGGCAGCCACTCGCCGTACATGCGCAGGCGCCACGCCTGGTGGGCCGCCACGATGGTGAAGGGCAGGATGCCGCGGCCAGGCTCCGCCAGCGTGCCCGTCCCCCGGGCCGGCCAGGGCCAGCCACAGGTTGAGCGCCAGGGTCGCCACGGAAAACAGCAGGCCGTCGGGACGGGTCAGCGTCAGCAGGGCGGCGGTCGACGCGCCGCCGAGGGCGCGGGTGAGGTTGTCGCGGGCGAAGGCAGGAAACCGGTCCACGCCAGGATGAAAAAGTTTTCCATGGCGGTCTCCAGTCCGGAGCTGCTCCAGGTGAGCACCGTGCGGTTGGTCACGGAAAACAGCAGGGCCAGCGCGAGCGTCGCCAGGCGCGTGGCGTCGCCCCGGTCCCGTCGGCTGCGCAGCGCCATCCCGCCCGCCAGGGCGAGTGAACCCAGCGAAAACCCCAGCGAAATCCAGTTGGCACTGGCGGGCGGCTCGATCCCGGTCAATCGCCAGACCAGGTCCAGCAGCGCCACCACAGGAAGCTGGTGTAGCCTCCACCGGCTGGAAGGGCGGCGGGTTCCAGTACGGCCAAAGCCGAGATGCGCATTGCCAATGTAACGGAATGCGATGTAGGCGTCGTCGGTCATGAACCGGAAGACCCGCCAGCCCGCCAGCATGGCCACGGCCCCGCCGAAAATCAGCGCCAGCCGGCACCTTTGGACGGTCGGTTCTCGTGCGGATTCGGGGTGGGGGCATCGGAAAATCACGGGGATCCGGTGGACGAATCCGCCACTTTCAATTGTCGCTACAATGATTTTCAGGGCGAAGTCAAGCGATCTGCCCGGCCCCGGGCCGGTGGTGTGTTCCCGCACCACGGAAATCCCCGACGACTCCACCCGGGCCCACTAACCCCGACGTCCCGCGACGCCCCGTCGCATCCCGCTGCTTCACCCGGCCGCTCCAGGCGCCGGTCCGGCGGATCTGGTCGTCGAGCACGTCCAGCGTCACCGGAAAGGCCGTGCGCAGCGGAGGTGCGCGAAGGCGCCCTCCGCCTCCGCGCGCGGGTGGCCGTAGAGCCGCTCCGCCTCCGCGCTCCAGCGCAGGATGCGCCCGCCCGCGGTGCGTACCAAGGTCGCCCCCTCGGCCAGCGCGTCCAGCTCCGCGGGGGCGGGACCGGCCCTCCGGCGGGCGCCGCGGGTACACGCGCCAGATACCAGTCGGAAATTTCCCGCAGCTCGGCGTCGAGCCCGCGCGGCCTCGAACCCGATCTCCCGCGCCGCCCGGGGACGTCAAGCTGCGGTGCTTGGTGTAAGTCCACCCGTCGCCGGAAAATGGGCGGCTCGATCTTGAACGGCCGGCACAGCGCCTCGCAAACCGACCCCGCCCACTGCATCGGCTTGACCGGCGCCCGCAGCCACGGGGCCGCATTGCCGATGATCCGCGCGATGCGTCCTGGCCGAGTCGCGCAGCGTCGATCTCG
This sequence comes from Kiritimatiellia bacterium, assembly GCA_046346795.1. Taxonomy (GTDB): domain Bacteria; phylum Verrucomicrobiota; class Kiritimatiellia; order SS1-B-03-39; family UBA6053; genus JAXMHJ01. The sequence goes on from JAXMHJ010000007.1 coordinate 66,883, forward strand.
CGGCCGGCGATGATGTAGGCGCGCGCGTTGACCTCGGTGTGCTCCAGCGCCAGCCGAAGGCCCGGGCCAGGTCGCGCACGTCGATGTAATGCACGAACGCATCGCCCCGGCCGATGTAGAGAAGCGCCGCCGGGCGATCATGCGGAAAATCTTCAGCAGCCGCGTGTCCCCCGGCCCGTAGATCATCGCCGGCCGCAGCACCGCGCCGCGGATGCGCCCCGATTCGAAGGCGCGCATCGCGATCCGCTCCCTCCCACTTGCTCTCCTGGTACACGTCGCCGGGTTTCACGGGCGAGTCCTCGTTGCCGGGCGGATTCTTGATGCCGCCGTGCACGCCGTTGGTCGAGCAGTGGATGAACCGGGCCACGCCGGCCGCGGCCGCGGCGTCAATCAGGCGCTCCGTGCCCGTCGCGTTCACGTCGCGGTACACCTCGTCGGGCAGGCCCGCCTGGCGGAAAATGGAGGCGATGTGGAGGATCGATCCCACCCCGCGCACCACCGCCGGCAGACTTTCCGGCTTCTGCAGGTCGCCGGCCGCCGTCTCGACCCCCAGGCTGCGGAAGGCCAGCGCCTGCCCCTCCGTCCGCACCATCACGCGGACGGCGTAACCTGGTCGAGCATCTCCCGGACCACATGGCTTCCCACGAAGCCCGACGCCCCGGTGACCAGTACGGGCTTTTCGTTTCACGGGACTCGGAGGTGATCTTCTTTTTCACCGCCCCGGGGTATTTCGCTTCGTTGAGGAGCAGGATGAAGTATTCCGACTGTTTCCGGTCGCCCTTGCCGTCGAAGGCCGCAATCCCCGCGGCCCTTGAATTCACACCGCCTTTCCGCGTCGAACGGGGATGAACCCAACATCGTACCGACTCGCAGCATGGATCGGGCTGACGGCCCTTTCCCTCCCCTCATCCGCCCAATGGTCGCACAAGGAAGGCGACCCCGCGCCGCCGGCGGGCGGGATCCTCGTCCAGCCGTTTACGAAGGCCGACTGGGAGGCGAGCAACTTCGCGGCGGAAAAGGACCTGCAATGGTTCCGCGACGCGAAGTACGGGATGTTCATCCATTTCGGGCTGTCCACGCACAACAACGCGGACCTGTCCTGGGGCGTCTGCCGGACCCGCAAGCCCCCGGACACCGGCAACGGCCCGGTGGCGGACGAGGTGTGGCAGGGCTGGACGCGTGATTTCCAGTTCGAAAAATTCGACGCCGGGGAGTGGGTCGCCATCGCCCGGCAGGCGGGTTTCAAGTACATCGTCGCCATCGCGAAGCACCACGACGGGTTCCATCTCTGGGACACGGCCTTCTCGGAGTTCGACGTGATGAACACGCCGTTCAAGCGCGACTACCTCAAGGAGCTGGCCGACGCCTGCCACGCGGCCGGCATGCCCTTCGGCATCTACTACTCGCAGCGCGACTGGCACCACCCGGACTACATGCCGGTCGACCCCGCGAAGGCGAACCTGAAGGGCAATCACTGGACGCTGAAAGCCGGCGAGACGAGCCCGATGGGCGAGCGTCAGAAGAAATACAACGAGTACCAGTTCAACGTCTGCCGGGAACTCTGCACGAAGTACGGGAAGGTGGACATCTTCTGGTGGGACGCGGCGTGGTGGGGCGGCATGTTCACCGCGGAGATGTGGGACGCCGAGAAGCTCACGCGTTCGATCCGGGAGCTGCAGCCCGGCATCCTGATGAACAACCGCTGCTCGGTGCCCGGCGACTTTGACACGCCGGAGCAGCGTCTGGGCTTCTACCAGGACTGGCGCGCGTGGGAGTCGTGCATGTGCCTGACCCACAGTTGGAGCTACAGCGGAACCCCGCCCAAGCCGCGGGACCAGATCATCCAAATGCTGGTCAACAACGCCTGCTGCGATGGGAACCTGCTGCTTTCGTGGGGACCGCATTGGAACGGTGAATTCGACCCGGGCGAGAAGAGCCGGCTCCTGGAGGTCGGCGCGTGGCTCACGGACAACGGCCGCGCCATTTACGGGACGCGGGGCGGGCCGTGGACGTTCTCGGACTGGGGCGGCTCGACGCGCCGCGGCACCTCCTGCTTTCTGCACGTGCTGAAATGGCCGGGAGAGACGCTGCGGCTGCCGGCGATTCCCGGGCGCAAGGTGCTTTCCGCGCGGCTGCTGGACGGGCGCGCCGTCGCGGTCGGGCAGCGCGGGGCCCTGGTGGAGGTCAAGGTGCCCGCGGCGGACCGGACGACCCCGGTCACGCTGGTCGAGCTGACGATGGACCAGCCGGTGGACGGCCTGCCCGCGGTCGCGGCGGGGGAGGTCTCGGCCTTCGACGACAGCGTGACCTACGGCGGGATCGTCTCGACCGGGGCGACGGTGACCGTCAGTTCGCAATACGCGGGCGCGGAGAGCCGGCCCGGGGCGCTGGTCGATCCGGCGTCCACCGCGCCATACGCCTTCCACACGGCGGAGGAGGCGAACCCGTGGGTGAGAATCGACCTCGGCCGGGTGGTGGACGTGACCGGTCTGCGGATCCACAACCGTTTGGATGCCGGGCGGGCGGGACAGGAGCGCGCGGCGGGGCTGCGGCTGTCCGTCTCCACGGACGGGACCGCGTGGCGGGAGGTCTGGAAGGCGGAATCGGTGGAGCCGGTGTGGGAGGTCCCCGTGACCGATTACCGGGCCGGCGCCCATGTCCCCGGCCGCGCCGCGCGGTATCTGCGGCTCGAACTCCGTCCGGCCAGGGCGGAGTATTTCCACCTGCGGAAGGTCCAGGTCTGGGGCAAGGCCGCCGGGTAGACACCGGAGAGGGCGGGCGCAAAAAAGGCCTCCCCGGGAAAGGGGAGGCCGGTCGGATCCCGCGGGGCGGGAATCAGAGCTTGTAGCCGACGCCGGCGATGAGGCTCAGGTCGTTGTCTTCCTTGCCTTCGGCGGGCTCACTGTTGAAGCTGTCCTTGACGACCACGCGCAGGGAGAGGCGGTCGTTCATCATCGACTCGATCCCGATCTCGCCGTTGAGCAGGTACTGGCCGAAATCGTCGATGGTGGGGAGCCATTCGATGCTTTCGAAGACGTTGGCGGTGGCGCTCAGGTCGCGCTTGTAGCCCTGGGCCACGCGCAGCGCGACGCGGTCGTCCTCGGTGGAGACCTCGCTGACGGTGCCGTCGGCGGCGGTCGTGTCGCCGGTCAGTTTTTCCTTCACGTAGGCGAAGCCGCCTTCCGCGCTCAGCTCGGAAACCGCGTCCTTGAGCAGGAGGGTGCCGAGGCCGGGGCCGACGGTGAGACGGTAGTCGATGCCCGCGACATCGTCGGTGAGGGCGTCGCCGAGGACGTAGGCGTACATGGGGTCGGCGAAGAGGCAGCGGTACTTGGCCGCGGCCTTGGCGTTGTCGGTGTTCTTCTGCGATCCGCCGCCCTGGGTGGACACCGCTTCGCCGTAGTTGTAGTCGGCCTTGAGGGAGACTTCATGCAGGCCGTTGGTCCGGGTGTGGGTGGCGCCGAGGTTGATGACGGTGCTCTCGCTGTTGCCCTGGGTGGCGGACGCGCCGAGGTTGAGGCTGGTCTGGGCCGGAGCGGTGAGGGCGGCGAGGGCGGGGACGAGGGAGAGGAGAAGGGAACGTTGCATGATTTTCCTTGGTTTTTGCGGGTATTTTTGCCGGTCGGCGGCGGGTTTCATGGCAAAAACAGAATCGGGAGTCAACGCCCGGCATGCGCAGAATGTTCAGAATGTCCCGCACATCCCAGCCGCATTTTCACACGCGGCTAACAACGGACTAACAAAATTGGCCGAGCTTGCACCCACATGTTGGAGGCGCGCGGGAGGTCCCCGCAGTTCCAATAACAACCAACCCAACCAGGGAGTCAAGACGATGAAGAAGATGCTATGGATTGTTCCGGTTCTGGCGGTGGCCTCCACGGTGGCCCGCGCCCAGGACATCAAGTTCAAGGGCGATGTGCGCATCCGCGAGGAGTACATCGACGAGGAAGGCAAGGACACCCGCAACCGTCTGCGCCTGCGCCTCCGCTTCGGCGGCGAGGCCAAGCTGAACGAACAGGTCAAGGCGGGCTTCCGCGTCGCCTCCGGGAACGCCGACCCCGTTTCCACCAACCAGACCATGGACGACGCCTTCACCAGCAAGGACCTCGTGCTGGACCAGGCCTACATCAACTGGACCGTCACCGAGGGCATCACCCTCACGGGCGGCAAGATGGTCAACCCCCTGGCCGCCTCCGGCACCTCGATGGTGTGGGACGACGACCTGACGCCCGAAGGCATTTCCGCCAACCTCGGCGGAACCCTGTCCGACGGCGTGAAGCTCGACGTCAACGCCGGCGGGTTCGTCCTGGACGAGCAGGCCGCGGCGGACGAGGTCATGCTGTACGGCGGCACGGTGGCCTTGATCCTGGGCGGCCAGGACAACGCTCCGACGACCACCCTGGGTGGCGGATACTTCCTGTATGACGGGGTCAAGGGGCACGCGCCCTTCTACGAGGAGAAGACCTTCGGCAACAGCTCGACCAAGATTCCCCCCGCGGAGGAAGGCGGCGAGGAAACCCTCGAGTTCGCCGGTGACACCACCATCGCCGACGGCTTCGCCCGCGTGGGCCTGGACGCCGGCTTCCCGCTGGAATTCTTCGGCGAATACGCCGTGAACACCGAGGCGGTCTCCAGCGACGACACCGCCTACACGGCCGGCGTGGTTCTGGGCAAGGCCAAGGATCCGGACTCCCTGGAGTTCGAATACGCCTGGCGCTCGGTCGAGAAGGACGCCGTGTTCGGCACCTTCGCCGATTCGGACTTCGCCGGCGGCGGCACCGACGGGGAAGGCCACATCCTCAAGGGCAAGTACATGCTCGCGAAGAACTACCAGCTCGGCGCCACCCTTTTCCTCTGCGAAAAGGCGATGAGCAAGGGCGGCACGGATTACACCCGCGCCCAGCTCGACTTCGCGGCGAAGTTCTGATCCGGCCCAACCGGATCCTGACACAACCCGAATGTGTTCGTCACCCTCCTCCGGCAAGCTCCATGGAAATGATCGCCAGCAAGTCAGCATCGATTCCGCGCGAGCGCGAGCCGGAGGAGGAGGACTTTGAAACCTCCTTCTACCAGGCGGCGGTTCAACCCGCCCGCCGGGTGAGGGGGGTTTCCCCCTCCCTCTTTCCCCTGATTGATCCCCCCGCTCTCCACATCCCGAAAGGAAACAACCCATGAAACGCACGCTTCTCCTGACCGCCGCCCTGCTTGGTGCCGGCGCCCTCGTTCCCCAGGCCGCCCCGGTCCAGGTGGACGCCTCCATCCCGGCCTACCAGAAGGTCGAAGGAGTCTCCGGCAGCCTCAACAGCATCGGGTCCGACACCCTCAACAACCTGATGACCCTGTGGGCCGAGTCGTTCCGCAAGGCCTACCCGAACGTCAACGCCCAGATCGAGGGCAAGGGTTCGGCCACCGCGCCGCCCGCGCTCATCGAAGGCACCGGGCAGCTCGGCCCGATGTCCCGTCCGATGAAGGACGAGGAAACCGCCGCGTTCGAGGCCAAGTACGGCTTCAAGCCCACCGCCATCCCCGTCGCCCTCGACGCGCTCGCCGTGTTCGTCCACAAGGACAACCCGGTGAAGAGCCTCTCCATCCCCCAGATCGACGCCATCTTCTCCAAGACGCGCAAGCAGGGCGCCGCCGCCGACATCTCCACCTGGGGCGACGCCGGGCTCACCGGCGACTGGGCGGACCTCCCCGTCTCGCTCTACGGCCGCAATTCGTCCTCGGGCACGTACGGCTACTTCAAGGAACACGTCCTCAAGAAGGGCGACTTCAAGGACACGGTCAAGGAGCAGCCCGGCAGCGCCTCGGTGGTGAACGGGGTGACCAACGACCGCGAAGCCATCGGCTACTCCGGCATCGGGTATGTCACCTCCGGCGTGAAGCCCCTCTGGATCGCCGCCACCGAGGGCGGCAAGGCGATGGAACCCAACTACGAGAACGTGCTCTCCGGCGATTATCCCATCGCGCGCAGCCTGTACGTCTACATCGCGAAAAAGCCCGGCGAACCCCTGCCCCCGGCCGTCGAGCAGTTCCTGCTCTTCGTGCTGTCCAAGGAAGGCCAGGAGATCGTGGTCAAGGACGGCTATCTGCCCCTGACCGCGGAGATGACCGCCGAGGCCGTCAAGCAACTGAAGAACTGATGCATTGCCAGCAACGTAGGGCTCGACCTTGGTCGAGCCGCAGTTTCCCGCTGCGGCCTCAGCGAGCTGAGGCCCTACGGCCCCCCCGATGAACGAATCCTTCTATCGCAAGGTTCGCCGGGCCGACACCGCGGCCAAATGGGCGATCATGTCCATCGGCATCGGCATCATCGGGCTGGTCATCACCATCCTGGTCGTCATCGCCAGCGTGTCCGCCCCGCTCTTCAAGCCCGCCGCCGCGCGTCCGGCCGCGGGCGGATGCATGCAAACCCCGCCGGGCGCCCTGGCCGCCGGCATGGACGAGTACCTCCAGAACGTCTACGTCATCGACCGCCGGGCCGGCATCCACTTCGCCGCCGCCGCCGCGGCCACCAACGCCGCCGGGCGCACCGAATCGCTGCAACGCCCCGCGGCCCTGCTCTCCGTCGACCCCACCGGCCCGCACCAGTTCACGTTCCTGTACGAGGACGGGGTCGCCCGGGCCGTCCAGCTCAATTTCCCCACGCGTTTCGACGCCGCCACGAAGTCCCCCGTGGTGGTGCCGGAGGTGCTCACCCTCGCCGAGCTGCCCGCCGTCACCAACGCCGTTCCCGGCCGCTCGATGATCGTGAAGTCCGGGGACGGTTTCCTCCGCCTCGACCTCATCCGCGGCCGCGATCTCGGCATCCGCTTCCGCGCGGAGAAGAAAAACCTGCTCGGCAAGGTCAAGATCACCGAATCCGCGCTGGTGCTCGCCAACGTCGCGTCGTCCACCATCCTCTCCTGGGTCTACAGCCCGGAATTTCAGGACCTCTATCTCGGCACCGAGACGGGCGAGCTGCTCCGCCTCGACCTGCGCGACCCGGCCGCGCCCGACGCGGCCGAGCGGGTCCAGGCCTCCCCGGACGGGGCCTCCCTCACCGCGCTCGGCCTGGCCTTCGGGCAGGTGTCCGTCGTGGTGGGCGACGCCGCCGGCCGCGTGGCCACCTACAGCCGGGTCCGGCGGGACGGGCCGGCGTCGCCGCCGCGGCTGTTCCGCATCCATGAACTGGGCCGGCATGCCGACGCCGTGCGGCTCATCCTGCCCTCGGGCCGGGACAAGACGGTGTACAGTCTGGCCCGCGACGGCAGCCTCCAGGCAAACCACCTGACCAGCGGCCGCAATCTCCTGTCCCTGCCGCCGCGCGCGGGCGTGGAAACCTTCGGCGTGTCCCGGCGCGGCGAACGCGTCCTGCTGGTGGACGACCGCGGGGGCGCCGACCTGTGGGAGGTGAACGCGCCGCACCCCGAGGTCTCCGTCCGGGTGCTCTTCGGCAAGACCTGGTACGAGAGCTACGACAAACCGGCGCATGTCTGGCAGTCCACCAGCGGCAACGACGACTTCGAGCCGAAGCTCAGCCTCGTGCCCCTCGTTCTCGGCAGCCTCAAGGGGGCGCTCTACGCGATGCTCTTCGCCATCCCGGTGGCGGTGCTGGCCGCCCTCTACACCAACCAGTTCATGAGTCCCGGCATGCGGCAGAGCGTGAAGCCGGCGGTGGAGATCATGGCGGCCATGCCCTCGGTCGTCATCGGGTTCCTGGCCGGCCTGTGGCTGGCACCGCTGCTGGAGAACAAGCTGCCGGGGGTCTTCCTCGCCCCGGTTTTCCTGCCTCTGACCATCTGGGCCTACGTCGTCCTGAAGCGCGCCCTCGGCCGCCACCCTTCGGTCCGCTGGATGGACCGCGGCATGGAATGGCTCGGCGTGATCCCCGCCGTGCTCCTGGGCGGCTGGCTCTCGCTGCGGCTCGGCGAATGGATCCAGGACGCCTTCATGGGCGGCGATTTCCGCCAGTGGTGGTTCAGCCAGACCGGCGCCAAGGTCGACCAGCGCAACTGCGTGGTGGTCGCCTTCGCGCTGGGCTTCGCGGTCATCCCGCTCATCTTCACGCTCTCCGAGGACGCGCTGAACGCGGTGCCCCGCAACCTCACCGCCGCCTCCCTGGCCCTGGGCGCCAGCCGCTGGCAGACGGCCTGGCAGGTCATCATCCCCTCCGCCAGTCCCGGCATCTTCGCCGCGATCATGATCGGCCTGGGCCGCGCGGTGGGGGAGACCATGATCCTCCTGATGTGCACCGGCAACACAGCCATCACGAGCTGGTCGGTGTTCAACGGCATGCGCACGCTCGCGGCCAACATCGCGGTGGAGATCCCCGAGGCCCCCACCGGCGGGACCCACTACCGCATCCTGTTCCTTTCCGCGGTGGTCCTGTTCGGGCTCACCTTCCTCGTCAACACCGCCGCCGAGATGATCCGCATCCGGCTGCGCAAAAAGTACGGCAACTACTGACATGGCCCCCCCGAAGAAAAGCATTCCCAAGGGCGACACCAACGTCTGGATCACCGCCTCCATGGTGGGGGTGACGCTCCTGATGGTCCTGGCCGTGGTTGCCGTCATCCTGGTCAACGGGCTGGGCTACTTCTGGCCGCACCGGCTGCAGCGCCTGGAATTGCGCGACGGACCGCCGCTCTTCGTGCGCATCCTGGAAACCGAGACGCGCGAGCAGACCAACGCCGCGGTGGCGGCGCGAAAACACCGGTTCCTCGGCCTGGAAACGTGGGCCGCGAAGCCGGTCACCGGCGCCTACGAGCGCATCCAGGTGAAGATCGCGAACCGCGATCTCAACGGGCTCGACTTCCGGTGGATCGACCGGCCGGAGGTGGCCGCGACCACCGATCCCAAGGACGTCTTCGTCGTCGAGCGGCTCGAATACGGCGAATTCTACGGCACCCTGCGGGCGCTCAAGGTTCCCCTGCTGGGACCCGGGCCCCTGGAGGCCACCCCGGACGCGCTGGACACCTCCCTGCGCGCCGTCCGGAAGGAACTGGCCGCCAGGCAGGACGACCGCGACGAGATCGGCCGCCTGAACGACCGCGCCCTGGAGGCCCGGGAACGCATGCAGGAGCTCGAGTACGGGCGCCCCGACGGATTTGCCGCGCGCGTGCTGGAACTGGAAAAACAGGTGGAGGGATTCAAGCGGAAGGCCGAGGCCCTCAACCACGAGGACGCCGGACTCCGCGCCCGCCTCAAGGCCAATGTCGCCGTCTTCGCCGACGCGGCCGGGCGCGAGAAGGAGATCGCCCTCACCGAAATCGTCCGCGCCTACCAGCCCAACCGGATGGGGTGGTTTGCCAAGCTGGGCTTCTACGGAAGCAAGATCGTCGAGCTGCTCGCCGACCCGCCGCGCGAAAGCAACACCGAGGGCGGCATCTTCCCCGCCATCTACGGCACGGTCGCCATGGTGCTGCTGATGAGCCTCTTCTGCGTGCCCCTCGGCATCATCGCCGCCCTCTACCTGCGCGAGTACGCCAAGGACGGCCCCGTCGTCCGGCTGGTGCGCATCGCGGTGAACAACCTGGCCGGCGTGCCCTCCATCGTCTACGGCGTGTTCGGGCTCGGCTTCTTCGTCTACGGGCTGGGCGGGTTCATCGACCACACGCTCTACCCCTGGCGTCAGAACGAACCGGTGTTCGGCACCGGCGGACTGCTCTGGGCCTCGCTCACCCTGGCCCTGCTGACGGTTCCGGTGGTCATCGTCGCCACCGAGGAGGCCCTCTCCTCCATCCCCAAGGGCATGCGCGAGGGCTCGCTCGCCCTCGGCGCGACCAAGTGGCAGACCATCCGCGGCGTGCTCCTGCCCATGGCCTCGCCCGGCATCATGACCGGCTTCATCCTCGCCGTGTCGCGCGCGGCGGGCGAGGTGGCCCCGCTCATGATCACCGGGGTGGTCAAGCTGGCCCCCAAGCTGCCGCTGGACGGCGACTTCCCCTTCCTCCACTTCGACCGCAAGTTCATGCACCTCGGCTTCCACATCTACGACGTCGGCTTCCAGTCCCCCAACGTCGAGGCCGCGCGCCCGATGGTCTTCGTCACCGCCCTGCTGCTGCTGCTCATCGTCATCCTGCTCAACACCTTCGCCATCCGCCTGCGTTCCCGCATGCGGAAGCGCTACACCCTGGGAGCCTTCTGATGCCCGCACTCGAAACGCCCCTCTCCGCCCCCCCGGCGCGCACCACCGGCCACGCCCACGACCCCGCCCCGGTGGAGGTGAAGGACGCCGTGCTCGAGGTCCGGAACCTGTGCCTCCACTACGGTTCCAAGCAGGCCCTCTTCGGCGTCGACATGCGCATCCCGCGCGGCGAGGTCACCGGCTTCATCGGCCCCTCCGGCTGCGGCAAGTCCACGCTGCTGCGCTGCTTCAACCGCATGAACGACCTGGTCGACGGCGTCCGCATCGACGGCCGGATCCTCATCGACGGCGAGGACCTGCTCGACCGCAACCTCGACGTCATCAAGCTGCGCCGCCGGGTCGGCATGGTCTTCCAGAAATCCAATCCCTTCCCCAAGTCCATCTTCGAAAACGTCGTCTACGGCCTGCGCATCTCCGGCGAGACCCGCCGGACGGTGCTCAACGAGACCTGCGAGCGCAGCCTCCGCCGCGCCGCCCTGTGGGACGAGGTCAAGGACCGCCTCGGCGACTCCGCCCTCGGCCTCTCCGGCGGCCAGATGCAGCGCCTCTGCATCGCCCGCGCCATCGCCGTCGACCCGGAGATCATCCTGATGGACGAGCCCTGCTCCGCCCTGGATCCCCGCGCCACCGCCCGGATCGAGGACCTCATCGGCGAGCTGCAGGGCCAGTTCACCATCGTCATCGTCACCCACAACATGCAGCAGGCCGCGCGCGTCTCCAGCCACACCGCCTTCATGTTCGAGGGCCGGCTGGTCGAGTTCGGCCTCACCAAGCAGATCTTCACCCATCCGCTCGAAAAGCAGACCGAAGACTACATCACCGGCCGGTTCGGCTGATCCCCAGGAGTCCCCTTCATGACCATGCATTTCATGCGCGAGGTGGAAAACCTGAAGCGCGAGATCCTCGCCCTGGGCGGCCTTGTCGAAGAAAGCGTCTTCAAGGCCGTCCGCTCCGTGCTCGACAACAATTCCGACCTGGCCCGCGAGGTCGTCCGCCGCGACGACGAGATCGACGAGCTGGAGGTCGACATCGAGGAGGACTGCCTGAAGATCCTCGCCCTCCACCAGCCCGTGGCGGTCGACCTGCGCTTCATCGTCTCGGTGCTCAAGATCAACAGCGACCTGGAGCGCATCGGCGACCTCTCCGTCAACATCGCCCAGCGCGCGCTCCTGCTCGCCTCCGATCCCGGGTTCCCCCGCCCGGACATCCTCAGCACGATGGCCGAGAAGGCCCGCGCCATGCTGCGCGACTCCCTCGACGCCCTGGTCCGCTGGGACTGCGACCTGGCCCTCCAGGTGCTGTCGTCGGACGATGATGTCGACGCCATGAACCGCCAGGTCTACGACAGCATCCGGGCCGCCCTCGAGAGCGGCTCCCGCGACGTCGCCCCGCACATCCACATGCTCACCGTCGCCCGCGCCACCGAGCGCATCGCCGACCACGCGACCAACATCGCCCTGGACGTCCTCTATCTCATCGAGGGCACCATCGTCCGCCACACCCTCAAGAACGGCAAGGGGACCTCCACCTGACGTAGCTTGAGCCTTTGGCTCGTGCGGCGAGGAGCTTCCGGGCGGAGTATCCCGCCCGGGAAATCGCGTTCAGGATGCGCCGCCCAGCAGGTAGTCGATGACCTGGTGGGCGCTGTAGTGGGTGGTGCCGGGGGAGGAAGTCGGCGAGTTTCTTGACCTGGTCGCCGGTGGTGACGACGGCCGCCTCGGTGTAGCCGTCCTTGTTTGCCTGAGCCATGCCGATGGTTCCGGAGAGGGCGTTGCACAGGCACTTGCGACCGGGAATCTCGGCGGCGTCCCCGCCCTTTTTCAGGAATTCGCGATCGGGTTCGGAGGCGCAGCGGAATCCGATGGTGCCGTCCTCCTTGCGGTAGGCCGCGCGCAGGTAGCCGAGATCGCAACGCTTGGGGCGGGCGTCAAAACTGCTGGCATCCGACATGGTCCCCGGCAGTTCCAGCACCTTGAAGGGGAAGCCGGTGGGGGAGATGCGGGGATCGGTGTAGACCACGGCCTTGCCGCTGACGGCCAGCTCGACCACCTGGCGCTTGATCTCGGGGGTGACGCCGGACTCGTCGCTGAAGGCGAAGAGCGTGCCGACCTGGAGGCCCTCGGCGCCGGAAGCCAGGGCCGCCTTCATGACCTCGGGGCTGGAGCCGTTGCCGGCGAGCCAGAACGGCCGGCCCAGTTCGCGCATGGCGGCGAGATCGGCGTGGAGTCGCGGGGCCGTACTGGGGTTCCCCGCGCCTGCCGACGTCCTTGCCGCGCGGGGGGGCGTTGTGGCCGCCGGCCTCCGGGGCCTCTACCACGAACCCGTCCACATGGCCGAAGGATTTCTTGACCAGGATGCCGGCCAGCGAGTGCGTGGAGACGATGGCGAGGAACTTCGGCGGGCAGGGCCGGCGGTTCGGTGAAATAGGTGCGGGGGTCGAACACCATGTCCGCGGTCTCGGGGCCGGTCAGGCCCTGGACGTCCAGCTTGAGGGTGGCGGATTCGCCCTGGGTGTAGCGGTCGAGGATGGCGGGATCTCGCGCGGGATGCCCGCGCCCATGAGCACATAGTTCACGCCGGCCAGCATCGCGCCGTACAGGGTGGCGAGGGTGGGGAACTGGATCTTGGTGAGCAGGTTGATGCCGACCAGTCCGTGGTGGTTCTCCTTGGCCAGGAAGACCTCGGCGAAGGCGCCCATCATGATCATCGCGTCGCGCTCGGGCGTGGCGGGGAACTGGGGCAGGGTCAGCAGCTTGAAGCGCTTGGACGGTTCGGACCGGAAGTAGGTGGACAGGAACTTTTCCGCCAGTTCGCGCAGGAAGGCCGCCAGCGCGCGGCGGTAGTGGCCGCCCTCGTCGCCCTGTTGCAGTCGGCGGGCGACCAGGGTGTCCACGGCGGTGCCGGAGACGACGCCCAGCATTCCGCGTTGGGAGACGGTCTTCGCCAGGTTCCAGCCGGACACGCCCACGCCCATCCCGCCTTGTATGATCATGGGGTTGGGGCGGTCCTCGTGGAGGCGCGTCGACGGTCTGGGCGAGGATTCAGTCATCATGTACACTCATGGGCAGGGTTTGAGAGCCCGTAAGTGGTCCTGCGCCATTGGCATCGGAGAGGCAGAACCGAGGGCCACCCAAGAGCTTGGCCGGCCCACAGCGAGAGGAGAAAACAGGCTTGAACCGGACAAGCTATCCTCTTCCCCGGATGGCAATCCGCATTGAAAACTATTCTCAGGGGGAAAACGGCGTTTTCGGAGTCTCAGAACCCCGGCGGCGCCGATCCCGTCAGGGTCCGCAGGAAGGCGACCAGGCGCGCTGGTCGGATTCGGGCAGGCGGATGCCGGCGAGGATGCTTGGCGAGGTTGGGATCGAGGGTGGGATGCTGTTCGACGCCGTGGTCATAGTGGGCGACCACCTCCTCGAGGGTCTGGAACCGGCCGTCGTGCATGTAGGGGGCGGTGAGGGCGACGTTGCGCAGGGAGGGGACCGAGAAGCGGCCCTCGTCCCCCTTGCGGCCGGTGACCTTCGCGCGGCCGGTGTCGGAAAAGGCGGCGTCGAGACCGTTGTTGGCGAAGCCGTGGTTGGTGAACAGCGGCCCGCCGTGGCAGTGGAAACAGTCGGCCCCGTAGCGGCCGGCGCGCGGATCGTATTCGGAATGGAAAAGCTCGAATCCGCGCTGCTCCTCGGCCGTGAAGGTCTCCCGGCGCTTCATCACCCGGTCGAATTTCGCGTCGGCGGAGACGATCGAAAGCACAAACTGCTCCAGGGCGAGGGCGAGGCGGTTGGTGGTGACGCCGCCGTCCCCGAAGGCCGCCGCGAAGAGGGCGGGGTAGTCCGGCGTGGCGGCCAGGCGGGCGGCGACCGCCCCGGGCGAGTCGCCCATCTCGGCGGGGTCGCGGATGGGATGCAGGGCCTGTTCGCGGGCGGAGGGCGCGCGACCGTCCCAGAAAAAGGAGGTTTTCCAAGCGAGATTGAAGAGGGGCATGGCGTTGCGGGTTCCGGCGGCCCCGCCGATGCCGGCGCTGACGCGGCGGGGATCGGCGAAGGCCGACTCCGCGTGGTGGCAGGAGGAGCAGGAGACCGTGCCGTCGCGAGAGAGGAGCGGATCGTGGAAGAGTTTCCGGCCCAGGGCGACGCCCTGTTCGGTCAGGGGGTTGTCGTCCGGAAGCGACGGGCGTGGAAAATACGCGGGGAAGGTGAAGGGGCGCGGAATGGCGCCCGGGGGAAGACCCGCAAGGGCGACGCCGGGCCGGTGGAACCGAATTCCAGGCCGTGCCTCCCCCGCGCTGAACGCGCTTTCCAGATTGGATTTGAGCAGCGTTGCGACCGCGTCGCCCTTGCGGGAATGGGTGGTGGAGTTTTCGCGCGTGATCACCAGGCCGGCGAAGACGCGCGGGAGGTCGATGCGCAGGTCCTGGGTGGTGTCGGTCGCGAGGTCGAGTGCGACCGGGACCTCGACGGCCGTGCGCATCGGGGCCGTGGCCAGGTGGTAGGAATACCCGCCGGTTGCCGCGGCACCGGCCCAGCGCCCCTCCAGGGCGAGGAAGACGTAGCCGCCGAGCCAGCTCCAGTGCAGGCCGTTGACATTGGGGTTGAGCGGGTGGCCGGGCGGAAAACGGTCGGGGTCGGCGTTGTTGAGTTCATCCGGGAGGCCGATGGAAAAGCGGACCCGGTCGAACCGTCCCGTCGGGAGGCCGTCGAGCCGCAGCCGGTCGCGGCCCTCGCGCAGGCTGATGTATTCCTGCCGGTCCAGCGCGCCGATCCAGCCGCCGTCCGGTGAGCGCAGGGCGATGTCGGAGAGCAGGAAATCCAGCCGGGCGACCGACACCGTCTGCGCGGCGGCGGGGATGGACAGGTCGTCGAACACGACCGGCCAGCCGGCGGCGGCGGCCGCAAAGGCGAGGTCGAGGGTGACCGCCCCGGCGGAAAGGGGGAAAGCCGCGCCCGCCAGCAGCACGATGAAGCGGAGGCTCACCGGGTGCTCCTCATGGCGTGATGGTGAATCCGCCGGTGAGGGTGTAGGTCGGGCCGGGGCTGAACACCACGACCACGTTCTGCGCGCCGGTGGCGGCCCCGGACGGGATGGTGAAGGTCGCCTGTGCGGTGCCTTGGGCGGACGGGAGATCGCGCTGCCGGCGATGGTTCCGGCGAGGGTGACGGAGGCGGGGACCAGGTTCGCAGGCGGCAGCGGCGGGGTGGTGGGCAGGGTGATGGTCATGGTGACGGTCATCCCGCGGGCCGCGCTGCCGCCGGGGGCGGCAACGGCGGTTCCACCGCCCCCGCCGCCCGTGCCGGAGCCGCTGGTGTCGTAGGTCGCCAGGGCCGTGCGGCCGATCTTGTAGTAGCGGCGGTCGACATTGCCCAGCGCGCCCGTGTGGACATATTTCGCGAGCACGTTGGTCGCGGTGACGGTGGGAGTCAGCGCCACCCAGGTGGTCAGGTTGGTGGAAACCTCCACCTGGTAGGTTCCCCCCTCCAGGCCGCTCCAGACGAGGGTGACGTCGTCGCCGGCCGGCGCCGCGGCGGATTCGATGACCTGGTCCAGCGCCGCCCCGGCGGTGAAGTTGGTGACGACGGTTTCGGCGATCGAGCCCGGGGCCGACCCGGTGGGGGAGTCGCGGAAGGCGCGGCCGATGTTGTAGGGGTAGGCGGGGGTGCCGTCGGCGTTGATGCTGACGAAGTAGGCGTAGACGCCGCCGGGAAATTCCGGTGTGACGCAGTAGCGGCCGTTGAACTCGTCGAGGTCGAAGTCCACGCCCATGGTCTGGCCGAGGTCGCCGCGGTAGGCCTTGTCCTCCATGTAGCGGCCGAGCGGGTAGGTCGTGTTCACCGTCGGGCCGGACTGCGCCGCCGCCACCCCGAAGGCGCGCACCGCCCATTGCGGGATGGTGGTGCGGCCGGTGGTGGCGAGGTTGTCGGCCCCGTTGGCGCCGTTGCGCAGCGTGTAGCCGGAGCGCATCCGGGTGACGGCGCTGGCGGCATTCAGGGCCGAGGAGTAGCCGTAGGGGCCGTAGACCGGGTTGCCGTCGCGCACCCAGCCGAGGATGGGCGAATGGCCCGTCACCGGGGCGGTGGATTCGGAGTAGACCTTGGTGGCGGCGTTGTAGTCCACATGGTCGCCGAGGAGATGCCGCAGGGCCTTGGGATTGGCGTGGTAGTGGTAGGTGCCGGAGTTTTCCTGGTGGGCGTAGGCGGGGTCGAAGGTGGCGCCCTCGTTCACGTAGGCGTCGCGGTTCCAGTAGCCGGTGCCGGCGCCGGACACCTCGGTGGAGCCGTTCCAGTACTGGCCGTCGGACGAGTCGAACATCGCCACCCCGTCGACGAAGTAGCCGATCGGCCCGAGACCCGTTCTGGTGCGGCCGGTGGTGGTGGTCACCGGGTTCGGGGTCGTGCGCGGGAACCGGTAGAGCACCGCCTGGTTCTTCGGCAGGTTGGGGAACGAACCGTTCAGCCAGGGGCCCATCGTATACGAGGCCAGCCCGGTGGTGCGGATGTACACCCACGAGGCGGACGACAGGACCTGCTGGATCCCGCAGTACACCGGCAGGCTCTGCGTCTGCGTCCCGTTCGTCCACGTTGTCTTGCCGACCCCCGCGGTCTTTTCCGCGTCGGTCTGGTAAATCCGCGCGTACTTCCCGGAAAAATCGGTGAACCAGGAATCCGTGCGCGGATCCTGCGCCGGCGTGGCGGAGGGCAGGAGCGGCAGGAGCAGGAGGGGGAGACAGGCGCGGGTCATGGTTTGTCCTTATGGTGGCATAGGGGATACCCCGATGACAACGACCTGTCATTTTAATTCTTGCCACAATATCCGGGCCTTCCCCGCCGTTCTCCCGTCCACGTTGCAGGATTTTCTGTGACCCAACCCCAAGGAAGCATCCCATGACCATCCAGACCCGCATTCTGGCCGCGTTGATCGCAGCCGCCGGTTTCCAGGCCTTTGCCGAGGAAGCCGCGCCCCCCGCCGGCGCCCCCCCTCCGCACGGCCCGCGCCCGCCCATGGGCGACTTCTTCGCGAAGAAGGACGCCGACAAGGACGGCAAGCTGTCCCTGGCCGAATTCAAGACCGACATGCCCGCCGAGCGCGCCGCCAAGGCCGATGAATTCTTCAAGAAGCTCGACGCCAACGGCGACGGGGCCATCGACAAGGACGAGATGAAGGCCGGCCGCCCCCAACGGCCCGATCCCGGCGAGCGCTTCGCCAAGAAGGACACCAACGGCGACGGCAAGCTGAGCATCGAGGAATTCAAGGCCGGCATGCCCGAGGACATGGTTGCCAAGGCCGACGAGATCTTCAAGAAGCTCGACGCCAACAGCGACGGGTCCGTTGACAAGGATGAGATGAAGGCCGGCCGTCCCGCCCATGGCAGGGGTCCCGGCGGTGAAGGTCCCGGTGGCGGACATCGCGGCCCGCCCCCCGGTGGCGAAGCCCCCGAAGGCAAGGCCGACAAGGGAATCTGATCCCCTCCGGCACGGCCCTGCGCCGTGACGACCCAGGGCCGCCGGTTCATCCCGGCGGCCTTTTTTGTTTCACCGGACCCGCCGGCGACCCTCGTCCTCCAGGTGCAGCCGGTGCAGCAGCCGGTGCGTGACCGGGGCGAGCAGAATGCCCGCGACCGCCATGAAGACGATCCCGGAAAACAGGGCGTACCCGGAGGCGAAGGCCTTTCCGGCCGGGGTTTTCAGCACGTCCACCGGACCCATGCCGGAGAGGATCATCGACGCGTTCAGGAGGGAGTCCAGCCACCCCAGCCCCTCGGTCAAGTGGTAGCCGGCCACGCCCACGCCCAGCGAGGGCGCGATGACCAGCAGGGCCGCGCCGAAATGCCGCAGCAGCCGGAGCGAGAAGGCCCGGGGATTCAGCAGGGGCTGGCTGTGGTGCTCGTACATGCCGGCCGGCCGTCAGAGCACTTCGCGATACACGTCCGGGTGCGGGCGGGAAATGACGACGGCCTTTACCAGCACGCCGGCGTCGGCGATGACCTTGCGGCCGGCGGCGACGGCGGTCTGGACGGCGCTGACGTCGCCGGTCATGGTGCAGAAGGCCTTTCCGCCCAGGGCCATGGCCAGGCGGACCTCCTGCAGGACGATCGGCGCGGATTTCACGGCGGCATCGGCCGCCTCGATCAGCGTCGCGACGTTGAACGATTCGAGGATGCCCAGCGCGCCCTTGTGGTCGGGCAGGATCACGTTGCTGCGGCCGATGGCGTTGAAGACGTCCGGATGGACCTTGGGGATCACCAGCGAGTCGATCAGGCAGCCCTCGGCCACGAAGCAGCCCTCGGCCACCGCGCTCTTCACGTTGGCGGCGTCGCCGCCGATCAGGATCATGTACTTGCCCGAGCAGATGGAGCGCGAGAGCAGCAGCTTGACCTGGCCGGCCTTGAGCATGACGTCCGCGACCTCGAAGCCGGCGGCGATGCTGGTGAGTTCGATCAGTCCGATGGCGGGTTCGTTCATGCGGTCCTCGTGATGACGATGTGTTTGTCGGTGACGGTCTCGACCCGGCCCGCGAACGGCGCGTGCACGGGGGCGCCCAGCGCGCCCTCCGGGACCTCGCCGATCTTCTGCGCGGCGGCGACCGCGTCCCCGGCCTTCACCCGGGCCACGCACGGCGCGCCGGCGCCCTGCTTGAGCGCCACCTGGGCGCGGCGGGGAACGCCCTTGTACTCCTCGAAGTGGGCGGGATGGTCGTAGTCGAGAATGCCCAGGCGTTTCATGAGCGCCTTGATCGGCACGCGGCGGCCGTCGCGCATCGGGTGGGTCTTGGTGACCGGCGGGCCGGACCACTTCTGGTTCGCCGCGCGCATCGCCGTCTTGGAATCGTCGCACGCCTCCTTCGGGAACAGCCCCTCGGGGCAGGCGAAGAGCGTGCACAGCCCGCACGAGCAGCAGAGCGAGGCGAACTGGTTCCAGTGGGCCGAGCCGGTGGAGGTGAACCCCAGACTGCGCATGACGGCGTGCGGCTGCACGTCGTACCCGAGCAGGAAACGCGGGCAGAATTCGGTGCAGTAGCGGCACTGGTCGCACGCCGACTTGCCGATCGCCGCCTGCGCCTTGGGCGGGGTGAGCTTGCGCTGCATGGTCTTGTGCGAGCGCGGCAGCACCACGACCCCGCCCGAGTTTTTGCCGATGATCGAATCCAGGTCGGTGGTCGTCTGGCCCATCATCAGCCCGCCGAGCACCAGCACGGGGTCGGGGCAGGCGAAGCCGCCGGTGGCCTCGATCACCTCGCGGTAGGTCAGGCCCACCGGGACGCGGAGCGTCACCGGGTGGTTGAGCGCGCCGGCCAGGGTCACCCACTTGTCGGTCACCGGCCGGCCGTCCTGGGCCGCGGCGATGTTGATAAGTGTCTCGACGTTGTTGACCACCGCGCCGACCTGGATCGGGATGCCCGCCGGGGGGATCAGCCGGCCGGTCGTCTCGTACACCAGATCGTATTCGTCCCCGGCCGGGTAGTAGTCGCCCAGCAGGTGAACGCGCACCGCGGTGCCCTTGCAGGCGGCCTCCATGGCTTCGACCGCGTGTTTGTTCTTGGCCTTGATGCCGACGATGCCCTCGCGCGCGCCGGTGGCCTCCATCGAGACCTGCATGCCCCGCACCACCTGTGCGGCGGCGTGTTCCATCACGGCGGCGTCCTTGTGCAGGAGCGGCTCGCACTCCGCGCCATTGGCGATGACGAACTCCGCCTTGGCGGCGAGCTTCACGTGGGCCGGGAAACCCCCGCCCCCGGCGCCGACAACGCCGGCCTCACGAACTTTTTCTGCGATATTCATGGATTTTGTTGGAATATGTCAGATTTTTCCGGGGATGGCCATCTGTTTTTTGTTCCGGCGGTCTAAAAACCTGTTTTCGCCGCGTGAAATCAGGCGAATCCGGGGTTATTTTCCACCCCCGAGCAGGAGAAGCTCGAAGATCTCGCCGGGGTCGACCTCGCCCAGGCGTCCGCCCTGGCAGGAGGCTTCGTCCCAGCGCGGACAGTCGTCGGGGATGACGCCGTCGCCTGTCAGCGCGAAGGGCAGGATGCCGTCGCCCGCCTGCTGGGTGGCGGAGTCGATGGAGGCGTCGGTCGTCACCAGGATGCGGCACGGCCGGTGGGCGGCGGCGATTTCGCACAGGGGCGCGAGCACGTGGAAATCGATGGCCTGGAGGGCCAGGGCCTTGTCCCGCGGATTGCCATGCCGGCCGATCTCCCGGCGGGCGGCGATGTAGACCACCGCCAGGTCGTGGTCGCGCAGGGCGGTGACGGTGGAGGCCACGTCGAGGGCGGTGCCGGAGCCCGCCGGCGCGGCGGGGTCGCGAAATCCCGCCAGATCCATGCGGCAGAGCCGGGCCATGCCCCGCGCCATCAGGCTGTTGGTGATCATGCAGGCCTTCAGGGCCCGGCCCCCGAACGGGGCGGACACGGCCGGTTCGCCGCCGCCGCCCCAGAGCCAGAGCCCGTTTGCGGGGTTTTCGCCGAGGTCCAGCCGGACCTCGTTCACGGGATGGCGGGCGAGGATCTCGTTGGCCTCGCTCAGGAAATCGCGGAGGCTTTTGTTGTCGTCGCCCTTGGGCAGGAACGGCGCCCAGGGGCGGCCCTCGACCGCGTGCGGGGGAACCCCCGCGTCGGCGGCGGACGCGCCGTCGCGGAAGAGGGCGAGGAGCTGCCCGGGGCGCAGCGGGTCGATGCGCACGTGGTGGTTCCTGGCGGCGGGTTCCAGGGCCTCGCACAGGGCGACGGTCTCGTCCAGGCTCAGCGCGACCGAGGCCTCGGCCAGCACATCGTCCCGGAAGGTGACAAAACTGGCCCGGAAGATGCGCTCGTTGAGGAGCACCGGCACGCCGGCGGCCAGGGCCTCGAAAGGTGCGCGGTGAAGGGTCCTGGCCTCGTCGGGTGGGATTCCCAGCATCGCCCCGAGCATCGCGGTGGGGCGGAAGACCCGGAGATCGCGGGTCGTGCGCACCCATCCGCAGGCCCCCGATGCCGCCAGGGCGGACAGTTGGGGGACGCGCGCGGCGGCCAGCGGAGTCTTCCCGTCGAACCCGGGCTGCGGAATGTCCGACATGCCTTCCAGGATGATCAGCAGATGTTTCACAGGCCCTCCCTATCGCATGTCGCGGCCCCGATCTCAAGCGCGGTGTCGCGCCCGGCCGGGTGGGGCGAACCCACCGGGTGAGCCCCGCAACGCCGCGGCGGCTCGGCGGGGTTCCGCCAGAGGCGGACAGGCTGCCTCGCCCTACCAATCCTCGAAACGCGGCGGCTTGGCGGGGCCGCCGGGTTACCCCCGCAGCGCCAGTACGTGCATCGCGATGGCGGCGGACACGGAGGCGTTGAGCGAGGAGATGCGGCCGGTCTGGGGGATCTTGAGGATGCCGTCGGCGGCGTTGAGGATGAACTGGCCCACCGACTTGTCCTCGCCCCCCACGACGAGCATGATCTTCTCGTCCGCGGCGGGCCGGTACTCGTCCAGGCTGACCTTGCCGGCCATGTCGAGGGGCAGGAGCTTGTAGCCCTTTTCCTGCGCCCACTTGGCGTATTTGTTCTCGGAGGCGGAGCGGACGATGTTGAGGTATTCGGCGGCGCCGGCCGAGGCCTTGATGACCGAGGGATAGACGTCGGGCACCCCGCGCATGGGCAGGAAGACCTGCTTCCAGCCGAAGGCCTCGGCGCTGCGCAGGATGGCCCCGAGGTTGTGGGGATCCTCGATGTTGTCCACCAGCAGGCAGCGCAGCGCGGTGTCGTCGGCGTCCTCCAGGCGGATATACGGATAGAGCGAGCATTCCAGCACCGCCCCCTGGTGCTCGAAGGTGCGGGCGCGGTCGCTCAGCTCCTGCTTGTCGGTCCACACCAGCTCGACGCCCGCCTTCTGGATCAGCTCGGCCAGCTTGACCAGCCGCGGGTGGCGGTCCTGGGCCTGGTTGAGGTAGGCGCGGCGGATCTTGCGCCGGCGGGCGCGGATGGCCTCGAACACCGGGTTGATGCCGAAGAGGAAATCGACGGGGGGATGGTCTTGGGGTTGCATGGAAGGCCAAACCCCATGCCCCGGGAGGGCGCGTTTCGCAACATGAATCCTGATGAAGCGCGAAGGGGTGGACTCGGATGCCGTCTTTGAACTGCTGTACCGCAAGGTCATCCGCGTGGCCTTGCGGGTGGACGATGAACAGGTTGCTCTGCGCACGTTGATGCGCCGTTATCGGAATCGCCCCATGTCCCTGGCCGATGCCTGCCTGGTGCGTCTGAGTGAGCTGCACCCGGGCGGCCGGGTTTTCACCCTCGACTCCGACTTCCTCATCTACCGCCGCCACGGCAATAAGGTCATCCCGGTTCTCATGCCGGTGGAATGAGGCCCATTTCCCCGCCGCTTCCCCGGCCGGCCGGAGGGCCGACGAAGGTAGGGGCGGTGCTTGCCGCCGCCCGCTGTGCCGGCAAGGCCCGAGGCTGCGGCAGGCCTCGCAAGCAAGGCCCCTACGCCGCCCGCCGACGCCTGCGCAACTTTCGCCAGCCCATCGCGACCCCCGCCGCCAGACCTGCGCCCAGCAGGTATGGCGCGGAGTTGATCGTTGCCGTATCCATAGCCTTCCTGCGATGGTATCGGGCGAGGGCCGCCTGCACCTCCTGATTTGGGAACCGGGCGCAGACATCGAGCAGTTGTTCGTGAATCACGCTCTCATGGAGGAATCTGCGCTCCCACATCCGGTTGGAGAAGACCCAGCCCCGGTTGAGATCATCAATCCGGCTCACAACCAAGGGCACACCCTGTTTTGGGAAGTAATACAATAGCCGCCGGACCGCGTCGCACTGAAAATAGGAAACATGAATGATGGGCCTGTCTCCGTCTTTCCGGTCATAGCGGCTGCGTGTTCGCAGGTCGCGCACCAGCGATGCAAAAAGGATGGCCACTGGATCGGGGCCGGACCAGATGGTTCTGATTTGTTCGCCAATCTGCGGATCCCGGCTCGGGCTTTTCACCAGAATGCACGAGGTGTGCGCATAGCTGACCGGCCAATAGTTCCGCCCGGTGATCTGCCCGAGTGCGGCGAAACAAACATCCCCAATGGTAACTGTGTGCCGGTCGAGAAACTCGGTGGTCGCCCGTTTCTGGATGAGATTCGCCCGAGCCGAGAGTTCGTGTTTCACCGCAAGATTGAAGTGGAGAAAGGTTTCGACGGTCATGGTATTATCGCCATGCTCAATCGTCAGGCGCGTGGGGGTGGCGTTGGTGATCGCCTCCAGCAAGAAGGGGATGGCGGCTGGTCCGAGGCGGACCAGTTCATCAAATGCCACAACGGCGGAGGAGTCTCTGGAACTTTCGGCGTGCGATGGTTCAATTGGAACCGGGATGAAAGGGGTAAAGCCGGTGAAGGATCCGCATAAACCCTCGAACATGTGGTCCAGCGTGGCGAGGCGGTCGATCAGGCTGTGGATGTGCTCAGCCTCTGCCGGACCCGGCGGAGGGGAGGGCGGAATCGTGACGGTTGGACCTTCGGCCAAGTAGTAGGTCGACTCAATGTCCTGGCCTCCGTAAGCCGGGACCAATCTCAGCAGAAGAAGGGCAAGGGCGGCGCGCATGGTGTTACAACCCTAGGTTTTCCGGGCCCGGCGTCAATGCCGGTCCGGGTGGGCGAGAAGTCAATTTTTCGCCATCGCAGCCTCCCAGCCGGGCGGATGGTAGACAACGGGGGGCGGTGCTTGCCGCAGCACCCTGTGCCGGCAAGGCCAGAGGTTGCGGCGGGCCTCGCAAGCAAGGCCCCTACGAGGATTTTCCGGTGACCGGAACATGCGTCCGGAAAACGTTCCGGTGACCGGAATTCGGGCGCAAAGAGGCGGTTTTGCCGCAGCCGCAAACCGGAATCCCGCCCTGTGAACCCGCTGCCCCCGCTCGTGCAGCCCGGTTCGCCATTCACGATGAGAAGGATGTCATCCCGAATCCCGCGCAGCGGGTGAGGGATGACTGGATCCTGTGCCGCAGGGATTGAATCTTGCAGGGGTAGGCAGGGCACCCGACGTTTTCCGCCCGATGTAACGAGGTAAGATTGGCCTGGCGGGGTAAGTCAACGAATCGCCGGTACGCCCCTCCCCCCGCGCCGGGCCCGGAGCGCGCTATTGACGGGAGGGGCGAAAATTCGTTTGATGACCAATCCAGCAAGGAAACCCGCATGAGCCAACCCATCCCCGCCATTTCCGGACGCCGCATCCTCATCACCGGAGGCGCCGGATTCATCGGCACGCACCTGGCGGAACGGCTCTGCCGGGACAACGACCTGGTGCTGTTCGACAACTACCGGCGGGACTCGCTGAGCGGCCTGGCCCTGGCCTCGCACCCGCGGGTGAAGGTCCTGAAAGGGGACATTTTGGACCCGGCGTCGGTCGCGGCGGCGGTGGCGGGCGTGGACACGGTCCTTCACCTGGCGGCCATCGCGGGGGTGTCGAGCTACTACGACATGCCGCTGAAGACGCTGCAGGTGAACATCCTCGGCACGGTGAACCTGCTGGAGGCCTCGGTGAAGGCGGGGGCGAAGGCGTTCGTGCATTTTTCGACCAGCGAGGTCTTCGGGTCGAACGCCCTGAACGTGACGGAGGAGGACCCGCACGGGATCGGGCCGACCTCGGACAAGCGCTGGGTGTACGCGACGAGCAAGCTGGCGGGGGAGAACTTCACCCTGCGCACCGGCGAGCAATACGGCCTGCACGCGGTCGCGGTGCGGCCGTTCAACGTGTATGGGCCGCGCCAGACGGGCGAGGGGGCCATCAGCAACTTCTGCCGGGCCGCGCTCAAGGGCGAGCCGCTGACGGTGTACGGGGACGGCGGGGCGATCCGGGCCTGGTGCTACGTGAGCGACATGGTGGACGCGGTGCTGCTGGCGCTGAACACCCCGGCGGCCTCGTGCCAGTCGTTCAACATCGGCAACCCGCGCGAGGCGGAGACGACCAACGGGCTGGCGCGCCGGGTGGCGGCGCTGGTGCCGGGGTCGACCATCACGCGCAAGGAAATCCAGCGGTCGGAGGTGGCCGTGCGGATCCCGCGCATCGACAAGGCGCGGAAAATTCTCGGCTTCGAGCCGGTGGTGGACCTCGACGAGGGCCTGCGCCACACCCTGCAATGGTATCGCGAGGGAGGCCTGGCGTGAAGGTGTCGGTCATCGGGGCCGGCAAGATGGGCCTGCCCATCGCCTGCCGGTTCGCACAGCGCGGGGCGACCGTGTTCGCCTGCGACGTGAACCAAAAACTGGTCGACGCGATCAACGCCGGCCGCTCGCCCATCGACGAGCCCGGGGTGGGGGACATCGTGCGGGAAACCGCGGCCGACGGCCGCCTGCGGGCCACGACCGACACGGCGTCGGCGGTCGCGCAGAGCGACACGGTCATCGTGATCGTGCCCGCCCTGCTCACGCCCGACCACCACGCGGATCTCTCGATCCTGATCTCGGTCTCCAAAACCGTCGCGGCGAATCTCCCGGCGGGTGCGCTGGTCGTCTACGAGACCACGGTGCCGGTGGGCACGACGCGCAACGTCTTCGCGCCGCTGCTGGCGGACTCCGGCCGGCCCTTCCTGCTCGCGTTTTCGCCCGAGCGGGTGAAGAGCAACCACGTCATGGAGAAGCTCGGCATCACCCCCAAGGTGGTTGGCGGGCTCACCCCCGAAGCCGGCGACCGCGCCGAGTCCTTCTACCGTGAATACCTCGGCGCGCCGGTCACGCGCGTGCCCTCGCCCGAGGCCGCCGAGCTGGTGAAGCTGGCGGGCATGCTCTACCGCGACGTGACGATCGCCCTGAGCAACCAGATCGCGCGCTACGCCGAGCGGGCCGGGGTGGACTACCCCTCGATTCTCGAAGCGACCAACACCGACGGCGAGGCGTCGCTGCTGCACCCCGGCATCGGCGTGGGCGGCCATTGCACGCCGGTCTATCCCTATTTCCTCATCCATCACGCGGTGGAGCAGGGGATGCACATGACCCTCGCCGAGGAGGCCCGGCGCATCAACGACGGTCAGGCGGAGCACGCCGTGGCGCGCCTCGACGAGGCCCTGGGCGGGCTGGCGGGCAGGCACGTCATGATCCTCGGCCTGGGCTTCCGGCCCGGCGTGAAGGAGCACATCTGCAGCCCGGCGTTCCTGCTGCGCGACGTCCTGGCGGCGCGTGGCGCGAAGGTGACCCTGGCCGATCCAATTTACTCCGCCGACGAAATCCGAAAGCACGGCTTCGAGCCCTCGGTTTTCCCCGCAGCCGCAGCCGCCCCGGCCGCGGTGGTGCTCAACACGGCGCACGCGGAATTCCGTTCCCCCGATTTCGCGGCCCTGCGCCGCCAGGGCCTGCTGGCCGTGCTCGACGGTCGCAACGCGTGGGATCCGGCGGCGGTGCGCGCGGCGGGGTTGATCCATCTGGGCATCGGACGCCCGGCGACGGCGGTGGTCTGACATGATCCCGATCAGCAAACCCCATCTCGGTCCGGAGGAGCAGGAGGCCGTGCTGCGGCCGCTGAAGTCCGGCTGGCTGATGCAGGGGCCGGAGGTCGCCGCGTTCGAGAAGGAGTTCTGCGCCTACACCGGGGCGGAACACGCGGTCGCGGTGGCCAACGGCACGGCCGCGCTGCACCTGGCCTTGAAGGCCGTGGGGGTGGAGGCGGGGCACGAGGTGATCACCGTGAGCCACTCCTACATCGCCACGGCGAACAGCGTGCGCTACCTCGGCGCGGTGCCGGTGTTCGTCGACATCGATCCGTCGGACTACAACATCGAGTCGTTCCTGGTCGAGCGCGCGATCACCGCGAAGACCAGCGCGATCCTGTGCGTGCACCAGATCGGCCTGCCCTGCAATCTGGCGCGGCTGCGGGAGATCGCCACCCGTCACGGGCTGCGCCTGGTGGAGGACGCCGCCTGCGCGGCCGGGAGCGAGATCCGGCTGGACGGCGCCTGGCAGAAGATCGGCAGGCCCGTCGGCGACGCCGCGACCTTCTCCTTTCATCCGCGCAAGGTGCTGTGCACCGGCGACGGCGGCATGGTCACCACGCGCGACCCCGAGATCGCCCGGCGCTGCCGCGCGTGGCGTCAGCACGGGATGGACGTCTCCGGGGCGGCGCGGCACGGGTCGCCGAAGGTGGTGTTCGAGGAGCACTCCGAGTTCGGGTTCAACTACCGGCTCTCCGACCTGCAGGCGGCGGTCGGGCGCGCGCAGTTGGCGCGGCTGCCGGAGCTGGTCGCGCGGCGGCGGCACCTGGCGGCGGTCTACGCGGAGCATCTGGCGGCGATCCCCGGGCTGGGGCTCCCGCGCGAGCCGGAATGGGCCCGCACCAACTGGCAGAGCTACTGTGTGCGGCTGCCGGACGGGCGCGATCAGCGCGAGGTCATGCAGGCGATGCTCGATCGCGGCGTGGCGACGCGCCGGGGCGTCATGTGCGCGCACGTGGAGCCCCCGTACCGGGATCATCCGGGGACGTGGCGGGTGCCCGAGGGGCAGGACCTGCATTACAGCGAGATGGCGCTGAACCGCTGCCTCCTCCTGCCGATGTACCACGATCTGACCGACACCGAGGCCCGCCAGGTGTGCCGGACCCTGTCGGACGTGCTGGGGGCCTGATGGAGGCGCCCGGGGCAGAGGGGAGGGGGACCGGGATCCGGCTGGCGGTGGTGTGCGCCATCGGGATCGGGACGTTTGTGCTCGGTCACTTCGCCGCGAAGCCGGGGATGGACTACGTGCTCGACGACTGGAGCAACCTGCAGGACGCGTTCGGCCGTCCCCGCTGGATCCATCCCACGCGCCAGTTGAGCCTGCTCTTCAACATCGCGGGGTTCCGGCTGCTGGGCGCGCATCCCGGCGCCTTCGGCCTGCTGAGCCTGCTGGTGCATGCCGCGTGCCTGCTGCTGCTGATGCTGTCCGCGTGGCGGCTCACCCGTTCCTTCGCCGGGACGCTGGCCTGCGGGCTGGCGATGGCCTCGCTGCCCACCCTCTATGAGAACATCCAGTGGCCGACCATGATCGTCGGCGCGGCCGCGTGCTGCCTGCTGCCCTGCCTGGGGGCGGTGTACGCGTGGATCTGTTTTGTGCAGACGCGGAAGCGGGGCTGGCTGGTTGCGGCCGCGGCGCTGTATGCGGCCGCTTTCAGCGCGTACGAGGCCGGGGTGTTCGTCCCGCTGGCCTTCCCGGTGCTGGCCCGGGGCCTGTCGCGGCGGGAGTGGGTGCGGGTCGCCGGGGTGTTCGCCCTTTTCACCGCGCCGGTGCTGGCGTGGCGGTTCACGGGGGCCTTCGGGCTGGCGAATTTCGGTCTGGCCGCCCAGTTCGTGCCCGCGACGGACCCCGCCACCCTGGTCTGGAACGCGAAGCAGGGGCTGTCCTGGCTGCTGGGCCCCGCGGCCGTGCAGGCTTGGAAACGGGGGTTCGACGGCCTTTCCCTGGTGCAGCCGGTGCTGGTGGCGGTGTCCGGGCTGGCCCTGGCGGCGGGCCTGTTCGTTTCGTCGGTGCTGGCGGTCCGCCAGTACAACAGTTGGAATGTGCGGCCCGGTCTGGGGCGGGTGGCGGCGTTCGGTCTGGTGCTGTGCGCGGCGGGGCTGCTGCCGGTCGTGCCCGCCTATGCGTGCAGCCGGTTGATGTACGTTGCGGCGGCGGGGCTGGCGCTTGCCCTCGCCGGCGCGGTCGCCCGCTTCAATCCCCGCTGGACCCTTCCTCCCGTCGCCATGCTGGCCGCCCTGGGCATGGCCGGAAATCAGGGCACCTCCGCGCAGTGGAGCGAGGCGGGCGTTTTTTGCCGAGCGATGTACAATCAACTGAATGATCCGGCGGTTGTTGCGCATTGGAGCAAAGCGGATGTCATCCTCTTCGACACCCGGGGGCTGCCCCGGAACGATCCGCAGGACGCCGTCCCCGCCTGTGGCAATGCCGAGCTGCTGCGCGGGTTCATCGTGGAGACCATGATTCCCTACCATCTTCCCGATGGCCGGCCGGCGCCCTTGACCCTGCTGGACTTCGAGTGCGGGGCGAAGGTGGAGGGGGCTGTTTTGCGCTGGCATGCCCGGTACCGGCCGGACGAATCCCGCGAAACGCCCATATCCAGGGTCCACATCGTCGAATGCCGGGATTTCTGGCGTCCGATGTGAGGTCCGGCCGCCGTTTCGCATCGGGGAAAGCCTGATGCGACAAAAGGGAAACCTAAAGCTTTCTCAACCTCTTTTTTGCCGCTAGACACGTGGCGCGTCAATCAAACGTCATGCCCCCGCTTGATTCACATAGCTCCGTTGTGTCGACCCCCGATGCCGTGGAGACGACCGTCACCGTTCCCGCCTGCATTCACTGCGGGGAGCGGTGTTCGTCCGGCGTGCATGGCACGCCCGACCAGCCGTTCTGCTGCATGGGGTGCAAGACGGTCTATGAACTCCTGAACGAGAACGGGCTGACGCATTATTACCGGATCGAGTCGACCCCCGGTCCGAGTCTCCGCGGGAGGGAGACCTCGCGCGACTTCGGCTACCTGGACGAGCCGGCGGTCCGCGAGCGGGTGCTGGATTTTTACAGCGACCGGGCGGCCCGGGTCTCCTTCCACATTCCGGCCATCCATTGCGCGGCCTGCGTGTGGCTGCTGGAAAACCTTTTCCGGGTGAATCCGGCCATCGGGCTTTCCCGGGTCAACATGGGCACCCGCGAGGTCCGGCTCCAGTTCGACCCGTCGAAACTTCCCCTGTCCGGGCTGGTCAATCTGCTCACGGGCATGGGGTACGAGCCCGCCCTGACGCTGCGGGACCTTGAAAAACCCGTCGGGAAGCGGCGCGACCGTTCCATCATCCTCCGCATCGGCTACGCCGGTTTCGCCTTTGGCAACGTGATGATGATGAGTTTCCCGGCCTATCTGGGCCTGAGCACCGCCGGGGAGGCGCTTTTGCTGAAGTGGTTCGGCGGGTTGAGCCTTCTGCTGTGCGTTCCGTTGATGCTCTTCAGCGCCTCGCCCTTCTGGCGCTCCGCCTGGACGGCGCTCCGCCGGAAGACCCTCAACATCGACTTTCCGATCGCCACCGGGTTGCTGGCCCTGTTTTTCGGCAGTCTGGGCGATGTCCTGCGGGGCGAGGGGCCCGGATACCTGGATTCGCTTTCCGGCCTCGTCTTTTTCCTGCTCATCGGGCGCT
>JAXMHJ010000070.1:0-26898 GCA_046346795.1 Kiritimatiellia bacterium
GGGGAAGTTTTGCCGAATGGCTTAACTTTTCCGCCTCCTTCGGGTTTCTTCCCCCCATCGCGTCTCGAGAAGGCTCCCGGCCGGTCTCCGGCCCCCTTCCCGGGACGCCTCAAAACAAAAACGAAAACAAAAGAGAAAAAACCATGAAGAACCTGAACCGCAAGTCCGGCTTCACGCTGGTGGAAATCATGATCGTGGTGATCATCATCGGGCTGCTGGCCCTGATCGCCGTCCCGCAACTCGCCCGCAACCGCGACGCCGCCCAGCGCTCCGCCTGCCAGAACAACCTCCGGCAGATCAACGGCAACACCCAGCAGTACATGCTGGAAAACAACACCACCGCCGTTCCGGGTTCGGCCGCCGTCGCGACCATGTTCCAGACCGGCGCGTTCCCCACCTGCCCCGGGGGCGGCACCTATACGATGCCCGCGACGGACACCGCGCTGCCGACCTGCTCGCTCAGCGCGACCAAGGGTCACAAGCTCAACTGATTCCAGCCTGTCTGGAATTCCGAACGACCCGGGCGCACACCCGGGTCGTACTTTTTTGCGGTTTTTTGGAAAAACTGCTTTACGCCCCCCCGATTTTGCCGCATTCGTAACACGGGTAACAATGGAGGGTTGCTTCGGGGGGTTGATTTCAACTTTTGCACTCCGTGCAAAACTAAAAAACGAAAACAACCAAGGTAAACATGAAACCGAAACAGAACAACGCCGGGTTCACACTTGTGGAAATCATGATCGTGGTGATCATCATCGGCCTGCTGGCCCTGATCGCCGTCCCGCAGCTCGCCCGCAACCGGAATGCGGCGCAGCGTTCGGCCTGCCTCAACAACCTGCGGCAGATCAACGGCAACACCCAGCAGTACATGCTGGAAAACAACACCACCGCCGTCCCGGGCTCGGCCGCCCTCGCGACCATGTTCCAGACCGGCTCCTTCCCCACCTGCCCCGGGGGCGGGACCTACACGATGCCGGCGACGGACACGGCCCTGCCGACCTGCTCGCTGAGCGCCTCCAAGAGCCACAAGCTCAACTGACTCCGGTCCACCTGGAATCCTGAGCAGCCCGGGAGGTCCCTCCCGGGCTTTTCTTTTGCCTTCAGGCCTCTTTCATGGCGGAAAGGGCGGCCAGCGCCCGGTCGCGCGCCGCGGCGTGGTCGACGACGGGCCTGGGATACGTTTTCCCCAACTGCACGCCGGATTCCAGCAGCAAAAGGGGCGGCGTTTCCCACGGCGCGTGGAGCGCGTCATCCGGAAGCCGCGCCAGTTCCGGAACCCAGCGGCGGATGTAGGCGCCGTCCGGATCGAATTTGCGCCCCTGCAGGACCGGGTTGAAGATCCGGAAATACGGAGCGGCATCGGCCCCGCATCCGGCGATCCACTGCCAGCCGAGGGTGTTGTTGGCCAGATCGGCGTCGACGAGCGTGTCCCAGAACCAGCGGGCCCCCTCCCGCCAGTGGATCAGCAGGTGCTTCACCAGGAAGGAGGCGGCGATCATCCGGACCCGGTTGTGCATCCAGCCGGTGCGCCACAGCTCGCGCATGCCCGCATCCACGATGGGGTAACCCGTCCGCCCCCGCCGCCAGGCTTCAGGGCGCGGATGTCCAGCGCCACGGGAATTTTGCATACCCGGAGCGCAGGGGTTCCCCGGGCGTGTGCGGGAAGTGAACGAGCAGATGATGCGCGAACTCCCGCCAGACGATCTGGCGGAGAAAGGGTTCGACGCCGCCCGGGGTCCGCTCGCGCTCGTGCCAGGCGACTGTCGCCTGCCAGACCTGGCGGGGCGTGAGTTCACCAAAATGCAGATGCGGCGAGAGCCGCGAGGTCCCGGGTTCGGCGGGGATGTCCCGCGCCGTGTTGTACCGGGTGGCCCGCCGGTCGTCAAAGTCCTCCAGGGCCCGGAGGGCCCCGGTCTCGCCCGGGGTCCACGTTTCGGCGAGTCCGCCGTCCCAGGAGATGGCCGGCAGGAGTTGGAAGGCGTCGAGGGGATCGGATCCGGGCCAGGTGCGCGGGGCGGGAACGGCGGCGGGGACCGGCTCCGGGTCCGCGGGCCCTCCGGCCTGGAGCAGGTGGTGGTAAAACGGCGTGAAGACCTGGAAGGGGCCCCCGGTCTTGTTCCGGACGGTGGCGGGCTCCCGCAACAACGCCCCGGGAAAACTCCGGGCTTCCAGGCCGGCGGCCCGCAGGGCCGACTTCACGGCGGTGTCCCGGCCGATGGCGGAGGGTTCATACCGGCGGTTCCAGTGGACCGCGATGGCCCCGCTTTCGCGGGCGAGCCGGCGCAGCGCCTCCAGGGACGGACCGCGGCGGAAAACCAGCCGGGACCCCAGGGCGCGCAGGGAAAGGTCCAGCCGGTGGAGGGAATGATGCAGCCACCAGCGCGAGGCGGCTCCCGCCGGCCAGGCGCCCTCGCCCTCCGGATCATGAATGTATACGGGAATGACCGGCCGTCCGGATGCAACGGCGGCGCGAAGGGAGGCGTTGTCGGCCAGGCGGAGATCCTGCCTGAACCAGGCCAGGATGGCGCCGGCGGGCATGACTCAGGTCGGCGGGCCGAGGTCTTCCGGCGGCGGTTCGGGCTCGAAGGTCTGCGCCCCGAAAACCTGGCGCCATTGTTCGCCGAGAATGGTGGACGCGGCGGCGGCGATGTTCAGGCTCTCCACAAAACCCGTTCCCGGGATCTGCACCACCACGTCCCCCGCCTCGGTGGCCTCGGGAGACAGGCCGAAAGCTTCGTCGCCGAACAGAAAAACGGCGCGGGGACTCAAAACCGCCCCGTAGAGATTCGCCCCCTGATGAACGGAGGTGGAGACGATCTGGAAGCCGGCGGCGCGCAGCCGGGCGATGGCCCCCAGAAAATCCGACTCCTCGATGATGTCGAAGGATTCCGCCCCGCCCTCGGCGTTGCGGAAGGCCGCGCCGGAATGCAGCGGCTCGGCATCGCGCACGAGGATCGCGGCCGCCCCGAAGTGGGCGCTGACGCGCATGACCGAACCCAGATTGAAGGGATTGCGGACGTCCTCCAGGGCGATGACCAGCGTGGTGTCCTGTCCGGTCGCCTCCCGCAGGAAGTCATCCAGCGAACGCAGCGGCCGCTTGCGGATGAGCATGCAGACCCCCTCGTGATGACCCGTCTGGGCGATGCGCTCCAGATCCATGGGCGGAACGAGGTGATAGGCCAGACGCTGCCGGGCGCAATACTTCATGATGTCGCCGAAACGACCGGCCGTACCCTGGTCGAAGTAACACCGGATAATGTCCGTGGGACGCGCATCAAAGACCGCACGACACGCGTTCACACCGTAGATCTTCATCTCGGTTTCGCGGTCGAAACGCTTGAAGGGGCGTTCCTGTTCCTCTCCTCCCGGGATGGGTTGCTGAATGGGTCTGTCGAAAGATTCCATAAGTTATGCCATCAGATTGTTTGTGAACATTTGTTTATGCCGTGAACCTTGCTTCCATACAAGGGGTAAAGTAACTCAACCTTTGTATTTTGCCAATACCATGCAAGAAAAATCACGCTCATAAAGGGAACATTTTTTGTGTGATTAGGGAGCATATCCGACCAGTTCGCCCCCGATTCGGATGTCGTTTCCCACCTTGTCCAAGCCCCCCGACGTCTTGATACCGAAATCTGACCTTTTAAGGACAAAGTCGGAGCGTAAAAAAAGCAGATCCCCCTGTCGGGCCCCACCGCGATCCCGGGCCTGCCCCTTGAGATACCGGATCCGGGCGGGCATTTCCACCGGCGTCATTTTGCCCCGACAGGACAATTCGGCCACCAGAGTCACGTCCCAAACCCCGGTCTCCACCAGCTTCGGGCCGCGGGCCTGCTTGATCTCGAGCTTGAGTACCGGGTACTCGTCCACATTCATCCAGTCCCGGGTCATAAGCACATCGCGCATCTGCGCATTGGGCAGGGCGACCCCCGCAAGCGGGGCCTCGATGGTCCCGGAGATCGATTCCGGCTTTTCAGGATCAAACGTCACATCGCCGCGAAACCCCGTGGCGAATCCGGTGATGGCGTTCAGCGGCGCATCGACACTGAACGAGACCGCGCTGACCCCCTTGGGATCCATGAAGGAAAAAACCGGGGGGGCGGCCACTGCAACGGACGCAGTCGCGACAAGGCCGGAAATCAGGCAACGGGCCGGAAAAATCATGCGGTGGAACTCCTGAAACGGGGGAAGGTACGCCCAACCTGCGGGACAGGTCAAGTGCTTGCTATCGGGTATTTCCCGATCCTCCTTCGGCCCGAACGGGCACCATCAGCCCTCTGTTTTGCGGAATTCGTAGATGCCGCAGCCCATCCAGCACCCGGCGTTCGCCACCCGCAGCTCCGGGGTGAGCGCCACCCCGGGGTGCAGCTCGCCCCGGTCATCCACGACGTGGAAATCCGCCAGCATTGTCCGATTTGCGATCTCGTCGGGCACGGTTCCCGCCGCGAACACCCGGTGGCTGTTGAACTCGACCCGTTGCGGTCCGATCGGCACGGACAGGTAGAGCATCCCGCCCGGGGCGACCAGGTCGACCAGATGGGCCAGCCCCTTCCGCCATCCGTCCGGGTCCACCGGATCGCCGTACCGCCCCAGCCCGAAGTGTTCCAGCGCGTGCAGGCAGGAGACGGAGTCGAAGGCCCCGCGCAGAGGGTCCGGGGGCGGCAGCATGAGGTCGTGCCGCACGAACCGGATCTGCAGGATGCTCGTCGTCAGCGGGCGGATGTCCATCACCTCGATCGCGCGGAACGACGCGACATGTGCGACGAACCCCTGGACGCTGGAGCCGACGTCCAGATGCCGCCGCGGATTCCGCTCGAACACCTTGCGGGCGACCAGCAGGTCCTGGTGGAAGTACGCCCCGCGCGCCACCCCGCTCTCCTCCCGCCGGTCGGCCAGGGACGGGAAGTTGAACGAGACCGGCCAGGCGGCGTCCGCACCGCGCCGGCGGTAGGCCGCGTACTCCCGGACGGTCGCCGGCAGCGAGCGCAGGGCGTTCCACGCGCGCACCGGCTGCACCCCGAAGGCGAGCAGCCAGTGGTAGATCCGGCGGACCAGCGCGGGCGGGGGCGCGGCCGCGCGCAGCAGGCCGGACGGAGGGGAGGGCTCAGCCATGCCGGTCTCCCAGCGAATCGAGATACATCTCCTCCACCTTCAGCCGGGCCCACGGGGTTTTCCGCAAAAAGCGCAGGCTGGAGGTGATCGTCGGTTCGAACAGGAAGCAGCGGATCTCCACCCGGCGCGCCATCTCCTGCCAGCCGAGGACGCGCTCCAGCCGGACCAGCATCGCCTCGAGGGTGACGCCATGCAGGGGATTGTTGGGCTGGTCGTGATGCATTCCCCCACCCTACCCGCCGGCCCGTCCGACGCAAGCCGGCAATCGCCCCGCCCCCATCCGGACCGCGGGCGTCGCATGCATCGCCCCGCGCTCTCCTCCCGGCGGCGGGTGAATCCAGCGGGTTTCGAGCCGAAAATTGCGCTTCAAAGCGGCGCCGCGGCGTGGTAGTGGCTTCCATGCGTTTGCAGGACGGACGGAGATCACGATTCCGCAGAACATGCGCCGCATGAACCGCACCCACTGGTGTCGCAGCCGCGTCAGACCGGACGGTCCTCCCCGGTCCGGTCCTTTGATCACGCGGGGCGGGAGTCGCCCCCCCCGTTTCCGCCCGCCATGGCGCGGTCATGAGTGACATCAGCTTCACCTGTGCGAAATGCGGACAGCACCTGTCCATCGAGGCGGCCGCGGCTGGCGAGGAAATCACCTGCCCGACCTGCGGGGCGCCGCAGCGGGTGCCGGCCCCGTCCGCCCGCGCCTTCACCTACTGGGCCTTCATCAGCTACAGCAGCCGGGACCGGAAGTGGGCGGAATGGCTGCATCGCGCCATCGAGACCTTCGGCGTGCCGGCCGGGATCGCGGGGCCGGCGGACGACTCCGTCGGGGCATCCAGCCCCCGGTTCCATCCCGTGTTCCGCGACCGCGATGAACTGCCCGCCTCGGCCGATCTGGGCGCGCGCATCCGGCAGGCGCTGGAGGTCTCCAACCACCTCATCGTGGTCTGCTCGCCGCACGCGGCGCGCTCCCGCTGGGTGAACAAGGAGATCGACGAGTTCGTCGCCCTCGGCCGCCAGGACCGCGTGCTGTCCATCCTGGTGGACGGGGAGCCGAACACGGGCGATGAACGGGAATGCTTTCCGCCCGCACTGCGCGGGATCGAGCCGATCGCCGCCGACGCGCCCCGGGGGTGACGGCAAACGAAACGCCATGATCAAGTTGCTCGCCGGCATGCTGGGGGTGAACTTCGACGCGCTGAGGAATCGGGACCGGCAACGCCGCCGGAAGACCCGGGCCGTCATCTGGACCGGGATTTGTTTGTCCGGCGCGCTCCTCCTCGCCGCCGCGGGCGCCTCCCTCCGGGAGAAGCACCGGGCGGACCGCGTGAGCCAGACGGCCGGCAGCCAGCGGTATGCCTCCGGGATGAGGGAGGTGCAACAGGCCTGGGAGGACGGGGACACGGCGCTCGTCCTGAAGTTGCTGGAAGCGCATCGTCCCGCGAAGGGGGACCCGAACGATCTGCGCGGGTTTGAATGGTACTACTGGTGGGGGCAGACCCACCGCGAGATCCTGAACCTCGGCAGCCCGCGGAGCAGCTACTTCCATGATCTCTCCTTCAGCCCCGACGGCCGGCGGATCGTGGCGGTGGCCGAGGGGGATTTTGTGGAAATGTGGGACGCCGCCAGCGGGAACCGACTGTTTGCCGCCGACGCCGCGCCCGGCTCGGATGAAGACGTCGAAACCCCGCCACAACCGGCTGCCGCACGGAAAAAATCTCAACGAGATCGCGTTCGGCCCGGACGGCCGCCTGGCCACGGCGGCCGGGGACGGCGTCGCGGTGTGGGATGCGGCGGAGGGCAAGCCGCTGCTGGCCATCCGGGAGGCGCGACGCTGGGTCCGCTTCCATCCCGACGGCACATTGCTCGCGTCCGTCGACCGGAACAACCGGCCGCGCCTGTGGGATTCGGTGAACGGCCGCGAGGTCCTGGCTCTGCAGGCCGAGGTCGCGGACATCAGGCAGGATTACAACCTGCCCGTCGGAATCCTCTGCTTCAGCGGTGACGGCGAACGCATTGCGATCGGCAACGCGGCGGGCGACGTCACCGTGTGCGGCACGAAGGACGGGCGCGCGATCATGACCCTCTCCAGCGGAGGGCAGCGCAAGGAGCAGGTGCTGGGGGTGCACTTCGATTCCGGGGACGCGCTGGTGGCCGTGCAATACGAGGACTTCGCCCTGGTGTTTGACGCGGCCAGCGGCAAGAAGGTGTACGGCATCCGCAACGAGCGCGGGGAATCGTACTCGCTGGCTTTTGGCCGGCATCTGGCGACGGCCGATTTCCGGGGCATCGTGAGGGTCTGGGACGCCTGGAACGATGACGAGGGGGAGAAGTTCGTCCGCGAAAAATTCACCATCCGGGGCCCGGTCGAACCGCTCACCGGCGTTTGTTTCAGCCCGGACGGGAAGCGGCTGGCGGCCAGCGCGGACGACGGTTTTGTCCGGGGTTGGGAAGCTGCCGCCACCGACCCCCGCGTGGTGAAGCTCGGCACGTGGGGGGCGCAGCGGGCCGTCATGAGTGGTGATGGCCGGTGCCTGGCGGCCTTCCTGCGCGACCAGTCCGGCGGCTCGACGGAATTGAACATCCGCCCTGACGGGAACGGGGAGTCCTGGGTTCCGGTTCCGGGGGTGAAACATACGGACGGTATCTTCATGAGTCCCGATGGAAACCGGATCGCCCTGACAAATTCGAACGACCACCCTTTCGTGATCGAGATCCGGGACGCCCGCGGCGGCGGAAAGCTGCAAACGATCACCACGCCCGAAAAGGCTCCCCATATCCTCTGCCTCAGCCCGGATGGGAGCCGCCTGGCGGTGGCGGAGTGCAGTCGGGATTTCCGGGGTTTGCGGGTGTTCGACGCTGTTGGCGGCTCGCCGTTGTACACGGTGGCGACCACCGGTTGCTTTGCAAACTGCAGTTTTTGTTTCAGCCCGGACGGTGCGCGGCTCGCCGCCGTCACCGATGAGGACGGCCTGTTCATCCTGGATGCGGCCAACGGGCGCCGGCTGCTGGGGGTGGCGAGGCCGAGGATCTACTCGCGGGAGTGTTCCATCTGCTATGACACCGCCGGCCGCCGCATCGCCGTGGGCGATTCCGCGATCAGCGTGCTGGATGCCGGCAGCGGCCGGGAAATCACCCGGCTGACCGGACGCAACAAGGGGGAAACGTGCGTCAGCTTCAGTCCCGACGGCAGGCGTCTCGCGGCCGCCGGGGACGCGGAAGGCATCCGCGTCTGGGATCTAACGACCGGCCAGGAGATCCTCACCTTCGAATTGGGCGGCAAGCCCGATCAGATTTGCTTCAACGCCGATGGCACCCGTCTGTCCGCCCTGGTCGGCGGAAGCCTCCTGCAGTGGGAAGCCCCGCGGGAGCGGAAGCCGCGCTGACCGGGCCGCTTCGACTCCGTTGCGGTCCACTCCCCGCGGCGATTCCGGGACGCGGGAAGTTGGGGAGGACGAATCGGGGGCGGGCCTGAAGCGGGGCCTGCTCCCGGGAAAAGGCCGGGATATGGGGCGCGGCCTCCATGGCGGCCGCAACTCCGGTCACGACCCGGCCGGTCCGGTCCGTTTGGTCAGAAGCAGGAGCAGGATGCCGCCCAGGGTGAGGGCCGCCGCCGGATAAAACAGGGCGCGGGGCAGCACCCCCTCCACCCGCCAGCCCAGGAACGCCGCCACGACGAACTGCCCCTGCATCGAGACGCTGAC
Organism: Kiritimatiellia bacterium; assembly: GCA_046346795.1. GTDB lineage: Bacteria > Verrucomicrobiota > Kiritimatiellia > SS1-B-03-39 > UBA6053 > JAXMHJ01. The sequence goes on from JAXMHJ010000070.1 coordinate 8,811, forward strand.
CACCTGCCCGCGCAGGCGGGCGAGCGAGTGGTTGACCAGCGTGTGGCCGATCATCGTGCAGACCACCACCAGCCCGAGAATCCAGATCCACTCCCGCGCGGGCACGGCCAGTGGCGATCCCCCGCCGCGCGCCGCCGCGATGACCCAGCACAGCGCCCCCGCGGTGGCATACACCGGCACGACGTACACCCACAGCGACGGCAGCGTGCGCGCGCGCCGGCCGGCGGCCAGATAAAAACAGAAGGCGCCCATCGACAGCAGGCACAGCAGGTCCCCCGTCAGCGACGCGGCCGAAACCCGGGCGCTGTCCGCCGCCAGCACCGCCGCGCCGGCCAGGCCCAGCGCCGTCGCCGCCAGTTCCCGGCGCGTCACCCGCTCCCCCGCGAGCCACCAGAACAGCAGCGGAATGAACAGCGGCGAGAGCGTCACCAGCAGCGTTGCGTTGCCCGGCAGGGTCAGGCGCGCGCCGAAGTTCCAGAGCAGAAGATGGATCCCAAGCGGGAGGCCGGCCAGGAGGGAAACCAGAAACCACTCCCGCCGGTAGCCGCCCGCCCGGCGCACCGCGCGCACGAACGCGGGCGAGAGCAGCAAGGCGGCGGCGAGCAGGCGGAACGCCGCCAGGGAAACCGCGTCCAGCCGGCTTTCCCGGATGAAGACGGTGGAACAGCCGCAGGCGATCACGGCGCAGAGCAGGGCGATGGAGGGAGGCATCGGCGCCTTCTACCCGTCCGCGGACGCACGTCAACCGCGCCGCCCCCGCCGCCGGGTGAATACCGCGGGCGGCGCGGGACTTTTTCGGCCGGCCGCATGAGCGCGTGTTGCAATCCTTGCAAAAGCGGTGATAGGATGCGACGCATGAAGACATTCCTCCTTCCCGCCGTGGTTGCGGCCGCCCTGACCGGATCGGCCCAGCAGACCGTCATCCTCGCCTCCATGAGCCCGCTCTCCGGCCCGCAGGCCGGGCTGGGGGAAATGATCAAACTGGGCGCGCAGCTCGCCATCGAGGAGGCGAAACCCCGCCTCGCGGCCGCGGGCATCACGCTGGAATTCTCGCCCCAGGACGACCAGGCCAGCCCGGACACGGGGGTCGGCGTCGCCCGCCGCCTGGTCAACGACCCGAAGATCGTCGGGGTCGTCGGCACCCTCAACTCGGGCGTCGCCATCCCCGCCACCGAGGTCTTCAAGGACTACCAGCTCGCCATGGTCTCGCCCGCCAACACCAACCCCAAGGTGACCGACCGCAACTACGCGTCGGTCAACCGGGTCTGCGGCCGCGACGACGTGCAGGGCCCGGTTGGCGCCGCCTTCGCGGTCACCGACCTGAAGGCGAAGAAGATCTTCGTCGTGCATGACAAGACCGCCTACGGCCAGGGGGTGGCCGAAGCCTTCCAGAAACGCGCGAAGGAGCTGGGCGCCGACGTCGTGTCCTTCACCGGCACCGAGGAGAAGTCGAACTTCCAGTCGCTCATCCTGCAAATGAAGGTGCGCAAGCCGGACCTCGTGTACTTCGGCGGCATCTACGACCAGGGCGGCGTGCTCATCAAGCAGATGCGCGAACGCGGCGTGACCGCCACCTTCCTCGGCCCCGACGCGCTGGACAGCTCGGAGCTGATCAAGATCGCCCAGGGCGCCTCCAAGGGCGTGTACTACACGACCGTCGCCGGCCCGGTGGACGAATACCCCGCCGCCAAGGCCTTCGCCGACGCCTTCAAGGCGAAGTTCGGCAAGAGCCCCGAGTCCTACGCGCTGTACTCCTACGACGCCGCCAACGTGCTGGTGAAGGCGATCGAGGACGCGGCGGCGAAGGCGGGCGGAAAGGCCCCGGCCCGCGGCGACGTGGCGAAGGCCGTGCGCAATGTGTCGATCCAGGGCATCACCGGCCCCATCGCCTTCGACGGCAAGGGCGACCGCAAACAGTCTGAATACTTCATCCTGCTCCTCAACGAGGCCAAATATCCCGGCGCGGTGCAGAAAAAAATCACCTCCGGAGTTCCGTGAAACGAGGCGGGAAAAGACCTGCCTCCGGGGTTTTCCGAGAGCAGGCCAATCAATCTACTAATTCAGTAGTCTTATTGTGCAAATTACTTCACTGCAAGAAATAAAATCCAAGCCGGTACTGGTCACCGGTGCGTCTGGATTCGTGGGCAGCCACGTGGTCCGGGAGATGCTCGACCAGGGATACGCCGTCCGCGTGATGGTGCGGACGGAGGGCCAGGCGCAGGCCTTCCGCAGCCTGGGGGTGGAGACGACCCTTGGAGACCTGCAAAAGGCGGAGAGCCTCCCGGGCGTGGTGAGCGGGGTCGGGTCGATCCTCCACATCGCCTCCATCTTCCGTCAGGCGGGCCTGCCCGACGAGGTCTACCGCGACGTGAACGCAACGGGCACGCAGCGCCTGATCGACGCCGCGGTGGCGGCCGGCGTGACCCGCTTCATCCACTGCTCGACCAACGGCGTGCACGGCGGGATCAGGAATCCGCCCGGCAACGAGGACTCGCCCGTGAAGCCCGGCGACGTTTATCAGGAGAGCAAGTGGGAGGGCGAGCAGATCGCGATGCGCGCGTTCGAGTCCGGGCGCGTCCGCGGCGCGGTGCTGCGGCCGGCGATGATCTACGGGCCGGGGGACACGCGGCTGCTGAAGATTTTCCGCATGATCGCCCGGCGGCGCTTCTTCTACATCGGCCGGGGCGACGCGTTCGTGCACTACATCGACGTGCGCGACCTGGCCCGGGCCTTCCGGCTGGCGCTGGAGCACACCGAGGTCAATGCGCGCGCCTACATCATCGCCGGCCGGGAGATCACGACCCTGCGCGACTCGGCGGAGCGCATCGCGAAGATCATCGGCGTGCGGCCTCCGTGGCTGCGGCTGCCTGTGAAGCCGATGCAGTGGGCGGGATCGCTCTGCGAGGCCCTGTGCCGGCCGTTTAAGATCGAGCCGCCCATTTTCCGCCGCCGGGTGGACTTCTACACCAAGCACCGCAGCTTCGACGTCTCCCGGGCGGCGCGCGAGATCGGGTTCGAGGCCGCGCAGGGGCTCGACGCCGAGCTGCGGGAGATTTCCGACTGGTATCTGGCGCACGGCTATTACCCGCAGCGTCCGCCGGAGGAGGCCGCCCCCTCCCCCGCGGAATTGGACGCGGTGGCCGCCGGGGCGACGCTGGTGCGCACCGCGGGCGGGCGCATCCTGCGCTGGAGCGCGGAGGCGGAGCGGCTCTACGGCCACCCGCGCGCGGAGGCGGAGGGCGCCTTCGCGCACCTCCTGCTGCGCACGGCCTTTCCGGTGACGCTGGACGTGCTCGACGACCAGATCCGCCGGACCGGCGCCTGGAGCGGCCGGGTGAAGCAGCGGGATGCGACGGGGCGGTCGCGGGACGTCGGGGTTGAGTGGGCCCGGGTGGAGTCGTCGGGGATTTCCGTGGTGCGGGAAACACACCGGCCCGGGGCCGGGCAGATCGCTTGACTTCGCCCTGAAAATCATTGTAGCGACAATTGAAAGTGGCGGATTCGTCCACCGGATCCCCGTGATTTTCCGATGCCCCCCCCACCCGAATCCGCACGAGAGGAACCGACCGTCCAAAGGTGCCGGCTGGCGCTGATTTTCCTCGGCGGGGCCGTGGCCATGCTGGCGGGCTGGCGGGTCTTCCGGTTCATGACCGACGACGCCTACATCGCATTCCGTTACATTGGCAATGCGCATCTCGGCTTTGGCTATGTCTGGAACCCGCCGCCCTTCCAGCCGGTGGAGGGCTACACCAGCTTCCTGTGGGTGGCGCTGCTGGACCTGGTCTGGCGATTGACCGGGATCGAGCCGCCCGCCAGTGCCAACTGGATTTCGCTGGGGTTTTCGCTGGGTTCACTCGCCCTGGCGGGCGGGATGGCGCTGCGCAGCCGACGGGACCGGGGCGGCGACGCCACGCGCCTGGCGACGCTCGCGCTGGCCCTGCTGTTTTCTGCAACGTCTGAAAGAAGCGGAAAATGTTCGGGACAAGGTGCATTCTTTACTGAACAATCCATTTCTGCAGAAGTTGCTGTAACCGCAGCCACGCCGGCATGAGCCGCGCGAACCCACAACCTGGATTTGACGGTTGCGAGCCCGAACGGGACGCGACGGGGGCGAAGCCTGCCCCGCCGCCGGCGTCCCCGATCGCCGCGACCGGCCCCGATCCGCGTCACCGGACCGTGATCGAGGCGAGGCCGGGTTGGGCGCCGCTGCGGCTGCGGGAGCTGGCGGAGTTCCACGAACTGATGTGGTTCTTCCTGTGGCGCGACCTGAAGGGGCGCTACCGGCAGATGGCGCTGGGGCCGTTGTGGATGGTCCTGCAACCGTTGATCAACACGCTGCTGTTCACGGTTCTGTTCAGCATGGTGGCCAAGGTGCCGTCGGACGGGCTGCCCTACCCGCTGTTCACCTATTCGGCCCTGCTGCTGTGGACCTTTTTTTCGCAGTGCGCCGAGTCGGCGTCGGGCAGCCTGCTGGGGTACCGCAACCTGATGGCGAAGGTGTATTTTCCGCGGTTTCTGGCCCCGCTGGTGGGGGTGCTGGCGGCGGCGGTGGAGTTCCTGATCTCCTTCCTGATCCTGGCGGGGGTGTTCCGGGCGTACGGGCATCCGCCGGGAGTGTCATGGCTGGCGGTGCCGCTGGCGGTGCTGCCGATGGCGGTGCTGGGGCTGGCGGTCGGCCTGTGGGCGGCTCCAGGGGTGGTGCATTTCCGGGACGTCAGCCAGATCGTCAGCTTCGGGTTGCGCGCGCTGATGTACCTCTCGCCGGTGGTGTATCCGTCCTCGGTGATTCCCGAAAAATGGCGGGCGGTGTACAACCTCAACCCGCTGGTGGGGGTGCTGGAGACCTGGCGCGGGATCCTGTTCGGCCAGCCGGTCAACCTCGCGGCCCTGCTGCCCGCCCTGGGGCTCGGGCTGCTCCTCCTCGTCTCCGGGGCGTACGTGTTCCGGCGGGCGGAACGAAACATCGTGGATGTGGCCTGATGCCGGACGACGTCGTCATCACCTGTGACCGGATCGGCAAGCGGTACCGCCTGGGCGCGGCCGAGCAGCGGTCGGAAACGCTTGCGGGCGCCCTGCTGCAGGGTCTGCGGCGGCCGTTCCGGCACCTGCTGGACAGCCTGCGCGCGGCGTCCGAGCAGGAGACGCTCTGGGCGCTCAAGGACATCTCGTTCGAGGTGCGGCAGGGCGAGGTGATGGCGCTGGTCGGCCGGAACGGCGCGGGGAAGAGCACGCTGCTGAAGATCCTGTCGCGCATCACCGATCCGACCGAGGGCCGGGTGGAGATGCTGGGCCGCGTGAACGCGCTGCTGGAGGTGGGCACGGGTTTCCATCCCGAGCTGACGGGCCGGGAGAACATCTACCTGTCGGCGGCGATCCACGGGATGCGCAAGGCGGCGGTGGACCGCGAGCTGGAGGCGATCATCGACTTCGCCGGCATCGAGAAGTTCATCGACACCCCGGTCAAGCGCTACTCCAGCGGCATGGCGGTCCGGCTGGGCTTCGCCGTGGCCGCGCACCTCCAGCCGGACATCCTCGTGGTGGACGAGGTGCTGGCGGTGGGGGACCTCTCCTTCCAGAAGAAGTGCATGGGCAAGATGAGCGAGGCCGCCCGCGGCGGGCGCACGGTGCTGTTCGTCTCGCACAACCTCAGCGCGGTGTCGCGCCTGTGCGGCCGCGGGCTCCTGCTGGAGCAGGGGCGGAAGGTGCTGGAGGGCACGGCGGACGAGGTGGTTTCGGCGGATGTGAAGTCGAGCCTGGGGTCGCAGAGCGAGCGCCACTGGGACCACCCCGCGGACGCGCCGGGCAACGAGGTGGTGCGCCTGCGGTCGGTGCGGATGATCGACCGGCAGGGCGGCGGGGTGGAGAGCCTGGACATCCGCGAGGCGGTGGGCGTGGAGCTGGTCCTGGAGCGGCGGGCGACCGATCCGGCCTTCGTTCCGACCATCATGCTGCACAACGAGCACGGGGTGCACGTGTTCAACGCGATCGACACCAACGCCTTCTGGTCCGACACCTCCCGTCTCGGCCTGGTGCGCAGCGTGGCGTGGATCCCGGGCAACTTCCTGTCCGAGGGAACGCACTTCATCACCGTGATCATCATCAGTTTCGCGCCCCAGTATTCCATCCGCCACGTGGACCTGCCCGAGGCCATCGCCTTCCAGGTGGTGGACGCGGGCGAGGGCGACTCCGCGCGCGGATCGTTCATGGGGCAGTGGGGCGGCGCCTGCCGGCCCAAACTCCACTGGGACCACCAGCTTCTCCATGAATGACGCCACCACACCCCCCTCCGTGAAAACCGTCCTGCTCGTCATCGGCACCCGCCCCGAGGCCATCAAGATGGCCCCGGTGGTGCGCGCCCTCGCGGCCAGCCGGACCCTGCGGCCCGTGGTCTGCGCCACGGCCCAGCACCGGGAGCTGCTCGACGAGGTGGTGCGGCTCTTCGGGCTGGAGATCGCGGTCGACCTCGACCTGATGAAGGCCAACCAGCCCCTCGCCGCGCTCACCGCGGTGATCCTGCAGTCCATGGACGGGGTGTTGCAGCGGATCCGTCCCGACGCCCTGCTGGTCCAGGGGGACACCACCACGGCGATGGCGGCGACCCTCGCGGCGTTCTACCAGGGCCTGCCCGTGGGGCATGTCGAGGCCGGGCTGCGCACCCACCGCCTCGACTCGCCCTTTCCCGAGGAGGCGAACCGCCAGATCGTCTCGCGCCTGGCCCGCTGGCATTTCGCTCCGACGGAGCCGGCCCGGCGCAACCTGCTGGCCGAGGGCATCGCGGCGGACTCGGTCTTCCTGACCGGCAACACCGTCATGGACGCCCTGAAATACGCGCTGGAGGCCCTGCGGGGCGACTCGCCCTTCCGCCGGGCGGCGCGGGAGGACCTGGCGCGGGCCGGGGTCGACCCGGACGCCCTGTCCGCCCCGGCCGGCGCCTCGTGCTGGTGACGGTCACCGGCGCGAGAACTTCCCCACGGCGGCCTGGAGGGCACCTGCCGCGCGCTGGTCCGGCTGCTGGACGCCCCGGCCGACTGCGACGTGCTGTTCCCGGCGCATCCCAATCCCAACGTGCGGAAAACCCTCGAAGCCTTCACCGGGCGCAATCCGCGCTTCCAGGTGGTCACGCCGGTGAACTACGCCGCCTTCATCCAGCTCATGACGCTTGGCAGCCTGATCATCACCGACAGCGGCGGGATCCAGGAGGAGGCCTCGGCCCTGGGCATCCCCCTGCTGATCACCCGCGACACCACCGAACGCGCGGAGGCCCTGGACGGGGGCTCGTCGGTCCTGACCGGCACCGATCCGGACCGCATCTTCGCGGAGGCCGTCAAGGCCCTCGCCCGCCCGCGCGTCCCACCCGTGTTCAAGGCCGGCCCCTTCGGGGACGGCACGTCCGCCCTGCAAATCACCCGGCATCTGGAGAACCTGCTATGACCAACCCGCAAGACCCCAAGTGGCGTCACGTCCACACCTATCTGGAACAACTTCCCCAGCGGAAGGAACTGGCCGAACATTACGCCGGACGATCGATCCTGGTGACCGGCGGCGCCGGCGCGATCGGCGCCAATCTCGTCAGCGCCCTGTCGCTGCTGGTCGGCGAGAAGGGCCTGGTGGTGGTCCTGGACAACCTCTCGTCCATCAAGCATCCCGATCCCTGGAACGTCCCCGCCGCGGGCAACGTGCTCTTTGTGCAGGGGGACATCCGGGACGAGATCGTGCTCAAGCGGGTCTTCCACGAGGATCCCGACACCATCTTCCACCTGGCCGCCTTCTTCGCGAACCAGAATTCGGTGGACTACACCGAGCGGTCGGCCGACGTGGACGTGATCGGCATGATCCGCCTGCTGGAATACTCCCGGGCGGCCCGTCCGAACCGCTTCGTCTATGCGTCCAGCGGCTGCTCCGTGTACGGCGACTGCAAGGAGTTCCCGCTGCGCGAGGACTTCATCTCCATGCACCTCACCACGCCGTACCAGATCAACAAGATGACCGGCGAGATGTACTGCAACTTCTTCCACCACCACTACGGGCTGAAAATCGTCAACTGCCGGTTCTTCAACTCCTACGGCCCGGGCGAGGTGCCCGGCCAGTACCGCAACGTGATCCCCAACTTCGTCTACTGGGCGATGAACGGCCTGCCGATTCCGATCACGGGGACCGGCGACGAGACCCGTGACTTCACCTACGTCATGGACCTGGTGCAGGGCCTCCTGCTCTCGGGCAGCCGCGAGGCGGCGATCGGCCAGAATTTCAACCTGGCCGCCGGCCGGGAAATCAAGATCCGGGAGCTGGCGGAGATGATCGTGACCGCGACCGGCAGCCCCTCCGGCATCCTGTTCAAGTCCCGCCGCAAGTGGGACACGAAGAGCCGTATTCTCGCTTCCATCCAAAAGGCGGCGGATTTGATCGGATACGCCCCGCGGGTGAGTTTCGAGGACGGCCTGGCGGCGAACGTCGCATGGTTCTCGGACCACTGGGAGCGGATCAAGGCCCTGGCGGACTTCCCCCCCGGACTGAGCAGCGCGGTGCGCAAGTAGACGCCCCTTCCCCCCGTTCCCAACCCCTCCGGCGGCCTTATGCGACGAGCCAGCGTCCTCTTCCTCGGCGACAACTGCGAGCACTACGAAAGCGGGTATTACCATGACGACCTGCTGCAGGGCTTCCGCCTCCTGGCCGACACCCACGCCTATGGCGCGGGATATCCGGGGTACGACCCGCAGGACACGATCGAGGACGTCATCGCGAAGAGTCCGTTCGACCCCGCGGCGATCGATCTGGTCGTGTGCGGCACCGCCTGGGGCCTGAACGTCTCGGAGCCGGCGAACTTCGAGGAGCGGACCCACCCGCGCATCCGCCTCGACCATCTGCGCATCCCGAAGGCGTACTATCTCAACAAGGAATACAACTGCCTCGACCTGAAGCTGCAGTATGCCCGGCGCAACCGCTTCGACGCGGTGCTGACGGTGCACAACCGCTGGGAGGAATGGCAGCGCGACCTGGGGATCCCCTTCCTGTACTCGCCCTTCGGCCTGAACACCGCGCGCTTCGCGGTCGCCCCGCGGCGGCGGATCCATGACGTCTCCTTCCTCGGCGGCCTGCACAAGGAGTGGATGGACGACCGGGTGTGGCTCAAGTCCACGCTGTTCAAACCGCGGCACCTGCACCGGAAGAGCAACCTCGGGCGCGAAAACCGCTTCCACCTGAACGTCTTCCAGAAGCCCTTCCACAAGCTGAAGATCTACTGGGCGGAGTTCGGCGCGGTGGACCGGCGCGGGGCCAGCCTGACCCCGCACGGCCTCCGCTACGCGGAAATCCTCGCCAGCTCGACCAGTTCCTTCAACACGCTCTCGGCGGTCAACATCTTCAACTGCCGCTTCTTCGAGCTCATGCACCTCGGCACGCTGATCGTCTGCCCCCGCACGACGCTCTATCCGGAATTCCTGCGGGACGGCGAGACCTGTCTCATGTTCGACCGCTCGGCGGAGGACCTGTGGGACAAGCTCCGCACCGTCCGCGAGAACGGGGCGTTGTGCGCCTCCATCCGTGAAACGGCCCGCGCGACCGGCGCGGCGTATCCGCACTGGCGGCGCGCGGCCGACGCCCTGGCGCATTTCGGGTTCGCCAGCCGTCCGCCGGCCTGACCCGTCCCGACCATGTCCCCTCCAACGCAGTCCGCGGCCACCGCCCCCCCTCCGTCCGCCGGCGTCTCCTGGCGCTGGTGGGGCGCGGCCGGCCTGCTGGCCGTCGCGGGGCTCGTCCTCGGCCTGGTGCTCGGCGCGCGCAACCCCAACTTCGGGGGCGACTCGCTGTACTACGTGTTCCCGGTCCGCAACTGGCTGCAGGGCCACGGCTTCGCCTACCAGGGCCGCCCGGAGCTGCTGATGCCGCCGGGCTACGGGCTTCTGGCCATGGCGCTGTCCCCGCTGGCGGCCAACCTCGAACAGGCCTGCATGGCGGTCAGTTCGCTGGCCTTCGCGGCCTGCATCGCCCTGGCGTGCGGGATCGGCCGGGTCTGCTTCCGCCCCGCGGCCGGCCTGTGGGCGGGGCTGTTCATCCTGCTCAGTCCCGAGATCTTCCGCAACTCGTACATCCCGCTGGCGGACATGTCCTCCTGCGCGTTGTACCTGCTCTCGCTCCGCCTCTTCCTGGCCGCGTGGCGGCGCGGCTCGCACGCGGGGTGGAGCGCGGCCTTCGGCGCGGCCATCGCCGCCGCCTACCTGGTCCGGCAGGAACACTTCGCCCTGGCCCTCATGGCGTGCGGTGTGCTGGGCCTGCAGGCGGTGCTGGCGGGCGCCGGCAACCCCTTCCGGCATCCGCGGCGCGCGGTGCTGGACGCCTGGAAGCGGCCGGCGGCGGCGCTCGCGGCCTTTCTGCTGGTCTCCTTTCCCTACGTGCTGCACCTGCACACCCACACCGGCCGCTGGACCTTTTCGGCCAAGATCGGCTACAACCTCGCCGAGGCGAGCGGCCCCGCCATGGGCACGCAGGCGTTCGACCTCGCGGTGGCGCGCGACCCCGCCCGCTACTCCGCGCACAACGACGAGGGCCTGCTGGACAACCTGCGCCGGCACGGGGCGGAATACGCCGCGCTGGTCCGGGTGAACAGCGGAGGCCTGGTCCGCTGCCTCCAGCAGTTCACCTATCCCGCCCTGGCGGCCGTCGCGCTGACCGCCCTGGCCGCCGCCGGACTGCGGCGCCGCCGGGCCGCCGCCGGCGCGGCCGGACCACGGACGGACTGGCGGGTGCCGTTCGCGTTGTTCGCGGCGCCGGCCCTCCTGTTCCTGATCTTCTTCATCGTGAACCGCCTGATCATGCCCTACGCGATGCTGCTGCTCATCGCCCTGGGCGGTCTGCAGGGTCGCCTCGCGGGCATCATGGCCGCCCGCCTGCCCGCCCGGCTGGCCGCGGCGTTCCCGCTGCTGCCGGTGCTGGGGTTCCTCTCGTTCTCCGCCGGGTACATTCCCAAGCTGCACGTTCCGCTGCCGGTCCCGCGCGGGGCGGTGACGCTCTTCCAGGGCCTGCGCGAGCGCCACGGACACGACGGGCTGCGCGGGGCGGGCCTGTGGCTCCGGGACCATGCGAAAGTGGACGCCTCCCTCACGGTCGCATCGCCCCGGAAGGCGGCCGTCATGCTGTTTTACGCGGCGGACTTCAACGACTCGCCGGCGCGCGCGGTGGACGTCCCCCCGGACATGGACCTTGCGGCGCTGCCCGGCTGGCTCGCCTCGGAGCAGGTGGATTTCTTCGTGCTCGAACACGCCTACCTGCACACCCGCCCCGCGCTGGAGCCGTTGTGGAAGGATCCCGCCGCCGGCGCCGCCCTGGGCCTGCGAAGCGTGCACGAGGTCGCGGGGATCCTCGTCGTTTTTGCCGTGACCCCGCGGACCCCGCCGGAACCCCAACCCACGACAGGAACCCCCTGATGAACAAGCCCGATCCCGCCGAGAGCGCGCGCCGCCTGGAGGCCCTGCGCCTGAAACCCGGCGACATCGCCATCGATTGCGGCGCCAATGTGGGCCACGTGACCGCCATCCTCGCCCGTTCCGGGGCGACGGTGTACGCGTTCGAGCCCAATCCCCACGCCTTCGAGGTGCTGCAGAAGCGCTTCGCCTCGACGCCCTCGGTCGTGTGCCTCCGGAAGGGCGTCCTGGACGAGGCGGGGGCGATGAAGCTGTACCTTCACCAGAACGCCGGGCAGGACCAGGTGTACTGGTCGCAGGGCGGGTCGCTGCTGGACTTCAAGGGCAACGTCAACCGCGAAACCTTCGTGGAGGTCGAGATCGTCGACCTCGCCGATTTCATCCTCAAGCTGGGCCGCCCCGTGCGCGTGCTCAAGATGGACGTCGAGGGGGTCGAGTGCCGCATCCTGAAGCGGCTCATCCTGCTCGGTCTGGCGGAGCGCATCGAGCACATCTTTGTGGAGACGCACGAGCAGAAGATTCCGCAGTTGCGCCCCGAGGTCGAGGAACTGCGCGACCTGATCGGCGCGCGCGGACTGAAGAACATCGATCTGAACTGGCTCTGATCCCCGTGCCATCGAACTTCCCCCATGTGAAGACCGCCGGACGCCTGCTGCTGCTGCTGGCGCTGCTGCGGGGGGGGCTGCTGGCCCTGGACCTGCTGGCGGGGGATGGCGACGGCTGGACCGGGAACCCCCTGCTCCGCGGCCTTTCGCTCGCGGCCGTGGCGGCGCTCCTGCCGGCGGCCCTGCTCTGCCTGCTGCCGCGGGCCGTCTGGGACGAGTTGCGGACGGTCGCGGCGGAGGTGCGCGCCCGCCGGGGGGAGGCCTGGCTGGCGGCCGGGATCTTCGCCGTCGCCCTGGGAATCATGGCGGCCAACAGCGTTCGCCATCCCGTCGAGGACTCGTACGATTATCCACCGCACCGGGAGTCGCTGGAGAAGAACCTGCCCCTGGGCGTGTGGCATCCGGTCAAGGGGGCGGCCCAGTTCGAGTACAACCCGCCCCTGTACTACTTCGTGTACGGCAAGGCGGCGCGCGTCCTGCAACTGGCGTCGGGGGCGGGGATCGACGCCTTCCTCCTGTACCGGTTCCTGCATCTGGCGGGCATCGCCCTGGCGGCCGCGCTGAACGTCTTCGGCACCGGATTCCAGCCGGGCCGGCCGCGCGGGCTCGCCGTCTTCCTGGCCCTGGCCCTCTTCCTCTTCCCCAACCTGTTTCTGTCCCAGCTCATGGTGCGGGCCGACCACCTGCTCTTCCTCGCCCTGCACCTCCTCCTCTTCGCCTGGTTCCGCTACGACTACACGCACACCCTGGGTTCGCGCCGGTCGCACGTGCTGTTCTGGGCGGGCTGCCTGGTCGTCATGGCCAACTCGCGGCACGTGGCGCTGGGCCCGTTCCTGTTTTTCCTGGCGGCGGGCCTGCTCGCGCAGGGGCGGCGCGCGGCGCGAGGACCCGCGCGCGGCGGCCTGGCGGCGGCTGGCGGTGCAGGCGGCCCTGATCCTGGCCCTGGGCGGGCAGCACTACCTCCTGCGCTTCCTGCGGACCGGGCGCGTGGCGAGCCAGTCGATGGTGAGCGAGTATTACGTCCGCTACGAGGAGCTGGAAAAAAACTTCGCCCGCGCGCCCATGTTTGCCAATCTGCAATTCGACCTGCTGCTGGAGAAACCCAACCGCTACGCGGTCTACCGCAACGGGAACAACGCCGTGTTTCCGCGCCTCTACGGCGACGCCTGGGCGGACCACTGGCTGTTCTTCTCGGGACCGAAGTACGAGGACCGCAAGGAGGCGTGCAAGCGGATCGTGCTGGTGGCGGCGGCCCCCTGGACCCTGCTCTACCTCTTCGGCGCGCTGCGCGGGCTGGCGCGGATCCGCCGGGAGCCGTTTTCCCGCGGCGCGTTTGCGAGCCTCCTCTTCCTGTCGGGCTTCGCGGCGGTGATGGCCTTCGTCTACACCGAGCCGGAGGTGGGCAAGAACGCCAGCGTGAAATTCTCGTACCTGCTCGCCTTCCAGTGGCTGCCGGTCCTCAACCTGGCCGACTGGCTGTCGGCCCGGCCGCGGTGGCTGCGCGGCGTCACCGCGTACACCGCCCTGCTCTTCCTCCTCTGCCTCCCGCTCACCTGGTACTGAGCCCCGGCCGTCCCCGGAGAGAGTCCGCCATGAAACTGAGCATCCTGGTTCCCGTCTACAACGAGTGCCGGACCATCGTCGAGCTGCTGGGCCGGGTCGACCAGGTCCCGCTGGAGAAGGAGATCATCGTCGTGGATGACGGCTCCACCGACGGGACCCGGCTGCTGCTCGAACCGTTCGCGGAACGGCCGGGCTTCAAGGTCCTGCACCACGACCGGAACCGCGGGAAGGGCGCCGCGATCCGCACCGGACTGGCGGAGGCCGCGGGCGAGGTGACCGTGGTGCAGGACGCCGACCTGGAGTACGACCCGCTGGATTTTGTCGAGATGATCCGGCCGATCCGCGAGGGCCGGGCGCGCGCCGTGTTCGGTTCGCGGCGGCTGCGCAAGGAGAACAAGCAGTACTCCGGGGCGGTGTACTACGCGGGCGGAATTTTCCTGTCCTGGGTGACGCGCGTCCTCTACGGCATCCGCATCACGGATGAACCCACCTGCTACAAGATGGTGGAGACCCGGCTGCTGCGGTCGCTCGGCCTGGTTTCGGAACGGTTCGAATTCTGCCCGGAGGTCACGGCCAAGCTGGCGCGCCGGGGGGTGCCGATCCTCGAGGTCCCCATCTCCTACCACCCCCGCCACAAGGACGAGGGCAAGAAGATCGGCTGGAAGGACGCGGTCGAGGCGGTCTGGACGCTGTTGCGCTACCGGTTCGCCCGGATCACCCCGAAGGATCCCCCCGCGTGACAACCCCGGGCCGGCCGCTGCGCCTGACCGTGTTTTTCACCGCGGGGGTTTCGCTGGCGCAGTGGCGCGCGAACGGCCTGCTGGACCGGGAGCTGGCCCTGTACCGCGCCCTCCGGACGCATGGCGTGGAGACGTCCTTCGTGACCTATGGCGGACGCGAGGACCGGGAGGAGGCGCGGAGCCTGGACGGGGAATTCACGGTTCTCCGCAACACGTTCAACCTGCCCCGCCACCTGTACGTGAAGCTGCTTCCCTGGCTGCACCACCGCCGGCTCGCGCGGGCGGACCTTTTCAAGGCCAACCAGACCGACGGCAGCGAGGTGGCTCACCGCTGCGCGCGCATCCACCGCAAGCCCTGGGTGGCCCGCAGCGGGTACGACTGGTCCGACTTCCTCCGCCGCAGCCTGCCGCCGCAGGCGTGGGAGACCGGCTACGCCGTCCGCGTGGAGGCGGAGGCCGCCCGCCATGCGGCGGCCTGGATCTTCTCCACCGCCGCGCAGAAGGACCGCATGGAGGCGCTCCATCCGGAGCTGGCGCGGAGGGCGCAGGTCATCCCCAATTACGTCGACACCCGCCGGTTTTCGCCCGCCCCGGCGGAGAAGGAGTTCGACGTTCTGTTTGTCGGCCGGCTCGAAGCCCAGAAGAATCCGGGCCTGCTGCTGCGGGCGGCGGCGGCGGTTCCGGGGCTGCGCCTGGCGGTGGCCGGGGCCGGCGCGCTGGAGGAGGAGATCAAGGCCCTGGCGCGCGAACTCGGGGTCGGCGTGCGGTGGCTCGGCAGCCGCCCCCACGCGGAGCTGCCCTCCTGGATGAACCGTTCGCGGGTGTACGTGCTGTGCTCGGAATATGAGGGCCTGCCAAAGACGCTGATCGAGGCCATGTCCTGCGGCATGGCCGTGGTGGCGACCTCGGTTCCGGGCGTCCGCGAGGTGGTCCGCGACGGCGAAACCGGCCTGCTGTGCGCGCCGGAGCCGGTGGCGCTGGCGGCGGCCATCCGGAGACTGCTGGCGGACGAACCGCTGGCCCTCCGTCTCGGCGACGGGGCGCGCCGGGAGGCGGCGTCGGTCTACGCCCTCGACGCGGTCGCCCGGCGCGAGGCCGCCGTGCTGCGGGCGGCGGCGCGGGGGAACGCGGCGTGAACACGCCCCCCCGGGTCTCGGTCCTGATGTGCGTGCACAACGGGGAGGCCCATGTCCGCGCGGCGGTGGAGAGCGTGCTGGGACAGACCCTGCGGGACTTCGAGCTGATCGTGGTGGACGACGCCTCCACCGACGCCACGCCGTCCCTGCTGCGGTCGTTCCCGGATCCCCGTCTCCGGCTGCTGCGCAACGAGACCAATCTCGGCCTGACGCGCTCGCTGAATGTCGGCCTCCGCGCGGTGCGGGGGGAGTACGTCGCCCGGCTTGACGCCGACGACACCTGCGTCCCCGAGCGCCTGGAGCGGCAGGCGGCCTTTCTGGACCGGCACCCGGAGGTCGGCCTGCTGGGCACCCGCACCTGGCGCGGGGCCGCCGGCGCGGAGTTTGCGGAGATCGAGGATGTGACCGACGAAACCGAGCTGCGCTGGTGGCTGCTGTTCGACAACATCTTCGCCCACTCCTCGGTGATGTTCCGCGCGGACCTGGTCCGCGGCGGGGGCTATGACGAGGCTTGCGCGTGCGCCCAGGATTATGCGCTGTGGTCCGCCTGGGCGGACCGGACGCGCTTCGCCAAGCTGGCCGAACCGCTGGTGCGGATTTCCTCGCACGAGGACCAGATCAGCCGGCGGCAGGCGGGGCGGCAGCGGGAGATTGCCGAGCGGGTGTCCAGGGAAAACCTCTCGCGGCTGCTGGGCGCTCCGGTGGACGCGCGGACGCGGGCCGGGCTGCCGGCGGTCTTTCCCCGCCCGCCCAACCTGCCGTCGGAAGCCCTGATGCGGTCGTGCCGGCTCTGCCTCCGGCTGTTCCGGGCCTTGCGGACCGACCCGGGGTCGCCCCGCGCACGGCGCGCCGGCTCCGCCGGACCTGGATATTGCGCGTGCTCAACGGCCTGGGCTGGGGGCAGCGCCGCGCGGCGCGCGCCACCGGGCTTTTGGGTGATCTTTTCCGTTGTGCCCCACTGACCGTTCTGTGGTATGGAAGCCTGCGCGTCTGGTTCAAACTGAAGGGCGGGATGAACGGTCCACAGGGTTCCACCCCTCCACGACACGCCTGACCGAAAGCGCCCCATGTTCAAAACCACCACGGCCCCGCTGCGCGCCCTCCGGAGAAACGAACGGTGGATCTCCGCCTTCTTCTTCTGCAGCGGCATCTCCGCGCTGGTGTACCAGGTGGCCTGGCAGCGGCTGCTGGTGCTGCAGAGCGGCGTCGGCATTTACTCGATCTCGGTGATCGTGGCCGCGTTCCTGGCCGGCCTCGGCATCGGCAACATCACCGGGGGGCGGTGGTCGCTCCGGCTCACCCCGAGCGGGGCCATGCGGGCGTTCAGCCTGGTCGAGATCAGCATCGGCCTGTTCGCCCTGATCAGCCCCCTGCTGTACTACCAGGGCTTCCAGCATCTGCCGGCGGTGGTGTACGGCAACCGCCTGTTCACGGGGATCGCCCATTTTTCGGCGCTGCTTCCCCCCACCCTGCTGATGGGCATGTCCTTTCCGCTGCTGGTGCGCGCCATCTGCCGCGAGGACTGGGTCTCCTCCACCGGCATCGCCGGCCTGTACGGGTTGAACACCGTCGGCGCGGCGCTCGGGGCGATCATCACGCCCTGGGTGCTCATGCGCTACTGGGGGATCGACGGCGCCATCTACATCGCGGCGGTGATCAACATCGTCGTCGGCCTCGCCAGCCTCTACATGCGCCCGTTCCTGGCCGAGGGGAATCCGGCGGAGCTGCACGCCACGGACGACCCGAACCCGCCCCAGCTCCCCTGGTTCTGGCTGCTGTTGTACGCGGCCAGCGGTTGCGCGGGGGTCGGCCTGGAGATCCTCTGGTTCCGCGTGCTGGACACCGCGCTCAAGTCCACCGCCTTCACCTTCGGGACCCTGCTGGGCTGGTACCTGCTCTGCCTGGGGGCCGGCTGCGTCGCCGGCGGAGCGGTGGCCCGGCGCTCGTCCAAACCCCTCCGCACCTTCCTGCTGTGCCAGACCGGCGCGGTGGCCTACGCGCTGACGGCATTTCTGGGCTTCGTGTGGATGCCGCCGTCCTTTCCGCTCTACAACGACGTCTATCTCTACTGGCAGCAGATGCAAAGCGTCACCGCGCTCGAAGCCGGCAATGTGCGCATCTTTCTCCTCCTCTACGTGGTGATGCCGCTGATGTTCTTCGGCCCGGTCACCTTCCTGCAGGGGCTTTCCTTCGCCAGCCTGCAGCGCGCGGTGCAGAACGACCCCCGGCACGCCGGCCACCGGGTCGGCCTGCTGCAGGCCGCGAACATCGCGGGCTGCGTGGCGGGCAGCCTGGGGGTCGGGCTGGTGGGGCTCCAGTACGCGGGCACCATGGGCAGCCTGCGCCTGCTGGCGGTCTTCGGCTTCCTGTTCTGCCTGGTGGGCATCCTGCGGGCCGGGCTGCGCCGGAGCGGGCTGGCCCTGCTGGCCCTGCTGACGTTCGCCGTCGTCTTCCTGCCGTCCAACAATTCCTTCTGGACCCGCCTGCACGGGCAGACCATCCAGGATTCCATCATTGGCGAGGATTCGACGGGACTCATCGCGCTGGTGCCCACCCACCGGGGCATGGGCATCCGCTACAAGGATGTGCGCATCGGCGGAAAATTCCACAGTTGGCTGCCCTACTCC
>JAXMHJ010000071.1:0-26424 GCA_046346795.1 Kiritimatiellia bacterium
TTCGCCGCCGCCCCGCTGATCGTGCCCGGGCGGGTGCTGGGCCGGGACGGAGGGGTCGCGCCCTCGAACCGCATCCGCTTCGGGGTCATCGGCATCGGCCCGCGGGCGCGCGACACGCTGCCGGTCTTCCTCTCCTTCCCGGAAACCTCCTGGGCCGCCGTCTCCGACTGCCGGGCCGACCGCCTGCAACACGCCAAGGAGATGGTGGACAAACACTACGGCAACACCGACTGTCGCGCCTATCCCGACTTCCAGGAAATGCTCGCCCGACCGGACATCGACGCGGTGATGATCGCCACCGGCAACCGCTGGCACGGCCTCGCCTCCATCTACGCCGCCCGTGCCGGCAAGGACATCTACTGCGAAAAACCCGTCACCCTCTCCGTCCGCGAAGGGCGCGCGCTCGTCGACACCTGCCGGCGCTTCGGCGTGGTCTATCAGGCCGGCACCCAGCGCCGCGCCACCGCCTCGTACCGCTTCGCGCGCGACCTCGTGCGCCAGGGCCGCATCGGCCGCCTGCACACCATCGAAATGCAGGTGTGGGAGGGCGGCGCGGTCGAACACCAGGACCCCGCGCCCGTCCCCGCTGGCTGGGACTACGACCGCTGGCTCGGCCAGGCTCCGTGGCGACCCTTCACGCCCGGGCGCGCCAACTCGTGGCATTACTTCTGGGACACCGCCGACGGCATGCTCACCGACATGGGCGCGCACTACACCGACCAGGCGCAATGGGTCCTCGGCACCGATCACACCGGGCCCGTGCACTTTGAGGGCACCGCCCGCTTCCCCGACCCCGCGAAGTTCATGAGCGAAACGCCGATCACCGCCGAGGTCCGCGCCCGCTACGCCGGCGGCGTCACCGCCGTCATGGTCCAGCGCGGGGGCTTCGCCGACCGCACCCTCCGCTATGTCGGCGACGAGGGCTGGGTGCGTGTGGACGACCACACCGACGCCGTCACCGCCTCGAACCCCGCGCTGCTCGACCTGCGCACCCGCGGCGGGGCCGGCTGGTCGAATCCCTCCGACCACATCCGCGACTTCCTCGAGTGCATCCGCTCCCGCCGCCCGACCGCCTGCCACGCCGAGGCCGCCCACCGCGCCCAGTCCATCTGCCAGCTCATGAACATCAGCCTCCGCCTCGGCCGCCCGCTCGACTGGGATCCGGCCAAGGAGCTGTTCAACGACCCCGAGGCCAACCGCATGCTCTCCCGCGAACCCCGCTCCCCCTGGAGGATCTGACATGGCCCCCTTCGCCCTCCTCCTCGCCCTCGCCGTCATTCCGCTGGTTGACGGCCGCGGCCCCGACGCCTTCGCCGCCCGCGCCCAACTGGACGCCCGCATCAGCGTCGCCACGAACGCCACCCTCCGCGCCGCCGTCGAGAAAGAGCTGCTCGACGTGCTCCGCCGCTCCACCAACGGCGAAGCCCGGCTCTTCGCCGCGCAGCGACTCGCGGTCGTCGCGGGCGACGCCTCCCTGGCCGCATGGACCAACCTCACCGCCTCCGCCGAGGAAGCCCACCTCGCCTGCATCGCCCTGACGGGTCATCCCTCGCCCAAGGCCGGCGAGATCCTGCGCGGCGCACTCCCCGGCGCAACCGGCCCGGCCCGCCTGCAAATCGTCAACGCCCTCGGACGACGCGCCGAGCCGGAATCCGTGCCCCTGCTCGCGCCGCTTGCGAGTGATTCCGTCCCCGCCCTCGCCGACGCCGCCCGCGTCGCCCTCGCCCGCAGTCCCGGCCCGGCTGCGGCTGCGGCGCTCGCCAGCGCGCCCCGTCTGCCCGAGGCCGACCTGCTGCGCGCCGCCCGCGAAAAGGATCTGCCCGCGCTCGAGAACCTCCTGCGCACCGGCGCCACCCCCAGCGTCCGACGCGGCGCGTGGAATGCCCTCGCCGACGCCGATCCTGCCGGGCTGCTCCCGCGTATCCTCGCCGCGCTGACCGAAGGGGATCCGGTCATCGCCCCGCTCGCCGCCGCGACCGCCGGTCGGTTGACCGATCCCGCCGCCACCGCCGCGCTCGCGGAGGCCCTGCCCAAACTCGCCCAGCCCGCCCGCGGCTGGCTCACCGCCGCGCTGGCCGATCTCGGAGGCGCCCCGGCCCTCGCCGCGCTGCAGCAGGAACTGGCCTCGGGCGACCCCGAAGGAAAACTCGCCGCCGCCACCGCTCTGCGCCGGCGCGGCGAAGCCGCAACCGCCACGGCCCTCGCCGCCGCCCTGCGCAGCGCGGACGGCTTCGCTCGCCGAGGCGATCACCGCGGCCCTCATCGATCTCCCGCCGGGCGATCCCGCCGACAGCGGCATCCGCGGCGTCCTGCGCGATGCGGTGACCGCCGCCCCGTCCGCCTCATCGACATCCTCTCCGCGCGCAACGCCGCCGGGGCCATGCCTGACCTGTGGGCGCCCGCCGCCTCCACCAACGCGCCGGTCGCCGCGGCCGCCTGGAAGGCCATCGGCCGCCTCGCCACCCCCGCCGATCTGGCCCGCCTGCTGGAACTGACCGGACAACATCCCGGCGCCGAAGCCGCGGCCGCCCGGGTGCTCGGCCGCATGCCCGATCCCGCGGCCCGCTCCGTCGCGGTCACCACCGCGCTGGCCGCCGCGACCGATCCCGCGGCCCGCGCCACCCTTGTGCGGCTGCTCGGCGTCTGCGCCGCGGACGAGGCCCTGGCCCGCGTCGTCATTGCGCTGGGCGACGCGGACGCGGGTGTGCGCGACGCCGCCGCGCGGACCCTCGCCGCATGGCCCACCGGCGCCGCCCGCGATCCGCTGCTCGCCTTGATGCGCACGCCGCCCTCGCCAGGCGTGCGCGCGCTCTGCTTGCGCGGACTCGTGCGTCTGGCCGCCGAGCCGACGTCCCCGACGATTCCCCGCGCGCGCGATTCGAACCCCTGCTGGCCGCGGCCGCGACGCCTGACGAGCGCAAGCTGATCCTCGGCGCGATCGCCGCGAGCGGTCGACCTGAACTCCTGCCGCTGCTCAAACCTCTTCTGCGCGACGACGCCGTGCGCGCGGAGGCGGAATCCGCCCGAGGCGCCCTGAGCCGCCCCTCGCCCGGCATGAAGCCGCTGTTCGACGGTGCGACCTTCGCCGGCTGGGCGGGCGATACCAGCAACACCTGGCGCGTGGTGGACGGCGCGCTCGCGGCGGGAGCGCTCGACCGCAACCAGCCCGAGAACCAGTACCTCGCCACCACGCGCGAATTCGGCAACTTCGACCTCCAGCTCCAATACCGGCTCGAGGGCACCGAGGGCTTCGTCAACGGCGGCGTGCAGGTGCGCTCCTCCGTGCCCGCCGATCCCCGCAACGTCATCGGCTACCAGGCCGATCTTGGCATGGGCCACGACGGCGCGCTCTACGACGAACACCGCCGCAACCGTTTTCTCGCGCGCCCCGCCGAGGCCGTTCGCGACGACGCCCTGATGCCCGGCGAATGGAATCTCTACCGCATCCGCGCCGAGGGCCCCCGCGTCCGTATCTGGCTCAACGGTGTGCTGACCGTCGACTACACCGAGACCGACGACGCCATCCCCGCCGCGGCATCATCGCCGTCCAGATCCACGGCGGCGCCAAGTCCGCGTCGCCTACCGCGAGCTGTTCATCGAGGAGTTGCCTTGAATTGAATTTGATGAGGAATGCCGGGCGGCTGGAAATGCCGGTCGGGCCGCTCCATTTCGACGGTCGGCTCCGGTAATGCAGGGCGGCCATGGCGGCCCGTTTAAGATTGCGCGAATGCGCGCGAATGGTACTTATCGCTCATGTTCGCTCACGAACGTCAGGCCGGAATCCTCGCCCTGCTGCGCAAACGCCGCCGCCTGGACGTGCGTGAACTGGCGGACACCCTCGCCATCTCCCCGGCCACCCTGCGGCGGGATTTGAGCCTGCTCGACCGGAACAACCTGGTGCGGCGCGTGCATGGCGGCGTCCTCCTGCCGGACGACGGGACGGAGGAAGCGTCTCTCCGCCAGAAGGCCGGCACGGGCGCCCGGGCCAAGCGGCGCATCGCGGCCCGGGTCGCGGAGAGCATTCCCCCGGGCGCGACCGTGTTTGTCGACGGCGGTACGACCTGCCTGGAAGCCGGCCTGCTGTTGCGCCAGCGGGCGGACCTCACCCTCGTCACCAATTCGCTCCCGCTGATCGCCGGCTACGATCGCTTCGCCGCCCGGTTGATCGTGCTGGGGGGCGAGCGGCGGGCGGTCAGCGGCGCCCTGGTCGGTTCCCTCGCCCTGGACGCGCTGGACCGGTTGCGGGCGGACGTCGCCCTGATCGGCGCCTCCGGCCTCCACCCGCGGGACGGCGTCTCCACCACCGAACCGCTGGAAGCGGCCATCAAACGCCAGTGGATCAAAAAGTCCCGGCGCGCCTGCCTGCTGGCGGACGCGTCAAGTGGCGCCAGCCCGCCGCCATTCGCTTCGCCGCCTGGAGCGATTTCGACGACTTCTACACCGACGCCAAACCGCCCTCCGCCCTCCCATGCAAAACCCTCCATCTTTTCCTGCCATGAAACGCCTCGACCGCAAACTGGCCAACATCCGCAACGGCTCCACCGCGGCCTCCGATTTCATCCTGGCCGACGCGAAGGATGCCGACATGGCCTTCGGCGTGACCGCTCCGGGCCCGCAGACCGGCGACTGCCGCCACGGCTACAACGAGTCGGAGGGCTGCTGGAAAACCCTGACCCAGTATCGCGAACAAATCCGGGCCGTCATCGCGCAGGACATCGTCGACATCGTGCTCCTGTCGGCCTCGAACCTGGAACATCTGGGCATGGAGGAAGGGTTGTTCCGCTCCTCCGCGATCACCCCCGCCGCGCGCGCCAACGACACCTCCGACGTCTGGGCGGTGCGCGGCGGCAACTATCCGACCGATCACCCGTCGCGTTCCTTCCGCTCCGCCACCCTGGACCATATCAAGTATGGACGGCTGACCGCCGACCACGACGCGCCGTTCACCGGCGCCGACCTCGGACTGTATTCCATCACCTTCACCAACAACATCGACTGGGATTACAAGGCCCTGCTGGATTTCCATGACTTCCGGATCGAGGCGGAGCGCAAGCGCTTCCGGTACTTCCTCGAAGTGTTCAACCCCAACGTCAACCCCGGCATTCCCGACCGGAAGGTGGCCGCGTTCCTCAACGACCACATCATCCGGGCCCTGGCCGGCGTCACCGAAATCGGCCGGCCGGTCTTCCTCAAGATTCCCTACAACGGCCCCGGACCGCTCGAGGAGCTGGTGTCCTATGATTCCCGGCTGGTCGTGGGCATTCTCGGCGGCAGCGCCGGCACCACCCTCGACGCCTTTCAATTGATCCACGACGCCCGCAAATACGGCGCCCGCGTCGCGCTCTTCGGACGCAAGATCAACCTCTCCGAACATCCCCTCGCCTTCATCGCCTTCCTGCGCCGGGTGGTGGACGGGGAAATCACCCCGGTGGACGCCGTCAAGGCCTACCATGACGTGCTCCAGAAAAGCGGCATCAAGCCGCAGCGCCATCTGCCGATGGACCTGAGGCTGACCGCCAACAAGACGAGCTACCGCTGAACATGAAGTCGTCCCGCGTCCACGGCCAACCCTCCCGGGCGTTCGCCTCCGATTCGGCGGGCGGCGCTTCGGTCCACGCCGCCGCGGACCCGGGATTCCTTCACCAACCACCCCCGAGTGACCCGCGATGAATGCTTACGCCCGACTCGCCGACCGCCTGGCCGCCGCCGATCCCTCCGCCTGCCGGGTGGTCGCCGGCTTCGACGGTTTCGTGGATGAGATGATCACCCTGGTCGGCGAGCGCCGCGGGCTGGATGACTTCACCCCGGTTCCCGACATCGCCACCTTCGGCCGGCTGGTTGCGGCCGCGGCCGGCCACAGCAGTCTGCGCGAGGATCATCGTCACCGACACCCACCCCGGCGGCTGCGCCGTAAACCTCGCGGACGGCCTGGCGAGCCTCGGGGCGCGGGTTGATTGTTTCGCCACGGTCGGCGAGCCGGTGCATCCCGCCTTCGCCGGGATCGCGGCCAAATGCCAGGGCTTCCATTCCTGGGGGCGCGAACCCGGCCGCACCCTCGCCTTTGAATTCTCCGATGGCAAAATGATGTTCAGCGCGGTCACCCAGCTCGCCGATTTCACGCCGGACCACGTGCGCCAGCGGCTCGCCGCCGGCGGGTTTGCAGACGCCTGCGCCTCCGCCCGGGTGATCGCCCTGACCGATTGGACCCTGTACCCGCACATGACCGCGGTGTGGCGGCTGTTGCTGGAAAAAGAGTTCGGCCGGCTGTCATGCCGGCCGCAGTTCTTCATGGATCTGGTGGATCCCTCCGGGAGATCCGCCCGCGACATTCAGGAGATGACGGGCATGCTTCACGAGTTCGAGGCCTGCGGACCGCTGACCCTCGGGCTGAACGGCAACGAGGCGAACATTCTCTGCCGCCTGCACGGCCACCCTCCGATTCCACACGATCCCACGCCGGAGGAAACCCTGACCCAGGCCCTTGCGTTGCGCGCGGCGCTCGGCATCAGCCGGGTGGTCATTCACCGCATCGCCTTCGCCGTGAGCGCCGGGCCCGGCGGCACCGGGATTCAACCCGGCCCGTACTGCGCCAACCCCAAAAAGAGCACCGGCGCGGGAGATCGTTTCAACGCCGGGTGCTGCCTCGCGCTGGCCCTCGGGCTGGACGACGCCGACGCGCTCGCACTGGGCTGCGCCAGCGCCGGCTTTTACGTCCGTCAGGCCCGCAGCGCCAGCCAGGCGGAACTGGTTGGTTTCCTCCGCGAATGGTCCGGAGGACCGCCCCCTCAACGGACGGAATGATCTCGTTCGGACCACTCGCCTCCCGCATCACCGGCGAACTCCACACCGGGGAAACGTTTCGGCGGCTCTACGCCACCGACGCCTCGGAATATCAGGAACTGCCGGCCGCCGTCGTCCTGCCGCGAACCGACGACGACCTTCGGGAAATCATCCGCTTCGCCCGCACCACGGGGCTGGGACTGATCCCGCGGGCCGCCGGAACCTCGCTGGCGGGCCAGTGCGTCGGCAGCGGGATGGTCGTGGATGTTTCCCGCCACTTCACCCGCATTCTCGGCGTGGACCGCCAGGCGCGGCGGGTGCGCGTGCAGCCGGGGGTGGTGAGGAACGAGCTCAACCACGCCCTGGCGGCCCACGGGCTGTACTTCGGTCCGGAAACGTCCACGGCCAACCGCGCCATGATCGGCGGCATGGTCGGGAACAATTCCTGCGGATCGAATTCCATCGTGTATGGCAGCACTCGCGATCACCTGGTGTCGGTGCGCGGATTCCTCAGCGATGGGTCCGAGGTGGTGTTCGGACCGCTGTCGCGGGACGGATTCAAAGCCAAATGCCAGGGGCCGGCCACGCTGGAAACGCGGATTTATCAAAATCTGGAACGCCTGCTGGGGGACCCGGAGAACCGCCGGCAAATCACCGCCAGCTTTCCCCTGCCTTCCATTCCCCGCCGCAACACCGGCTACGCCCTCGACCTGTTGATGGACGCCGGGGTGTTCGATCCGGCCTCGGACCGCCCCTTCAACCTGTGCAAACTGATCGCCGGATCGGAAGGCACCCTGATGTTTCTCGCCGAAATCGAGCTCGACTGTTCGCCGCCGCCGCCACCCCACGCGGCCCTGATCTGCGGGCATTTCCAGTCGGTGGACGAGGCCTTGCGCGCCAATCTGCTGGCGCTGCCCCACGGTCCTTCGGCGTGCGAATTGATCGACCGCCACATCCTCGCCTGCACCGCGTCCAACCTCGTCCAGCAGCGCAACCGTTCGTTTGTCTCCGGTGATCCGGGCGCCCTCCTCGTGGTCGAGATCCGCCGCGACAGCCGGGCCGAAGCGGAGGCCGCCGTGGCCGCGGTCACCCAGGCCTGGACCACCACCGGCCATGGCTACGCCGCGCCGGTGTTGTGGGGCGCCGACGGGGACAAGGTCTGGGAATTGCGCCGGGCCGGCCAGGGCTTGATGAGCAACGTGAAGGGCGACGCCAAGCCCCGCGAGGTGGTCGAGGACACCGCGGTCGATGTGCGCGACCTGCCCGCGTACATCGCCGAGTTCAAGGCGCTGCTGCTCGAAAAACACGGCATCGATTGCGTGATGTACGCGCATGCCGGGACGGGCGAGCTGCACACCCGTCCGCTGTTTGACCTCAAGACGCCGGAAGGGCTCGGCCTCTTCCGCCGGGTCGCGACGGACATCGCGCTGCTGGTGAAGAAATACCGGGGGTCGCTCAGCGGCGAACACGGCGACGGACGCCTGCGCGGCGAGTTCTGGATGCCCTGCGCATCGACCGCTCCACGCAGACGGCCGGTGAAGACCCTGTTTGATCCGCGGGGCGTCTTCAATCCCGGCAAGATCATCGACACGCCCCCGATGGACACCTCGCTGCGGCACGCGCCCGGCCACCCCACGCCCGAATACCCGACCCTGTTCGATTTCAGCGACGCGGGCGGCGTCGTGCGGGCGGCGGAGAAGTGCAACGGTTCCGGCGATTGCCGGAAGGGGCCGCTGGCGGGCGGCACCATGTGCCCCAGCTACATGGCCACCCGCGAGGAAAAGCACACCACCCGCGCCCGCGCCAACATCCTGCGGCAGGTCCTGGCAAATCCGCGGGACGCCAGCCGCCCCTTCGACAGCGAGGAGATCAAGGAGGTCCTGGATCTGTGCCTCTCCTGCAAGGCCTGCAAGTCGGAATGCCCGTCGAGTGTCGACATGGCCCGGCTCAAGGCGGAATTCCTCCAGCACTACCATGACGCGAACGGCGCGCCCCTGCGCTCCCGGCTGGTCGCCCGTTTTGCGGAGAGCGCGCGGCTGGCCTCGCATGCACCCCGGCTGTACAACGCGGTGATCCGGACGCCCGTGCTGCGCCGGATGCTCAACCACCTTGCCGGTTTCCATCCCGCGCGCACCCTGCCGCGGCTCAACCGCACCACGCTCCGCGACTGGTTCGCCCGGCGCACGCCCCTCGATCCGCCCGGCGGCAGAATCGGCCGGGTCCACTTGTTTTGCGACGAATTCACCGACTTCCATGACCTGGACGCCGGGATCGCCGCGGTGGAGTTGCTGGAACTCCTGGGATGGGAGGTCGTGCTGCCGGTCCATGCCGAGAGCGGACGCGCCTCCCTCTCCAAGGGACTGGTGCGGCGGGCGCGCACGTTCGCGGAGGAAAACGTCCGCCGCCTCGCCCCCTTGATCTCGGCTTCGGAACCCCTCATCGGCATCGAGCCCTCCGCCCTTCTGGGCTTTCGCGACGAGGTGCCGGACCTGGTCGGTCCCGGCCTGCGCGACGCGGCCCGCGCGCTGGCGCCGCACTGCCTGCTGCTGGAGGAGTTCATCGCCCGCCAGATCGACGCCGGGCGCATCGGCCCGGAGCGGTTCACCCGCGAGGCGCGTGTCATCCATCTCCACGGGCACTGCCACCAGAAGGCGCTCGCCTCGCTGGAGCCCACCGTCCGCATGCTGTCGCTGCCGGAGAATTTCAGCGTCCGGGTGATTCCCTCCGGATGTTGCGGCATGGCCGGCTCCTTCGGCTATGAGGCGGAGCATTACGGCGTGTCCATGCAGATCGGGGAACTGGTCTTGTTTCCGGCGGTGCGAACGGCGGCGGCGGACGCGATCATCGCCGCCCCCGGCACCAGTTGCCGCCACCAGATCCGTGACGGAACCGGTCGAACCGCGCTGCACCCGGCGGTGGTGCTCCGGAATGCGTGGACCTCACCGGGCACGCCCGCGGGCGGAAGACCGTGACCGGCTTCGGCGATCACGGGTACATCCGTCCGGACGGCGGCGAATGTCCCCCCGGCCAGATCCGTCGATAGCTTGCTTCCATATGAAAAATCACCGGCTCAATTCCGTTGCAACCCTGGCGGGCGTCCTGCTCGCCGCCGCCAGCCCGTCCGCGTCCGCCGTCACCATGGAGGAGGAGATCCCGGCCGGCCTGATCACGGTCACCGCGTCCAGCGCATACGGCGAGCGGCAAGCGGCCCGGCATCTGGTCGACGGTTCCGGCCTGACCGGCGACCGGCACGATGCGGATGCCGGAGCCAACACCATGTGGCACACGACCGAAAACCCGACCAACGTCTGGGTGCGGTTTGATTTTTCGCAGCCCCAAACCATCGCGGCCTTGCGAGTTTGGAATCACAATCAGGCCGGTTGCACCGACCGGGGTTTTCGCAGCATGCGAATCGTGTGCGGCACGGAAAGCCAGACGGTCGAGCTGAAGCGCGGCACCGGCCTTGCGGAAACCGTTCCGCTGGCCGTGAAAACGCCGGTCTCATCCGTCACCCTGGTCGCCGATTCAAATCATGGCGGCGCGTATTACGGCCTCAGCGAAGTCCGGTTCATGACGCACCGGGAGGTTGCCGGGGAGGATTTGCCCTTTCCCGCCGGCATGGAATGCAAGCCGCAGGACTATTACGGGCACCGGGCGGACGGCAAGGCGGGGCGCGTCATCGAGGTGACCCTGACCGGCGCGAAGCTCTACGGCGATGCGCTGATCGAGGCCATGGGGGAGCAAACCCGGTTTGCCAACCTGCAGGGAGCGGAACAGTTGACGTTCCTCCTGCCCGCGGGGGTGACGAATGCCTGCACGACCCGGGTCACGCTGCGCCGCGGAAAGCGCTTCCTCGAAGAGACGGTGAACGTGCCCGCCCGGCGGCAGTGGGTGGTCTACCTCTTCCCGCATTCACACGTGGACATTGGCTACACCAATCCCCAGGACGTGGTCGAGCGGATCCATATGCGAAACCTGGATGTCGGCATCGAACTGGGCCGGGCCACCGCCGGGTACCCCGAAGGCGCGCGCCACGTTTGGAACAACGAGGTCCTCTGGGCGGTGGAGAGCTGGCTGAAGAGCGCCCCGCCGGAACGGAAGAAGGCGTTTGTCGAGGCGGTGCAAAAGGGCTGGATCGGCCTCAGCGCCTCGTACTGCAACGCCAACACCTCCACCGCCTCCGACGAGGAGTTGCTCCGGTTCTTCGCCTATGCCCGCCAGGTGCGCGAGCTGACCGGCGCCCCGATCGACACCCTGTGCCAGTTTGATGTTCCCGGCATGAGCTGGGGCGTCGTCCGGGCCGCCGCGCAGAACGGGGTCCGCGCCATTCTCGATTTTCCAAATCCCTCCGACCGGACCGGGAGCATCCACGTCTGGCGCAACAAGCCGTTCTACTGGGTCGCCCCGGATGGCAGGACCAGGGTGCTTTACCTCCAGATTTTCCCCTACAACCTCGCCTGGAAACTTGGCGCCCACCACATGTCCCCGAAACCCTATGTGGATGTTCCCGGTCGTGACCGGGTCCTTTTCGCCGGAACTCCGGACTTCGACCGGCACAGCGAAGTGGGCTCGTTCGCCCGATTCATCACCAGCCAGACGGCCGCACTCGAGAACATCGAAAACTACCCATACGACCTTCTTCCCTTCGCCTGGTCGCTTTCCGACAACAGCGTGGTGGATGCGGGACTGCCCGACTTCGTCAAGGCATGGAACGAACAACACGCGTTTCCGAAATTGGTCATCGCCGACGCCTCCACCATCGCCCGCGCCTACGAATCCAGATTCGCCTCCGTCATTCCCGAACGCCGCGGCGACCTCACCGAGTACTGGACCGACGGCCTCGGCTCCGACGCCCTCCGCGTGGGCTGCAACCGCCTGGCCCGGGAGGACCTGATCCAGTCCGAAATCCTATGGTCCCTCCTGCGTCGCAACGAACCGGCTCCGGCGGAGGATTTCTACGCCGCCTGGCGCTGGATCCAGCTCGGCACCGAGCACACCTGGGGCTACATGTTCCCCGATCATCCCCTCGCACGGGAAATCGAAGCGACCAAGGCCGTCTTCTTTGAAAACGCCCTCAAGGCCGGCAAGGACCTGCTGAACAGGGCGCTTCCGCCCGGCTCCGCGGGGGCGGCCCCTGCGAACGTCACGGTGTTCAACACGCTCTCCTGGCCGCGCACCGGACTGGTGACGCTGCCCCCGGGCATCACCGGCCTCAAGGGCGCGCCGAACCAGGCGTTGAGCACCGGGGAAAGGGTGTTTCTGGCCCGGGATGTGCCCGCGCTGGGGTCGAGAAACTTTCCAACGGGCCAGCCGGACGGGTCGTACCGGTCGGATCTTGAAGTCACCCCCGCCACGCTGGAAAACTCCGCGGTAAAGGTCACGCTTGACCCGGTTACCGGTGATATTTCCAGCCTGGTGGACAAGGGAAGCGGCCACGATTTCGCCCTGCGGAACGGCCCCTATGCCCTGAACTCCTACCGCTACCTGCATGGCGGCGATGCGCCGGCGAAGGCGTCCGGGCCATCCGAGGTCAGGCTCTCCATCAAGGAAAACGGCCCCGTGCTCGCCTCGCTGCTGGTCGAGTCCAAGGCCGAGGGCTGCAGATGGCTCCGGCGCGAAATCCGCCTCCTCGCCGGTCAGCGCCATGTTGAAATCATCAATACACTGGACAAGATCGCCACCCGGAACAAGGAAGGCATCCACTTCGCCTTCGCCTTCAACCTGCCCGGGGACGCCATACCGCGCATGGACATCCCCTGGGGCGTGATGAATCCCCTCACCGACCAGCTTGACGGCGCCAACAAGAACTGGCTCGCCTGCCAGCGCTGGGTGGATGTTTCCGCTCCCGACCGCGGCGCCACCTGGGTTCCCATCGAGGCCGCCGTCGTCCAGTTTGGAGATATCACCGCCAACCTGCTCGGCAGCGTTCATCCCGGATCCTGGAGCCGGAAGATCGGGGACCCCCGCACCATCGTCTCCTGGGCGCTCAACAATCACTGGCACACCAATTTTCCATTGGAACAGGGCGGCGTCATCCCCTTCCGCTACGCCATCCTTCCGCATGGTGCGTACGATCCGGTCGTGGCCAACCGGTTCGGACTGGAACAAAACCGTCCGTTGCTCGCCCGGGCCGTCGCCGGGGAAATCAACATCAAGCCGCTCGTTTCCCTGGACAATCCGCGCGTCTTTGTATCGACCCTTTCCGGCGGCATGGCACGCCTGCGCTCGGCTTCAGAGAAGCCCGAAGAATTCACATTGAACGGCAGAACGTATCAGATCGACCCGTACGGGTTGCTCGAGGTCGGTTTGGACTGAAGTCCGCTCCGGACTTCAGGGAGAACCCGGAATCCAGAGGAACAGGGGGTGCTCCAGGGTGACCGCGCGCGACAGGGTCCACCGGCCGTTCGCGACGACGAGGTCGCCCGGGGGCCGCCACTCCCCGGATTCCTCGAGGATCTCGACAGGTCGTCCGGCCGCGAGGTCCATTCCCTCGAAGACCGCGCCGGGCCAGGCATCCAGGGACAGGTTGAGCAGTCCGACGAGGGTTCCCCCTTCGACATCGCGTCGAAGCGCCAGCGGCCAGGCGCCGTCGCCGGAGACCAGCAGGGGAGGCCGGTCGCGGAAGAGCCAGCGCACCGCGGCCTGCAGTTGGCGGACGCGGACGGGATTGTGAAACGAAACGCCGGGCGGGGCGAGCGCCGAGGCGTAATCCCAGGCGTGCACGATCACGCGCCCCCCGCGGGCGTTCTCGAAGGCGGTCATGGCCGGGTGCGCCGGACGCGCGTCGGGATCGAGCAGGTGGCCGACAACGACCGCGGCCGGAGCCGGCTTCAGCAGGGAAAACCGGGCGGCATAGTCCGCCATGGGTAGCTGGGCCGACATGTAGGCCCTGGGGGCGCCGCCAAAACCGGGATGGGCGAGGTGTTCGACGGAGAAGGCGCCGAGCTGCGCCAACGATGCCGGCGTCCGGATCGAGAGAAGCCCGATGTCCGCGCCGAAACCGCGCTGGTGGAGGATTTCCGCGGCGGTGGCGTCCAGGAAGAGGCCGCCGGACAGGAGTGCGCGCAGCTCGTCGTCGGTCAGGGTGCGGGGCTGCTGCCCGCAGAGGAAGTTCACCGGGCTGGGATCGTAGGTGGTCGGAATGCCCGCGGCCTCGAAGGCTTCCAGCGCGGGATAGCCCTCCGCGGCCAGGTCGGAAAGGGACGCCCCGGCGGCGAGATGCCTGGTCCTGGACGCGGAGTCGCGGTGGATCAGGCCGACGCCGCGGAAGACGCCGAGGCCGCCGCGCCCGCCGGGCGAGCGCATCCAGGAACGGCTTGCGGGCGGCGAGCATCCGGCCGTAGCGCGGCTCCTCCTCCATCGGGGAGCCGATGAAGTCGAAGATGTCCAGCGTCACGCCATGCGCTCCGTAGGCGAAGGAAACGGCGAGCTGGGCGAAGGTGAAGGCGATGCTTTTCGAATAGCGGGAGAAGGGAACGTTCTCCACCTCGGTGAGATCCACGGTGCCGGGGGGCAGGCAGTGCCGGGTGATCTTGATGGAGTCCTGGCTGAAGTAGAGTCCCCGGGGCGGCCCCCACTCCCAGTAGTTGCCCAGGGTCGGGCGGCTGAAGACGGGCTCTTCCGGCGTGGCGCCAAGGGCGCGCGCGGTCTCCGCCCAGTCGCGGCCTTCGCGGCAATGATTGCGCGGACCGCTCGACATGAGGCCGATCCGGACGGTCGGACAGGCCCTGCGGATCGCCGCGGACAGGCGTTGAAGGACCCCCGTCATGATCCCGGCCCGCATGCGGATCCAGGGCTCGCGCCACGGATGCGGGGGTCCGGGCTGCAGCAGGGCGGCCACCAGTTCCTCCCGCGCGACCGGCCGGCCGGCGAGTCGGGAAAATTCCGCGAGATGCCGGGGGCAGAAGCATTCGTGCGCCCCAAAATCGCGGATGTCGTCGTCGATCCAGAGGACGCGCGGGGCGGTGCGGGCATAGACCGCCCACACCTGTTCCAGGTTTTCGAGCCAGACGGGGCAGAGCGGGCAGGCGATCGTGTCGGAGGAAGCGCCATCCGCGCCGACCACGGTCTGGATGCCGGGCAGGACCTCCGCCGCCCGGCGCCCCCGGTTTGCGTGACCCCGGGTGATCCAGGGATTCAGCGAGTACGCGATCCCGGCCTGGTGGAGGGCGTTGCGGGCGCGGTCCAGTGCGAGGGCATGACGACGGGCGTCCTCGGGGGTGGGATGGTTGTGGAAGAACTCCTCCACATCCACCATGAGAATCGCCTCCTCCACCCGGTAGCGGGGAAGCTGCCCGACCATCTCGGCCAGGAGTTCGTCAAAGCGCCAGTCCGGCAGGGGCCGGCGCAGCGCGTACCAGGCGTAGGTTTCCGGTTCCATGGGCTACTCGAAGGTGATCCAGGTGTATCCGCCCGCCTCGAGCCGTACCGGCACCCGGACGCCGCCCCGCCCATCCAGCGGGAGGGCGACCACCGGACCGTCCTGCTCGCGCATCCGGGCGGAGCCGGTGATGCCGGTGTAGTAGAGCGGGATGTCGAGAGTCCGTTCAACCGACGCCGGCGTGGGGTTGAAGACCAGCAGCAGGCCCTTCTCGGGACCGGCGGGGTTCACATGCAGGGTGTAGTCCAGTCCGCGGCCGTCGGGCCGGCGCAGGTGGATGATGTCGCCAAGGATGACCGCCTCGTGCTTGCGGTACCAGGCCATCCACTTGAGCAGCATGGCGCGGCTTTCCGGTCCGTCGTACAGGCGGTGGCCCCGGACCCACACCTGCGCGCCGGAGGAGAGCATGGTGAAGAAAACCCGCTCGTATTTCTCGAGGTTCTTCTCCATGCCCCCGTGCAGCATTTCGGTATTGAGGTTGACCCAGCCCATCTGGGCGGTCTTGTGGAAGGTGCCGTCGAAGATGTACTGGCGGTAGATGACGGTCTGCAGGACGATGTCGATGTTGTCGGTGGCCTCCCGGTAACCCATGCCGGTGCAGGCCTGGCCGTTGAGGACGTACCAGTCGGGGACGGTGAGGTAGAGGTTGCGGCGCTGGCCCTCGTGGAGGACCTTGCACATCCAGCGCCACTGCGCCCACTGCGAATCCTCGAGGCCCTTGTGGTGCGGATGGTCGGTCGCCGCGCAGGGATCGCCGTGGTAGGGACCGTCGGGTTTGAACGCGCCCATGCCGGCCGTCTCGATGGTCTTCCACATGTTGGTATAGTACATGTCGGCCCAGGCCGAGGCGCCGCAGGCGCTCTGCCCGAAGGCGCTGCCGGGATTCTTGGACACGGGGTCGATGCAGTTGTAGTTGTCGGCGCGCGAACCCCAGCCGGCCGAGGCCATCATGAGCTGGTAGGCTCCGACCCGGACGCCGCGGGGACGGGCGTAATCGCAGATCGCCTTCATGGACTGGATGTTGCCCTCGGAGCTGTCGGCGTAATTGAAGCCGCCGGGGTGTTCGGGCGCCTGCAGCATGCCGAAGCCGATCTCCTGCATCTGGTCGATCAGCGGGCCGAGGGTGCGCAGGTCGCGGGTGACCGGCGCGTGCACCTCGAACATCTTCTCGTTGGTCTGGGGCGCCAGCTTCCGGTAGAAGCGCCGCTGGGCGAGATGGAACCGCTCGGACTCGTCGGTGTCGTTCAGGATCTCGAAGGTGCGGAAGGCCTCGAACGTCTCCCCCGGTTTCACGGTCCAGTTCGGACCTGTTGACGGCCGGCTGAGCAGCAGGGCGTTCTCGGGGTCGTCGAGGAAGATGTCCTCCGCCGGATTGAGCGTGGCCATGGATCCCCAGTTGGGATCGCGGATCCAGCGGGTGGTCCCGCCGCCCAGATAGTAGTCCTTGAATTCCGCCCGGCCTCCGCCGGCGTGGATGCCCAGTCCGCTGCTGGTTTCGCGGAAGTTGAGGAGGGCGCAGGAGTAGTCGCTTTCCACGTGCATCAGGCGGGAAACGGAGGGCGGGACGGCGAGGTGCTCGCCCTCGAACTGGGTGAC
Source organism: Kiritimatiellia bacterium (assembly GCA_046346795.1). Lineage (GTDB taxonomy): Bacteria > Verrucomicrobiota > Kiritimatiellia > SS1-B-03-39 > UBA6053 > JAXMHJ01. The sequence continues at coordinate 16,757 of JAXMHJ010000071.1, forward strand.
CACCACGTCCTGCGCCCCTCCGTTGACCGCGGTGAAGGTTTTCATGACCACGGGAAGGCCTTCGTAGATCTCGTAGCTGACATCGACCGCCAGGCGGTCCAGCGGCGCGGCGGCGGTTTCGGGCGGGGAAAACCGGAAGGTGGCGCGCACCCCTTTCGCCGGCCACGGAATGCCGGCGGGCGCGTTGCACTTGGGTTGCCACTCGTAGGGCTTCACACACGGACCCACGCTCATGCCCGTCATGCGAAACGCGCCGGGAAGCGATTCCAGATGCTCGAACCATTCGGGGGTGATGAAGGCGTGATCCTTCGCGCCGGTCAGCCCGCCCACCGCCAGCCAGCCGCCCCCGTTGATGCGCAGGCGGATCTCCGGCTTGACGGCGCGCACGAATTCGAGGTCGCGGTCGCTGCGCTTGAAACTGACGCAACCCAGGTTGTCGGCGAGCAGGAAGGTGCGGCTGACGAGTCCGTTGGACAGCATGATCCGCGCGGAGGTCCCGCGGGCGTCCGGCAGCACCTGGACCGTCGCGGGCGTGGCCGGCGGCCGCAGCAGCCAGTCGGTCGGACAGGGCTTCTCATCGAAGGCGTCGACCACGGCGACCCCGGGGGTTTTCAGCACCGACGCCACCAGCCGCCGCCGCGCGCCGAGCACCTCCTCCTGGATGGCCTTCAGCTTCTGGTTGTCCATGAGGAAATCCGAACCGGGGTCGAAGCCGCCGGGCTGGAAGCGCGCGTACCGCACCTCGGCGATCCAGCCGTTGAACGACTCCCGGCCGGGCGCGGTGGCGCCGATGGAAAAATTGGCCGCTCCGCCGCCCACCCCGGGCAACTGGTTGGCCACGCGCCGCCCGTTGAGCCAGGCCGAGACCACCCCGCCGGATTTGACGACGGCCAGATGCGTCCAGACCTCCGGTTCGACCGGTCCGAGGTCCGTCCCCCCACCCCGCCCACCAGCAGCGACCACCGCGTGTCGTTCTGACCGAGGATGAAGCCGGACCCGCCGTTACCGTTGGCGACTACGGCGTGCCAGCCCGGGTCGCCCCTTGAGGGCGTACGCCCAGGCCTCCACCAGGAAATGTTCGCCCGACACGAGGTTCTTCGCCGTCGAATAGCACTGGTCGGGCGCCTCGAACTTGATGGAGGAATCGTACTCCATCCGGCGCGCCGCAGGTCCGCTGGACATGACCTTCGGGGTCCCCTGCCGGGTCAGTTCCGGCGATTTTCCGGCCTGGTCCTTCACCGTCTCCGGACAGGCGGTGTCGCGAATGCCTCCCGCCCCCTTGAGGTTGTAATGCGCCACGGGCTCCACCTCCGCGCGGGCGGTGCAGCCGAAGGCAAGGGCGGCGAGGAGCAGGAGGCGTGACTTCATGTCGGGGTTCCTTGCGGTTAAACGGACGGGCCGGCCGGCTGGCAGGTGGCCGCAAAACGGTTGAGGGCGTCCAGGCGTTGCTCGATGCACGTGGCGAGCCGGATCTGGGTGCGGCAGCGGTCGAGATTGTGACCGGGGCGCGCCGTCTTGAAGTAGACGTCGCCGTCGAGGTGGTCGGCGAGGAAGCGCATGCCGATCTCCATCGTGATGAGTTTTCCGGCGAAGGCCAGGTGCTCCCGCTCGGCCGGCACGAGGAAGTCCCCGGCCTCGCCCAGATATCCGCGGACCAGCGCCTCGAAACAGTCCTCCTGGAAGCGCACCCGCGAAAGATCACGCTCGTCCTCGGCGGCGGGCGACGTCGAGGTCCGCACGAGGTCGCCAAAATCGTACAGGGCCGAGCCCGGCATGCAGGTGTCCAGGTCGATCACGCAGAGCCCCTCCCCGGTGGCGTCGTCGATCAGCACGTTGTTCAACTTGGTGTCGTTGTGCGTGACCCGCTCCGGAATCCGGCCCCCGGCCATGAGCCGCGCAATCACCCCGTACTCGTCGGCGTGACGCTCGAAGAAGTCGATTTCCGCCCGGACCCCGGCGGCGCGGTTGCGGGGGTCGGCGGAGATGCTGCGGCGGAGATTATCGAAACGCCGGACGGTGTTGTGGAAGTCCGGGATGGTTTCGACCAGACGCCCCCCGGGGAGATCCACCAGCAGTCGCTGAAAGGCACCGAAGGCCCGCGCGGCCTGAAAAGCCTGCCCGGCGTTTTCCACGGAATCGTATCCGCGCGCGCCTTCCACGAAGATGTAGCAGCGCCACACGCCGCCCTCGTCATCGGTGTGGAAATCCAGTCCGTCCCGGGTCGGGATCAGGGTGAGGGCGCGGCGCGAGGCGTCCGGGACGTCCTCCGCGCGGAGGCGCTGCTGCGCGTGCGCGCAGATACGGGCGACGTTGTCCATCAGACCGGCCGGATTTTGGAAGATGCGGGCGTTGAGCCTCTGCAGAAGATAGCGGACGCGCGTTCCCCCCTGGTTGAACACGGCGCAGTAGGTGTCGTTGATGTGGCCGCTGCCGTAGGGGGCGGCCGACGCGAAGTCGCCGCGCAGCTCGAAGGCGGCGGAAATGGGGCGGAGATCCATGCGGACGGACGCGGGCATTGGAGCGGATCAGGTTGGGGACAGGGCGATGATGCGGCCCTCGCGCCGGGCCTGTTCGGCCGCGAAGACCGTCCGGTGGCTTTCCAGCGTGGCCTCGGGGCCGGAGTGGATTTCCGAGGTGTCGCCGGTGGACAGGGCGTGGACGAAATGGCGCATCAGGTGGTAGTCCCCTCCCCCGTGGCCCGAGGCGGCGGTGGCGGAGTTGGCGTCGATGGAGGTGTCGTGCACCGTTTCCCGCTCGGTCGCGAAATCGAACACCTTGATCTTCACGAAATCGGTCTCGATGTACCCGCGCGTCCCGAAGATGCGCGTGGCCCGGTGCAGCGTCGGGGTGAAGGCCGTCATGGTCATCGACGCCGTCACGCCGCCCTCGTACTCCAGCATCACGGTCTGGTTGTCCACGACGTCGTTGTCGCACGCGTAGACGCAGCGTCCGTAGGGCCCCGTCCGCAGGGCCTCCTCCACCGCCTCGCGGGTGTTCACCCCGGCGGTGATGACGTCGTTGAGGTAGTCGATGATCCAGTCGCGCTTGAACTGGTCGAGGTAGAGCCGCTTGGCGGAATAGGGGCAGCGGGTCTCGATTTCCGGCGGGCAGGCGAGGCAGCGGTCGGCGGCGCCCGCCGGCTTCTCGGCGGCCCGGAAGTGCCGCAGCGAGCCGAAGCTGCCGACGCGGACGCAGCGGCGGTTGACCACGTGCCGCAGCCAGTCGATGTCGTGGCAGCACTTGGACATCAGCATGAAGGAGGACTCGGATTCGCGCCGCCAGTTGCCGCGCACGAAGGAATGGGCCTGGTGCCACCACGCCACCGGTTCCAGGTGCTGGAGACTCACCACCTCGCCGATCACGCCCGCGCGCAGCAGGGAGCGCAGCGCCTGCGTCAGCTCGGTGTAGAGCAGCACATGGCAGACGGCGAAGAAGTTGCCGTGCCGCCGGACCGCCGCGACGATCCGTTCGCACTCGCCGGGGTCGGGGGACATCGGTTTTTCCAGCAGGATCGCATAGCCCTTCGGGGCGAGGGCCTCGACGGGCTGCACATGCATGCGGTCCTGCGTGCAGACGAGGGCGGCGTCGCACAGGCGGGGGCGCTGCGCGAGGTCCTCGTAGGAGGCGAACCGGTTCTCCGGCGCGACGCCGTGCTGGTCGGCCAGACGGTTGCGGAGGTGTTCGCGGGGTTCGGCGACCGCGACGACCCGGGCGAGGTCGGGATGCTGGAGGGCGTAGGCCGCATAGGCCTCGCCGCGTTTGCCGGCGCCGATGATGGCGAGGGTGACGGGTTTCATGTTGGATCCGGGCGGGGGTTACGAATCGGTGTGGCGGACTTCGCCGGTGTCGGTGGCGTCCACGCCGCCGGTCCGGGCCGACCGGAAGAGGCGGAGCGTGTCGCGGACACCGCCAATGCCCAGCCAGAGGGTCGAGACCACCAGCAGGCCGCCCTGGACGATCAGGTAGACGGCCCAGAATTTCGCCCAGGCGTCCTCGGAGGGGCGGGCGAAATAGCCGTAGGTCATTCCGATCCCGAACACCGCCAGCGAGGCCAGGAAATAGCCCATCAGGAAATAGGCGGTGATCCGGTCCTCCAGCTTGAACATGCGGGTGATGCCGAAGATCCGCTGCCAGCCGGCGACGGGCTCGTCGTGCGTCAGGGTCTCGTCCGGAATCGCATGGGGGCCGCGGTGCAGCAGCCGCTCCATGTCGTGCGGCGGTTTGCCCTCCAGCAGCGAGACGACCACGTACACCAGGATGCTGCACAGGGCGGTGGCCAGGTAGGACATCTGGCCGCTGATGGGGAAGGTCTTGCTGGCGGCCGCCGCCTTGCCCAGGAACGGAAGATGGGGCGCGATGTCCGCCCAGGCCTGCGTGAGGATGAGCAGCCCCGCGCCCGCGACCAGCCCGAACGTGAAGGTGACGACGGCCGCCCGGGTCGTGCCCCGCCTCCAGTAGAGCCCGCCCAGGATGACCGCCCCCGCGGCGCCCAGCCACAGGCTGCCGAAGAGGGCCAGGGTTTGCATGATGCTCTGGGTGGGCTTGATGAGCAGGCTGAGGGTGAAGATGACGGCCGCCACGAACAGGACGGAGGCCCGCAGCGCCCAGATGTGCTGCCGGGTGCCCAGCGGCCGTTTGCGGAGGGGCAGGATGATGTCCTGCATCAGCACGCTGCCCCAGGCGTGGGTCATGGCGTTGGAACTGCTGATCAGCGCGGCCACCATCATGGCGCAGAACAGGCCGATCATGCCGTGCGGCAGCATGTAGGTGAGCGCGGCGGGCACCAGCATCTGGGTCCGCGCGACCGCGCCGACGGTGTCGCCCGCGGCCTGCAGACCCAGCGCGGTGTCGATGGACTGGTTGATCGCGGCGGCCGTCTGCGCATGCGCCGGGTGGTGCATGAAGGCGCGGGTGACGAGAACGAAGACCATGAAGAAGATGAGGATGCCCTGCCAGCGGATCTGGGCCAGCAGGTTGCCCATGCGCAGCTCGTGCGCGTTTTTGGCCGACCCGGTGAAGCCCTGCGCCGCCACGTTGCTCATGACCGAATAGGCCTGCAGAATCACCGCGGTGATGAAGAACCAGGGGCTGAACTCCTTGGTGGCCGAGGTCTCCAGCGGGTTCAGCAGCGAGGCGTGCTCGGCGCCGCCGGCCTTCATCGCGAACACGATCTGGTCCCAGTGGAACACGGTCGAAAGCACCGTGAAGACCAGCGCCAGCGAGGCGATGTTCATGAACAGGCCCTGCACAAAGTCGGAGACAAGCACGGTCAGGTGGCCCCCGCTCAGCACGAAGAGGAGCGGAAGGGCCACCACGATTCCGACGATGACCGGATAGGTCGGCAGGCTGAGCCCCAGCAGCACGAAACGGGCCTTCAGGCCGATCAGGGCCATCAGGAATTTGGCGGTGATGAGCGGCACAAAGCCGAAGGCGATCATGCCCGCCAGCCAGGAGATCCCCGCGCCCAGCGTGCGGACCGGCCGGCTGTACCGCCGTTCCAGGAACTCGGCGATCGTCATGCAGCGGGTCTCCCGGAACCGGTACATGCCGAAGCCCGAGATCTGCAAATAGGAGAACACCGGGGTGGTGAGCATCACCCACCACATCGCGTTGAGTCCGCCCAGGTAGTACGCCTCGAACATGGCCGAGATGCAGATCACCCCGATCCATTCGGTTCCCGACGACACCGTGAGCATGTACCGCCCGGCCCCGCGGCCGGCCACGAGGTAGTCGGCGACGCTGCGGGTCATCCGGTTGGCCATCACGGCCACGCCGGTGAACAGGCCGAGCACGCCCGCGACAACGATCCAATCGATCAGGGTCATGTGCATGTCGTCACCTTTTGTTCATGGGGCGGGATTGAACTCAAACCGGATCCAGGTCGTCCGGCGTGCGGGCAGCGACACGGACCGGCCGGCGGAAAGATTCCGCAGGGGACGCCCGAGGGCGTCGACCAGCACGACGGCGGAAGGCCGCCGGCCCGGGAGCCCGGGGCGGAGGGCGACCGGACGCCGGGCGTGGTTTCGGAACCCGGCCAGGATGGCATGCGGACCGTCGGGGGTCAGGGCGACCAGCGTGACCGCGCGCGGCAGGACGCCGACCAGGTCCGGGGCCGGGAGCGCGTCGTCCAGCCGGGCGACCGGGTGGAAGACCACCGGCCGGGCCGCCGCCGCGGCGAATCGCGCCGAGGACGCCGGATCATAGGACGGGGTACAGGCCAGTTCGTAGCGAAAACGAACGGGACCGGGTTGCGAAGGCTTGAAATTCGTGTCCCAGTAATTGTTGGTCGCCCAAGCCACGACCAGCGCCTGCCGGACCCCGGACACGTCGCGCTGGCGGCGGGCGTAATGGAATCCGCCCAACTGGAAAAGCGGCGCATCCGGGCAGGCCAGGGTCAGGCAACCGCCCGCCGATTTGCCGCGGCCGCGGCCTTCCACCGCCACGTACGTTCCGGCCGTGAACCAGTCGCGGCAGGCCCCGGGTAACTGTTCCCCGTCGTAGGCGACGGACACGCCCGCCGTGTCGAAATGCGCCCGCGCACGGTCCAGCTTGAAGGGAAAGGTGAAGTACAGCGACTCCGGATCGGTCTCGTCCGCCTTGTTGAAGAAGGCCTCGAAGCAGACGCGGTCCTCGTAGGCGGGCAGCGTCAGGGTCTGCTGCATCGCCCCGCGGACACCGCGCAGTTCCAGGTGGCGGACCAGCCGGACCCCGTCCGCGTCCACCAGCGTTTCCACCCGCACGGCGGCCTCCGGAATCTGATGGCGGGCGTTCCAACCGGTGGCCCAGGCGTCCACGTCGGAGTGGACCACCTCGTCGAAATTCGCCTCGGTCACATGGAAGAGGTCATACCGGGGATCCCGCACAGACCGTGAGCGCTCGCTCGGCTGCGCTACGGATTCGTGGACCGGCCCGAAGAGGTCGAAGCCGGCGTCGGGGTCGAAGCATTCGCGTCCCGAGACCCTGTGCACGAGCGAGGTGACCCGGCCGGTTTCCGGATGGAAGCGAAGACGCCAGAAACGGCTGGAGATCTCGCCGGCGGACGCCGTCACCCCGGAGGAAAAGTTGCGCGGTTTCAACTCCGGCAGGCGGATCCGCTTCAACGCATGGGGGCCGATCTCGACCGGACCGTACCAGGCCGTTCCGGCGGTGTCCCGCAGCACGTCTTCCACCACGTCCAGCCGGTGCTTGGTCCCGGCCACCAGGTGGCTGGCGCCGCCCGCGACGTCGGGGGTCATGCGCAACATGACCTGGCGCGGAATCCCGGCCGGATTGAACACCAGGAGCCCCTCCTGCGAGCGGCTCTGGGCGGGGTTTCCCGCCAGGTCATCCAGCGCGTCCCGCCGGGCCATTCTCGCGAGGGACAGGGAGCCCGCGCATTTTTCCGATTTCCAGACGCACTGTTCCGCAAGCGGGACCGGCTCGATCTTTCCGCTGCCGGCCACCCCCAGCGCCCCGGTCGAGGCATAGGTGGTCCAGGTGTGCTCGTTGGCCAGGTGCAGCTTTTCCACGGCCGCGCCGCAAATCCGGGCGGCCCGTTCGCGCGCCGCATCCGGCAGCAGGGTGGCCAGGGCCCGCGCTCCCCACAGCGCGCCGTGGGCGCGGCGCGACATGACCACGTCCAGGGCCGAGGCGCCGACCCCGTTGGTCCAGAAATCCGTCCAGTCGCCCGAGTGCACCGGTAGCTTCGTTCGCGGCAGCCGTGCGATCCGCCGGAAGACCTCGTCCACCGTCGCGATCCGGATGAAGGGCGTTTTGCCGGCGGCGTTCCAGCGGCGGACGAATTCCGGCAGTTCCGGATTGGGCGGCCCGTTGTCGTCCATGATCGGATGGGTGGCGGTCAGGATGGCGAAATCGTGCCGCCAGCCCTTGTCGCGCAGCCGCTCGAAATAGTGGTTCAGCCCCTTCTCCGCCGCCGCCAGGGGGGCGTCGGGCCGGCCCAGGCCCGCCTCCCGGCCGAACGCGTTGTAATGTTCCCCGCTGTACACCGTCATCTCGCGCCCGCCCGGCGTGCGCCACCGGAAGATCAGCGGACGGCTCAGCGGAAATCCGCCCATGTGAATGTTGATGCTCATCATCAGGTTGCCCACGCCCGCGTCCAGGAGGAGATCGGGCGTGGACCAGGGCACTCCGTTGACGTCGGTCTGCATCGCGGCCGAAAACCGGACCCCGAGCACCTCGCGCAGCCGCAACATCGGCTGGAGGCTCTCCCGCAGCAGGTCCTCCGGATGAAGCGCCGTCCAGTGGCACAGCATGGGGCCGATCGAGATGCGTCCCGCGGCCACCAGCGCGCGCAGACGCTCCACCTGGCGGGGCGGCGCGGTCTCCAGCCAGTGCAGCACGACGTTCGTGACCTCGCAAGTCCACTTGCACTGGCTGCCCTCCGGATACTCCGCCGTGCGCTCGCACAGGTCGATGGCCTCGTCGATGCAGCGGTCGTGGATCGCCCAAACCACCGGCTGCGGATGCGTGTACCCGACATCCATGTGCGAATGGTGAATGACCAGAAGTTCCTTGATTTTCATGAGCGGCGCGGGCGGCAAGGGTTCGGGGTTACAGGTCGTCGGGGGAACACTCGTGCATACTTTACCGGGGAGACTGAACATATCCACGCCTAAAGCAACCGAATTAATGATGTTTATTAACATATTCCCGGCCATTCTTTCCCGCGCGCGCTTTTCCCTAAATTCTCCAGTTCTATGAATTCCCGCCGCACCTCGCCCCGCCAACCCGTCCTTGGCTTTCCCTGAAATCCCGGGTACGTGTTGCCCTTGGAGGTCGTGCCATGGAGATGAAAACCAAGTCCGGCGCCGCGTGGCTGTTCGCGCTTTTCGCCGCGACCACCGTCTGGGCGGCGGAGCCCGCCCCGCGCTCCCGCGCGCCGACCGAAAAGGAGATCGCCCTCGGGCGGCGTCTCGACCGGCTGCTGGCGCGGCCCGCGGCGAAGACGTTGAAAAGCGCGGCCTTGAAGACCAGGGCCGCGGGTGTTCTCGCCGCGATGAATGTTTCGGTCGAGCGGCGCTTTCCCGCCTGCGGCCACGTGGAAATCCTGCAGGTCGGCAACGGCGATCTGGACGGCACGCTGGCGAAGCTGCGGGCGGGCGGGGCGTACGAGTACGTGGAATACGACCCGGTCATCACCCTGGAGGCCCAGCCGGACGACCCCCTGTTCCTCGCCGGCGACCTGTGGGGCCTGCACAACACCAGCCAGAACGGCGGGGTGGCCGACGCCGACATCGACGCGCCGGAGGCCTGGGACATCCGCTCGAGCGCCGCCGGGGTCGTGGTGGCGGTGATCGACACCGGGGTGCTGTACACGCACGAGGACATCGCGACCAACATGTGGGTGAATCCCGGGGAGAGCGGCGGCGGCCGCGAGACCAACGGCGTGGACGACGACGGCAACGGATGGGTCGACGACGTGCACGGGATCGACACGGTGAACTCCGACGGCGACCCGCTGGACGACAACGGCCACGGCAGCCACTGCTCGGGCACGATCGCCGGCGCGGGCGGGAACGGGGTCGGCGTGGCCGGGGTGGCGTGGTCGGCGCGGATCATGGCCTGCAAGTTCCTGTCGGCCGACGGCAGCGGGGCGGCTTCGGACGCCATCACCTGCATCGACTACGCGCGGTCCAAGGGCGCGCACATCCTGAGCAACAGTTGGGGCG
>JAXMHJ010000072.1:0-26145 GCA_046346795.1 Kiritimatiellia bacterium
CTCCTGCGCATCATGCGGCGCCGCATCCTGGTGGACTGATCCGCGGGTTGCGCGACCCTCCCGGCCCGGACGCCCGCGGCCCCGATGGAAGCCCGCCGCCCGGACGGGCCGGCGGAAGTTCCGGTGACCGGAACGCCGCCGGGAAAAAAGTTCCGGTGACCGGAACGTCGCGGGCCGGGGCCGGGCTTCCGGCGGGGCGTTCAGTCGATGACCGGGAACACGCGGAATTCGTCGAGCTTCAACTCCGCGGCCTTGAATGACGGGAGGGGGGCGAGGGTGACGCGGAGACGGGTGGCCGGCACCGGCGGAAAGGAGCGGAGGCGGTCGCCGGGATGGCCCTGGAAAACCGTCCGCCACGCGCCCTGGACCTCGGCCTCCACCGTCAGGCGAAGGCTGTTCTCAAGGTTCCCCGCCCCGGAAAGGCGCAGATCGACGGCGCGCACCGGCGCGGCGGCGGCCAGCACGGCCTCGATCACCAGCGGAGTGTCCCCGGTCGGCGGCTTCAGCGGTTGCGCGGTGGCGCGGTCGAAGTCCTCGAGGGGGCCGCGCTCCAGCGGAACCCCGCCGGCGGCCAGGGACTTGAGGGCAATGACAGGCGGCGCGGCCGCGGGCCGGATGGCGGCGATGCGGGCCTCGTAGCCCTGCCAGCCGGAACAGAATCCGAACCGGCAGCGGGTGCCGGCCGGGAGCCCGCCCGCCTGCGGCGCGACCCATCGCGTCCCGCCCAGGATGACCTGCGCGGCCACGCCCTGGGTGGAGGCGCTGACGTACTGTCCGCCGGGCAGGGTGAACGAGGCGTTCCAGCCGCCCAGGTCGCGGAAGAGGCGGCCGGGCGTCCAGACCACGCGGTCGCAGGTGACCTTGCGCCCCTTCTCGCCGTTGCCGGGCTCATCGGCCCCCGCGGTGATCGGGCGGTCGTAGTTGAAGGTCAGGTCGCCCACGCGGCAGCGGACGCGGGCGATCAGCGGCACGGGGCCGCGGGGCGGACCGGCGGCCACCTTGTTCTGGCTCTTCACCTGCCAGCCGTTGCCGCCGCAGTCGGCGTCAATGTCGAACTTCACGGGGGTGAAGCCCTGGCCGGGGGCCGGGACGATCTCCACCGTGCCGGTCATGGGCAGCGGCGGCTGCTTGCGCCAGGCCTCGCGTTCGGCCGGCCCGGCGCCCTCGAAATATCCCGCGAGGGGATGCTGCGCGTCGAGCGTCAGCGCCCAGCTTCCCGGCACCTCGCGGTCGTCCTTGCGCTCCGGCTCGGCGGAAATCCGGAGGTCCACGCCCAGGACCATCTCGGCCAGGTATTGCCGCTGGATGGGCTCGACCCCGGGCAGCGCGAGCAGCTCGCGCGCCACCGGGGCGGCGCGGGCCTTGAGGAAGTCGTAGAGCTCCGCGCGGGTGTCGGAACCCCGGCCCATCCGGAGGAGGGCGGCGGCGCCCGCGTGGAGGCTGGCGGGGGCGCGCGCACCCAGCACCGCGTCGGCGACGCCCCAGTTGCGCTGATAGTATCCGAGGGCGACCGCGTCGTCGTGGCACACGGGCGGGGCGGCCGGGAACGATTTGGCGCGCCACTGCGGGGCGCCGGTGATGGCGAGGTTGTGCCGGCCGGAGTTGAGCACGACCAGGTACGCCCCGGCGCGCAGGTAGGCGGGGAAGACCCTCGCCGCCCTGGTACTCGAGGCGGTAGGCGTTCTGGCAGAATCCGCCGTCATGGCAGCGCAGCAGGGTGAATTTCCAGCGCAGGGCGGCCAGATGGCGCTCGAGGGCCTCGGGCGACACGGCGGCGGCGGCGAGCAGTCCCCAGGAGAGCGAGAGGGTCTGGGTGGCGTGGCCCTGGTCCATGCCGCCGACGGCACCGCGGGCGTACATGGCGCCGCAGTTGTCGGTGAAGAGCCGCGGGCCGCCGGCGATGGTCGAGGCGATGAGGTAGGGCCCGTGGCGGCCGGGTAGGTGCCGCCGCCCTCCAGATTGGGCTCGAAGGAGCGGGTGCCGGTCCGCGGCCATACGGGATGAAACCGTCGGGGGCCAGTTCCTGGGCGCGGGCGAGCATCCGGCGGACGAGGCCGGCTCGACCTGGACCGGGGTGAGCGCGGCCAGCGCGAAGGCGAGGGTGAGGTGCGATCCGCCGGTGGAGACGCCCGGACCCGCCGTACCCGGGATTGTGCCCGTGGCCGCCGTTCCAGTCGCCGTAGACCATCTCGCCCTGAAGGCGCTCCACCTGCGATTGCAGCGCCGTCAGGATGCGGTCGTCGCGGGTGCGCAGCCAGTATTCGGAGAGGAACATCACCTTGAGGGCGCCGGGCACGGCCCAGCCGTCCTCGGGGGCGTCGAAGGCGATGTACTCGGCTGCGCGGCGGATGTGCGCCTCATGGGCCGGGTCCTGCTGCGCCAGCAGGCCCAGGCCCGCCCACGCCGTGTCGTACGCATCGCCGGTGTAGCCGCAGGTGCGCGGCCACGAGCCGTTGGGCTGCTGCTGGCCCGCGAGCCAGTCGGCGGTCATCCGGGCGACCAGGGCGCTCTTGGCGTCGCCGTGGTTGGGAAAACCGGCGGCGTACGCGCCGATTTTCGGAATGTCGAACGCCACGACCTGGTGCAGGGCGCGGAGGCCGGGGGTCAGATCGGCGGGCGGGGAGCGGACCTCGACCCGCGCTCGGTATCCCTCGGCGTGGTGGCGGCAGACGACCCGGGCCCGGAAACGATCATATCCCGGCGGCACCACCCAGGCGAGGCGGGCGGGCGCGTGGCACCAGAGCGACTCCGCGACGGCCTCGCCCCGGTCGGTGATGGGCTTGCCGTCGTTGTCGAGCGAACGCGAGAGCCGGCCCCATCCGTTGGCCTCGGCGAAGCGCCGGATCGCCGACAGGTCCAGCGTGCCGCCGGGGCCTTCGAGTCTCGGCCGGATGATTTCGGCGGCGCACGAACCGTTGTGGGAGCGGGTGATCTCGAGCAGGAGGGTCAGCTCCTCGCCGGCGGAGACGGGGGTGTCGAGGTCCACCTCGTGGAGCGCGTCCTGGCGCATCTCGCCGCCGGTCTGGAGGGTGCGTACGAGGGCCGGCGTCTCCGGATTTTCAGTGACAGGGGGAGCGGCGGCGGGGCGGAGGATGTCGAAGGACACGCGTCCCCGGCCCTCCGCCAGGTCGGGCCGTTCGCCGCGTCCATCTCCAGGCTCCGCGTGCCCTGGTGCAGCAGCAGGGGCTGCTCCGGGCGCAGGGCGGTGGCGGTCCGGAAGGGTTCGCCGTCCATGGCCACCAGCAGGTCGCCGGGCTGGAGATGTCCGTCGGCGGGCGAGCCGGGGATGACCGACACCACCTCGAAGGCGTCCAGGATCAGATCGCCGCGGGGGTCGCGGAGCACGGCGGGCCAGGCGGCGGAAGGCGGGTTCGTGGCCCCAGGTGTGGTCGTGCATCCGCGTCCGGAGGCCCAGCGGTCCCCAGGTGATGATGTAGTTTTTGGCGCAGGCGTCGTCGTTTCCGTCGAACCAGCCGCTGTGGGGTCCGGGATGACGGCGGTCCCATTCGCGATGATCGACCGCGGCCACGGCGTTGGTCCAGGCGGACAGGTCGAAGGCCGCGGGGAGGTTTCGGGGCGGGAGAAGGGAAAGGTGGTTCGAACCGGTCGGGCGGGCGCGGGCGGGATGGCGGGCGCGACCTCCGCTGGCTTTGCCGCCGTCTCCGCCGGCGCGGCGGGCCGCCCCCGGTCGTGGTTTCCGCAGGCGGCGCCGGAGACATCAGGAAGTACGCGACGCCCCCGCGGCCGCGAGGACGGCCAGCAGCAGCGCCGGGACCAGGTTCCGGCCGGGCGTCCCATGGAGCGGGGGCGGCCCTGCGGGCGGCGGTGGAATGGGCGCGATTTTGCGGGGCGCGGCGGATTCGCGGGCGACGGAGGGGGAGGGGCCGCGCCGAAGCGCCGCCTGCGGGGCTTCGCGCGGGTTTTCCGCCACCGGCGCCTCCGCCCCGGTGACGGCCGCCGCGTCTCCCGCCTCCAGAATCTGCGGGGGGAGGTCCACCGTGGATTGCACTGGCAGTGTCCGCAACGGATGCGCAGGCCTGCGCGTCCTCCGGAAGCGGGAGCGGGGTCTGGCAGCACGGGCAGGGAAATGGGTTGGGGATCATCACCGCTTTCGGGTTGGTGGGACGGGGGGCTGCATATCCCGCGAAGGGGTGGGGGAACAAGGAAATCCCATGCGGGGCGCCCGGGCGCGCCCACGAGAACCGCGCCACCGGCTTCCGCTTTGCGGGAATCGATGCTATAGGGACGGACCGGAGCCCTGCCATGAACCAACCGAAACCTGTGCACAAAGCCGTCATCATCTGGCTGATCCTCGTGGAGTTGATGATCGTCGTCATGGTCGCCATCGGCGGCATCACCCGCCTGACGGAATCCGGCCTTTCGATCGTCGAGTTTCCCAACAACCTGGTCGCCTACCATCCGCGCGGCGAGGCGGAGTGGGCCGACCGGTTCGCGAAGTACCGGCAGCACCCGGAGTACCGGATCCTGAACCAGGAGATGACCCTGCCGCAGTTCAAGAAGATCTTCTTCTGGGAGTGGCTGCACCGGCTGTGGGGCCACGCCATCGGACTGGCCTTCGCCCTCCCGTTCCTGTGGTTCCTGGTGGTTGAAAAGCTGGTCCGCAGGCGGCTGGGGACGGGGCTGGTCGTGCGGCTCTTCGCGGCGCTGGTCATCGGCGGCCTGCAGGGGGTCGTCGGCGTCTGGATGGTCAAGAGTGGTCTCAAGGACGTGCCGTACGTCAGTCACTTCCGGCTCGCCATCCATCTGGGCACGGCCCTCCTGGCGTTCGGGACCATCGCCTGGATCCTGGCGGGGCTGATCCCGGAGCGCGTTCCGCGCCCGCGTCGCAACGAGTGGCCGGGGCTGCACGCCTGGACCTGGGTCGTGTTCCTCCTGCTGTGCGCGCAGATCGCCTTCGGGGCGTTTGTGGCGGGACTGGACGCGGGGCGTCTCTACACCACCTTCCCGAAGATGCTGCACCACTGGTTTCCGCCGGACGCGATCCAGGACTCCTGGCAGCCGGCCTGGCGGAACTTCGTCATGAACCCGGTCGCGGTGCAGTTTGTGCACCGCTGGACGGGGGTGCTGCTGCTCCTCGGGGTGGTCTGGCTGTGGCTGGCGTCGGTGCGCCGCGAGCTCACCGCCCGGCTGCGCTTCGGCTACAACTGGATGCTGACGCTATGCTGCCTGCAGGCGGTCCTGGGCATCGCCACCCTGGTCAACGGGACGAGCGGCAGCCGGATCCAGCTCGCGGCCGGCCACCAGATGACGGCCTGCCTCCTGCTCGCCTCCTTTGTCATCACCCTCCAGGCGTTCCGCCGGCAACCCCGACCCGCGCCGGCATGATCCCCGCTGTACAAAACCCGGGGCCGGATGGTACGATCAGGCCCAAAGGGGCGCAGCCATGAGCGATCTGATCAACAACGAGCATTCGATCACCGAGCAGGACATCGTCTTCGAATGCCCCGAGTGCGGCAAGAGCCTGGCGATCGACCGGCGGGGCGCGGGCCTGACCATCTCCTGTCCGGG
This sequence comes from Kiritimatiellia bacterium, assembly GCA_046346795.1. Lineage (GTDB taxonomy): Bacteria > Verrucomicrobiota > Kiritimatiellia > SS1-B-03-39 > UBA6053 > JAXMHJ01. The sequence continues at coordinate 5,530 of JAXMHJ010000072.1, forward strand.
GTGCGGAAACCCGGTTCGGATCCCGGTGCCGGAGGATGTCGCGGACCTGGAACTGTACCAGGAAACGGGCGAGGAGGGGCTGAGCGCGGAAGAACTGACGCAAACCCTGCGGCTCGCCAAGATCCAGATCAGCCAGCTCGCCACCACGTTGAGCGACCTCAGCACGCAACGGCGCGAACTGGAGGACGCCCGGCGTCAGCAGGACGAGCGGATCGAGAAGCTGCGCCGCGAGTTCCTGACGGTGCAGGAGGCCCTCGACCGCGTGGCCTTCGTCCTGGCGGAGATCCCCCCCGGGAAGGAATGATCACGACCGGAAGATGAAGTACACCGCGCCGAGCATGCACAGGCCCGCCCAGAGGTAGTCCAGCTTGAGGGGCTCGCGCAGGTAGAAGACCGCGAAGGGCACGAAGACGGAAAGGGTGATGACTTCCTGCACGATCTTGAGCTGGCCGATGGACATGACCTGGTGTCCGATGCGGTTGGCCGGCACCTGCAGCAGGTACTCGAACAGCGCGATGGACCAACTGACCAGGGCGGCGTAGAGCCACGGCCGGCCCTGCAGGTTGCGCAGATGGCCGTACCACGCGAAGGTCATGAAGACATTGGAGGCGGCGAGCAGCAGGACGGTCTGGAGTTGGACGGGCATGGAAGTTCCCGTAGCGGGGCCGGCCGGGCGGAGCAAGACGGTTTTGCAGGGGGCGAGTTGGTGGGGCGAAGCAGCCCGTCCGCCTCTGGAGAAACCTCGCTGAGCCGCCTCAGTGGTTCGAGGCTCACCCGGTGGGTTCGCCCTACCCTCGGGGTTGGTGGGGCGAAGCGACCCCGCTGAGCCTCGCGGCACCTCGGCGGCTCAGCCAGTGGCTTCGCCCTACCCCGTGGCCTGGTAGGGCGAAGCGACCCCGCTGAGCCTCGCAACTCTCTGGCGGCTCACCCGCCCCACCCGGTATCAGGGCGCGGGCAGGCGGGTCAGGCGGACGTTGCGGATCTCCCCCTTGGTCTGCCAGGTGGCGAGGCCGAGGGGGATGCAGCGCTCGATCTCGCCGTGGCGCATGTGCAGGCGGTGCCCCTCGGTTTCCAGCTCGTCGATGAAGGCCTTGCCGTCGAGCCAGGCGCTGATTTTCCCCGGGGTGACGCGCAGGCGGAGGGCGTACCACCGGTTGTCCTCGAAGGTCATGAACTTGCTGGTCTGGTTTTCGCTGGCGTCGAGGCCGTCGATGCTGGACATGCCGAGGATGCCGCCGCCCCACCCGCCCATGATGATGGTGCAGTGGTTGGTGGAGACGGGGAAGGTGAGGCCGCAGAAGAAGTCCGACCCCATGGTGCGGCGGGCCTCGAGCTGGATCTCATAGTTCATCACCGGGACGTTGTTGGTGGCGACCACGCCGGTGAGCATCTCGCCCATGCCGAGGACGAGGGTGTCGCCCTGCCATTCCACCTTTCCCCCGGCGGGAAAATCCACGACGGACCACGCGTTGGAACCGAGGACGACGGGCGTGTCCGCGGCCGGGGCCGCGAGGGGCGGCCAGGAGGAACAGGACGGGGAGGTGTTTCACGGTGAGGCCGGGGTGGAGAGGGTGGCGGGGGTCTCGAAGGAATAGAAGGTGTCGAAATCGTCCGCGCCCGCGGGGGCGGGGTCTGGCGGGGTTGCACAAGCGCGACCAGGGCGCCCGCGCGGGCGAGTTCCGCGCCGCCCTTCGCGCCGGCGGACAATACGCCACCCATTTGGGGCCGCCGGGATCCGCGTTCCACGCAAGCGGCAGGCCGCAGAAGCTCACGAACAGGCGCGCGTCGGGATGGGCCGTCTGGAGCGCGGCGACATCCCCGGCGGTGAGGGTCCCGACCATGGCCGCGAAACGCCGGAACTCCGCGGGGTTCTCCCGGATGGTGGAATCGGTGCTGCGCGCCAGCCGGAATTCCACGAGGGGGGCGGAGGAGTTTTTCCAGTTTGCACGGAAGCGTCCCGACATCTGCTCCGAAGCGAGGCCTTGGTATTCCACGGCGGCGGGCAGCACGAGCACGACCTTGCCCTGCGGCCTTGCACCGGCGGCCGCCTCGATCAACCGGTCCACGGCGGCGTGGTCGGCCTTGCCCTGGTCGGCGATGCGCGGGGAGCGGCTGCAGGACGGCATGAGCAGCGCGCAGGCCAGTAGGAACGCGGCGGAGATGCAGGGGGGTGCTTTCATGGGCGTGCCCGGGAGTATCGTGGTTTTGCGGAACGACTCAAGACAAAGCGGCCGGCCATGCGGAGACTCAAGGCGTGGTCGGAGGCGGCGCGTCGGGGTAGCCGGGGTTGACCGCCTGGCGCAGCCGCCACCAGTCCTTGCTGCCGGTGTGGGTCTGGAAGAACGCGCCCATGCTGTTCAGGTTGGCCTCGGTGACCATGGAGAGGGTGCGCGGGTCCACCCACTTCCAGTACTCGGCGTGGCCGTCCATGAAGTTGAGATCCATCCCGCCGGCGTGCCAGGAGGGGACCGGATCGACATACCGGTACTTGTTGTAGACGTCGATGACCCACGTCCCGACAAGGTAGCCGGCCCCGCGGGGATCGATGTCGTCCATCTGCGCGAGCGTGCGGGCCGGGAACGGGATCTGGCCGTGTTTTTTCCAGCCCCCCGGCGCGGGAAGTCCGGCGTAGTTGCCGCCGTTGATGAAATCGTTCCAGGAGTAATGGCGCTTGAAATTCTTGAAGGGATGGGACGGGCAGCGGTACACGCGCAGATCAAGCACGTACGGCCACAGCGCGCCATCCTTGATGTCCTGCTCGGTGGGGCCGTTGCCCACCCAGCTTTGCGCCAGGTCGAAGTTGCCCTCGGTCACCATCAGGTTGCCGTCATGGTCGGGCGGATACTGGACAAATCCCTTGCCCAGAACCCCCAGATTGCTGAGGCACACCGCCCGCTCCCCGTTCAAGCGCGCGTTCTTGAGCATCGGCAGCAGCAAGGCGAGCAGGATCATGATGATGACCACCACCGCCAGCAGCTCCACCAGGGAAAAACCTGTCCCGCGCCGTTTCATGGGGTCACCGTACACCAGCCGCAAAATCAATGTAAAGAATGCTTTTCGCCGCGTTGATTCCGGGGACGGATGCCCGGAGAAGATGACCAGAACAACGGCCGGCAATTCCACCCATGAAAAACCTTGTCAGGATTCTGGTCATGCGCGGAGGGTACACCCGGGAGTCATTCAAAGTAAAGCGGACAATTCCGGGCTTTTTCCAACAAGACGACCGCCTCATGACCGCGGAAATCACCTCCCGGATTCGGTGGAGGCGACGGGGGGTTCAGGCCTTGGGGACGAGATGGATGCGAAGAACCACGGGGTCCGACTTCGCATCCGGCAAGGGGACGAGCACAAAATCGTCGGTGGCCACCGCGCCGGTTTCCGCTCCTTCCTCGATCCGGTATCCGCCGGGGGCGCGCCTGGGCAGCAGGACCACGATCGGCCGCCCGCCGCGCTGGGATCCGTTGAGGTTCACCGGGGCGAAGGTCTTGCCGCCGGCCTTCGGGGTGATGGTGAGGACGTAGCCCCCCTTTTCCTCGACCAGTTTCTGCTCCCAGCGCAGCGGCCCTGCGGAGAGGCGCGCGTCGAAGGCGGGGTCTCCGTAGAAGGCGACGGTGTCGCGGTCGTGCAGCAGACCGGCGCCGTCCTGACCCGCCTTACGGCTGGTCGACCCGGGTGCGGGCTTCTCGCCGACGAGGGCGGGGTATTCCGTGACCAGCCGGTGGATGAGCGCCTGCTGGTTGGCGAAGAACGCCTCGGCGTAGGTGTACCGGCCGGGCTGCTCGACGAAGTAATCCAGCAACCCCCAGCCCATGTATCCGTACCACGTCGGCACCGTGTAGCCGGCCATCTGCACCACGCCCGCGCTGTTCATCCAGGCCAGCGCCATCGCGTCGGGGCCGTCCACGTGACCCATGAGGCAGTTGCCGATCGGCAGGTACACCTTGGGGTTGGGCGAGTGGACCTCCTTGCGTTTGCCCGCGCTGTCGAGACCGTACAGAACACCGTTCTTGCACCGGAACGACCCGTTGCGGTAGCGGTACCCGAGCTGCCAGTCGCGCTCGGTGGCGTGGCCGCTGGTGACGAACATCTGCGGCTGGTAGTCGTTGAGGGTGTCCACGATCTCGAAGGTGGAGTCGGCCGGCCCTTCGGAGACCACGGCCTCGCCGCCCTTTTCCTTGTTCACGCGCTTGCCCTGCGTCAGCTCGCAAAACCACCGGCCCTCGGGGATCAGCGACAACTCGATGTCGGTGCCCGACGCCGCGCGCTCGATGACCAGCGGGCCGGGGGTGTTCACGATGGCGAGGGCGTTGGACGCGGTGTAGCCGGTGACGATGCCCCAGAGGGTGTCGGTGTAGGGGTCGTCGTCGATGGCGCGCGTGAGGCGGTGCACCTCGGCGACGAAGGCCTTGCCGGCTTCCGCCGGCGTGGCGACGAAGGCCGTGTGCCGCGGGTGCGCGGCTTGCAGCGCCGGAAGGGCGTCGGCGACGTTTCCGGCATGGGTCACCAGCTTCCCGCCGTGTTTCGCCACCAGCGCGTCGGCCACCGCCTTCCAGCCGGGGTCGGCGGCGGTGGTTTCACTCACGACGACCTGGTAGTCCTCCGCGCGGGAAGGCGTGGTGCAGAGTGTGAGACAGGCGGCGAGGCGAATGACGGATTGCATTTGAAGCTCCGGTAGGGTTTCGTGATGGACACATTCTTTAGAGGAACTTAACTACCCCGGTCGAGTCCCCATGACCAATTCAAAGTGGTACATTTTCCCGGCGGTCATCGCCGCCCTGCTGGCGGGCCGCGCGCAGGAGGCCGCCCCGGATCGTTCCGGCTCGACCGGCATTCTCCTGCAGGTGGAAGGCCTCGTCGCTGCGCATCCGGCACATGATCATCGGAAGCCCCGCGCGCAACAGCGGCGACCTGGATGTCGGGGACGAGCTGGTCGCGGTCGCCGAGGCCGGCGGGGAGCGGCAGCCGCTTGACCACACACCGGTGGAACGGGCCCTGGAACTGCTCTCCGGCCCGCCCGGGTCGGAGGTGGTGGTGTTCGTCCATTCCGGCATCGGCGAATCGCGGGCGGTGAAACTCACGCGCGCGAAGCTGGCCCCAGGCGCCGACAACGCCGATCTCCTCCTCCTGGAAGAGGGCACGGTGGCGCCCGATTTCGAGTTCACCGACCTGGGCTCCGGCCGGACCAACCGCTTCTCCGCGGTCCGCGGCGAGCCGGTGATGCTGGTGTTCTGGGCGACCTGGGATCCGCACAGCCGCGCCGCGATGGCCACCCTCCAGCGCAGCCTGCCGGAGTACGACCCGGCCGCGCGACAACGCATCCTGACGGTGAGCATCGACCACACCATGGAGGCCGCCGCCGACTATGTCGCCGGGAGGACTGGCATGGGGTCCGCCACGCCTGGACCGGGGGCGAGGCCGAACGCTACCGCATCCGCAAGCTGCCCGAAGCCTTCCTCATCGACGCCGCCGGCGTGATCCGCCGGGTCGGCGACCCCGTCGCCCTCGACGCCAAACCCTTCCTCACCCCCCCCAGGCCCGCGCCATGAACACCCCTCCGCTCGACCAGACCCTGCAAGCCCTCGCCCCCATCCGCGACCTCTCCCCCGAGGCCGCCGCCGCCGCCCTCGCCCGCGTTCTCCTCGAAGCCGCAAACCGCCTGCAGACGCCCGCCGAACGCGAGCAGCAGGAGGAACTCGAGCGCATGATGCAGCACCCCGAGGACAAGACCACGCTGATGCAGATCACCGACCAGGCCTTCCGCACCCGCGACAACCGGCGGTCCGTCGAACAGCTCACCCACATCCTCGACGTGCAGGGCGTGCCCCGCTTCTTCGGCTGGTTCGACCGCGCCCTGCTGCGCGGCTTCAAGTCCTTCGGCGGCTACCTGCCCAACGTCGCCGCGCCCATCGTGAAGGAGAAGATGCGCGAGGAAACCGCCACCGTCATCCTGCCCGCCGAGCGCGAGCTGCTGGAGGCGCACCTCAAGGCCCGCCGCGACGAGGGCCTGCGCATGAACGTCAACTTCCTCGGCGAGGCCCTGCTCGGCGAGGAAGAGGCGATGCACCGCCTGGAAAAATACCTCGAGGCCTTGCAGCGCCCCGAAATCGAGGTCGTCTCCGTCAAGATCTCCACCCTCTATTCGCAGATCTCGCCCATCGGCCGCGAGCACACCATCCAGGTGCTGTGCGACCGCTTCGAGCGCCTCGTGCGCGCCGCCGCCAAGGAGCGCTTCACCCGGGCCGACGGCACCACCGCGCACAAGTTCGTGTACCTCGACATGGAGGAATACCGCGACATGAGCCTGACCACGGAGGTCTTCCTCCGCACGCTCGACCGCCGCGGCCTCGAACAAGCCACCGCCGGCATCGCCCTGCAGGCCTACATCCCCGACTCCTTCCCGACCCAGCGCCGCATCACCGAATGGGCCGTGCAGCGCGTCGCGAAGGGCGGCGCGCCGGTCATCGTCCGCATCGTCAAGGGCGCCAACATGGAAAGCGAGCGCGTCGAGGCCTCCATCATGGGCTGGCCGCAGGCCCCGTACCAGACCAAGCCCGAGACCGACGCCAACTACAAGCGCATGCTCGCCTACGCCCTGGAGCCCGCGCACCTTGCCGCCGTGCGCGTCGGCATCGCCTCGCACAACCTCTTCGACCTCTCGCTCGGCCTCGTGCTCGCCGCCCGGGGGAACGCCGGCGACCGCGTGCAGTTCGAGATGCTCGAGGGCATGGCCAACCACCAGCGCCGCGCGCTCTTCGAGATCTGCCGCAACGTCCTCCTCTACGCCCCCGCCACGCCGAAGGAGGGCTTCCTCAACGCCATCGGCTACCTCATCCGCCGCCTCGACGAGAACACCGGCGAGGACAACTTCCTGCGCCACGCCTTCCGCCTCTCGCCCGGCAGCCCCGAGTGGCAGCGGCTGGAAAAGCAGTTCCTCGACGCCTTCACCCTCATCGGGACTCGCCGAAACCCCGCGCGCCGCCGCACGCAGGACCGCCGCCACGAGCCCACGCCCGAGCGCGCCGACTGGAGCACCTTCGCCAACGAGCCCGACACCGACTTTTCCCTCCCGCACAACAGCGAATGGATCGAGGCGATCCTGCGCCGCAAAAAGGCGGAGACCGGCGACGCCGCCGCCGAGGTCCCGCTCGTCATCGCGGGGCAGAAGATCCTCGCCGGGCGCCCGGTGCGCGAGAACACCGATCCCTCGCGCCCTGGCGTCGTGGTCGCGCCACCGCCAGGCCACCGCGCAGGACATCGAGGACGCGGTGCGCTGCGCCAAGGACGATCCGTCCGGCTGGCGCCCGCAAGCCCGGGGAACGGGCGGAGATCCTCGCCGCCGTCGCGCACGAGCTGCGCAAGGCCGCGGCCGCCTGATCGCCGCCGCCGTGGCCGAGGGCGGCAAGACAGTCGCCGAGGCCGACCCCGGGTATCGAGGCCGTCGACTTCGCCATCTTCTACGCCAAGACCGCGCTCGACGTGCACGCGGAAGGGCTCACCGCCTCGCCCCTCGGCGTGGTCGTCGTCGTGCCGCCGTGGAACTTCCCGATCGCCATCCCCTGCGGGGCGTCGCCGCGGCCCTCGCCGCCGGCAACACCGTGCTGCTCAAGCCGGCCTCCAGCACCGTGCACATCGCGCACGAGATGTGCCGCTGCTTCTGGGACGGCGGCGTGCCGCGCGAGGCGCTCCAGTTCGTCCCCTGCGCGGGCGGGCAGGAAGGCGCGCGCCTGGCCGGGCACGAGGACGTGGACGCGGGTCATCCTCACCGGCGGCACGAGACCGGCTTCGCCATGCTCAAGAACCGGCACGACCTCAACCTCTTCGCCGAAACGGGCGGGAAGAACGCCACCATCCTGACCGACCTGTGCGACCGCGAACTGGCCATCAAGCAGGTGCTGCACTCCGCGTTCAGCCATTGCGGGCAGAAGTGCTCGGCCACCTCGCTGCTCATCCTGGAGGACGAGGTGTACGACGACCGTCCTTCAAGGAGATGCTGGTGGACGCCGCCTCCAGCCTGCATGTCGGCAGCGCCTGGGATGCACAACAAGAGGGACCGCTCATCCGTCCGCCCTCCGGCGACCTGGGAGAAGGCGCTCAAGGAACTGGAGCCGGGAGAATCGTGGGCGCTCATGCCCCAGCAGAAGGGCGACAATCCCTCGCTGTGGACCCCCGGCATCAAGTACGTGCAGCCCGGCAGCTACACCCACCACACCGAGCTTCGGCCCGGTGCTCGGCGTCATGCGCGCCGCCAGCCTCAAGCAAGCGATCGGCGGGTCAACGCCACCGGCTTCGGCCTCACCTCCGGCCTGCAGGCCTCGACGCACGCGAGCACGAGATCTGGCTCGACCGCATCCGCGCCGGCAACCTCTACATCAACCGCGGGACCACCGGCCATCGTGCTGCGCCAGCCCTTCGGCGGCATGGGCAAGTCCGCCTTCGGTCCCGGCATCAAGGCGGGCGGCCCCAACTACGTCATCCCCTTCCTGCGCTTCACCGAGACGCCCGCGCAGGCCCTGCGCACCCGGGCGACCCCCTGCCTGGCCAGCCTGCTGCAGGCGGCCGACGACGCCGGTCGACCCCGCCAGAGCGCCCGCGTCTCCGCCGCCTTCGCCAGCTACGAGCGGTGGATGCGCGACGAATTCGGGCGCGCGCACGAGACCGCGCGCCTGGTTGGCGAGGACAAATCGCCGCCGTTACCTGCCGGTGCAGATGATGACGGTGCGCGTGCAGCCGGGCGACGAGAACTGGACGTGCTCGCCCGCATCGGCGCGGCCCTGCTGGCCGGGGCGCAGCTCACGGTGAGCCATCCTCCGGGTCTCGAACCCGCCCTACGGCGGCAAGGCGGTGCTCGGATCGCCGGCCATCCCGGTGCGTTTCGTCGAGGAGACGGAGAACGACCTGTGCGACTCCATCCGCGAGGGCCGCGTCGAGCGCATCCGCTTCTCCGGTCCGGACCGCGTGCCCGCGCAGGTGTTCGCCGCCGCCTCCACCACTCTGGTGTATCTCGCCCGCACGCCGGTGCTCGCCCACGGCCGCGTCGAACTCCTCTGGTACTTCCGCGAGCAGAGCATCAGCCACGCCTACCACCGCTACGGCCTCGGCGTCCGCTCCGGCGAGGAGCGCGAGCCGGTTCTCTGATTCCATCACCTTCCCTGGGGGCGGCATGGAAGAGAAGTCGGCGAAACATTAAGACGATTGCGGGCCATGGAGGTTGCGGCTGCGGCGAAGCGCCCCCGTGGACAGGGGCAGCCTGCCGTTCTGCCGCGCACTCCTCCACGTTTTCCCCTCGCCCCGGCACCTCCGCGCGGGTAACATCGCCGCATCATGCCAGCGCTTCAACCAGCCCTGCGATTGGCCGACGTTCCGGTCACCGGAACGTTTTACGCCCCGCTTCCGGCCCCCGGAACTCCGCGCCTGAATGTCCCCGGAGTCTGCGCCCCCCACGGACTGTTACTACCCGGTCGAATGACCGGGCCACCGCTCGGTGGCAACATCCGATGCCTCCCACCTGACCGTTACTACCCGGTCGGATGACTGGGCCACCGCTCGGTGGCAGCTCTCGCAAGCATTTCCCCCGTCCCCGTGAATCCCGGCCACCGAGCGGCGGTCCGTGTGGTTTCCCTCCCTTTCCCCGCTTCATTCCTCACATTCGGAATTCGCCTTCGTCCTCCGACCTCCGACCTCTGACTTTGCGAAGCACCCGGTCGGATGACCGGGCCCTCCCTCCCCGCTCCTCGCTCCTGCTCCCAGCTTCTTCCCCCCAAATCCCCCTTTGCTCCCTTTGCTTCCTTCTGTTAAACGATTCCTCCCCGCCCCCCGCTCCCCGCCCCCGCTCCCCGCTCCTCATCCCCGCTCCCCGCTCCTCGCTCCCTGCTCCCAGCTTCTTCCCCCCCAAATCCCCCTTTGCTCCCTTTCCTTCCTTCTGTTAAACGATTCCCCAATTCCCCGCTCCCGCTCACTGGCCCGGGCGCGGTTGTCGAACTGCCGGCGGGCGATGGCAATTTCGGAGGCGAGTCGCTTTTCGTCGGGCAGGGCGGTGAGGTAGTCGCGCACGAGGACTTTATTCGGCAGGTAGTCCGTGGCGTAGCGCGCCAGTGCTTCGCCTTTGCCGGCGCAAAGGATGATGCCGACGGGCGGATTTTCACCCGGTTGAGTCCAGTGTTCGGCGGCGTAGTTCAGGTAAACGTGCATCTGCCCCGCGTCGGCATGGGTGATCCGGCCTAGTTTGAGATCAGCACGACCAGGCAGCGCAGGCGGCGGTGGAAGAAGAGCAGGTCCACGCGATACCACTCGTCGTCAATGCGCAGGCGGCGCTGGCGGGCGACAAAGGAAAAATCATTGCCGAGTTCGAGGAGGAAGTGCTCAAGGTGGTGGATGAGGGGGCGGCTTCGAGGTCGGACTCGAATACTCGTCGCGCAGGCCGAGGAACTCGAGCACCAGCGGGTCCTTGACCTCCTCGCCGGCGGTGAGGGTTTCGCCGGCCTGGGCTTCGCGCCCTGGGCGAGCAGGGCGGGCTTGTTTCGCGAGGGCGGTGCGTTCGTAGAACTGGCTGTCATTTGCCGGCGCAATTGCCGGACGGACCAGCCGCCGCGCAGCGCCTCGGTGTGATAGAAGGCCAGCGCCTCCGGGGAACGCGAGCCGCTGACCAGCAGGACATAGTGCGACCAGGGCAGAGGAAAGGCGCGGGCGATCTCTCGGGGAGGGTAAATGCTGGCGGGGGAATGCCTGGCGGTTTCGAGCAAATTTGAGGACCTGCGGATTCGTTCGACAGTGTCGAACGAATCGAGGTGGCGGGAAAGGCCGAGTAGAATTGCCGGAAACGGATGAGGTTGGGGCGGGCGAAACCTCGTCCATGTCGCCGCGTGAGATCCGCGGCGAGCCTTCGAGCAAAACCTCCCCATACTCCGCCCTCTTCTCCCCGCCCTGCTCAAACTCCACGATCCGCCGGCCGATCTCCCAATAGGTCGCGGTCATGAGGCGTTGACGCTGCGCACACTGGCGCGCCGGGGGCCTCCAGCAACTCGCTGACGCCTCCGACCAGGCTGGAATATCCCACCGTGGCGGGCTGCGGCTTGCTTCGTTTTGGTGGGGAGCTTCTTCATGGATATAATGTGAACTTATGTACCTTTAGCAGTTATGGCAAGCCATCTTTTCGAGCGTCGTCCCCCGACACCTCTGTCTCCCTGGCTCCTCCCATTCATCCTTCATCCCTCATCCTTCATCCTTTCTTCCTCCCCGCTCCCTGCTCCCAGCTTCCTCCCCGCCCATTCGAAATTCGGCATTCGAAATTCGACCTTCCCCCGCTCCCGCCCCCTGCTCCCTGCTTCTCCCGCCCCCTCCGTGATCTTCGCGACCTTCTGTAAAACGTATTCCTCTTTGCTCCCTTTGCTTCCTTCTGTTAAACGATTCCCCACTCCCCGCTCCCAACCTATCCTTTCCTTCATTTCCATGCCCTGCCCCCAGCTCATCCTCGACCTCGTCGCCCGCTTCCGCGAGCATCCACGACGCCTATCACTCCGGCGTTTACAACGAACCCAGTTGCGCCGCGACTTCCTCGACCCCTTCTTCCCGCGAACTCGGCTGGGACGTCGACAACACCGCCGGCTACGCCGAGGCCTATCGCGACGTCATCCACGAAGACCAGGTGAAAGTGGGCGGCGCCGTCAAGGCCCCCGACTATGGCTTCCGCATCGGCGGCCAGCCAATTTTTTTCTCGAAGCCAAAGCCTTCCGTCCAGATCAAGACCGACATCTCCCCCGCCTACCAGCTCCGCCGCTACGCCTGGTCCGCCCGCCTCCCCCTCTCCATCCTCAGCGACTTCGAGGGTCGCCATCTACGACACCCGCGTCAAACCCGGCGTCAACGACCCCGCCGCCGGCCGCGTCTTCTACTGTCGCTATGACGAAAGCGAACGCCACTGGGACACCATCGCCGGCATCTTCAGCCGCGACGCCATCCTCCGCGGCGGCTTCGACAAATACGCCGCCACCACCCGCGGCAAACGCGGCACCGCCGAGGTCGATTCCGACTTCCTCGCCACCATCGAGGGCTGGCGCGCCGACCTCGCCGCCAACCGCCCTCCGCAACCCCGCCCTCACCCAGCGCGAACTCAACTTCGCCGTCCAGCGCGTCATCGACCGCCTCATCTTCCTCCGCATCTGCGAAGACCGCGGCATCGAGGACTACGAGCGCCCAAAAAGGCCGCCGACGGCAAAAACATCTACGCCGCCCTCGTCCAGTTGTTCCAGCAGGCCGACACCCGCTACAACTCCGGCCTCTTCCACTTCCACGCCGAAAAGGGCCGCGACGGCGACCTCGACACCCTCACCCCCGGCCTCGTCATCGACGACGCCCTCCTCAAAGCCCTCATCCGCTCCCCTCTACTATCCCGACAGCCCCTACGAATTCAGCGTCCTCAGCGCCGACATCCTCGGCCAGGTCTACGAACAGTTCCTCGGCAAGGTCATCTCGCTCACCCCCGGCCACCGCGCCCGCGTCGAGGACAAGCCCGAGGTCAAAAAGGCCGGCGGCGTCTTACACCCCCACCTACATCGTCGACTACATCGTCCGCCAGACCGTCGGCCCCCTCCTCGACGGCAAGACCCCCCGCCAGATCGAGTCCGTCCCGCGCGTTCGACCCGCCTGCGGCTCCGGCTCCTTCCTCATCGGCGCCTACCAGTTCCTCCTCGACTGGTATCACCGCCACTACACCTCCGCCGATCCCGAGAAACACGCCCGGGCGCAAGTCCGTCCTCGTCGCCGCGCCCGGCGGCGGCTGGATGCTCACCACCAACGAGCGCAAGCGCATCCCCGCCCACATCTACGGCGTCGACATCGACAGCCAGCGTCGAGGTCACCAGCTCTCCTCTGCTCAAGGTCCTCGAAGGCGGAAACCGCCCAGACCGTCCAGCGCGAACTCATCCACGAGCGCGTCCTCCCCGACCTCACCGGCAACATCAAGTGCGGCAATTCCCTCATCGCCTCCGACTTCTACGCCCAGCCCGACCTCCCCGCCATGGACCCCGACGACTACCTCCGCGTCAACGTCTTCGACTGGAACGGCAAACACGGCTTCCCCACATCATGAAGGACTGCGGCTTCGACGCAATTATCGGCAATCCGCCCTATGTCCGCGGCCTATTTCCATCAGAGGAAACCAAGGACTTCATTTAATGCGTCGCCAAATTCCCGACCTACTTCATGGAAACGTCATCCCAACCTCTACAGCATCATCGTTATCTACGTATTTCTCGCAGCAACGGCCCCCTCCGCACCCTCAAAAAGCACGCCGCCGTCCGCCGCATCGTCGATTTCGGAGACCGTCTTCGCCTCAGCCAAAAGGTCTGCGTCCCTTGGGCCCCCCACCGTCGAAGTCTGCAAAGTCCCCTCGATCTCCCCGTCCGAATACGTCGCCGCCAATCTCTACCAAGTCCCCAACGCTCTCACAACAAGATAAGACCGACTCCGACGCTTGTTCGACAAGATCCTTGCAAGCCATCGTCCCCTCGGCCAATATGTCGACATTTTAAATTCTTCCGCGTGTTGACTGGCTGAAAAAGCTTTGTGATCGGCAGAAGGATCGCCATTCTAAGCAACACAAAGCGCCATGTATCTCGGATTCCTGGGCCGTGCACAGTACATCCGCCGTGTTGCGAAGTGGACCAGTTCCTCAAGAGTCGTTTATCCTGTGGATTCACCCGCAAACAGATGCAGGCCGGGGCTGCGGCTGCGAACGAAGCTGGGCCTGGCTCCAACCAGAGAAATCGCCGCACATCTGGAAGGCTTTGCGACAGCCTGCCAAACAATGGAACTGAGCTGCGCCTAAAATGGCCTTCCCCCAATAAACATATTCCCCGACATCTGCAAAGTGTCGCCTCGACGACCGTTGCGCCTACATCGCCAACACCGCCTATCGGCACATCAAAACACCTCTCGGCAACGACTTCTGGTTCTGCATCATCAGCATTCCCTTTGGCGTCCGTGGCATTCCGTTACCGCCCATTTACCAAATGGAGAAGGTCCCCGTCCGCCTATCCCAAATCTAAGTCCAGCCGCCCGCGACCATTCGCCCTGGTCGACCAAAACCTCTCCTCCCGCCCCCCCCAACACCCCACGACAAACCTCCCTCTCCCGCCAGATCAAAGCCACCGACGAGCTACACACGAATTCCTCTACGACTTGACCGAGGACGAGACATCCGGCTGGACGCCATACATCCCCTATCACCATTGCCCCTTATCCTGAGTCGAAAGATATCCGGCATTAAATATGGCTCATGGCTAGCAGGAGCCGCCCCCGGCTGCCAAATTTGAGTCTGCAAAAGAGAAAATCGTTATGCGCCAAACTGGGGATGTTTACTTGCAGTAGACATTTGCACCAAATGCTATGCCTGATCGACACAACATGCCTACGCGATTTGTTTTGTTCGGTCAGAACGGTATCATCCGACTATCTACGTGCTAATTCGAAGACCATTATGACTGGTCCCGCACGATGAACCCTGAAGCCGGTCAGAAGATTATCACTTCTCGGCCTAGAGGCTCTTACTCAGAAAACGACTCATATTCTCGCTATGCTTCGCTAGAACGTAAGCGTCAAACAACCCCACCCGGATTCGGTTTGAGCCCCAGGCGGAGGGTAATTCAACTCGGCGCCGGCACGGCCGCGGCTTTTCGCGGCGGTGCGGGCGGCCTCACTGATCCGGCAGCAATTCGCCAAGCCGGGTCTGGTCGTGGTCCATGATGCGGCGGAGGATGTCGTCGAAGTAAGCCTCGGTCACCGAGTAGAGCACGCAAGTCGCGGCCAGGCTGTGCAGGATGGCCGCCGCATGCCCTCCGCTGGCCGCCCCGAAGAATAGCCAGTTCTTGCGGCCGATGGCAAAAGGTCGGAGCATTCGTTCGGCCCGGTTGTTGTGGATCGGAACCCGGCCGTCCTTCAGGAAAAGAGTCAGCGGCCCCCACTGGTTGTCGGCGTAGGTCACGGCCTTGCCCAACAGAGACCTGGGCAGGACGCCGTCCGGCTTCTTCCAGTCGTCCAATCGTTCCCGGATCTCCGCACCACCGGCACGGCATGCTCCAGCCGGAGCGCCAGCCGCTCGTCCGCATTCATCTGCAACTCGTCGGCCCGGCGTTCGAGGTGGAACAGTGCGCGGATCAGAATCACCATTTTCATGCCCATGGACTCGCCGGTTTTCCACGCGTTGTAAAAATACCGGCGCGTATGCGCCAGCAGCCCCCGCAGGCCACGTCCGGCGAGAACAACGGGTTGTAGCCCGGGAAGGCGTCGGCAACTATCGTGCCCATGAAGCCGGCCTAGAAACGCCAGCGGCCTCCTTTTCGTCGCGGTGTAATCGAAGACCACATGCCACGGGCCAGCGCCCGGGCCGTCACCCAGATCCGTCCGAGGCTACATCGACCGGATCCGGGTTGTCGCTCGCGCACCGGGGTGTCGTCGTGATGAATCACCGGGCAGGCCAGCACGCTTTCCTTGAGGCACTCGTACAGCGGCTCCACCGCCCGCGCGGCGTTGAGGTAAATGTTGCAGCGTGGCCCGGCTCGCGCCCCAGCCCAGCCGGGAGAACTGTTCGAGAGCCGGTTGAGCGGCAGGTGGTCGCGGGTCTTGGCCACGATGATGTGCGCCATGAGCGAGGCGTCGGCGATGCGCACGGAACCGCCTCGCCGGGCGCGGCGCGGTGTGGACGCCGATGCCCGACTGCGCGCAGTGTTCGCACTTGCAGGCGTACTTGAGCTGGCGGTGCACCAGCTTGTGCAGGCGGGCGGGCTCGTAACCGATCTTGACCGCTTCGTCCGCGCCGATCAGGTCATTTCTTCCCGCAATGTTCACGGGTTTCTCCGCCGGGAGATCGTGGACCTGCACCACCTCGGGCAGATCATCGGAATCCCGGCGGCCGCGCTTGCGGCGGACCTTGAGTTCGGGCGGGGGAACCGGCGCGGGGGGGGATCTTCGGGGATGACGGGCGCCGGCCGCCATCCCCAGGGCCAGCTCGATCTGGCCGTCCTGGATCTTCGCAGCTTTTCACTCGCCCGTAGTGCATCGGAGGACCTGGTTGAAGCGCTGCTCCAGCAGGCGGAGCGACCCTTCGAGCTGCGCGATGCGGGCGTCCTTGCGCTTGGCTCTTCGCGGAGCAGTTCGTTTCGGCCTGAAGGCGGGCGTCGTTCATATGATAATAACTCAAAAACGACATGCCTGTCCCGCGCTTTCGGCCAATAATATCAGTACTATTTCGAGCCCCTTGCATAGCGCGCGGGCTTTTGCGCCGGATCACCGCCTCCGCGCCCTCCAGCATCAGCGCCAACTTTCGCGGGACTGAGAACCGCGTCTCCCGTTTGCGAAAAGAAAGCGGCCCTTCTCCAGCCGCTTGCACCACAGGGCGAACCCGTCACGATCCCAGTACAGAGCCTTGAGCAGGTCACGCCTCCGATTGACGAATACGAACAGGTCTCCGCTCAACGGGTCCTGGAGCAGTCCCTGGTGCACCAGGCCGAGAGCTTGTCGAAGGAGCCGCGCAGATCCGTCGGTGTCCGGTGCAGCCAGATCGCCCGCCCGCCCAGCCGATCACCGCGCCGCCGCCGCGAACACGACGGCGAGCTGGTCCTCACTCCAGGTGGCCGGAACCCGAACACGGACACGTCCGCCCCAGTCGATGTCATCGGCTTCGTCACGCGGGAAAGGCGGGGTGATCTGGACGAAGGCTCCCGGCCTGAGCGTTTCGCCAGCGGTAGATCGACGCCGCCGTGACCCCGTGCCGCTGGGCAACCACCCCGACCGCTTCACCGCTTTGCTCCCATTCGCCCACCACGCTCCGCCAAAACGCCTCGCCTCGTTCGCCTGTCTTCATGTCCGCTCCTTGGGTTGGAGCGCCATCCTGCCAAAGATCGGGGGCCGTGCCTAGGTGGGGTCTATTTGACGCTTACTCCAATCCGTGTGCTGGACGATAGCGGGGATATAGAAAACCTCGCGATCCGAATAACAGATGCAGCCAAAAGTTAATGTCGCTTCACAAACAGCGCACGCAATCCAAAACCCCCATGAACAAACCGCCTTTGACCGCCAGATCGAAGCTACCGATGCGGCAATCGATCGCGAAGTCTACACCCTCTACAGCCTCACCCCGGAAGAAATCCGCCTCGTGGAGCAATCCCCATGACCCCCGGCCGCCTTCCTCACCTGTCCCCTGTTTCCGGTCCCCCTGTTCCTCCCCCACGAACAAACCTCCCTCTCCCGCCAGATCGAAGCCACCGATTCCGCCCTTGACCGCGAAGTCTACACCCTCTACCGCTTGACCGAGGATTAAATCAAACTGTCGAGCAGCAGGCCTAAAATGAGGAGCCCCATCACCTTCCCAACCCGTTTCCGGCTCCCGGAAATTTTCCGGCCACGGGTTCCGGCGACCGGATAATGCCCGCATGCACGGACCGACCCGCCCGCCACCTTCATTGTCTGCTATGGAAGTGAGAGGCTGGAGGCTCGATAACTTCAAGGGTATATGAGCAGCAATTCATCCAAACCAGCTTCCCATTCGGCGGCGGCCTCGGCGATGGGCTACTTTTATCAGGTGCGGTATGCACTTCTGGAGTCGTTGCGGCGGTTGCGCCGCAACGAAAGTTTATGGTCTCGATTGAAACGCTAGATGATGTCGTCTTTGAGCGAACCGCCGACGCCCCAAGAGCTTCTCCAAACCAAGCATCACTGTAGCCGAACGGCAACCCTTACCGATGCATTCGGATCTATGGAAGACTATTCGCATTTTGGTCGAGGGTGTCACGCATCGGAACATCCGGATGGATCGTTGCTCTTTTCTTGTTTACAACAGCGCAGGTGGAAGGAGCAACTATAGGGGCTTATCTTTCCAGCAACGAAAGAGACGAAACCAAGGCGATGGAGCGGCTGAATGCCGTTGCCGAATCGTCTATAGCCTGGCCAATCGATCGGCCTATGCTGCATTCCGCGCGCTTACCGATGATCAGCGCAAGGAGTTGCTGCATCGGATTACGGTTATTGGCAACGCACCTATTCTGGACGTTGACGGACCACTCAAGGAGGCCGCGTTTGGGTTTGCTCCCGTGATCGTTTGGACTCGTTTTTGCAGAGGTTGGAAGGCTGGTGGATGGGTCGTGTCCGTCAACTGAATGGGGACGACACCCCATCAGCCATTCTAAGCGAAGAACTTGATTCCGAAGCGGCCAGATTGCGAGAGCAATTCAAACAGGAGAACCTGCCTGTTGATGACGACATCATGCGGGCGGAGGTAATGCAACCGGGTACCAAGACATGACATTTGTGCATCAGTTGCGCTGATCTCCAGTCGGCAACCCCGAATCCTCAGCGCCATTCGGAATTACTTCCGCGCCTTTGAGCAGCGTTCACGGTGGGTGCGTGAAGACCTGATTCTAGTTGGAGAACTTGATCGCTACGAGAATACTCTGGTCGAGGAATGGAGCGTTCTCTTTGAACAGATGCGCGACGAGTTGGGTGACGCCGCGACTGTATCTGCCAAGAAGGAAGCGGCACAGAAACTTTACAAGTGGGTTGAGACTCATGTTCATCCGTCTATTCGGCAGGGGGGTAACAGAGGCATCTATTTCGCGAGGCTCCTACCAAATGCTCGCCGATCGGAGACGTGTAGGCTGGCACCTAGGCTATTCCGAGCTCACGGAAATGCTGCAATCTCGGGGGGTGCCATCATGAACCCCTGGGGCAGACGCACTACGGAGGAGGCAAACCTGCTGAACCCTGCATTCGGTTGCATCGTTCTCAGCGCGGCAACGCATGGATACCAGAGCATTGAGGGCCGAGGCATGGCGTATCCCTTGGCATATACCATCCTGCCATTAATCTTACATAGAATCACCAGGGATGCCCTGCCAAGTACAGCCAGAACACCGATGGCGATCTGGCTGCAGGAACACTCCGATGCCAAGGTGCAGTTTTTCGAGCGTGTGCTGGCTCTGAAGCCACACACGCGCGAATCCATCCTCTTTGGCGCTAACCAGAAATGGCTTGGCCTCGTACGCAGTACGCTCGTTTTCTCAGGAGCGGAGAATGCAATTGATCGCGCTTTGCGAAGACTTGATGACGAAGCTAAGGAATGCGTAGGAAAGGCCAGGATTGTCGGCAAGTGGTTCGCAACTGTCGGAACAACAGAAACAAGCATGCACCTTTGGGGGATTCGTCCATGAGTTTTCAAATCATCAATATCGTACTGTACGGACGCGACGGCCAGATCCGTGACATTCCCCTCCGCCCTGGGGCGGTGAACATCATAACCGGAGCGTCCAAGACAGGGAAGACAGCTCTTATTGAGATCATTGACTACTGCCTAGGCAGCAGCGAGTGTCGCATTCCGGCTGGGATCATCAGACAATGTGTGTTGTGGGTAGGGTTGCGGCTTCAAGTGACAAAGGGTATGGTTTTTGTGGCTCGACGGCTACCCGATGGCGCTCAAGCAGCCTCTTCGGATATCTATTACGACATTCAACGCGAGGTGCCGATTCCACCTCTTAACGTCTTGCGCCAAACGACTAATCTGAGCGCGTTGGAAGGGTTGCTATCCCGACATGTCGGGATAGGAGAAAACGTCCATCAGCCGACCGAGGGACAGACGCGTTCGCCATTGTCGGCGACAATCCGGCATGCATTGTATTTCGTTTTTCAGCAGCAAAGTGAGGTAATTAGTAACCGGCACCTCTTCCACAAACAAAGTGAGCCGTTCATACCCAAGGCAATTAAAGACGTGCTTCCTTACTTTCTTGGAGCTGTAGACGACAACCACATCGCCTTGATGACCAGATTGCGTGATCTGCGGCGGGACCTCAAGGGGTTTGAGCGCAAGTTGGCCGAATATGAAGGGGTCAGGGGGCGTGGCGTGTCACGGGCACAATCCCTCATTGCAGAGGCGCAAGATATTGGCCTTTACAGGTGGCCCAGCGTGCCAGAGGACTGGATCGATTGTATTACCGCATTACGCCAAATCCAGCAACAGGCCAACGAGCCCGAAGAAGAGCTTTCGGCTGAAGGAGACGCATTTGACCGGTTACAGCGGCAGCGATCAGAAATTACAGTTGAGTTGAATCGGGTCAAGGAACAGCTTGCAGCGGCGGAAGCGCTTTCCCAAGACAAGCAGGAATATTCACGGGAGGCATTTGCTCAGGTTCAGCGATTGCGAAGTATTGGTGTATTCGAATCAGAAACCGGAGCATGCCCCAGATGTCCGCTTTGCGAATCGGACCTCGCACGAGGCGTCCTCCCGGCAGTAACAGAAATGCAGGATTCCCTGCGACATCTTGAAGCCCAAGTGCGTTCTGTCGAAGATCGGTCACCCCAGATGGAGCAAGTAATCCGCCGCCTCCAAGAGCAGATGGAAGAAATTAAGCGTCGGCTGCGGGCTAATCGTGAGGAGATGGATGCTATACAAGCCCAGAATCAGCGGATACAGCTTGTTCGTGACCGTGACGCGAGGCGAGCGCATATTATGGGGCGGATTGGCCTTTACATGGAAAGCCTTCCTCAACTTGAAGATTCTAGCGATCTTCGCCGGGAGATTGCAGCGCTGAGAGGAGAAATTGCCGTTCTGGAGAAGAATCTCAGCCAAGAAATCGT
>JAXMHJ010000073.1:0-24877 GCA_046346795.1 Kiritimatiellia bacterium
GGTCGCGCGCACACGGTGTCGAGCAGCTCCGCGGCCTCGAGCCGCGGGATGGGAAATTCGAACTCGGCGCGGGTGACGTCGCTGACCCGGCGCTTGATGGTGAGATACCCCTTGTCCCCCGCGATGCGCACGCGCACGGTCGTGCCGTCCTGCGTGGGAATGTAGCCCTGACGGTAGGCCACGGCCGCGGCGGGGTTGCGCCAGCCGTCCCCGGTGACCCGGAACTTTCTTTCGATCTCCACACCCATGCGGATTCCTCGTTGCACATGCCGAAACAGTTTCGCACACCTTCGACCCGATGCACACCGACTGCAAGTCCCTTTCCTCGATTCTCCCGAAGACCGCCGCGCTGATCGCGCAGGGGATCGACGCCGGCTGGCATTTCGGCGGGCAGATCGCGGTGGTGCACCGGGGCCGCGAAATCGTGGACGCGGGATTCGGCCTGTCGCTCCCGGGCGAGCCGGTGCACCGCGACGACCTCATGCACTGGATGTCCTGCACCAAACCGGTCAGCGCCGCCGCCTTCCTCCTGCTGGTGGATGAGGGCCAGGCGGGGCTGGATGATCCGGTCGCCCGCTTCGTTCCCGGGTTCGCACAGAAGGGCAAGGAGGGCGTGACCATCCGCCATCTGCTCACGCACACCGGCGGGTTTCGCTCGGCCGATCTGGGCTGGAAGCCCCGCCCCTGGGAGGAAACCATCCGGCTGGTGTGCGAGGCGCCGCTGGAACCGCGCTGGGAGCCGGGGAGGTCGGCCGGCTACCATGTGGACTCCTCCTGGTACATGCTGGCGGAGATCGTGCGCCGGGTGACGGGCGTTCCCTTCGGGAAGTTCATTCGCGACCGGCTGCTTCTACCGCTGGGCATGCCCGACTGTTACGTCGGCATTCCGCCGGAGCTGTTCCCGGAGCTGGAGCCCCGGTTGGTGCGTTTTTTCAACACGACGCGCCAACCGCCGCACGAACACGGCATGTTTCGCGATCCGAAGGTGACCGCGCTCTGCCGGCCCGGCGGCAACGGCCGCGGCCCGGCGCGACAACTCGCGCGCTTTTTCGAGATGTTGCTGCACCCGGAGCGGCAGACGGTGCTCAAGCCGGACACCGTGCTATCCATGCGACAGCGGCATCGCGAGGGCATGGTCGACAAGAGTTTCCGCCGCGTGATCGACTGGGGCCTGGGCGTCATCGTCAACAGCGCCCGGTACAACGAGGGGATCCTGCCGTATGGGTTTGGCGCGAAGGCGTCGGACGACACCTTCGGTCACGGCGGAAATCAGAGTTCCGCCACGCTGGCGGATCCGCGGGAGGACCTGGTGGTGGTGCTGATCTTCAACGGCCAGCCCGGCGAGGAGATCCACCAGCGGCGCATGCACGACGCTTTGACCGCCGTGTACGAGGATTTGAACGCCGGCTGATTTTGGAGTTGCGGGTCTACTTTGCGTGCCGGAAAAGAATCCGTCCGAGCAAACCAACCCAAAGGAGCCCACCATGACCTTCCGCGCATGTTTCGTCCGAATGGCCGCCTTCGCCGCCCTGCTGCTGTGTCTCCCGACCGCCCGCGCCTACGACCAGCCCTCCGTCAATCTGGGCTTCACCAGTTTCCTGGACGGCATTCCCCCGGCGGGGCCGGGGTGGTACGCCGCCCAGTACGGGCAATACTACACCTCGGGCAAGCTCCCGAATCTTCCGTTCCCGGGCAACCCCTCGCTCGATGCGTGGATCAGCCTCACCCAGGTGATCTACCAGTCCGGCACGGCTCTTCCCACGGGCGCCAGTTGGGGCCTGGACCTGATTCTTCCCGCGGTTGACTTCAGCCTTGACGCGGACGGCACTCCGCTCACCGCGCAGGACGGCTTTGGCGACCTGCTGGTGGGCCCCTACCTGCAATGGGCGCCCGTGATGGGCAAGAACGGGCCGGTTTTCGTTCACCGCATCGAACTGCAAACCATCCTGCCCACCGGCGACTACGACGAAACCCGCGCGATCAATCCCGGCAGCAATGTGCTGAGCCTGAATCCCTACTGGGCGGCCACGTGGTTCATCTCCCCCAAGTGGACGGTCTCCGGGCGATTCCATTATCTCTGGAACGCGGAAAACGACGAGCCCAACACGCCCGATCCCTCGGTGCGCGACACTCGGGCCGGCGACGCCTTCCACGCGAACTTCGCCACCGAATACGAGGTGATGGAAAAACAGCTTCGCGTGGGCGTGAACGGGTACGTCCTGCAGCAGTTGTCCGATAGCGAGGTGAACGGCGCCAAGGGACCGGGCGGCAAGGAGCAGGTGCTGGCGGTCGGTCCGGGCGCCCTCTGGAGCTTCGACCAGGAAAACCACCTCTTCGTGAACGTCTATTTCGAGATGGACGCCGAGAACCGGCCCGAAGGCGAACGCTACGGCGTTCGCTACGTTCATCATTTCTGAGGCGGCGGCACCGCCGGGCGGGGCCTGACCTTGCGTCAGGCCGCTGAAGTCCGCTCCGCCGGTGCGGCTCGACGCAAGGTCGAGCCCTGCAATCTGACGCCCGGCTTGGTCACACGGGGGTGAAATTGGATCGCAGCCGCACGCTCCGCGGCCCGGCGAGGCTACTCCAGTTCAACTTTCGCCACCCGGTCGGCGGGAACCCAGCCGGTCTTGTCTCCGCTGCGGACCTGCAACCAGCCGGCGACCCCCTGGCGCGGCTCCAGCAGGCAGATCGCTCCGGGGGCGAGTTGGAAGTGCGGTTCGGCGGTCTCCAGGGGGCTGAAGCGGGCGATGGCGGGCTGCATGGCCACGGCCTCGCCGCGTCCGCCGGGGGTGAGGTACAGGGCCGTGGCGGTGGTGCCGGCGACCAGCAGCACGGCGAAAAAGGCCAGGAGGCCGGCCGGCATGCGGGCCTTGCGCCAGCGGGTGGCGGCGATCAGAATCAGTCCGCCCCACCATCCGATCATGCTGGCGCACACCCACACGTTGGCGGGGGCGGAGAGCAGCAGGCGGCGAAGCGTCCCCGGCGGAGGGGTGGGCTCGACCCGGGCCTGTTCCTGCACGAACCGCAGGTTGGCCTCGATGTCGGCGTCGGCGGGATCGAGATGCTGGGCGCGGCGGTAATTCAGGACGGCCCGCCCGGGGTGGCCCTGCCGGTGCTCGCAGTTGCCGAGATTGTAGAAGACGGCCGCTTCGCGCACTCCGGAATCGATCAGCGTCCGGTAGACCCGGGCGGCCTCCTCGAACCGCCCGGCCTGGTAGTGTTCGCGCCGGCGGTCTCGGGAGCGGCGGATCCTACGGCGGTGGCGTTCAGAGCGGACAGGAGCTCCAGCAGGAGCAGGGGAATCCATTTCATGAGCGGATGCCCTCCAGTTTGGCCAGGATTTGCCGGGTGTCGCGCAGGAGTTGCGCGAGGGTGTCGGAGGATTGGTCGCCGGCGCCGCCATAGCGGGCGTTTTCGCAGGAGGCGAAAATCGCGGCGAGGTCTTGGGCCAGCGGGAGGTCGAGTTTTCCAAAACGTTCGAGGATCAGCTCGGTCGAGACCTCGCCGAGACCGAGGTTGAAGCGGTTGGCGGTGTAGTCTCGGATCGCGGCCTGCAGGGACTGCAACGCGGCGGGAAAATCACCCTTGCCCGACTCGTCGGCGGCCTGTTGCAACGCGGCGCGGGCGGCCCGGGGGCCTGCAGAGCGTCGCGCGGCGCGGGGTCGCCGGCGAGACGGTCGCAACGGCGGGCGAGCAGCAGGGTGGCGGCGGTGCCGAGCAGGGGGATGATCTGGGCGATGAGGACGGCGGGCCGCAGGAACCACGGCTTGTCTCCGGCCATGGCCGGGCGGGCGGGAACGGGCTTGAGGTATTGGATGTCGGCGCCGAGTTTCTGCACCGGCTGGATCGAGGAGGCGCGCCGGCAAGGCCGATGACCCGCTGATTGGCGTTGGTCGACGGTGTGACGGTGATGGGGAAGGGACCCTGCTTGACGACGTGGTACTGGCCGTCCTCGGTGTTGAAGAACGAGAACTTCGATCGCGGGAATCTCCTTCACCGAGGCGTCAACGGGCATCAGGATCTGCTCGTAACCCTTGCGCCCCTGGTTGCCGCCCTGGGCGATGTCGTTGAGCACCAGTTTGGGGTCGTAGCGGCGGATGCGCGGGTCCTCGGGAGAACGAGGGCGCGCCGATGTTCTCGATGTTGCCCTTGCCGCCGACGACCAGGGTGAGGGTGACGGGATCGCCCTGGGCGATCTTGTCCGGCTGGAGCGAGGCGCGGAAGTCAAGGCGCCCGATGGCGCCGTTGAAGGAGGCGGGGCGTCCCTCCGCCGGCAGGTCCTTGCAGGTCATCTTCATGGTGGGCGCGGTCACATCGGTCTGCGTCATGCTGCGGGGCGGATGAGGAAGAAGTCGTCGTCCCCGCCGGCGTCGGTAAGCAGTCCCACCGTCATGGTGGGGGTGATCTCGAAGGCGCCGGTGCGCAGCGCCTTGGCCTTGGCCCTCCAGCGGATGACGTTCCACAGGACGCCGTCGCGCTCCTGGCGGACCGAGCCGAGGCGCGTGGGCTGCTCGATGTCCATGCCGGGGGCGCTGAAATCGCGGAGCTGGAAATCGTCGGCCGGGTTCACCTGGCGGTAGTAGAGCTGGAAGGTGAGGTCGAAGACTTCCTGCGGATAGACTTCTGACTTGGAGGGCAGCAGTTCGAGCTGGAGCAAATCGGAGATCTTGGCCGCGCCCGCCGCCGAATTGCGGGTGGCCCCCGGGGCCAGCACGTTCAGGGTGACCGCTTTCAATTCCCGCTTCGTCCCGGATCCATCGACAAACTCGAAGGGGCCGATGGGATATTTTCCGGTCTGCTGGGGCATGACCATGTACACGTACGTCGTGTAGTTGCGCTGGCGGCCGTTGACGGACTGGAAGCTTTGCTGGACCTGCGGACCGCTGACCTGGATTCCCGGGATGCTGCCCAGCTTGGGGTCGAAGGAGGTGATGTTGCCCTCCACGGTGAAGGTGACCGGGCCGATTCGCCGAGCCGGATTTCCTCCGGACGCACGCTGAAATCCACGTTGACCGCGGAGGCGCGGAGTCCGGACGCCATCACGACCGCGAGAAGCGGGGCTCGAATGAGGGATGAGAGATGCATCATCAGTAATCCTTTTCCACCTTTTCCGGCCGGCCGTAGGTGATCCGGAACCGGGCGCGCGCAGCCTTCTCTTCTTCCTTCTGCGCGTCAAGCAACTGCTTGGCCTGGGCGGGGGTCATTTCATCGGGCTTGGGGGCCTCCCTGGCGTCCGTGAAATCCTGCGGCTTCTCCTCCTTGCCGGGTTCGATGGGCTTCTCAGGGGTCTTTTCGTCCTTCTTCTCCTCGGGGGGCTTCTGCTGTTGCTGCTGGTCCGTCTTCTCCGGGTCTTTCTTCTCCTGATCCTTCTTCTCCTGGTCTTTCTTCTGCTGGTCTTTATTGTCCTGGTCCTTCTTTTCCTGATCCTTCTGCTGCTGGTCTTTCTTTTCCTGATCCTTCTTCTCCTGATCCTTCTTCTCCTGATCGTTCTTCTGGGGATCGTTTTGCTTCTCCTGATCCTTTTTCTGCTGTTCCTCCTGTTTCTTTTTCTCCTCTTCCTTCTTCTTTTGTTCCTCGAGCTTGAGTTTCAGTTCCTTCTCATACCCGAGCGCCAGTTCGATGTTCGTGCGGGTGTCCTGCGCGGCGGGATCGAGCAGCATGGCGCTGTCGTAATTCTCGAGGGCGCCGGCGACTTCCTTGATCGCATCCTCGAGCTTTCCCTCCTGTTCATGCGCGGTGGCGGCCTGCATGCGCAGGTTGCCCTGGTTGTGGAACGCGTCGCGCTGGATCCCGGTGTCCGCGGTGCGGAGGGCCGTCTTGAACTGCGCGGCCGCGGGTTCCTTCTCGCCCTTCTTGTACAGCAGGGTGCCGAGGTCGTAGGCGGCGGCGGAGGCGGCCAGGGTGTCGTTGGTCGAAACGGCCAGGGCCTTCTCGAAGGCGTCCCGGGCCTCGTCGGTGCGGCCGGCGGCCTGCGCCTCGGCGCCCTTGCGCAGGAGCTCCCGCGGGGTCTGCGCGGAGGCGCCCGCGGCGGCCAGCACGAGCAGGAGCGTGAGTAGATCCCGCCTCATGGTTTCCGCCCCCCGTTCACGGATCGGGGCATCATGCCCTCGGCGACCAGCAGGAGGAAGCCCGCCGCCAGGAACCAGACGAAGCGCTCGTGCGGGCGCTTGACCCGGCGGGTTCCGCTTTCGTCGCGCTTGAGCTTGGTGATGACCTCGTCGTACAGGCGTTCCACCCCGAAGTCGGACTGCACGGCCCGGACATAGACGCCGCCGGTGCCGAGGGCGACGGACTCCAGCAGGCTCTCGTTCAGCCGCGACTTGACGACGTTGCCTTCCCCGTCCTTGAGATAGGATTCGACGCCGCGCTCGTCGCGCACGGGGATCAATTCGCCGTCCGGGGAACCGACCCCGATGCAGAACACGCGGACGCCCTTCTTCTTGAGTTCGGCGACGATGTCCTCCGTCGGCTCCTCGTGGTTCTCCCCGTCGGTCAGCAGCAGGATCACCCGGTCGGCCTCCCTGGCGTCCTTGAAACTGCGCAGCGCCTCGCGGAGCGCCCCGGCCACGTCGGTCCCGCCCTTGGGGATGATGCCGGCGTACACATCCTCCAGGCACATGTTGAACGCCGCGTAGTCGATGGTGAGCGGGCACTGCAGGAAGCTGGACCCGGCGAAGGCGACCAGTCCCACGCGGTCACCCTTGAGCTTCGCGAGGAGATCGCGGATGCCCAGCTTCGAGCGCTGGAGACGGTCGGGTTTGATGTCGGTGGCCAGCATGCTCTTGGACGTGTCGAGCGCGACCATGATGTCGAGGCCGCGGCGCTTCAGGTCCTCCCAGCCGAAGCCCCACTGCGGGCGGGCGAGGCCGAAGAGGAAGAGAAGGAGGGCCGCGAGCCAGAGGACATTCCGCCAGGCGGCGAGCCCGGGCCGCCAGCGGGTGGAGATGACGTTCCAGGTCGCGGGTTCCGCCAGGGCCGCCATCTGCCGGCGCCGGCGTCGCGCCGCCAGGATCATCAGGAGGGCGAGCAGCGGGCCCAGGATCCACAGGGTGTGGAGAAGGTGGGGGGCGCCGAAGTTCATGACAACAACCTCCCGGCCCGTCCGAGGGAAAGCAGCTTCTCCAGCAGGAGCAGGCCGATGCCCACGCCCAGCACCGGCTGGTACAGATCGCGGTAGCGCGTGAAGATCTGCGTCTTGATCTCGGTGCGCTCCATCTTGTCGATGTCGGAATACACCTCGCGGAGGGTCTTGAGATCCGGCGCCCAGAAGAAGCGCGCCCCGGTGGTGCGGGCGATCTTCTCCAGGCTTTCGCGGTCGAAATCCGAGGGCTGGTTGACGATCTGTTCCTGGCCGAAGAAGGTCTGCATGGGGACGGGCACCAGGCCTTCGCGCCCGGCCGCCACCGTGTACACCTTGAGGCCCAGCGCCTTGGCGGCCTCGGCGGCGTTGTCCGGGGTGATGCTGCCCATGTTGCTCACGCCGTCGGTCAGCAGCACCATCACCTTGCTCTTGGCCTCGCTGTCGCGCAGCCGGTTGGTGGCGGCGGCGATGGCCGAGCCGATGGCGGTGCCGTCGCCGGCCATGCCGATCTGCATCCGGTCCACCTGCTGCTGGAGCCACTCGTGATCCTGGGTGAGCGGGGAAAGACTGTAGGTGAGGCCGGCGAACACGACCAGTCCGATGCGGTCGTCCGGGCGGCCGTCGATGAACTCGCGGGCGACCCGCCGGGCGGCGTCCAGGCGGTTGAGGCGTTCGGAGCGGGTGGAGAAATCGAGCGCCTTCATCGAGGGGGAGACGTCGATGATCAGCATGATGTCGACCACCTCGCCCTCGGAGCGGCTTTCCTCCAGCCCCTTCTGCGGGCGGGCCATGGCGACGACGACCGCGGCGAGGCCGAGGCCGAAGAGCACGGGCAGCAGCGGCTGGATGCGTACCGCCCAGGTGCGCGGCAGTCCGTCCAGCAGGCGCGTGTCGCTGAAGGTGACGGTGGCCGCCCGGCGGGAGCGGTGCCGCAGCCAGACCAGCAGCGGGACCACGAGCAGCAGCAGGAGCAGCCAGGGATGGGCGAATCTCACGACGAGCCCTCCCGGTTTTCCGGCGGGGCGCTCTCGCGGACGAAACGCACGCCGGTATCGTGGGAATCGCGCAGGGTTTCCGGCGCGGGGGTGTGCCGGGCGAACTTGACGAGGTCGCAACTGGTCGAGGAATTCGCGCATCAGGAGCTGGTGGGCCGGCGCGAGTTCACGCGAGCCGGCCGCGGCCTCGATGAACTCCTCGGTCGTCATCTCCGGGGCGCGGACATGGAAGCGGTCCTCGACGTACCGGCGCAGGATCGAGGAGATGGCGACGAAGAACGGCTCGGATTCGCCGCGTTCGATCACGCCGCTCGCCTTGAGGGCTTCCAGCTCGCGCAGCGCGACCACGTGGGGCGGGATTGGCGGGGGCGGCGGCCGGGCGGTGCGGGGACGGTTGGCGTAGCGGGTGGCGAACCAGCCGACGAGGCCCAGCAGGAGGGCCAGGGCCGCGACAAAACACACCAGGATCAGCAGGCGGTTGCGGACCGGTTCCTTGGGGACGTGGAGCGCATCGCGGATGGGCATGATGCGCGCGGGGGCCACGGAATTGGTCGAGGAGGACGGGGCGAGTTGCTCGCCGTTTTTCGTCAGCGTGGCGGACACGTCCTTGAGCACCGAGCGCACGTCGATCTCCAGGCGGGGCAGGGGAAGGTTGGTGAAGGAGGAGCCGGAGATGCTGACGCGCGAGACGTTGCCGGTCACGACGAGGTGTTTGCCCGGGCGAAGCGAGACGAAGCGGTGGGTGGCCAGCGTGCGGGAGACGCCGGGCTTGTATTCGGTCGTGTGGATGTCCTTTTCGCGGAGAACGATCCAGGGCGGCCGGTCCAGCTCGGGGATCTGCACGGTGCTGTCGGCGGAGTGGAAGACCTCCAGCGTGAGGTCCGCGGCCTCGCCGACGGCCACGCGGTTGGTGGAAAGGGTGGCGCGCACCTCGAAGTCGGACGCCGGGGGCTTGATTGCCGGGCCGCGCGAGCAGGAGACCGCGAGGGCCGCGGCGAACACCGACAGGAACAGGTGGCGGAGCGGGTTCATGCGTTCCTGGCCCGGCTCGCCCGGGAGCGGAAAAAGGTGGCGAGATCCCGCTCGTAGTCGGCGGTGGTGGAGATCTCAATGGAATCAACGCCGGAACGGGTCAGGCGGTTCATCAGGGCCTCGCGGCGGCGGGCGAACACCCCGGGGAGCTTGCGCCGGACCTCGGGGTGCGAGGTGTCGATGAGCACGCGCGCGCCGGTTTCTGCATCCTGCCATTCCACCAGGCCCGCCGCGGGAAAGTCCTTTTCCCGGCGGTCGGCCACGATCAGCGCGGCCAGGTCGTGCCGGCGGGCGGTGACGGTGAGCGGGCGCTGCCAGTCCTCGTCGGTGAGGAAGTCGCCGAGCAGGAAGGCCACGCAGCGGCGGCGGACGACGTGGTTGAGATAGTCCAGCGCGGGGGCGACGCGGGTGCCGGTGCCGACGGGCTTGAAGTTCAGCACTTCGCTGACCACGCGCAGGACGTGGCGAACGCCCTTGCCGGGCGGGATGTGCTTCTCGACATCGCCGGTGTGCAGGATCAACCCGACCTTGTCGTTGTTGCGGATGGCGGCGAAGGCGAGGATGCAGGCGAGTTCGGCGGCGATGTCCTTCTTCAGGCGCGCGCCGCTGCCGAAGGCGTGGGACGCGCTGATGTCGACCACCAGCATGACGGTGAGCTCGCGCTCCTCGCGGAACTTTTTGATGAACGGATGGCCGGCGCGGGCGGTGACGTTCCAGTCGATGGTGCGGATGTCGTCGCCCGGCACGTACTCGCGCACCTCCTCGAACTCCATCCCCTGGCCCTTGAAGGCGCTGTGGTACTGCCCCGCGAAGACATCCGTCACGATCCGCCGGGAGCGGATGCGGATGTTGCGCACCTTTTTGAGGATTTCGCGTGGGATCATGCGGGGTTTCCGGTCACCGGAACTTTTTTGGGAGGGGAATTCCGGTCACCGGAACTCCCGCGGGTGGCGTTTGGGCTCAGGGAACGGGCAGTTCGGCGAGGATCTTCTCGATCAGCGCGTCGGGGGTGATGTCGTCCGCCTCGGCCTCGTAGGAAACGATGAGGCGGTGGCGCAGGACGTCGGGGGCGATGGACTTCACGTCCTGCGGGATGACGTAGCCGCGGCCCTGCAAAAAGGCGTGGGCGCGGGCGGCGACGGTGAGGGCCAGGGTGGCGCGCGGCGAGGCCCCGTAGCGGATGTAGTCGGCATCTGCAGGCTGGCTTGGCGGGCTCGCGGGTGGCGAAGACGATGCTGAGGGGATGTAGTCCTTGATCTTGTCGTCGAGGTAGATCTCGTCCACCACCTCGCGGGCGCGGAGGATGGCGGGAGACCTCGACCAGCGGCTGGGCGGCGGCGCGGTTGGTGGTGAAGGCCATGGTGTCCAGAATGCGGCGTTCCTCCTCCTGGGTCGGGTAGCCGATCAGCACCTTGAAGAGGAAGCGGTCCACCTGCGCCTCGCAGGGGGATAGTGCCCTCCTGCTCCAGCGGGTTTTCGGTGGCCATGACCAGGAACGGGTTGGGCAGCGGGTAGGTGGTGTCGCCGATGGTCTACCTGGCGTCTTGCATGGCTTCGAGCAGCGCGCTCTGCACCTTGCCGGGGCGCGGCTGATTTCGTCGGCCAGCACGATGTTGGCGAAAACCGGTCCCTTCTTGGTGGTGAAGGAGCCTTCGCGCGGGTTGTAGACGAGCGTTCCGACGAGGTCGGCCGGCAGCAGGTCGGGCGTGAACTGGATGCGCGAGAAGGTGGTTTTGAGGATGGTGGCGAGGTGCGGACCGACAGCGTCTTGGCCAGGCCGGGCACGTCAGCAGCACGTGGCCGTTGGCCAGCAGGCGCATGATCAGCCGGTCCACCAGCCGTCTCGGCCGATGATGACCTTGGCCATTTCCCGGCGGATGTCCTGCACGAGGGCGGCTTCCTGCCGGACCTTGGTGTTGATGAATTCGATGCCTGCGCCGGGGATGCCTTGGTTTTGTTGAAGCGGTGAATGTGGTTGTTTCAGACCGGAAAGCCAGCGGAATGTTCAATTTCTTCGGCGGGATGAATATGTTTACAGAAGGGCGCGAAGATCGCGAAGCAGTGGTCGGGGAGCAGTTGCGCTGCGGGAAAAATCGATGCGGAGGATCCACGGTAAAAATCGCGTGAAAAGTCGCGAAAAGGGGAGGGTGGGTGGGGCGTGGCGCGGAGTCAGATGGCAGGAGGTTCAGGGGTCGAAAACGTTTGAAGATTCGCCCCGGAGGGGCGGCGGAGCAGAAGCCAGGGTGTCCCGCGTGCGGGACGACCCCCTGAAAATGCGCCCGCAAATGAATCGCGCCCCGGCATGCGCGGGGAATCGGTGACCCCCTGCGTTCCCCGCCCCTGCCGGGGCGCGATGGTTTCATTAAGATGATTACCGTCCCCTGATTCGCGGAGCGCCCGGTCGTGGAGGTTGCGGCTGCGGCCATAAACGGACGCAATTCGCAGCGTTTCCGGGCACCGGAACTCTAAAGGGGAAAATGTTCCAGCGGCCGGAGCGGCTGGAAAATTGCGGATGTGTCAGGGTCTGGGGTGGTGGAAACGTCAGCGTAAAGACTGAACCACGCCAGCGGAGATAGGGTGCGACGCTTGGTTCGGTGGCCATCTCATGGCCGAAACGTTTTCACCATTGCGTTCGTCCTGCCCTCAGCCACATACAGAAACGCTTCTTCCGTGCGGCCATCCGGCAAAGTTATGTAGGATTCCCAAACGCTGTCCAGAGGGAGCCTTGAAGAGGGGCCACGAGCCAAGGGGGCGACCTCTCCGAAGCTCTTCACATGCTTCCAACCATCCTCCCGATGCATGTTAGCTTCGATCCAAGTGGTCATGTTGGTTTTCGTTTCAATCAGCCACCCATAGTTGGGGCCATCACAAAGAGTAAGCGTGTCAGCCTCCGTCGCTACGATCCTCGCATCCAAGGGCAACACCAGCCCGGTTTCCTTCTCTACGCGACCGGGATTGAAGAACGTAACTTTGTCCCAGATCATCCTTGCTGCTCCAAGGACAAGTAACGCACCCAAGCCGTAGCTGACTATCAGACGTCCCTTTCTCATATGTCTTCCAGTGAGCTGTGTTGTTGAACGACAGTCAGTTAAACCGCAAATCCGATCGTCGCCTTTGCAGGGTGTTAACCGACGCAGAGGTGTGAGACTTCGTCACCGCCCTTGGTTTCTGGGAAGGTAGCTTCGGCAGCAGGTGCCGCGCAAGTCCAAACCGGCCGCCGCGACGGCGGGCACCCCTCATCTGCGGTGGCAAGCGAAGCGCAACACCGCTTTCCCGCAAAGGGACAAGCACAGCGCGGCCCCGCCCGGTGGTTGTCCGGCTTGAAGCCGGCGGTCCCAGTTTTGCCCGCTGCCGCAGCCTCCACGGGCACGGATTTCAGGCCCGGCGATGGATTTGCCGCAGCGCCTCGTAGAGGGCGATGCCGGCGGAGGTGGAGAGGTTGAGGGAGCGGACGTGGGCGGTGAGGATGGGGATGCCGACGATGCGGTCGGGATGGCGG
Source organism: Kiritimatiellia bacterium (assembly GCA_046346795.1). Classification (GTDB taxonomy): domain Bacteria; phylum Verrucomicrobiota; class Kiritimatiellia; order SS1-B-03-39; family UBA6053; genus JAXMHJ01. The sequence goes on from JAXMHJ010000073.1 coordinate 12,608, forward strand.
TCGAGGAGATCCTGGGGCAGGCCTTCGGTTTCGCTGCCGAAGACGAGGGTGTCGCCGGGCTGGAAATCGGCGTCGTAGTGGCTGCGGGTCCCGCCGGTGCTGAAGAGATGGAAGCGGCCGCCGAGGCAGGCTCGTTCGAAGGCGGGCAGATCGTCGTGCACGGTGAGGCGGACGGAGTCCCAGTAGTCGAGGCCGGCGCGGCGGACATCGGCGTCGGTGATGCGGAAGCCCATGGGCTGGACGAGGTGGAGTTCGCTGCCGGTGGCGGCGCAGAGGCGGGAGATGTTGCCGGTGTTGGGCGGAATTCGCGGATGGACCAGCGCGACGCGCAGCGGGGGATCCGGCCAGCGGAAGGGCAGTTCGACGGCGCGTGTGTGGGTGCCGCGCATGGCGTGTCAGTGGGAGAAGTACGCGCGGACCGATTCGACATCGGCGCGGATGCGCGCGGCCAGGTCGGGCACCTGGTCGGGCGGGAGCGGGGCGCGCATGCGCTTAACCAGGGCGACCTCGACCTTCCGTCCGTAGAGGTCCCCCTGGAAATCCAGCAGGTGGACTTCGAAGAGCACGCGCGCATCGCCGGACGCGGTGCCGCCCGGCGCGCGGTATCCGGCCCCGTAATGGCAGCGGTCGCCCACCCACACCTTGGCGGCATAGACACCGGCGGGGGGACGCACTCGTTGACCGTCTTCACGTTGAGGGTGGGAAAGCCCATGGTGCGGCCGAGTTTCTTGCCATGGACGACCTCGCCCGCGAGGGAGTAGGGGCGGCCCAGCATGAGGGCGGCCGACTCCAGGTCGCCTTCCTGCACGGCGCGGCGGATGCGGGTGCTGGAGACGGGTTCGCCGACATGCAGCACGGCCTCGGGGACCAGGATGCGGACGCCGTCGGCGCGGCCGAATTCGCGCAGGGACTCGATGTCCCCCGAGGCCTGCTGGCCGAAACGCCAGTTGGCGCCCACGGAGATGGCCGCGAGGGTGGGGATGGCGGCGCGGAGAAGGTCCCAGAAGCGGCGGGGCTGCAGTTCGGCCAGGTCGCGCGTGAAGGGCAGGACGATGCAGCCGTCAATGCCCATGGCCTCGACCAGGAGCCCGCGCTGGGCGTCGGTGCAGAGTTGGAGAGGGGCCTGGGCGGGCCGGAGGAGGCGGGCCGGATGCGGGCCGAAGGTGAGCACCCAGGCCTTCCCGCCCAGGCGCGCGGCCTCCTGGATGGCGGCCGTGAGAATGGCCTGGTGGCCGAGGTGCAGTCCGTCGAACACCCCGATGGCCAGGACCACCGGGCGTTCCGAGCGGGCGTCGGCGAGGCGGTCGGTCCGGATCATGACCCGGCGGCCTCCGGGGAGGGGGCGGGAGGGGGCGGAAGGGGGAGCAGGCGCGCGGCGAGGGCGTCGACGGGAAGGGCGAGGAGCTGGTCGAGGGGCAGGGCGTCGCGCACATGAAACGAACCGGAGCCGATGCGGCGCAGGGCGGAGAGGTGTCCGCCCACGCCGAGGCCGGCGCCGAGGTCGGCGGCGAGGGTGCGGACGTAGGTGCCCTTGGTGCAGTGCATGCGGATGGTGGCGCGGGGGGCCGCCCAGTCGAGCAGTTCCAGGCTGTGGATGGTGACGGGGCGGGGCTGGCGTTCGACGGTGACGCCCTCGCGGGCGAGCTTGTAGAGGCGCTTGCCGCCGATCTTGACGGCGGAGACCATGGGCGGGGTCTGCTCGACGTCGCCCACCCATTTGCGCAGTTCGGCCGCGAAGGCCTCGCGGGTGACCGCGGAGGGATCCTTCTCGGCGGTGACGGCGCCCTCGGCGTCCTGGCTGGCGGTCTCGATGCCCAGGGTGATCTCTCCCTCGTAGATCTTGTCGCCGGCCATGACCTGGTCGGAGCACTTGGTGCCCCGGCCGATGAGGATGACGAGGAGTCCGGTGGCCATGGGGTCGAGGGTTCCGCCGTGGCCGACCTTCTGGAATCCGAACGTGCGCCGGATCTTGTAGACCACGTCGTGGGAGGTCATGCCCGGGGGTTTGTCCACCAGGAGAAGCCCGTCCGGCCGGCCCGGAGGGGGAGGGGCGGGATCAGGGCTGTTCATCGCGGGCGGGCGGGGGCGTCCCGGTGGCGCGGGGATGCTCGATCCGATCCAGGATCTCGAGGACGCGGTTGCCCTTTTCGATGGAGGTGTCCTGGACGAACTCGATGCGGGGGGTGAACTTCATGACGACGGCCCTGCCGACATGGGCCTGGATTTCGCGGCGGTGGCGGAACAGGGCCGACATGGAGCGCTGGGCGGCGAACTCGTCGCCCAGCACCGAAACGTGAATGCGCGCGGTGTGGAGGTCCGGGCTGGTGACGACCCGGGTGATGGTGACGGTGGCCGGGTCGAACTCGCTGGACGGAATGATGCGGAACAGGGCCGTCGCGACCTCGCGCTGGATCAGCTCGTTGACTCTCTCGATGCGGTGGGACATGGGGCCGGACTCCGCCGGGCTGGATCAGCCCAGTTCCTGCGGGATGCTCTCGACCTCGAAGGCCTCGATGATGTCGCCGGGTTCGAAGTCCCAGTAGCCGTCCACGCGGATCCCGCACTCCTGGCCGTCGCGGACCTCGGAGGCGTCGTTCTGGAATCGCCGGAGCGAACCCATGGCGCCCTCGAAGAGCACGTCCTTCTTGCGCATGACCTTCACCTTCGACCGGGAGTAGATCTTGCCGTCGGTGACCATGCAGCCGGCGATGTTGCCCTGCTTGTTGAGCTTGAACAGCGCGCGGACCTCGGCGTGGCCGGTGATCTTGACGCGCAGGATGGGCGGGAGCAGCGCGGTCATCATCGCCCTGGTGTCGTCCTGCATCTCGTAGATGATCCGGTATTCGCGGATTTCCACGCCGTTCTGCTTGGCCAGCTTGGCGGCGGAGGCCACGGTGGAGACGTTGAAGGCGAAGATCTTGGCGCCGGAGGCCTGGGCGAGCTGGACGTCGTTGTCGGAGACCGGGCCGATGGCGGTGGCGATGTACTTGATGGAGATCTTCTGGGCGGGGATGGCGGAGAGCATCTGCACGATGGCCTCCATGCTGCCCTGCACGTCGCACTTGAGCAGGATGGGGAACTCCAGCCGTTCGCTGACCGGCTTGGTGAAGAGGTCCTCGAGGGTGAGCTTGCGCGTGGCCACGCCGCCCTTGAGGCTCTCCAGGCGGCGGTCGGCGAGCAGGCGCTCGGATTCCGCCTTGGCGGTCTTCTCGTTCCTGGCGACGACCAGCTCGGAACCGGCTTCGGGGACCTCGGAAAGGCCGACGAGCTTCACGGGGGTCGAGGCCGTGGCCTCCTTCACCCGTTCGCCGCGGTCGTTGATCATGCCCTTGACCTTGCCCCAGTAGGGGCCGACCAGGAAGGCGTCGCCCTGCATGAGGGTGCCGTTCTTGACCAGCACGGAGGCGGTGGGGCCCATGCCGGGTTCCAACTGCGCCTCGATGACATAGGCGCTGGTCGGGGCCTTGGGGTCGGTCTTCAGCTCGAGCACCTCGGACTGCAGGTTGATGTAGTCGAGCAGGTCGTTGACGCCCTTGCCGGTGGCGGCGCTGACGGGGACGCAGATGGTATCGCCGCCCCAGTCCTCGGGCAGGAGCCCGTCGCCCTGGAGCTGCTGCTTGATGCGGTCGACGTTGGCGTTGGGCAGGTCGATCTTGTTGATGGCGACGATGATCGGCACGTTGGCGGCGCGGGCGAGGCGGATGGCCTCCTTGGTCTGCGGCTGCATGCCCTGGTCGGCGGCCACCACCAGGATGATGATGTCGGTGAGGCTGGCGCCGCGGGCGCGCATCTTGGTGAAGGCCTCGTGGCCGGGCGTGTCGATGAAGGTGATGGAGTGGCCGTTGTGCTGGACGACGTACGCGCCGATGTGCTGCGTGATGCCCCCGGCTTCGCCCGCGGCGACGCGCGCCTTGCGGATGTTGTCGAGCAGGGAGGTCTTGCCGTGGTCGACATGTCCCATGACGGTGACCACCGGCGGGCGGAGGCGGATGCGCTCCTCCGGGGTGAGTTCGGGGGCGGCCTGGACCTCTTCGCCGGCGCGGTTCTTGACCTTCTTCTTCTTCGGCGCGGCGGGGGCGGGCTCCTCGGCGGGGGAGGAGGAAACTTCCTGGCCGTCGGCGTTCCCCGCCGGAGCGTGGACCGGTTCCGGCGCGGGGGCGGGCTCGGCCTTCTTGGGCAGGTCCAGATCGACCTTGCGGCCCAGCTTGTCCCCGACCATCTGGGCGACGCGGAACTCGATCATCGCGTTGATCGAGGCGAAGACGTTCATCTTCATCAGCTCGCCGATGAGCTTGTTCGGCTTGACGCCGAGCAGGTTCGCGAAATCGCGGACCATGATCGGCCCCTTCAGCAGCACGGGCGCGGACGGATCCGCGGCCGGCGGCTCGGCATGGGGGTCGTCGGTCACGCCCGTGGCCGGCGCGGGAGCGGGCTCGACCGGGGCCGCCGGGGCGGTCTCCGGTTCAACGGGGGCGCGATGGAGGATCTTGCGGACCCGCGCGACCTGGTCGTCGGTGAGGCTGCCCATGTGGTTCTTGACGTGAACCCCGAGCCGCTCGACCGCCGTGACCAACTCCTTGTTGGAAAGGTTGAGCTCCTTGGCGAGCTCGAAAATGCGCATCATGTTGGGTTATTCCAGTCTGCCTTGCGATTTTTCAAAGTGCTGTTCAGCCGCCAGCTTGATGGCCTTGGCCTCTTCATTGGTCAGGTCCTCGACAGCTTCGACGAGGTCACCGGTCTCGGCGGCAAGAATGCCTTCAAGACCCAAAAATCCGTTGCGCACCAGGCGTTCCGCGTAGGTCTCGCCGATGCCGGGAACCCCGGCCAGCTCGGCCACCGCGTGCACCACCTTGTCCTCGAAGCTCACTTCCGGCGCGTTGCGGCGGATGTCGACCTTCCAGCCGGTCAGCTTGGCGGTCAGGCGGGCGTTCTGGCCTTTCTTGCCGATCGCCAGCGAGAGCTGGTCCTCGTCCACCGCCACGCGCACCGAGCGGGCGGCCTCGTCCACCTCCAGGGCGGCCAGCTTGGCCGGGGAGAGGGCGTTGGTGACGTAGGTCTTGATGTCGGTGCTGAAGGGGATGATGTCGACCTTCTCGCCGTTGAGTTCGCGCACGATGTTCTTCACCCGGATGCCGCGCATGCCGACGCAGGCGCCGACCGGGTCCACCTTCTGGTCGGCGGAGAACACCGCCACCTTGCTGCGGAAACCGGATTCGCGGGCGATGCCCTTGATCTGGACGGTGCCGTCGGCGATCTCGGAAACCTCGATCTCGAACAGCCGGCGGACGAACTCGGGGCTGTTGCGCGACAGGATGACCTCGGGGCCGTTGGCCAGGTTCTGCACGCTCAGCAGGTAGGCGCGGATGCGGTCGCCCGCCTGGTACTCCTCGGTCGGGACGCGCTCGCGCGACGGCATGATGCCCTCGCCGCGGCCCAGGTCGAGCACCACGTCACTGCGCTCGAACCGGCGCACGGTGCAGTTGATGATGTCGCCGACGCGGTCCTTGTACTCGGCGTACACCTTGTCCTTCTCGGCCTGCTTGATCTTGTGCATGATGGCCTGCTTGGCCGTCTGCGCCGCGATGCGGCCGAAGTTCTCGGGGGTGATCTCCGCCTCGACCAGATCGCCCAGCTTCGCCTCGGGATGGGCCTTCAAGGCGTCGGTCAGCGAGATTTCCAGCGAGCTGCGCTTGCGCTCGACCACGGTCAGGGAGGCGAGGACCTTGATGTTGTAGGTCTTGCGGTTGATGTTCACGCGCAGTTCGCGGGTGGGGCCCAGGCTGCGCTTGGCGGCGCTCAGCAGGGCCGATTCGATGGCCTCGATCACGGTTTCCCGCTCAAGTCCGCGCTCGCGTTCCATGTACTCAATGACCGCTTGCAGTTCGTTGTTCATGTCGCCGTCCTTCGTCTTCAGGTGTAAAACAGGGCACGGCACTGACAGAAAAGGAGTGAGCTTGCGCCCACTCCCGTTTCCGAAAGAGCCAGCCTGAAATCAGAAGGGGGTGCTTATGTCTACTCCCGGGAAAGGTCAATCTTGATCGGAGGGGAAAATGGGGCGGCCGGGGGCATCGTCATTTCCGAAAGGAGAAGGGATGGGACGAACCCGCCGGGTGAGCCTCACGCCTTGCCCTTCGCCCCGGCGCTGAACCCGGCCAGCAGGTTGGTGTCGTAACTGAAGCTCACCTTCTGCTGGTCGCGGTGGCGCTTGAAGGCGAGCTGAATGAGCCGCTCGAGCAGTTCGGGGAACCCGATTCCACCGGCCTGCCACAAATAGAAGGACAGGGACCCGGGAATGGTGTTGATCTCGTTGACCCAGAGGCCGCCCGAATCCTCATGATAGAGGAAATCAATCCGGGCCACCCCGGCGCACCGCAACGCCTGGAACGCCTGCACGGCATGGGACTGCACCTTGCGCGTGAGCTCGTCGGGGATCCGCGCCGGCAGCTCGCGCTTGGTGCTCGTCATGCCCTTGGACTTGCCCCCGGTCTGGTACTTGTCGGCAAAACTCAACACGTCCTTCGTCCGGACCGGCTCCTCGCAAGGGGAGGGCTGCGCGCCGTCGGCGTCGCCCAGGACCGAGCAGTTGATCTCCCGCAGCGGCTGGATCATGCGCTCCACCAGGATGCGCTGGGTGAACTGCCCGCAGGCCTCGATCCCGCGCTCCAACTCCCCGCGGTCGCGCGCGGTGTTCAACCCCACGCTCGACCCCAGTTGCGCGGGCTTGATGACCACGGGATAGCCCAGCCGCGATTCCACCTCGGCCGCGACCTCCTCCCGCGCGGCGTGCCAGCGGCGCGATTCGAAGTAGACCCATTCCACCACCGGAAGCCCGCACGAGGACCAGATCCGCTTCGCCGCCAGCTTGTCCATGCCCATCGCCGAGGCCGCGACATCGCAGCCGGCATACGGCAGTCCGATCATCTCGAACACCCCCTGCAGGCAGCCGTCCTCGCCAAAGGTCCCGTGCGTCACCGGAATCGCCACATCCATCCGCGGGCCGTCCTGCTTCGCCAGGAACTTCGCCGGATGCGGCAGCAGCCGATGGTCGCCGGGCACCAGCGGAATGGTCACCTGCCGCGCCCGCTTGAGCAGGGCGGGGAGGTCCCTGAAGTTCTTGATGTCAAGCAGCTCGGGACCCGTGTGCAGCGTGCCCGCCTTGCTGATGTACACCGGCACGGGGTCGTATTTCCCGCGGTCCAGCGCCGCCATCGCCTGCTGGGCGCTGATGACCGACACCTCGTGCTCCACCGACCTGCCGCCAAAGAAGAATGCCACCTGGGTTTTCATGGGGAAGGCTCCCTAGGTCACGGGCCGGGGTTTTCAACATGTTTATGACCCCGATGCCCGCTGGCAGGAGAACCCAATCTCTCACAGGCACGGGGAGCACGGAGGGAAGGGGAGGGATGATCAGGATGGGACGGGCGGAGGAATCCGGTCAGCCCCGCAGGGCGTCGCGGATCATGCCGGCCTGGATCTGCGGCGCATAGAGGGGCGTGAGATGGCCGAGGCCGGGAATGCGGGTCAGCGTGGATCCGGGCAGACGCGCGGCGACGAGCCGCGCGGCGTTGACCGGCATGATGCCGTCATCCTTGCCGTGCAGGATGGTCGCGGGAACACCGCAGGGATCCATCGCGCGCAGATCCGTGTCGCGCAGCAGGTCGAGTCCGGCGCTCAGGGCGGACGGATCGTTCTCGATCCACTTCGAGGGCAGGGGAGTGGGCAGCCAGGCGTCGCCGGGCGCCGCCGCCTTCCGGGCAAAGAGGGTGAGGGCCACTTGTCGGCCGCCGCACCACCGCGCGCTTGAGCCCCGCGAGTTCGTCCGGCGTCACAGCTCGGTGGTGTAGTCCCCGTCCTGCAGAAACCGGAGCGAGGACGAGCAGATGGAGATGCCGGATGCCGCTCCTGCACGCGGGCAGGGCCTGCAGGGCGAACATCGCCCCCTGCGACCAGGCGACCAGGACCACCGGTTGGCCCTGCTGGCGGACGAGTCCCGCCCGTCGTGCGGAGAGGTGCCGCCCGCGGCCGCCTGCTGGATCAGGCGTCGCGCTGGTGGGGACGACCGGCCATGGCTGCAACGCCCGCGAGCGGTTGCAGGATGCGCGGGGTGAAGCCCCACCCGGAAACGAGGACGACTGGGGTCATCGCTCCACCCCGCATTCCGCGAAGGCGGAACAGAGGGCGGTGACGAGGCGGTCGAGGACTTCCTGCGAGTGGTCGAGGCAGACGCCGAGGCGGAGCGGTGCCCGGGCACGGTCGGCGGCCGGATGGCGGGGGCGAGGGATGCCGCGGACCGGAGAGACCGGGCGATGCGCAGGGCCGCTTCTCATTGTCGCCGACATGGACCGGAATGATCTGGGTGCGGAGGCCTGGATGTGGAAACCCAGTTCGGTGAGTCGCAGCCGCGCCGGGTCGGCTTTGCCGACCGCCCGCCCCAGTCCGGGTCCACGCTGAAGCAACCGGACCGCCGCCAGCGACGCACCGGCGACGGCGGGGGCCGGGGCGGTGGTGAAGATGCAGGTGCGCGCGGCGTGGATGAACCAGGTCGGCGTACAGCCTGCTGCAGCAGATGAATCCCTTGTGAACCGAGGGCCTTGCTGAACGTCCCCATCGAGAGGGAGACCCGCGCCTGCAGGCCGAGCCCGGAGACGAACCCGGCCCCGACGGGACCCCAGACTCCCGTGGCGTGGGCTTCGTCCACCATGAGATCGGCCCCGGCGGCGGCGGTCACGGAGGCGATGTCCGCAAAGCGGCGCGATGTCGCTGTCCATGCTGAAGACGGATTCGCTGGTGACGACCAGTTTGCGCGAGTCCGGCCCGGCGTTGGCGAGGAGTTGCCCGAGGTGTTCGGCGTCGTTGTGGTGGAAGCGGCGCAGGCGCGCGCCCGAGAGCAGGCAGCCATCTAGCAGGCAGGCGTGGGACAGGCGGTCGGCGAAAACCTCGCAGGAGCCGTCGAAGAGGGCGGGAATGACCCGGTGGCGACCATCATGCCGCTGCTCGAAGACCCGCGCGGCGGGATAGCCCCTTGAGCCGGGCGACCGCCTGCTCCGCATCCTCGACATGGACCGGCCGGGTGCCCGGGACCAGTCGGGAGGCGCCGGCACGCCGTATTCCAGGGCGGCCCGGAGGCGGCGGCCATGATTTCGGGATGCCGGGACAGCCCGGAGGTAGTCGTTGGTGGAGAAGTTGAGGAAGGGCCGCCCGTCGTCGTCGCGCCAGCCTTCGGGGCCGGGGCGGAGCAGGTCTTCCCGGCGCCGGGAGGCCGCCGGCCCGCCGGAGGTCCAGTTCCTTGCGAACTGGGCCCAGGTGGCCGGCTGGATTTCCGATGGGGGGATGGGGATTTTCGAAATTCCAGTAAGGTCACGGCCGGATGGATTTGCATTGCATTTCGGGTGGCTTGAAGGTGGATAGCCGCCTTCAGAACACATCCAGGCGACCAGGGAGCAATCATGAAGTGGCAATCAGTGAGTGACAAGGTTCTTCCGGGCTGGCGGTTTCGCGCGACGAAGCCCGCGCCATCCTCACATCCACGGACGACGAACTGCTCGACCTGCTGAACGCGGCGTTCCAGATCCGCCGCAAGTTCCACGGGCGCGGGGTGCGCATCCATGTGCTCCAGAACGCCAAGAAGGGCATGTGCCGCGAGAACTGCAAGTTTTGCAGCCAGGCGATGGGCGCCTATTCGGGGGTCGAGCGCTACAAGATGCAGTCGGTCGAGGAACTGGTCGAGGGCGCCCGCCGGGCCCACGCCAAGAAGGCCGTCAAGTACTGCATGGTCACGGCGACCCGCGGCCCCTCCCCCAAGGAGATGGAGACGGTCTGCGAGGCGGTGCGCCGCATCAAGGCGGAGATCAATATCAAGGTCTGCACCTCCCTGGGGCTGCTGTCCCTTGAACAGGCGAAACAGCTCCGGGCGGCCGGGGTGGACCGGTTCAACCACAATCTGGAGACCTCCAGCCGCTACTACCCCGAGGTCTGCAACACCCACACCTTCGAGGACCGGGTCAACACCATCCGGAACGTCAAGGCCGCGGGCATGGAGGCCTGCTGCGGCGGCATCATGGGCATGGGGGAGACGCTCGAAGACCGGCTGGACCTCGCCTTCACCCTGCGGGAACTGGAGGTCGAATCCATTCCCGTGAACTTCATGGACCCCCGTCCCGGAACGCCGCTGGGCGACCTTCCGCGCATGTCCCCGCAGGAATGCCTCCGGGCCCTGTGCATGTTCCGCTTTGTGAATCCCGAACGTGACATCCGCGCCGCCGGCGGACGCGAAGTCTGCCTGCGCGACATGCAGGTCATGGCCCTGTACGCGGCCAACAGCATCTTCTCCGAGGGCTACCTGACGACTCCCGGGCAGGGCAACAGCCGGGATGCACAAATGATTGAAGACGCCGGGTTTACCGTGGTGGAGTTGATTCCCGAAGACAGTGCCTGCGGCGAGGAGGACGATCATGACCACGATCATGATCACGCCGCCGCCCAGCCGGCGGCGACGCACTAGCCTCCGGAAAGGTGCGGACATCCGGCTTTGCGGAGGATCCGGACCCGTCATTCCGTGCCGATTTTGGCCATTTGGCCTTGCACTTTGCCGATGCTCCTTGTACCTACGCGCCCCTTCCGAATGAAATAACGGCACGGAGACGTACATGGCTGTAAAAAAGCAAGCACCCAAGAAAAAGCCCGCCCCGAAGTCCAAGCCGGTGGCCAAGCCCGCGCCGGCTAAAACCGGAAAGGCCAAGCCGGCAGCCGCCGGCAAGTCCAGGTCGGCGGCCAAACCAGCCGTTTTGAAGGCCAAGGCTCCCGCCTCGAAACCCAAATCTCCCGCCCGAAGGCAAAAGCGCCCGCCCCCAAGGCGAAACCCCAGCCCAAGGCGCCCAAGGCCGCGCCCCGTGCCAGCCGTCAAGGTGGCGGTCAAGGGTGCCGCCCCCAAGCCGAATCCTCCCCCGTCTCCGGCCAAACCCGTCGCCAAGCCCCTGCAGGTCGGCGCCCTCACCGGCCGGGCCGCCCTCAAGGCGCTGACCAACCGTTCGTCCAGCGATTCCCTTGACAACAGCAAGCATTTCACCCCCAAGGAACTCGAATCCTTCCGGCTGCTGCTCCTGAACACCCGCGACCGCATGGTCGATGAAATCAGCTTCCTGGTGGGCGACAACCTGAACCGCTCCGCCCGCGACGCCGCCGGCGACCTCTCGCACTACAGCATCCACATGGCCGACCAGGGGACCGACAACTTCGACCGCGAGTTCGCCCTGAACCTCGCCAGCGGCGAGCAGGACCTGCTGTACGAGATCGACGAAGCCCTCGCGCGCGTCCAGAACAAGACCTACGGCATGTGCGAAATGACCGGTCTGCCGATCGAAAAGGAACGGCTCAAGGCCATCCCGTACGCCCGGTATTGCATCGCCGCCCAGTCCGAAATCGAACGCGGCAAGACCAAGTACCGCCCGTTCGGCCCGTCCATGTCCCTGGGCGGCTGAATTCCCGGGAATGCAACCGGAGTCCAAAGGCGGTCGGCTGGGTCTCACGCCTCTCGTGGTGTGCGCCCTCGTCGTCCTGGCCGACCAACTCACCAAAGTCTGCATCGTTTCCTGGAGCGGCGCCTCGCTCATGTGGCGGCATTCCCTGATCCCGGGCTTCTTCCAGTTCGTCTACATCCGCAATCCGGGGGCGGCCTGGGGGGTCTTCGGCGGTCAGACCCACCTGCTCTCCCTGCTGTCATTCGGGATGCTGGTCTTCCTGCTGGCCTTCCGCCGCTCCATCATCGGCGACACCCGGGTCCATCGCTTCGCGTTCGGCCTCCTGCTCGGCGGAATCATCGGCAACCTCATCGACCGGGTGAAGCACGGCTCCGTGGTGGATTTCCTGGATGTCTATTTCGGGGACTGGCACTGGCCCGCCTTCAATGTCGCCGATTCCGCCATCTGTGTCTCGGTGTTCCTCTACATCCTCTCCTCGTTCTGGATGAAGGACCACCCGTTGAACGACCGCCGCAAGGCGGCTTGAGGCCGGATGACCCCGCGGGCCTATGTCATCGCCGGGCCCACCGCCTCCGGCAAATCCGCGGTCGCCCAGCTACTGGCCGAACGCCACGGCCTCCGCATCCTCTCCGCCGACTCGATGCTCGTCTACCGCGGCATGGACATCGGCACCGCCAAGCCGACCCGGGAGGAGCGGGGCAGGGTGGTCTACGCCGGGATCGACCTCGCCACCCCCGGCGAACTCTTCAACACCGCGCTCTTTCTCCAGGCCGTGCGGCGTGAACTTTCCGCC